>NZ_JBFPKP010000003.1:0-661757 GCF_040948855.1 Paraburkholderia sp. BR10882 | reverse complement strand
CTTACTTTAGTGTGAGACTCTTGATACTTTTGCTGCTCCCGGTACCATTCCTAAGAACACTATCGGGTCGCCACCGCATCAAGCGCCCACACTTATCGGCTGTAAATTTTTAAAGATCGATCGCGAAAGCGCCGTTAAAACTGCTCAACTACCGGCTTCTTTCTGCGTTGCTGCGTCAGCAGCAGAGAAACGAGATTATGAAGACTGTCTGGCGATCTGTCAACAGGTTTTTTTACTTCGTTCAACCTGCCGCTCAACTTCGAATCACCCGCAGACCCAGCCGCCACAAGGCTTTCGCCCCAGGCTTCCCGTCTCCCCGCGCCTTCATCGAAAGCGCGAAAGACCGGAATTCTAGTCACGCAGATGACATCTTGCAAGCGGTTTTTTGACCGGCTAGTAAAGTCGGGCTGACCATGGCTCGCCTGCTCCATAGCGCAGTCGTCATAGTGCTTCCGGTCGATGCCTTCCGGCTGTGCAGCAACGACGATCCTGCATCGCACCGGGGCCCATTCGGTGCGCTCCTGCTGCCCAATCCGATGGCGCGCACGGAACCGACTAGAATATGGGGTTCTCTGCACCCAAACTCACAGATTTATGCGCTCGCGAATCGCCAAACGCCTTCCTCCTGACGCCGACAAACTCGTCGGCCTCTCGCTCGCCCTGTTCGCCTCGGGCAGCCGCACCGAAGACCGCTTCTGGGAGGCAAAGCTCGACACGCTGCTAGCGAAGGTCGTGCGCAACGGCAATCAGACCACACTCGACGCCGCGCTCGATCATCTGCAGCAGAATCATCCGGACGCCTACGGCGCGCTCGCCGACATGGCTGAGACGCACAGCGAGTCGTTCATCGTCGAACACGACGGCGCGCAATACGAGGCGCTGCTCGTCGCCGCGCCGGTGCTGGCCTGGACGCGCTATGTCATCCCTTCGGGCCCGCTGAAGGCCGACGGCGCCGACGCCCTGCGCACCCATCTTCAGGCCCATGTGCTGGCGAACGGCACGCGCGTGGCGATGGCCCCCTATCTCTATAGCATCGACCAGTTGCCGCGCCACCATGTCGAAACCTGGCGCCTCGCACAACAGCTTACCCAGGCGGCATTGAGCGGCGCGCCGGCGAAAATCAGCTCGGGCGAACTGCCGGAAACGTCGCCGATCCTCGCCGATCCGCGTTTCCTGCTCGCCGTCGTCGCCGCGCCCGTTGGCGCCCCGCTCTTCCGCTGGCAAGAAGAGGAACACGGCTCGCGCATCGAGCGCGGTCAATGCCTGGAACAATGGGCTACCCAGGGCGGCGCCAACCTTGCCGTCGTCATGCCAGGATGCGAGTTCGAATGCCTGCTGCCGGACGCCTACTACTCTGCCTGCCGTGACGCGGATGAGCGCGTGCGCCCGCACACGATCCGCACCGCCGTGCGCTATCTGCTCGACACGATCGGCGCGGGCGCGCAGGACTTGCGCGCCGTCGTCGCCGGGTTCGGCGAGCGCCGTATCGACGAATACCGCATCGGCTTCACGAAGCGCGGCAGCAATGACGTGCTGTACGGCGTGGTCTGGCCGCTCTATGGCCGCGAGAACGGCGACGCCGACATCGACGAAGAGCCGACCGAGGAGAGTGTCAGCAGCGGTCCGCTCGAAGAGATCGTTGCGCTGCTGAAGGAATCGGGCATCACCGATATCCGTCGTCACGCTGGCCGCTTCGAGCCGGAATACTGCGATGACTGCGGCGTGCCGCTCTATGCGGATCCACTCGGCGAGATCGTCCACGCCGAGATGCCAGAAGATGCTGAGCCCGTACAGCCACATTTCCACTAGGACAACGCCCAAATTCCTACCCGGTCCCGCCTGTGTGCGGGACTTTTTTTTGCCCTATGTCTTATGCCTTTTGGACAGGCCGCCAGCGCGCAACCTTTTTGTCATCATGGTGCTGCTGGTCTGGTTCACCGCCGAGTAGAAGCGGTGCGCATTTCACAATATTGCGAGAGGCCGTTACGAAAGGAGGGCATATCCATGCGGTTCGTTGTACTCAATCCGGACGCCGAAAGGCGCGAAGGACTCAAGGCGCTGTTAAGACAAATCGACCGTCGCGCACGCTTCAATGATGCGCCGGACTGGCGCAGCGCTGAGCGCGCCTTGCAACGGTTCACCCCCAACCTGATCGTGATCGACTGGCACGACGACATCCGTGCCGGCGAACTGCGCCACTTTGTCATGCGGCACCGCAGCTTGCCCGTCGCCATACTGGTTGACAGCGCCGAGACGCCCACGACTGTGCGCGCGCTCATCAACGAAGGCGCCCGCGGCGTCATCCGGCGCACAACGGACTCCGTCCTGATTGTGAAGTTTCTGGAACTCATCATGCTTGGTGGCGATCATCTGCCGGCCGACGTGCTCGGTCCATGCACGCCATGGCCGCTGCCGCCCCGGCGCGATGCCCAGGCCGCCGCACAGGCCCGCAAGGTACGTCCGAAGGTGGACCTGTCACCACGACAGGAGCAGATCCTTCGCTGCGTCCATATGGGCAATACGAACAAGATGATCGCGAGAGCGCTCGGCATCAGCGAGGGCACGGTGAAAGTCCATCTGACAAGCATCTTTCAGCAGCTCGGCGCGCCCAATCGCGCGGCAGCCGTCGCGATCTACAACGGATTGCTCGCGAACCAGCTGCAAGTGCTGCGCGCAGAATGCGAGCGGGCGGCGAAGCCCAGGCACGGCGAGCACGGTCCGGTGCCATTGCGCGCACGCGACGCTCTTGCGCATCGCTATCCGTTGCTGTCAGGCGACAGTGCGGCTCCCCTACCCATCGCGGCGGAGCCAGTGACGCCCTATGGCGACCTCGCCGCGGCGCAGCAGATGCGCCCCGTCGACGTCGGCGAGGCCAGTGAGAGCACGGAGGAGGAAGCCCTGGTGCTCGCTCGCGCACACGGCTCGCCTTCCAACGAGTAATATGAAGCACATGGGGTTCCTATTTACGCCGCTTCCGTTCTGGGTTGCTATCGGTGCCTGGGTTGTCACCGTGGGGCTGCTCGCGCTCGCGCTATGGAAGAACCCCTTCAAGCGTCTGCAGGACGCCACGCTCCAGCACGTGTGGCTTGCGATCGTCGTCGCAATCTCCGTGCTGTGGGCAAGTAATGCGTGGCTCGAAGACGGCACCGTGCTGCACCTGCTCGGCGCCACACTCGTGGTCACGCTATTCGACTGGGGGCTCGCGCTCGTCGCCATGGGCGTCGTCGTCGGGCTCGCCGCACTGGTCTTCGACGCCCCCTGGGAAGGCGTCGCCCTCACCTTCCTGATATTCGGCGCCTTCCCTGTCGCGATTTCGGCGCTACTGCAGCGCGCCTGCACCGCGTGGCTGCCGCGCAACCTCTTCATGTTCATCGTCGGCCAGGGTTTCGTGTCGCCAGCCATCGCCGTTTCGGCGGCGGCCTATCTCGCGCTCGGCACCCATGTGGCGCTCAACGGCGGATCGGCGATCACCGTGCCCGCAGGCTATGCATTCAGCGTATTTCTACTCGCTTCGGGCGAAGCCTGGTTCACAGGTATGGCAACGGCGCTGATCGCCGTCTACCGGCCGGCCTGGGTCACCACGTACGACGTGCGTCGCTATCGCCTGGGCGGCCCGCGAACCTGAACGCTGCCTCAGCCAGACGCCCCACCGCCAGCAACGTGGCGACGGCGCGACCGCACGTCGCGCTCGGCCGCAAGCGCATACGCAGCAGCGCTTGCGCCGATCCCACTGCTCTGACAGAAGAAAATAATTGTTTCCGGATTGAACTCAAGCTGGCTGGGCTGCATCTTACGGTGCCTGACGTCTCATCCCTCATCCCTAGCAAGCAGATGGACTGCAACCATGCATCTCGCCGGCTGTTGTTCGTAGCCGGTCAACTGGCGGCGTGCGCCGCGAGCCTCATGCTCATCGCCGCGCCAGCCGCGCAGGCCGATCAACTCGATCAACACAACGATCTCGTCAAGCAGTTCGTCACCCAGATGCACGCGGACCCGCTAGTCGCGGACTGCGCGGCGCACGGCGACTTCGTCGCAAGCACATCGCAAGCGCTCGATCACGTCGAGTTTCCGCCCAGTTCGTTCGACAGCGCGCATGCGAGCGTGACGCCGTGGAACGACTCGTTCGACGAAGGCAAGCAGCGCGTAAAGGTCGATACGATCGTGACAGTCGACGGCATCGGCATTCCCAAAGAAAGCGGCAACTCGCCCTATGACCTGAAGTTTCGCTGCGGCTATGTCGGGCAGCAGATGCTCGCGTTCAGCTGGAACGATCCGGTCCCGCCGGCGCACGCACGCAGCGAGCGCGGCACGGCGTCGAGCGGCGCCCATGGAAAGGGCAAGCATTCGACCAGGAAGGCCACTGGCAACGGTTCGAAAAAAACGCCTGCGAATAAGTCGAGCCACAAAACGTCGACGAGCAGCACGAAGTCGTCCAGCAAATCGACGACGACAAAATCCATTGCGAAAAAAGCGACTTCAAAGAAGAAGACGACGGCCAACTGAACCCGTCGGTGTTCTCGACGCGAAAAAGGGGGAAACGGCCTGGCCGTTTCCCCCTTTTCTTGATGTCTGCGCGGCGAAGACGCGTGTTACGCAAACGCCTCCACGTGATGCAGGATGGCCTGCAGCATCGCAGCGCCAAGCGCGGCGCTACGCTCACCGTTCCAACCTACGCGTTCGTCGGGCAGATTGGCGTTGTCCTTGAACGGCATCTCGAGCGTGAGCGACAGGCAGCCGTAGCGATGGCCGATGTACTTCGACGCGAGTTTGAGCGCATCTTCGCGGTAGCGGCTCGCCTCGTAGCCGTGCTGATCCTGGAAGTCGGGGCTCGCCACCTTGAACGCCTCGATGAACGCCTTCTGCTCCGCGCGTTGCTGATCGGTAAAGCCAGGCAGCATTTCCGAGCCCGCCACGAACACATAGGGCAGCGTCTCGTCGCCGTGGATGTCGAAGAAGAGATCGACGCCCGTGGCTTCGATCGCATCGCGCACGACCAGCACTTCGGGACTACGCTGCGCGTCCGGCGCCATCCACTCGCGGTTCAGGTTCGCGCCCACGGCGTTGGTACGCAAATTCCCGTGCACGCTGCCGTCCGGATTCATGTTCGGCACGATATGGAACACGGCGCGGTCGTAAAGCTTGCGCGCGACCGGATCGCCAGCCCAGTCGCCCCAACCGGCGAGCCGCTTGACCAACCCTTCGACGAACCACTCGGCCATGCTCTCACCCGGATGCTGGCGCGCGATGATCCAGACCGTCTTCTTGGGCTTGCCGTCGGGCGCGGTGTCGCCCGGCATGCCAAGCGAGAGCAGCGACATGGGGCGGCCCTCGACGCTCTGGCCGAGTTCCGTCAGTGTGGCGTGCGGCAGTTGCTGAAGCGCGCCGAGGAACTCCGAGTGACGCTCTTCGCTATACGGCTCGAAGTACGCGTAGTAGATGCTGTCGAAGTCGGGCGTGTGGTCGATGACGAGTTCCTTCCCGTCATACGAGGTCGGCACGCGGAACCAGTTCACGCGGTCGTAGCTCGCCGCGGCCTGGTAATCGCGCCAGCCCTCGGGAAATGCGCAGGCCGACGCGTTCTCGAACGTCATCACGCAACGTTCGCCGCGCGCGCCCGAGAGGCGGAAGTAGAACCATTGCGCGAACTCGGACTGGTTATCCGCTCGCACGCGCAGACGGATGTCGTCGGCGCGCTCGCACGACAGGACCTCGATCGCGCCCGCATCGAAATGGCTGGAGATGGCAATCGTCATGGTGTTTTCCTTCCCGCTTGCTTGTTCATTTACTCGGCGATGCGCCGACGAAATACATAGGTCGAATCGTTCGATGCATCCGCATCGAACGCGTAGCCTTCCACGTCGAACGCCTTGAGCGCCTCGGGCTCCGCCACGCGGTTCTCGACGGCATAACGCGCCATCAAGCCGCGCGCGCGCTTCGCGTGGAAGCTGATGATCTTGTAGCGCCCACCCTTCCAGTCTTCGAATACCGGCGTGATCACAGGCGCGGCGAGCTTCTTCGGCTTTACGGCCTTGAAGTACTCGTTCGACGCGCAGTTCACCAGCACGCGCGCACCCTTCGCCGCTTTCGCCTGGTTGTGCTCGATCTGCGCATTGATCGCGTGCGTGATGCGCTCGCCCCAAAACGCGTAGAGATCCTTGCCGCGCGCATTTTCGAAACGCGTGCCCATTTCCAGGCGATAAGGCTGCAGCAGGTCGAGCGGACGCAGCAGGCCATAGAGCCCGGAGAGCACACGCACATGCTGTTGCGCATAGTCGAGATCCGCCGACGAGAGCGACTTCGCGTCGAAGCCTTCGTAGACATCGCCGTTGAACGCGAGCACGGCCTGCTTCGCGTTGGTCTGGCTGAACTGCTTCGACCAGTCGGCGTAGCGCTGGAAATTCAGGCGCGCGAGCGGGTCGGAAATGCTCATGAGCGAACCGATCTGCTGCGGCGAGAGGCGGCGCAAGCCCGCGATCAGCTCGGCTGCGTCGTCGACGAAATCGGGGATAGTGTGGGCTTCGATGTGCGCCGGCGTGTCATAGTCGAGCGATTTGGCCGGCGACAGAACGATTATCATAGAGGCTTGCAGGCACGATGTGCCGATGTTCAAAGGCGAAAGCCCGATTGTAGCGAATTCACGAATGACCGGCCTCACGCCCCCAACCGCAGCATCCCTCTCGCCCGCCGCCGCTCGCGCGCTCCCCGTGGTTCTCGACTCGAATGTCTGGCTCGATATCCTCGTGTTCGACGACGCGCACACGCGCCCCATTCGCGCGGCGCTCGAGCGCGGCGCGATCCAGGCGCTGATCGACGCGCGTTGCCAGGCCGAGTTGGCCCACGTGCTCGACTATCCGCAGTTCGCTGGCCGCGGCGTCGCGAAAGCGGACGCGCTCGCGGCGCTGGCCGGCCTCGTCGAACTGATCGAGCTGCCCGGGCTTGCCGCCGACGCGCGGCCCCTGCCCCAATGCCGCGACCGCGACGACCAGAAGTTTCTCGAACTGGCGCGCGCAAGCGGCGCACGGTGGCTCGTCTCGAAGGACCGCGCGGTGCTCAAGCTCGCGAAGCGCGTGGCGCGCGACTTTGGCTTTCGCATCGCAACGCCCGACGCCTTCGTCGCCGAATGCGTGCAAAGCGCTGCTCAAGCAGCGCAGGCCTGATGCCCCTGCATCACGGCGTGCGCGCCCGGCCTGACCACCGCAGCGGTGCCGATTTGCCTACAATCGGACTTTGACCCAACCCAACGCCCGACTCCCGCCCGCGACATGAACGCACCGCATCCCACGCAGAATTCGCAGGACACCCTGCTCACGCCCTCTTTTCCGTCGCGTCTGCCGAACGTCGGCACGACGATCTTCACCGTGATGAGCGCGCTCGCCGCCGAAAAGGGCGCGGTCAACCTGGGCCAGGGCTTTCCCGACTTCGATTGCGACGGGCGCATCGTCGACGCCGTCTCGCAAGCCATGCGCGAGGGTCACAACCAGTACCCGCCGATGGCAGGCATCGCCGCGCTACGCGAAGCGATCGCGGACAAGATCGAGCACGTGTACGGCCGCCGCTACGACGCCAATAGCGAGATCACGGTGACGGCCGGCGCCACGCAAGCGCTCCTCACGGCGATTCTCGCGACCGTGCACGCGGGCGACGAAGTGATCGTGGTCGAGCCGACCTACGACAGCTATTTGCCGTCGATCGAACTGGCGGGCGGCAAGCCCGTGTTCGTGACGCTCGAAGCGCCCGACTACGCGATTGCGTTCGACCGCCTCGCCGCGGCCATCACGCCGAAAACGCGCCTCATCCTCATCAATACGCCGCACAACCCCACGGGCACGGTGTGGCGCGCCGAGGACATGCAAAAGCTCGAGGAGATCGTGCGCGGCACCAACGTGCTGATCCTCTCCGACGAGGTCTACGAGCACATGGTCTACGACGGCCAGCCGCACGAAAGCGTGGCGCGCTATCCGGAGCTGGCCGCGCGCAGCTTCATCGTGTCGAGCTTCGGCAAGACCTATCACGTGACGGGATGGAAGGTGGGCTATGTCGCCGCGCCCGCGCCGCTCACGGCCGAGTTCCGCAAGGTGCACCAGTTCAACGTCTTCACCGTGAACACGCCGATGCAGTTCGGCCTGGCGCAGTATCTGCGTGATCCGAAGCCGTATCTGGAACTGCCCGCGTTCTACCAGAAGAAGCGCGACTTCTTCCGCGCCGGACTCGCCAACACGCGCTTCAAGCTGCTGCCGTGCGAAGGCACCTACTTCCAGTGCGTGGACTATTCGGCGATCAGCGATCTGCCCGAAGCGGAATTCTCGAAGTGGCTCACTGCGGAGATCGGCGTGGCCGCCATTCCGGTGTCGGCGTTCTATCACGAGGCGCACGAATCGGGCGTCGTGCGCTTTTGCTTCGCCAAGCAGGAAAGCACGCTCGCGACCGCGCTCGAGCGGCTTGCGCGGCTCTGATGTCGTGCGCGCGCGATGAATCCACGAACGGCAGTGCGTTCCCGATCATCGCGCGCAACAACGTGCAAAACGCCGCAACGCTTACGAGTTCGCCTCGATATACGCCTTGCGGTCCGCGTTGACGCGCTGCGCCGTCGGGCGTTCACCGATCAGCTTGATATACGTTTTCCAGTCGATACCCACGTCGGCGAGGAAATCGCTACCGTAGACGGCCTGCGTCGCGCGGCCCACGAGCGGCAGGCTCACGAACGCCGCCGCATCGGCCACGCCGAACTGCTCGCCCGCCACGTAAGGCGCGAACTTCGCGATCCGCCTGAAGGCCGCCACGTAACGGCGCAGCCGCTTTTCCATGGTCGCTTTGACCTCGTCCGTCACCTTGCTGCCGAAGAACGCCTCGCCATACAGCTCACGCGCGTTCAACTCCAGATGCGTTTCGATGAAAACGATGAGTTCGCGCTCCTTCGCTGCCTGCCACGGATCCGCCGCGAAAATGTGCTTCTCTGGAAAGCGCGCTGCCAGATACTCGACGATCACTTCCGACTCGCACAAAAAGCCCTGCTCCGTTTCGATATAAGGCACCTTGCCGGCCGGCGACTGCGCGAGCTGCGCCTCTTCGAGCGGCAGCTTGTTCGGCAGCTCCTCGAACGCGATGCCGTGCTCGAGCAGCAGAAGCTTGACCTTGTTGTAGTAATTCGAAAGCGCGAAACCGTGCAGCTTGATCATCCTCGTTGCCTCCTTCAGAGAGGCAGCTCCCTTTTCGGAACTGCCGAACCGTTTTCATAAAATTGTACGACCGTGCTATTCTAGGCCAATCATGGAGCCAGGCTTCCAATGACTTCACATCATTTCAACATTGAGACAATCGGCATCGTCGGCACCGGCGCGATGGGCCGCGGCATCGCCCAGATCGCTGCGCAGGCAGGCCTCGCGGTGCGCCTCTACGACACGAACCCGCAGGCGGTCGCCGCCGCGCGCGATTATCTCGCCGACACCTTCGCGAAACTCGCGGCAAAAGGCAAGCTCGATGAGGCTGCCGCCAACGCCGCGCTCGAACGCGTGAGCGGCGCGCATACGATCGATGAACTCGCGGTCTGCGATCTCGTGATCGAGGCGATCGTCGAGAATCTCGAGGCCAAGCGCACGCTCTTTCGCGAGCTCGAAAGCGTGGTGAGCGAGCGTTGCCTGCTCGTTTCGAACACCTCTTCGCTTTCCATTACCGCCATCGCTGCCGCGTGCAGCGATGCATCGCGTGTGGCGGGCTATCACTTCTTCAACCCCGTGCCGCTCATGAAGGTGGTCGAAGTGATCGACGGCCTGCGCAGCGATCCCGCCGCTGGCGACGCGCTCATGGCGCTCGCGCGCCGCATGGGCCACACGCCAGTGCGCGCGAAGGACATGCCCGGCTTCATCGTCAATCACGCGGGCCGCGGCATGAATACCGAAGGCCTGCGCGTGGCGGGCGAAGGCGTAGCGAGCTTCGTCGAGATCGATCGCATCATGCGCGAACAGGCTGGCTTTCGCCTCGGACCGTTCGAGTTGCTCGACCTCACCGCCCTCGATGTCTCGCATCCGGTGATGGAGTCGATCTATCACCAGTTCTATGAGGAGCCGCGCTTCACGCCCTCCCCCATCACGGGTGTGCGGCTCGCAGGCGGCCTCGTTGGCCGCAAAGCCGGTGAAGGCTTCTATCGCTATGTCGATGGCAAGCAGCAGGCGCCCGACGAGCCCGCAGCGCCCACGGCGCTGCCTGCGCGCGTCTGGGTGAGCCGCCGCAACGCCGCCGCGCGTGACGCCGTGCTCGCGCTCGCAGTAAAAGCGGGTGTGGCCGTCGACGAAAGCGATACGCCGGCAGCCGGTTCGCTGATCGTCGTCGCGCCGCTCGGCCTCGACGCCACGACCTCCGCGCTCGACGAGCAGCTCGACGCGAGCCGCGTCGTCGCCGTCGACACGCTGTTCCCGCTCGACACCGCGAAGCGCCGCACGCTGATGACGACGCCCGCCACCACGCGCGAAGCCCGCGACGCGGGCCACGCGCTCTTCGCCGCCGACGGCGTGCCGGTCACCGTGATCCGCGATTCGACGGGCTTTGTCGCGCAGCGTATCGTCGCGACGATCGTCAACATCGGTTGCGACATCGCGCAAAAACAAATCGCCACGCCCCGTGACATCGACCTCGCGGTCACGCTGGGTCTCGGCTACCCGCGCGGCCCGCTCGCGCTCGGCGACGCGCTGGGCGCGCGCACGATCCTCACGATCCTGCGCAACATCCACACCGTGCTCGGCGATCCGCGCTATCGCCCGTCGCCGTGGCTCGCGCGCCGCGCGCAGCTCGGCCTTTCGCTGACGCAAGCAGACGCAGCAGACATCAACGCATCGAACGAGGCACCGCAATGAGCGCCGAACTCCTCAGCACCCGCCCGCGAGGCCACGAATCGACACTCGTCCTCACGCTGTCGAACCCCGGCGCACGCAACGCGCTGCATCCCGACATGTACGCCGCTGCCGTCGAAGCCTTCGACACCGCCGAGCGCGATTCGTCATTGCGCGCAATCGTCCTCACGGGCGCCGACAACTTCTTCTGTGCGGGCGGCAACCTCAACCGCCTGCTCGAAAACCGCGCGAAGGACCCGTCGGTGCAGGCCGCCAGCATCGACATGCTCGCTGCGTGGGTCACCGCGATGCGCCAGTCGAGCAAGCCGATCATCGCGGCCGTGGAAGGCGCGGCCGCCGGCGCGGGCTTCTCGCTCGCACTCGCCGCCGACCTGCTCGTCGCCGCCGACGATGCGAAGTTCGTCATGGCCTATTCGCGCGTAGGCCTGACGCCCGATGGTGGCGGTTCGTGGTTCCTCGCGCGCTCGCTGCCGCGCGCCCTCGCGTTCGAGCTGATGGTGGAAGGCAAGCCGATCGGCGCGGCGCGTCTCGCGGAACTGGGCGTCGTGAACCGGCTCTCGAAGCCGCAATCGGCGCTCGATACGGCGCTTGCCTGGGCCGACGAACTCGCGAAGATCTCGCCGAATTCGGTGGCGCGCATCAAGGGTTTGACGAACGTCGCCGACGCGCAGCCGCTCGAAGCACAGCTCGCTGCGGAGCGCGACAGTTTCGTCGCGTCGCTGCATCACCGCGACGGCCTCGAAGGCATTACTGCGTTCCTCGAAAAACGCGCCCCTGTCTACAAGTGAACCGGCTTCAATCCGCACGAGCGACACACCCATGACCGAGTACCCGTTGCCCGCGCGCCGGCGCCTCTACGTGATGCGTCACGGCGACGTCACCTACTTCGACGAGACCGGTCGCGCAATCGACCCGGACACCGTGTCGCTCAACGAGAACGGCCGCGCCCAGGCCACCGCCGCCGGCGCAGCGTTCGCCTTGCAGGGGGTGCGTTTCGACCGCGTGATCGTGAGCGGACTGCGCCGCACGGTCGAGACCGCGCAGCGCGTGCTCGCGGCAAGCGGTCAGTCGATCGAACTCGAAGTGCAGAGCGCGTGGGAGGAGATTCGCGGCGGCCGTCTCGCCGCCATTCCTCCCGCTGAAGTCGAAAACGCCTTTCTGCGCGTGTTCGACGGCATCGTGCCGGAAGACACGCGCTTTCTCGGCGGCGAGACCATCGGCGAGCTGCTCGACCGCGTGCTGCCGCCGCTCGATGCGCTGCGCGCCGACCTCACGTGGGACTCGGCGCTGCTCGTGCTGCACGGCGGCGTAAACCGCGCGATTCTCTCGCATGCAATCACGGCGGGCGGACGCGCATTCTTCGGCCATCTCGCGCAGGCCACGGGCTGCATCAACGCACTCGATGTCGGCGCCGCGCCGCGAGACTGGGTCGTGCGCATGCTCAACTACGCTCCGCCCTCACCGCTGCATCGCGACACCCGCAACACGACGATGGAGATGCTGTACGCGCAATACCTGCGCTATAGACCGCGCGGCTGACGCGCGGCGACCCACAGGAGAATCAGGAGAAGGGAGACGAATATGGCGCAAGCCACCCCGGATGGAGACACGAAAAACAACGCGCAAACGCGCCCCGACTACTCGGCGTTCGAAGGCACGCGCCCGGTTGCCGAGCGCCAGCGCTTCGACACCGAAGCGCTGAGCGCCTGGCTCGCCGCTCACGTGGAAGGCTTCCAGGGCCCCCTCACGATCGAGCAGTTCGCCGGCGGCCAGTCGAACCCGACGTTCAAGCTCGTCACCCCCGGCCGCACCTATGTGATGCGCGCGAAGCCAGGACCCAAGGCGAAGCTGCTGCCGTCCGCGCACGCGATCGAACGCGAATACCGCGTGATGGATGCGCTCGCCGCAACCGATGTCCCGGTCGCAAAGATGCTCGCGCTCTGCGACGACGAGGCGGTGATCGGCCGCGCGTTCTACGTGATGGAGTTCGTCGAGGGGCGCGTGCTCTGGGACCAGTCGCTGCCCGGCATGACGCGCGAGCAGCGCGGCGCGATCTACGACGAGATGAATCGTGTGATCGCCGCGCTCCACAACGTGACGCCCAACGCCGTGGGCCTCGCCGACTACGGCAAGCCAGGCAATTATTTCGCACGCCAGATCGATCGCTGGAGCCGCCAGTATCAGGCCTCGGAAACGGAGCGCATCGACGCCATGCATCACCTGATCGAATGGCTGCCGCAGCACACGCCCGACGATGCGGGCTCGCGCGTATCGGTCGTGCATGGCGACTACCGGCTCGACAACCTGATCTTTCATCCGAGCGAGCCGCGCGTGCTGGCCGTGCTCGACTGGGAGCTCTCCACGCTCGGCGACCCGCTCGCCGACTTCTCGTATCACTGCATGGCCTGGCACGTCGATCCCGCGCAGTTTCGCGGCATTGCCGGCCTCGACTGGCAGGCGCTCGGCATACCCGACGAGGCGCAGTACGTTGCGCGCTATTGCGAGCGCACCGGCCTCGAGATTCGCGGCGACTGGAACTTCTATCTTGCGTACAACATGTTCCGGATCGCGGCGATCCTGCAGGGCATCATGAAACGCGTCGTGGACGGCACAGCCGCGAGCGCGCAGGCCATCGACGCCGGCCGCCGCGCGAGGCCCATGGCGGAACTCGCCTGGCGCTACGCGCAGAAGGTGCGCTGAAACCCCGTTCGAGAACGACTCACTTTTCACTGTCACTGCATCGCATTGCGAGGTCACCGATGAATTTCGATTACTCCCCGAAAGTGCAGGCCCTGCGCGAGAAACTGCTCGCGTTCTTCGACGAACACATCTATCCGAACGAAGCCATCTTCCACGAGGAAGTCGAGCGCAATCGCGCGAACGGCAATGCGTGGGTGCCGACGGAGATCGTCGAGCAGTTGAAGGAAAAAGCTCGCGCGGCCGGGCTATGGAACCTGTTCCTGCCCGCCTCCGAACGCGGCGCGGGTCTCACGAACCTCGAATACGCGCCGCTGTGCGAGATCATGGGCCGCGTGCACTGGGCGCCTGAAGTATTCAACTGCAGCGCGCCCGACACCGGCAACATGGAAACCATCGAGCGCTATGGCAGCGAGGCGCACAAGCAGCAATGGCTCACGCCGCTGCTGGCAGGGCAGATCCGCTCTGCCTTCCTGATGACCGAGCCCGACGTGGCCTCGTCGGACGCGACGAACATCCAGACGCGCATCGAGCGCGACGGCGACGACTACGTGATCAACGGCACGAAGTGGTGGTCGTCGGGCGCGGGCGACCCGCGCTGCGCGATCTACATCCTGATGGGCAAGACCGACCCCGATGCGCCGCGCCATGCTCAACAGTCGATGATCCTCGTGCCGTCGGATACGGCCGGCATCACCGTGCGCCGCCCGCTCACCGTGTTCGGCTACGACGACGCGCCGCACGGCCATATGGAGATCACGCTCGAAAACGTGCGCGTGCCGGCTTCGAACATTCTGCTCGGTGAAGGCCGCGGGTTCGAGATCGCGCAAGGGCGGCTCGGACCGGGCCGCATTCACCACTGCATGCGTCTCATCGGCCTCGCGGAACGCGCGCTCGAATTCATGGCGAAACGCGCCCTCTCCCGCGTGGCGTTCGGCAAGGCGGTCGCCCAGCAAACGGTCACGCAGGAGCGCATCGCCGAAGCGCGCTGCATGATCGAGCAGGCCCGCCTGCTCACGCTCAAGACCGCGTACATGATGGACACCGTCGGCAACAAGGGCGCGCGCGGCGAGATCGCCATGATCAAGGTGGTGGCGCCGAACATGGCCTGCCAGGTGATCGACTGGGCCATGCAGGTGCACGGCGCGGCGGGCGTGAGCGGCGACTTCCCGCTCGCGTACTCGTACGCTTCGGCGCGCACGCTGCGCTTCGCGGACGGCCCCGACGAAGTGCACCGCAACGCCATCGCCAAGCTCGAACTCGCTCGCCATATGGACGCGGGCGCGGCATCGCGCGTGGAAATGCCGGTCACGCGCTCGTAAGTCCGCGCGAGTCCACGTAAGTCCACAAGCGCAGCAGGGGCGCTCTTGCGCCCTCTGCGAGCGACGCCGATCTATGCTAATTTGCGCCAGATCGGGCGTCGCGCAAGACTATCCAGACTTTCGCGGCGCCTTCTTTCATGGTGCCAAGGAGCCACGATGATCGACGTCTACAGCTGGGCCACGCCGAACGGTCACAAAGTCCATATCATGCTCGAGGAAACCGGCCTCGAATACCGGGTGCATCCGGTCGATATCGGCGCGGGCGACCAGTTCAAGCCCGAATTCCTCGCCATCAGCCCGAACAACAAGATTCCCGCCATTACCGACTCCGAAGGCCCGCGCCGCGCCGACGGCCAGCCGTTCTCGCTGTTCGAGTCGGGCGCGATCCTGATCTATCTCGCCGCGAAAACCGGCCGCTTCATGCCTGAAGACCTCGCGGCGCGCTACGACGTGCTGCAATGGGTGATGTTCCAGATGGGCGGCCTCGGCCCCATGCTCGGCCAGGCACACCACTTCCGCATCTACGCGCCCGAGACGATCGAGTATGCGGTCAATCGCTACACGAACGAGGCGAAGCGGCTCTACAACGTGATGGAAACGCAGTTGGAAAAGACCGAGTATCTGGCCGGGGACGAGTACACCATCGCGGATATCGCCGCATTCCCGTGGACGCGCTCCTGGCAAAACCAGGGCATCGATCTCGATTCGCTGCCCAACGTGAAGCGCTGGCACGAAACGATCGCCGCGCGGCCGGCGGTCAAGCGCGGCGTGGAAGTGCTCGCCAATGCGCGCAAGCCGCTCATGGATGAGAAGGCGAAGGAGATGCTGTTCGGCGCGACGCAGTACGCCAGACACTAACGCATTACGCGGAAATCCGCGCAAAATCAAAGGGGCGCCCGCCGTGCAACGGAGCGCCCCTTTTCGTTGAGCACGCAATCAAACTAGAAGTAGTGCCGCGTGATGAACTCGGCCACGCATGCGGGCCGCTCGCTGCCTTCGCGCTCGATGCTCACATCCCACACGACTTGCACGCCGCCGCCCTCCACGTCGCTCACTTCTTTCACCGCGATGCGTGCACGCACCTTCGCGCCCACGGGCACCGGCTGCGTGAAGCGCACGCGGTTGAGCCCGTAGTTCACGCCCATGCGCTGACGCATGTGCAGCGTCCCTCCGAGCAGCACGGGAATCAGCGAAAGCGTGAGAAAGCCGTGCGCGATCGGGCCGCCAAACGGCGACTCGCGGCGCGCACGTTCGGCGTCGATATGGATCCACTGGTGGTCGCCCGTGGCGTCGGCAAAACCGTGCACGTCCGCCTCGCTCACCTCGCGCCAGCCGCTCACGAGCGGCCCTGCGCCGATCAGCACGCGCAACGCCGCCGCGTCGGCAATCTGCATGACATCGCTTTCGCTCACGCTACGCTCCCTGGATGGCGAAGGCCGAACAGCGCCTTCGAACGCACGGTCACGATCAGCTCGCCGTGCTGGTTGTGTCCTTCCCACTGCGTTTCGACGATACCGCGATCGGGCTTGCTCGCCGAGACGCGCTTGCTCAGGATCGCGTTCGTCATCGTCAGCGTGTCGCCCACGCGCGTGGGCTTGAGCCAGCGAATCTCGTCGACGCCGGGCGAGCCCATCGAGGTCGAGTCCCTGAGAAAGTTGCGTACGAGCATGCCCATCATGACCGAGCAGGTATGCCAGCCGCTCGCGACGAGCCCGCCGAACATCGACGCCTCGCCGCCCGCCTCGCTCATGTGGAATGGTTGCGGATCGAACTGCTCCGCGAATTGCACCACCTCGTCACGCCCAAAGGTGTGCGAACCGACCACATAGCGCTTGCCCACTTCGAGATCTTCGTAACTCACGCCCATCCGTTTTCTCCGCCGATGTTGCCCGTTGTTGCCTGCTGCCGCCACGCGTTACGCTGCTGCCTGCGCGAAACCGGGCAGCGATGCGAAGCGTTCGAGGTGGTGATCGACATCGCCGAGCGTCGTTTCGATGATCGCGAGACGCTTGAACAGATGCGCGGCCGCCACTTCGTTGGTGACGCCCATGCCGCCGTGCAGCTGCACGGCCTGCTGGCCGATGAAACGCGCCGCCTGCCCCACGCGCACCTTCGCTGCCGAGATCGCGCGGCGCCGCTCTTCGGCCGACTCGCTACTGTAACGCGCGGCGGCCAGGTAAGTCAGCGAGCGGGCCTGCTCGGCGTGGATCAGCATCTCTGCCATACGGTGCTGCAGCGCCTGGAAGCGCGCGATCGGCACACCGAACTGTTGACGCGTCTTCGTGTATTCGACCGTGGCGTGGTTGAGCGCGTCCATGGCTCCCACGGCTTCTGCGCACAGCAGGAACGTGGCGTAGTCGGCAATCTTCTCCCACGTCGCCGCGCCGGCATGCTCGTCGCCAAGACGGCGCGCGTGCGCTTCGTTGAAGGTCAGCGTCGCAGCGCGTTGGCCGTCGATCGTGCGGTAATCGCCCACCTCGACACCGTGCGCATCGCGCGCGACGACGAAGAGCGCAACCTCGCCCGCGAAGCGCGCCGGCACGATCCAGTGGTCGGCCTGGGCGCCGTGCTGCACGACCGATTTCGTGCCGGTGAGCGCGAAGCCGTCGCCCGTCTCCTTCGCCTGTGTTTCCAGCGAGAACAGGTCGTAGCGCGACGGCGGCTCGTGGAACGCGGCAGCGAGCTTGATCTCGCCCGAGGCGACGCGTTCGAGCAGCGCTGCGCTTTCCGGTTCGGCCGCACCGCCCGCGAGCTTGAGCGCCTCGACGCCCACCGCGGTTGCCCAGTACGGCTCGACCGCGAGCGCGCGGCCCAGCTCCTGCATGACGACGAGCATGTCGAATGGCGCGCCGTCGAAGCCGCCCTGCGCCGCCGGCACCGGCAGCGCGGTCAGTCCCAGTTCGACGAACGCGTTCCAGTGCTGGTCCGAAACGCCGGCCGGTGTCTTCACGATCGCCTGGCGTGCTTCGAAGCCGTAGTTCTTGTCGAGATAGCGACGCAGCGCGTCGGCGAGTTGCTGTTGTTCTTCGGTGAAATTGAAGTTCATGGCGCCGCTCCTCAAATCCCCAGAATCATCTGCGAGATGATGTTCTTCTGAATTTCGTTCGACCCGCCGTAGATCGACGTCTTGCGATAGTTGAAGTAGTACGCCGCGAGCGGGGCCGCGTCGTCGTCGCCGCCGGCCGCGTGTTCGTGCTCGCCCTCGAGGTAGGCCGGGTCGAACGGCGCTGCAAGCGGGCCGACCGCGTCGACCATCAGCTCGGTCAGCGCCTGCTGGATCTCCGTACCCTTGATCTTGAGCATCGACGCTTCGGGACCGGGGCCGCGTCCGCCCTCCGCGCTCGCGATCACGCGCTCGGCGGTCACTTCCAGCGCCATCAGCTCGATCTCGACGGCGGCCACGCGCGCCGCGAATACGGGATCTTCGAGCAGCGGTTTGCCATGCTTCTTCTGCCTGAGCGCAACGCTCTTGAGGAAGGCGAGTTCGCGGTTCGACGCGCCCACGCGCGCGATGCCCGTGCGCTCGTGGCCGAGCAGATACTTCGCGTAAGTCCAGCCGCGGTTCTCGTCGCCGACGAGATTTTCGACCGGCACCTTCACGTCTTCGAAAAAGACTTCGTTGACCTCATGGTCTTCATCGAGCGTGATGATCGGACGCACGGTGATGCCGGGCGTTTTCATGTCGATGAGGAGAAACGAGATGCCTTCCTGCTTCTTGGCCGCAGGATCGGTGCGCACGAGGCAGAACATCATGTCGGCGTGCTGGCCGAGCGTGGTCCAGGTCTTCTGCCCGTTCACGACGTAGTGATCGCCTTCACGAACTGCGCGTGTACGCAACGATGCGAGGTCCGATCCCGAGCCCGGTTCGGAGTACCCCTGACACCACCAGTCTTCACCGGAAAGGATGCGCGGCAGATAGCGGCGCTTCTGGGCCTCGTTGCCGTACTTCATGAGCACGGGGGCGACCATCGACACGCCGAAGGGCAGCACCGGCGGCGCGCCGATGCGTCCGCACTCGGCGTCCCAGATGTGGCGTTGCGCTTCGGTCCAGCCTGGGCCGCCCCATTGCGCGGGCCACGCGGGCGCGGACCAGCCCTTCTTGCCTAGCAGCTTGTGCCAGTTGGCAATGTCGTCGCGCGAGAGGCGTTTGTGGTTGAGAACCTTGTCGCGCATCGCTTGAGGCAGATTGGCCTCGAGCCAGGCGCGGATTTCGGCGCGAAATGCGTCGTCAGCGGGGGTGTAGTCCAGATCCATGCGCAATGTCTCCTGGCCGCGGCCGGTGCGAGCGAACCTCGCGCCGCGGCGAAGACCCGCATGGCGTTATTGCAGCGGACCCTTCAACGCGGCCGGAACCGGCAGCGGCATCACATCGATGCCTTCTTCGACGAGAGCTTGCGCATCGTCCGCGGAAGCGACTCCACGGATATTGCGCGACGGCGCTTCGTTGTAGTGAATGCGCCGCGCCTCCTCGACGAAACGGTCGCCTACGTTCTCCGTCTTCTCGAGGACCTCGCGGATCACACGCATCGCATGCGCCTGCCATTGCGCTGCCTGCTCGTGCGGCGACGCTTTCGGCGTTTCGCTCGCGCCGGACAGGTTCAGCCGGGGCGCGGACGGCAAGCGGGTCACATGGGTGGCGCCGCACATCGGACATTCGACCAGCTTGCGGGACAGTTGCGACTCGAAGTCGTCAACCGAGGCGAACCAGCCTTCAAACCGATGGCCGTCTGGACACTGTAAATCGAGGACCTTCATGGGGAATCGAGGCTTGCGATGAGTTTAGCGCAAATCGTAAATTTGTGAACGACCGTTCGAAAAAATTCCTGCGGCCAGCCACCGGGACTTTCCCGGGGGTTCGATTGTAGCGCCGCGCGGGCGGGCGCGCTGAAGGTGCTTCAGGTGTACCTGCGCTTGGGGTGCGCGTAGAAGCGACAACGGCGGCCACAAGGGCCGCCGCTGCTCAGGAATCCGCTGCCGGGTAGCGTGTCAGCCCTGCTCAGCGTTCGCGAGCGGCCACGCGCCCGACAGCGCCTTTTCGAGCCAGAACGTGCCGATGATTGTCTTCACGTCGGTGATCTTGCCCGTGCGCACCCATTCGAGCAGTTCCGGAACCCTCGCCGTGAAGGTTTGGAGAAACTCGCCGTCGTCGAGTTGCGCCGCGCCCGCGGTCAGCCCGCGTGCGAGGTAAATGTCGATGAACTCGGTCGAGTACGAGATCACGGGATGGATCTGCGCGAGATAGACATACTCGCGCGCCGTATAGCCCGTCTCCTCCTTGAGCTCGCGGATCGCACAGGCGAGCGCGCCCTCCTGCGGGTCGAGCTTGCCTGCCGGGAATTCGGTCATCACACGCGAGAGCGGATAGCGGTACTGGCGCTCCATCAGCACGCGGCCGTCGTCGAACAGCGGGATGACCATCACCGCGCCAGGATGCTGCACGAACTCGCGCGTCGCATGCTTGCCGTCCGGCAGCGCAACGGTGTCGCGCTTCAGGGTAAGAAAATTACCGGCGTAGAGCGTCGTGCTTTCCACGCACGTCTCGGCGAGCGCCGGGTCGTGTTGATGATGTTCAGCCATAGTCAGCCTCGTGGGTGCTCAGGAAATTCGGGAAGCCGCGCGCGCGCCGCTTGAAGTGAAACCGGCCAGACTGCGGCCGGACTGCGGGTCGCACCGCGCGTGCCGGCCGCGGGCCGGCCACGCGCGTCACGCCGGGCGGCGTTTGACGAGATATTGCCAGGTGAAGCCGGGAAACGCGAACACGACAAAAAGACTGAAGGTGATCGCGTAGAACTGCCAGCCCTGGTCAAAACGATTGCCGGCGCGCGCCTCCAGCAGGAAGCCGAACGTACCGACCACAAAGTACAACACGATCATTTCAGCGATGCGAATCCACGCACTCTTCTTCGGTGCGCGAAGCGGCACCACGCCGAACAATCGCTGGTTGAGGAACGGCAGGTTGGCGCCCGCGAGCGCCAACAGCACGATGAACCAGCCCGCTGCCGACATCAGAGCGGCAGCGTATGCGTGACAGCCTGCAGGCAGATCGACATCAGCGGGCCAGGAATGATGCCCAGCACGAGCACCGCCACGCCGTTGAGCGTGAGCAGCCCGCGGTTCAATGCGTGGCTCTCGATCGGTGCTTCGTCCTGCGGTGCGTCGAAGTACATCAGCTTGACGATACGCAGGTAGTAGAACGCGCCGAACAGCGACGTAACCACGGCGAGCACGGCAAGCCACGTGAGGCCCGCGTTCATGGTCGCTTCGAGCACGGCGAGCTTCGCGTAGAAGCCGACGGTCGGCGGAATGCCGGCGAGCGAGAACATCATGAGCATCATCACGAACGCGAACACCGGGTTGCGCTGGTTCAGGCCCTTGAAGTCGTCGATCGTTTCCGCTTCGAAATCGCGGCGGGACAGCAGCATGACGATGCCGAACGCGCCGAGCGTCGTGATCAGATAGACGATGCTGTAGAACATGGCCGAGCTGTATGCGCTGGCCGCGCCCGTCGCCTTGTTGTCGACGATGCCGGCAAGCAGGCCGAGCAGCACGAAGCCCATGTTCGAGATGGCCGAGTACGCGAGCATGCGCTTGATGTTGCGCTGGACGATACCCGTGATGTTGCCGACGATCATCGAGAGTGCCGCGAGGATGATCAGCATCTCCTGCCAGTCCACTGCCAGCGGCAGCAGGCCCATCACGAGGAAGCGCACGGCCCAGGCGAATGCCGCGACCTTCGGGCCGCCGCCGGTCAGCAGCGTCATGGCCGTAGGCGCGCCTTGATAGACGTCGGGCACCCACATGTGGAACGGCACCGCACCCATCTTGAACGCCACGCCGGCGACGATGAACACCACGCCGAACAGCAGGACGATATCGTTGATGTGGCCCGAAGCCACGGCCTTGAACACTTCGTTCAGCTCGAGCGAGCCGGTCGCACCGTACAGCATCGAGATGCCGTAGAGCAGGAAGCCCGAAGCGAGCGCACCCAGCACGTAGTACTTCATGGCCGCTTCGTTCGACTGCGCCGCGTTACGGCGCAGTGCGATGACCGCGTAGAGCGAGAGCGACATCAGCTCGAGGCCGAGGTACAGCGTGAGGAAGTTGTTGCCCGAGATCATCGTGAGCTGGCCGAGCAGCGAGAACAGGCCAAGCAGGAAGAACTCGCCCCGGAACATGTCGCGGTCTTCGAGGTACTTGCGCGAGTACACGATCGACACGGCGTAGCCGAGCGTGACCACCGCCTTCATGGCGCTCGCGAACGGATCGACCACGTACATGCGCGTGAAGTAGTAGTACACGTGCGGATCGAACGCGTCCACCGCGAACCAGATACCGGCTATGACCGTGGTCAGCAGCGCGATGAAGTAGGTCGTGCGCCGGCCTTCAGGTCCGGTGAACGTGTCGTTGAGCCACGCGACGACGAGGCCGGTCATCACCAGGCCGTCGGGCAGCAGAGCGTACATAGGGGCGTTTGGCATGATCTTTTGTTCCTCCGCTCGGGTATTACTGTGACAGCGGCAGTTTCGACACTGCGACGTGGGAGAGGAGGTTTTCCACGGAAACGTGCATCACATCGGTAAAGGGCTTCGGGTAGACGCCCATGAAAAGCGTAAACAGTGCGAGTACTCCGAGAATGAAGTATTCGCGACCGTTAATGTCCTTCAGCTCGCGAACATGGTCATTCGCAACGGCGCCGAAATACACCCGCTTGTACATCCACAACGTATAGGCCGCGCCCAGGATCAGCGTGAACGCCGCCCCGAATGCGATCCAGAAGTTGTACTTCACGGCCGCCAGAATCACCATGAATTCGCCGACGAATCCCGAGGTGCCCGGCAGACCGCAGTTGGCCATCGCGAACAGCATGACCAGCGCCGCGAACTTCGGCATGGTGTTGACCACACCGCCGTAATCCGCGATATCGCGTGTGTGCATGCGGTCATACAGCACGCCGATGCACAGGAACATGGCGCCCGAGACGAAACCGTGCGAGATCATCTGGATGATCCCGCCTTCCATCGCGAGCTGGCTCGATTCGCCGAACATAAAGAAGCCGAGCGTGACGAAGCCCATGTGGGCAATCGACGAGTACGCGACCAGCTTCTTCATGTCCGCCTGCACCATCGCCACGAGGCCGATATAGATCACGGCGATCAGGGACAGCGTGATGATGACCGGCGCCAGGTAGTGGCTCGCGTCCGGCGTGACCGGCAGCGAGAAACGCAGGAAACCGTACGCACCGAGCTTGAGCATGATCGCGGCCAGCACGACCGAGCCGCCCGTGGGCGCTTCGACGTGCGCGTCCGGCAACCACGTGTGGACCGGCCACATCGGCACCTTGACGGCGAACGCGAAGAAGAACGCGATGAACAGCAGGATTTGCGGCGTCATGGCGATCTTCGCGGCCTGCCAGGTGGCGAGGTCGAAGGTCCCGGTAATGCGGTACAGGTACAGCAACGCGACCAGCATGAGCAGCGAGCCGGCCAGCGTGTAAAGAAAGAACTTGAATGCTGCGTACACGCGGTTCGGGCCGCCCCACACGCCGATGATGATGTACATCGGAATGAGCGTGGCTTCGAAGAACACGTAGAACAGCAGACCGTCGGCGGCGCAGAAAACGCCGATCATGATGCCCGACAGGATGAGGAACGACGCGTAATACTGCGCAACATTCTTCGTGATGACCTGCCAGCCCGCGATCACGACGATCACGGTGATGAGCGCCGTCAGCACGACGAACCACATCGCGATGCCGTCGACGCCCAGGTGATACGCAATATTGAACCGCTCGATCCAGACCGCCTTCTCCTCGAACTGCAGGGAAGCCGTGCTCGTATCGAAGCCCGCAACGAGCGGAAGGGTGACGAGGAAACTAAGCACCGAACCGATGAGTGCGAGCCAGCGGTCCGCACTCGGGTTCCGACGGGAACCCACTACAAGAACGATGATGCCGAATACGATCGGCATCCATATCGCAATACTGAGAATCGGAGTTGCGTGCATGCGTTTCCTCGCCTTATTTTGCCTTATTTGCCGCCGAGCGTTACAAACAGGGTAAGGAGGCCAAGCATGCCAATGATCATGGCAAATGCGTAGTGGTAGATATAGCCGGATTGCAGGAAACGAATGACAGTTGCAAACCAGCCGATAAACTTGGCGCTCCCGTTTACGACGCCGTCGATCACGACGACATCGCCCTCCTTCCACAGACCGCGACCGATCGCGACGGCTCCGCGAGCGAAGACAATTTCGTTGATCTTGTCGAGGTAATACGCGTTTGCCAGCAGCTTGTAGACCGGCGAGAAAGTGCGCGACACGACGGCCGGCAGTTCCGGGCGCTTCATGTAGAAGAACCACGCCACCACCACACCCGCGAGTGCGAGCCACACCGGCAGACCCGAGAACGCATGCGCGCCCATCGCGGCCCAGCCCTGGAATTCCTTGCCCATCTCCGCGAGCGCTTCGTGGTTCTCGCCAACGAAGATGACGTTCTGGAACGCCACGCCATGCGAGAAGAAGTCACCGAAGAGCAGCGGCTGGATCGCGAACGCACCGGCGATCACCGAGGGAATCGCGAGCAGAACGAGCGGCACCCAGATGACCCACGGCGACTCGTGCGGCACGTGCACGTGGTGTTCGTCGTGGCCATGATCGCCATGACCGTGGGCTGCTTCGATCGCCATCGGCGATTCCGGATGCTTCGGACCGCGGAAGCGCTCTTCACCGTGGAACACGAGGAAGTACATGCGGAACGAATAGAGCGCCGTGACGAACACGCTCGCGACCACCGCGAAGTACGCGAAGCCCGAACCCGGCAGGTGCGAGAGCTTCACGGCATCGATGATCGAATCCTTCGAGTAGAAGCCCGAGAAGAACGGCGTGCCGATCAGCGCGAGCGAACCGATGAGCGACGTGATCCACGTGATGGGCATGTACTTGCGCAGGCCGCCCATGTTGCGCATGTCCTGATCGTGGTGCATGCCGATGATGACCGAGCCCGCGCCGAGGAACAGCAGCGCCTTGAAGAACGCGTGGGTCATCAGGTGGAAGATCGCCACCGGATAAGCCGACACGCCGAGCGCCACCGTCATGTAGCCGAGCTGCGAGAGCGTGGAGTAAGCCACCACACGCTTGATGTCGTTCTGGACCACGCCGAGGAAGCCCATGAAGAGCGCGGTAATGGCGCCGATCACGACGATGAACGACAGTGCGGCTTCCGAGAGTTCGAACAGCGGCGACATGCGCGCGACCATGAAGATACCGGCCGTCACCATGGTTGCCGCGTGAATCAGTGCGGAGATCGGCGTCGGGCCTTCCATCGAGTCCGGGAGCCAGACGTGCAGCGGGAACTGCGCCGACTTACCCATCGCGCCGATGAAGAGGCAGATACACGCAACAGTGAGCAGGTTCCACGAGGTGCCCGGGAACGTCAGCGCGGCGATTTCATGACCCTTCGCGAAGATGTCGTTGTAGTTCAGCGAGCCGCCGAACGCGAGCAACAGGCCAATACCGAGCAGGAAGCCGAAGTCGCCCACGCGGTTCACGAGGAACGCCTTCATGTTCGCGTAGATCGCGCTTTCACGCTTGAAGTAGAAGCCGATCAGCAGGTACGAGACGAGACCCACTGCTTCCCAGCCGAAGAACAGCTGCAGGAAGTTGTTGCTCATCACGAGCATCAGCATCGAGAACGTGAAGAGCGCGATGTACGAGAAGAAGCGCTCGTAGCCCTCTTCTTCCGCCATGTAGCCGATCGTGTAGATGTGCACCATCAGCGACACGAAGGTCACGACGACCATCATGAGCGCAGTCAGCGAGTCGATGAGGAAGCCGACTTCGAACTTCAGGCTGCCAACCGACATCCATTCGTAGACCGTCGCGTTGAAGCTCGCGCCGCCCATCACGTCGAAGAGCGTGATGCACGACAGCACGAACGCAATCGCGACGCCGAGAATGGTCACCGTATGCGCGCCCGCGCGCCCGATCGTTTTGCCAAAGAGACCGGCAATCAGGGAACCGGCGAGAGGAGCCAGCGGGATCGCCAGCAGAAGAGTTTCGTTGAGAGTCGTTGCCATAAAGTCAGCCTGCCTTAGCCTTTGAGCTGATCGAGATCCTCGACATTGATCGTGTCGAGGCTGCGGAACAGGGTCACAAGAATAGCCAGACCAATTGCAGCTTCCGCCGCCGCAACTGTAAGCACGAAGAACACGAAAATCTGTCCGTGAACGTCACCGAGGTAATGCGAGAACGCGACAAAGTTCGTGTTCACCGCTAACAGCATCAGCTCAATCGCCATCAGGATGATGATGACGTTGCGCCGATTCAAAAAGATTCCGACGATCGAGATCGCAAAAAGGATCGCGCCGAGGACGAGGTAATGGGCCAGTGTCAGCATGGTTCGCTCCTTCGCGCTTAGCTCTTCGTTGCCGGTGCGGCCGGCGCGGCGCCCGCCGCGGGCGCAGCCCCGGCTTCGGCTTGCGCCGGTTCCGCGGGCTCCGGCACTTCCACGACGGCCTGCATCTTCACGAGGCGCACGCGGTCCTGACGACGCACGTTGACCTGCTTCGATACGTCCTGACGCTTCGAGTCCTTCGGCTCGCGCACCGTGAGCGCGATGGCCGCGACGATCGCCACCAGCAGCACGAGGCCGGCGACTTCGAAGGCGAAGATGTAGTCGGTGTAGATGATCTTGCCGATCAGGTGTGCGTTCGAGATCGCGGCGGCGGCAGCCGGCGTGGTATCGGGCACCGGCGCGCTCGTCGCGCCGAAGCCGTGCCACAGGATCAGCGCGGTTTCGACCACGATGATCGCGCCCACGATGGTCGCCACCGGGATGAAGCGCTTGAAGTCGCGGCTCAGCACGTCGATGTTGATGTCCAGCATCATCACCACGAACAGGAACAGCACCATCACCGCGCCCACGTAGACGAGCACCAGCAGGATCGCGAGGAATTCGGCCTCGAGCAGCATCCAGATCGCGGCCGCGTTGAAGAACGCGAGCACGAGGAAGAGCGCAGACGCGACAGGATTGCGCGAAGTGATCACCTTCAGCCCTGACAGCGTGAGCAGCAGCGCGAAGATGTAGAACAGGACGGTCGTGAATTCCATGATTACTGGTTCATCGTTGAGGCCTTCGTGAAGCGGATTGCGCGGCGCAGACTGGCGGCCAGACCAGTGAGCGTCGCGCCGCGGCGGTCAGGCTGCGGTATCGCGCGGGCGTTCGGCACACGCGTTCCCCGCAGCCGGCCCGAACCGCGGGCCGATGCAGCGTCAAACTGAAAGATCAACGGTACGGTGCATCCGCTGCCTTGTTCGCCGCGATCTGCGCTTCATAGCGATCGCCAACGGCCAGCAGCATATCCTTCGTGAAATACAGATCGCCGCGCTTCTCGCCGTGATACTCGAGAATGTGCGTTTCGACGATCGAGTCGACCGGGCAGCTCTCTTCGCAGAAACCGCAGAAGATGCACTTGGTCAGATCGATGTCGTAACGCGTCGTGCGGCGCGTGTTGTCCTCGCGCACTTCCGATTCGATCGTGATCGCGAGCGCAGGGCACACGGCCTCGCACAGCTTGCACGCGATGCAGCGCTCTTCGCCATTTTCATAGCGGCGCAGCGCGTGCAAACCCCGAAAACGCGGCGAGATAGGCGTCTTTTCTTCCGGGAACTGCACGGTGAACTTGCGCTTGAAGGTGTAACGACCCGTCAGCGCGAGCCCCTTGAGCAGCTCGGTCAGGAAAAACGTCTTGAAGAAGTTTTGGATAGCGTTCATGGTTGTGTTCGCCCCTTATTTCCAGATGCTCAACGGCGACATGTACCAGAAGCCGACCACGATCAGCCACACGATGCACACCGGAATGAACACCTTCCAGCCGAGACGCATGATCTGGTCATAGCGATAGCGCGGGAACGTCGCGCGGGCCCAGATGAAGACCGACAGCAGGCAGAAGACCTTCAGCACCAGCCAGAACACGCCCGGGATGAAGTCGAGGAACGCGAACGGGGCGCTCCAGCCGCCGAGGAACAGCACCGAGGCGAGCGCCGAGATCACGATCATGTTGATGTACTCGGCGAGGAAGAACAGCGCGAACGCCATACCCGAGTAATCGATCATGTGACCCGCGACGATTTCCGACTCCCCTTCCACCACGTCGAACGGGTGACGGTTCGTTTCGGCAATGCCCGAGATGAAGTAGACGACGAACATCGGCAGCAGCGGCAGCCAGTTCCACGAGAGGAACGTAATGCCCCAGTTTGCGAACATGCCGCGCATCTGGCCTTCGACGATCACCGAGAGGTTCAGGCTGCCCGACACCATCAGTACGACGACGAGCGCGAAGCCCATCGAAATCTCGTATGAAACCATCTGCGCCGCGGCGCGCATGGCGCCGAGGAACGCGTACTTCGAGTTCGACGCCCAGCCCGCCAGAATCACGCCGTACACGCCGATCGACGAGATCGCCATCGCGTAGAGCAGGCCCGCGTTGATATCGCCGAGCACCGCGCCCGCCTGGAACGGAATCACCGCCCAGACCGCGAAGGCCGGCACCACCACCATGATCGGCGCGACCATGTAGATCCAGCGGCTTGCCTGCGCAGGCTGAATCACTTCCTTGAGCAGCAGCTTCAGCACGTCGGCGATCGGCTGCAAGAGACCTGCGGGGCCCACGCGGTTCGGGCCGAGACGCACGTGCATCCAGCCGATCAGCTTGCGCTCCCAGAGGATCAGGTACGCCACGCACAGCAGGATCACCACCGCGACGACGAGAATGCGCACCAGCGCCCAGACGGTGGGCCATGCCACGCCGAGCAGCTGGCTGCCGCCTGCATTGATCGTATCGAACAAGCTCATTTACGCCTTCTCCACCAGCAGTTCACCGAACAGGCTGCCGAGTTGCGCTCCGGCCGGCGTCGCCGCCGACACACGCACGACTGTCGGCGCAAGATTCGCATCGCGCGTTGCAGGCGCCGTCACCGACAGCTCGCCCTGGCGCACGCGCACGGCGTCGCCTTCCTTCAGGCCGAGCTGGTCGAAGTATGCCGCCGGCAGGCCGATCGCGTTCGCCACGCGGGCAGCCATGGTGAGCTGCAGCGCTTCGCCGCGGCGCACGATTTGATCGGCGTGGTAGATCGGCACGTCGGCGATACGCTCGAAGCGGCCTTCCGCGGCCTTCGCGAGGCTGCCGCGTGCAATCGTGGCGCCGGCCTTGTTCGACAGACGGCCTTCGAAGCTGCCGTCGCCCATCGCCTTGCGGCGCACTTCTTCGGCGGTGTCGTATTCGAAACCCTTGGCGCCCAGCAGCGTGCCGAGCACGCGCAGGACCTTCCATGCCGGACGCGTGTCGCCGAGCGGGCGCACGACGCCGTTGAAGGTCTGCGACGTCCCTTCTGCGTTGATGAAGGTGCCCGACGTTTCCGTGTACGGCGCGATGGGCAGCAGTACGTCCGCGTAGTCGAGGCCCGTCTTGTACGGCGAGAACACGGCGACCATTTCGGCCTGCGCAAGCGCGGCGCGCGCGGCGGCCGGGTTGGCCGTATCGAATTCCGGCTCGACGTTCAGGAGCAGATAGCCCTTGCGCGGCTGCTCGAACGCTTCGCGTGCGTTCAGGCCGTCGCGGCCCGGCAGTGCGCCGGCGATATGCGCGCCGACCGTGTTGGCCGCTTCCGTGAGGAAGCCAAGCGTCGCGCCCGTCGTTTCGGCGATGAACTGCGCGGCGGCGTGCAGGCGCGAGAATTCCGGGTGCTGGACCGCGGCGTTGCCGAGCAGCACGTAGCGTCGCTCGCCATTCGCAAGCGACGCGGCAACCTGCTTCGCGGCGTGCGTGGCCTGTGCGCCCGCGAAACCTTCCGGCACCGCAACGCCCTTCGCTTCGGCGACAGCCGCTGCGATCGAAGCGAGTTCGTCCAGCCATGCCGAGGGCGCGGCGACAATGCGCTGCGCGTTCGGGATCAGCGAGCCGTCAGCGGTGGCCTGCAGGAAGCTGACCTGTGCACCGCCCTTCGCTGCCTGGCGCAGACGCGCTGCGAACAGCGCGTGGTCGCGGCGCAGGAACGAACCGATCACGAATGCCGAGTCGGCATACGAGAGTTCGGCGATCTTCGTGCCGAGCCACGGCGCGCCTTCGAGCGGCGCCGAGAAGTCGCTCTGGCGCAGACGGAAGTCGACGTTCGGCGTGCCGATCGCGTCCGCGAACTGCTTCGCGAGATAAAGTTCTTCGAGGGTGCTGTGCGGGCTCGCGAGCAGCGCGAGCTGGTTCTCGCCATGCTCGTCGCATATGCCCTTGATGCCCTTCACGACGTATTCGAGCGCGGTCTGCCAGTCGGTCTCGATCCACTCGCCGCCCTGCTTGATCATCGGGCGCGTGAGGCGGTCTTCGCTGTTCAGGCCTTCGTACGAGAAGCGGTCCTTGTCCGAGATCCAGCATTCGTTGATGGATTCGTTCTCGAACGGCAGCACGCGCATCACGCGGTTGTTCTTCACCTGCACGACGAGGTTCGCACCCGTTGCGTCGTGCGGGCTCACCGACTTGCGGCGCGACAGTTCCCACGTCCGCGCCGAGAAGCGGAACGGCTTGCTCGTGAGCGCGCCGACCGGGCACAGGTCGATCATGTTGCCCGAGAGTTCGGAGTCGACCGTCTTGCCGACGAATGAGGTGATTTCCGAATGCTCGCCGCGGCCGAGCATGCCGAGCTCCATCACGCCGGCGATTTCGTCGCCGAAGCGCACGCAGCGCGTGCAGTGAATGCAGCGCGACATCTCTTCCATCGAGATGAGCGGACCGACGTTCTTGTGGAACACCACGCGCTTTTCTTCGCTGTAGCGCGACGCGGACTTGCCGTAACCGACGGCCAGATCCTGAAGCTGGCATTCGCCGCCCTGATCGCAGATCGGGCAGTCGAGCGGGTGGTTGATCAGCAGGAATTCCATCACGGCTTGCTGACCCTGCACGGCCTTGTCCGACATGGTGCGCACGACCATGCCTTGCGACACCGGCGTCGCGCATGCGGGCACGGCCTTCGGCATCTTCTCGACATCGACGAGACACATCCGGCAGTTGGCCGCGATGGAGAGCTTCTTGTGATAGCAGAAGTGCGGGATGTACGTGTCCACGCGCTGAGCAGCCTGGATCACCATGCTGCCCTCGGGCACCTGCACCTTCTTGCCGTCTATTTCAAGTTCAACCATGATGGTTAATCGTCCCTAACCTGTTACCGCTCAATTTCACAGCAGCATTCCCCGTCACTGCGCCGTTGCGTCGTTGCGTCGTGCTACGCGGTTCGCGCACAACATGCTGTCTCTTCGCCTGTCAGGCGGCCACCGTCTCCGAGGCCGCGTGCGAGCCGGCATGACCGCCGACCAGACAACGCTTGTTGTGCACGTGATATTCGAATTCGTCCCAGTAATGCTTGAGCATGCCGCGCACCGGCATGGCCGCCGCGTCGCCGAGCGCGCAGATCGTGCGGCCCATGATGTTGCCCGCCACCGAGTTCAGCAGATCCAGGTCTTCCTGGCGGCCTTCGCCGTGCTCGATACGGTTCACCACGCGATACAGCCAGCCCGTGCCTTCGCGGCACGGCGTGCACTGGCCGCACGACTCTTCGTAATAGAAGTACGAGAGGCGCAGCAGCGAGCGCACCATGCAGCGCGTTTCGTCCATGACGATGACGGCGCCCGAGCCGAGCATCGAGCCCTGCTTGGCGATGGAGTCATAGTCCATGTCCGTCTGCATCATCAGGTCGCCCGGAATGACCGGCGCCGACGAGCCGCCCGGAATCACGGCCTTCAGCTTCTTGCCGCCGCGCACGCCGCCGGCCAGTTCCATGAGCTTCGCGAACGGGGTGCCGAGCGGGATCTCGTAGTTGCCCGGACGCTCCACGTCGCCCGAGATCGAGAAGATCTTCGTGCCGCCGTTGTTCGGCTTGCCGAGTTCCATGTACGTCTGCGGACCGACGGTCAACAGGAACGGGACGGCTGCGAAGGTCTCGGTGTTGTTGATCGTGGTCGGCTTGCCGTACACGCCGAAGCTCGCCGGGAACGGCGGCTTGAAGCGCGGCTGGCCCTTCTTGCCTTCGAGCGACTCGAGCAGCGCGGTTTCCTCGCCGCAGATGTACGCGCCGTAGCCATGGTGCGCGTGCAGCTGGAACGAGAAGTCCGTGCCGAGAATGTTGTCGCCGAGGTAGCCCGCCTGGCGCGCTTCTTCCAGCGCAGCCTCGAAGCGGCGATACACCTCGAAAATCTCGCCATGGATGTAGTTGTAGCCGACGGTGATGCCCATCGCGTACGCGCCGATGGCCATGCCTTCGATCACGCTATGCGGATTCCAGCGCAGGATGTCGCGGTCCTTGAACGTGCCAGGCTCGCCCTCGTCCGAGTTGCAGACGAGATACTTCTGCCCCGGGAACTGACGCGGCATGAAGCTCCATTTCAGGCCGGTCGGGAAGCCCGCGCCGCCGCGGCCGCGCAGACCGCTCGCCTTCACGTCGGCGATCACCTGCTCGGGCGGAATCTTTTCTTCGAGAATACGGCGCAGCTGCTTGTAGCCGCCGCGCGCGACGTAGTCTTCGAGATGCCAGTTCTCGCCGTTGAGGCCCGCGAGAATCAGCGGTTTGATGTGACGGTCGTGCAACGAAGTCATTTCGAAAGCTCCTCGAGCAGCTGGTCGATCTTCTCGCGGCTCATGAAGCTGCACATGCGGTGATTGTTCACGAGCATCACCGGTGCATCGCCGCACGCGCCCATGCATTCACCTTCTTTCAAGGTGAACTTGCCGTCGGGCGTGGTTTCGCCGAAGTCGATTCCGAGCTTCTGCTTCAGGTATTCGGCGGCGCTCTCCGAGCCGCCTTCCGGGCCGAGCTGGCACGGCAGATTCGTGCAGAGCGTGATCTTGTGCTTGCCGACCGGCGTGGTCTCGAACATCGTGTAGAACGTGGCCACTTCCTGGACCGCGACAGGCGGCATGCCGATGTAGTCGGCCACGAACTGCATGATTTCGGGAGACAGCCAGCCATGCTCTTCCTGAGCAACGGCCAAAGCCGCCATCACGGCGGACTGTCGTTGATCGGCGGGGTACTTCGTCAACGCGCGATCGATTTCTTTCAGGCCTTCAGCTGAGATCATTTTCAGACACGACTCTTTCAATTCCTACCGAACGAAAACCTGCCGCGCGTTCTCATACATTCGCTGCGACAGACGTGGCGTTCCATGCTGCGTGCGCCCGGGACCGGGCGCACCTTACTGCGCGCCGCCCTAGCGGTCGATTTCACCGAACACGATGTCCTGCGTGCCGATGATCGTGACCGCGTCGGCAATCATGTGGCCGCGCGCCATTTCATCGAGCGCGGACAGGTGGGCATAGCCCGGCGCACGGATCTTCAGACGATACGGCTTGTTCGCGCCATCTGACACCAGGTAGATGCCGAATTCACCCTTCGGATGTTCGACGGCAGCGTACGCCTCGCCTTCGGGCACGTGGAAGCCTTCCGTGAAGAGCTTGAAGTGGTGAATCAGCTCTTCCATGTTCGACTTCATGTTCACGCGCGAGGGCGGCGCAACCTTGTGATTGTCGATCATCACGGGGCCGGGATTCTTGCGCAGCCACTCAATGCACTGTTTCGCAATGCGGGTGGACTGACGCATTTCCTCGACGCGCACGAGATAGCGGTCGTAGCAGTCGCCGTTCACGCCCACCGGAATGTCGAAGTCCATCTGGTCGTAGACTTCGTACGGCTGCTTCTTGCGCAGATCCCATTCGATGCCCGAACCGCGCAGCATCGCGCCCGTGAGACCAAGCTGCATGGCGCGCTCGGGGCTCACCACGCCGATGCCGACCAGACGCTGCTTCCAGATACGGTTGTCGGTGAGGAGCGTTTCGTACTCGTCGACGCAACCGGGGAAACGCGTGAAGAAGTCGTCGATGAAGTCCAGCACCGAGCCCTGGCGCGCCTCGTTCATGCGGGCGAGCGCCTTCTCGTTGTGGATCTTCGACGCCTTGTATTGCGGCATTGCGTCAGGCAGATCGCGATACACGCCGCCCGGACGGTAGTAAGCGGCGTGCATGCGCGCACCCGAGACCGCCTCGTAGACGTCCATCAGGTCTTCGCGCTCGCGGAACGCGTAGAGGAACACCGCCATCGCGCCGACGTCGAGCGCGTGCGAGCCGATCCACATGAGGTGGTTCAGCACGCGCGTGACTTCGTCGAACAGCACGCGGATGTACTTCGCGCGGATCGGCACTTCAATGCCGAGCAGCTTTTCGATGGCGAGCACATAGCCGTGCTCGTTGACCATCATCGACACGTAGTCGAGACGGTCCATGTACGGCACCGACTGAATGAACGTCTTGCTCTCGGCGAGTTTTTCGGTCGCGCGATGCAGCAGGCCGATGTGCGGATCGGCGCGCTGGATCACTTCGCCGTCGAGCTCGAGCACGAGGCGCAGCACACCGTGCGCTGCCGGGTGCTGCGGGCCGAAGTTGAGCGTGTAGTTCTTGATCTCTGACATGCGACCCTCTTAGTGTTTCTTCAGACCGCCGTAGCGATCTTCGCGGATCACACGCGGCGTGATCTCGCGCGGCTCGATCGTGACGGGCTGGTAGACCACGCGCTTCTGCTCCGGGTCGTAACGCATTTCGACATAGCCCGAAACCGGGAAGTCCTTGCGGAACGGATGGCCGATGAAACCGTAGTCGGTCAGGATGCGGCGCAGGTCGGGGTGGCCTTCGAAGACGATGCCGAACAGGTCGAACGCCTCGCGCTCGTACCAGTTGGCCGAATTCCAGATCTCGACGAGCGAGGGCACGATAGGCACTTCGTCGTCCGGCGCGAACACGCGCAGACGCACGCGCCAGTTGTTCGCGAGCGACAGCAGATGCGACACCGCGGCGAAGCGCGGGCCTTCCCAGGCGCCGTCACCGAAGGTCTGGTAGTCGACGCCGCACAGGTCGACCAGTTGCTCGAAGCGCAGCGAGGGATTGTCGCGCAGCTCCTTGGCCACCGCGAGGGACTCGCCCGCCTTGACGACCAGCGTCAGCTCGCCGAGCGCCTCGGTGAGGCTGACGATGCGCGCGCCGAGGGCCGCTTCGAGGTTCGCTTTCAGGGTCTCGAGTTTGCTTGCCATATTGTGGGGAGGCTCGCGGCCTTTATTGACGGGCGATGGTGCTGGTGCGGCGAATCTTCGCCTGCAACTGGATCACCCCGTAGACCAGGGCTTCCGCTGTCGGCGGGCATCCCGGCACATAGACGTCGACCGGCACGATGCGATCACAACCGCGCACGACCGAATACGAATAGTGGTAGTAGCCGCCGCCGTTGGCGCACGACCCCATCGAAATGACCCAGCGCGGCTCGGCCATCTGGTCGTAGACCTTGCGCAGCGCCGGCGCCATCTTGTTGCAGAGCGTGCCGGCGACGATCATGACGTCCGACTGACGCGGGCTCGGACGAAACACTACGCCGAAACGGTCAAGGTCATAACGGGCCGCGCCCGCGTGCATCATCTCGACCGCGCAACACGCCAGACCGAACGTCATCGGCCACAGCGAGCCAGTGCGCGTCCAGTTGATCAGCTTGTCAGCCGTAGTGGTGACAAACCCTTCCTTCAAGACCCCTTCGATACTCATGTGCTTTCCACTCCAGACGGACAGCCCACAGTTTCCCCGCAGTGCCGCCCATGCAATCCGGCGATTAACCCATTATTCCCAGTCGAGACCACCCTTCTTCCAGATGTAGGCAAAGCCCAGCAGGAATTCGAGCAGAAACAGCATCATCGACAGGAAGCCCGGCCAGCCGATGTCGCGCAGGGCTACACCCCACGGAAACAGGAACGCCGTTTCGAGGTCGAAGATGATGAAAAGGATGGCGACCAGGTAGTAGCGTACGTCGAACTTCATTCGGGCGTCTTCGAAGGCTTCGAAGCCGCACTCGTACGGCGAATTTTTTTCGCTGTCTGGCCGGTTGGGACCGAGGACCTTGCCGATTGTCACTAGCGCTATGCCCAGACCAACACCCACGAGGAGGAACAGAAGGACGGGGAAATAGGCAGCGAGGTTCAAGGCTATCCTCTATATCGGTTGGTTCTGAGGTTCCGCTGGAACTTGCATCGCTCCGCGGGAATCACTTCACGTACTTCGCGCTGCGAACAGAAGACGAACACGACGTAAGAAGCAAAAATGCCAGCCGAAGCTGAAGCAAGCGGCTGGCATTTTTTAGATAACATTGGTGCCGACGGCGAGACTCGAACTCGCACAGCTTTCGCCACTACCCCCTCAAGATAGCGTGTCTACCAATTTCACCACGTCGGCACTACATGCAATCCGGGACAACAAAATCTTGCAACCCGCGAATCGCTTCAAGACTTAGATTCTAACTTGTTTCCGTTCGTTGTTCAACGCACAAAACAGGTTTTTCGAACTTATTTCGGAACGTCGTTGCCGGGTTGCGAGGCTGCTGCAGCCGGCGAAGCCGCCGCCGGAGCGGATGCGCCAGGAGCAGGTGCAACCGGCGCCGAAGCAGCCGGCGCCGAGGCTACGACCGGGGCTGGAACCGAAGCGCCAAGCACGCCCGCCGAAGGCTTCGCATGATACGACCCCAGGTAAGTTAACGCAAGGGTGGAGCAGAAAAACACCGTTGCGAGAACTGCCGTAGTGCGCGAAAGGAAGTTCGCGGAACCGCTTGCGCCGAACAGGCTGCCCGACGCGCCGCTGCCGAATGCGGCGCCCATGTCCGCGCCTTTGCCGTGCTGCAGCAAGACGAGGCCGATCACCCCGAGCGCCGACAGAAGCTGGACGACGATAATCAACGTTTTCAAATACAGCATCACACTCACCTGAGTCCTGGTTGAACGTCCACCCCTCCCGGAGCAGACGCATAAGCAGCCCGCACGACGCGTTTTAGTTCGAATGCTTCGTGCGCAAGCCTTTAGCTCGCGATGCTGGCGCCCGCCGCAGCGGCCACGCAGATCGCGAGGAAATCACCCTCTTTCAGCGACGCACCGCCGATCAGGCCGCCGTCGATGTCGGCCTGACGGAATAGCTCCGCCGCATTTTCCGGCTTCACGCTGCCGCCGTAGAGCAGCGGCACGTCCGCGACTTGCGCGCCCTTGGCCGCGAGGCGGGCACGCAGGAACGCATGCACCTGCTGAGCCTGCTCCGAGCTCGCGCTCTTGCCCGTGCCGATCGCCCAGACCGGCTCGTAAGCGACGACGATACGCGCGGCCTCTTCGACCGACAGCGCGGCCAGCACGGCGTCGATCTGTGCGCCGACCACGCGCTCGGTCGCGCCCGACTCGCGTTCTTCGAGCGTTTCACCCACGCAGACGATGGGCGTGAGGCCCGCCGCAAGCGCGCGCTGCGCCTTCACAGCGACGCATTCGGAACTTTCGCCGTGGTAAGCGCGGCGTTCCGAGTGACCAACGATCGCAAACGTGGCCTCGAAGTCGGCAACCATGCCTGCCGCGACTTCGCCCGTATAGGCGCCCTGCTCGTGCGCCGAAACGTCCTGTGCGCCCCACTGAACCCGGCTGCCGCCGAGCAGTGCCTGCGCCTGCGCGAGATACGCGAACGGCACGCACACACCCACGTGCACGTCCTGGGGCAGCGCCTGCGCGCCGCGCGCAACGCCTTCCAGCAGTGCCGCATTGGCCGCGAGGCGGCCATGCATCTTCCAGTTACCGACTACGAGCTTCGATCGTTGTTTCGTCATTGTTCCGGTTGCGGTTAAAAGCGGACGCAAAACACATAATTTTACTGCGTGAAAACCAGACGGGTCAAACCGCCCCGCCCGGGATGCACAAAAAATACGCGAAAAAAAATCCCGAAAAATCAAGCAGGAGCGGATCGCTCCTGCCGACGCGCGCTCACGCCGCGCTACTCCAGTCGAGCATGATCTTGCCGATATGCTCGCTGCTTTCCATCAACGCATGGGCCTCAGCGGCCTGTGCGGCGGGAAATACGCGAAACACGACGGGTTTGATGCGACCCTCTTCGATGAGGGGCCAGACCTTCGCCTTGAGCTCCTGAGCGATCCGGGCCTTGAACTCGACGGAGCGCGCACGCAGCGTCGAACCGGTCACCGTGAGCCGGCGGCGCAGGATCTCGCCCATGTTGAGTTCGGCCTTGGAGCCGCCGAGCGTCGCGATGAGCACGATGCGTCCGCCGGTCGCCAGCGCGGACAGCTCGCGCGCCACGTAGCCGCCGGCCACCATGTCGAGAATCACGTCCACGCCGCGGTCGTTCGTGAGCGCCTTCACGACCTCCACGAAATCGCTGCTGCGGTAGTTGATGGCGCGGTCGGCGCCGAGCGCTTCACAAGCGCGGCACTTGTCGTCCGAGCCCGCGGTGGCGAACACACGAAAGCCGAGGGCATGCGCGATCTGGATCGCCGTCACGCCGATGCCGCTCGAGCCGCCCTGCACGAGCAGCGTCTCGTTCTCGCCGCCCTCGCCCTGGCCCAGGTAGGCGCGCTGGAATACGTTGCTCCAGACTGTGAAGAACGTTTCGGGCAGCGAGGCCGCCTCGACATCGGTGAGCCCCTGCGGCACCGGCAGGCATTGCCCGAGCGGCGCGACCGCATATTCGGCGTAACCACCGCCCGCGATCAGCGCGCACACGCGATCACCGATCTTCAGGCCGAACGGATTGTTCTTCTCGTCGATCGAGCCATCGACGATCTCGCCCGCCACCTCGAGTCCCGGCAGATCGGAAATGCCCGGCGGCGGCGCATACGAGCCCTTGCGCTGGAACACGTCGGGACGGTTCACGCCCGAGGCGCTCACCTTGATCAGCACTTCGCCGGCCTTCGGCTCGGGAGTTGGCCGTTCCGCCAGCTTGAGCACATCCGGCGCACCGAATTCCGTAATCTCGACTGCCTTCATCTCGCGTCTCCTCAGCGCTTCGCGCCCCGTCTGGATGGCGCTGCGCACGCGACAGGATTGACGCATGCGCACTGCCATTCACCCTCATTGTCATAAAAAACGGCCGGCGCGTTTTGCACGCTGCCGGCCGTTGGAGCTTACCGCTTTACTGCTGCGGCTCGCCTTGCGGTGCGCCGCCATTCGCTTGCTCGTTGAGCAGCGCCTTGGCGGACAGGCGCACGCGGCCCTTCTCGTCCGTCTGGATGACCTTGACCTTCACGACCTGGCCTTCCTTCAGATAGTCGTTGATGTCCTTGATACGCTCGTTGGCGATCTCGGAGATATGCAGCAGACCATCCTTGCCGGGCAGCAGGTTCACGATCGCGCCGAAGTCCAGCAGCTTGAGGACCGCGCCTTCGTACACCTGGCCCACTTCGATTTCGGCCGTGATGTTTTCGATGCGCTTCTTCGCTTCGGCCATGCCTTCGCTCGACGTCGAAGCGATGGTCACGACGCCGTCGTCGGAGATATCGATGGTCGTGCCCGTTTCTTCCGTCAGCGCGCGGATCACCGAACCGCCCTTGCCGATCACGTCGCGGATCTTTTCCGGGTTGATCTTGATCGTGATCATGCGCGGAGCGTACGCCGACAGTTCGGTGTTCACACCCGACACGGCCGAGGTCATCTTGCCGAGGATGTGCATGCGGCCTTCCTTCGCCTGCGCGAGGGCGACCTGCATGATTTCCTTGGTGATGCCCTGGATCTTGATGTCCATTTGCAGCGCGGTCACGCCAGCTTCCGTTCCCGCAACCTTGAAGTCCATGTCGCCGAGGTGATCTTCGTCGCCGAGGATGTCGGTCAGCACGGCGAACTTGTTGCCTTCGAGGATCAGGCCCATCGCGATGCCGGCGACGTGCGCCTTCATCGGCACGCCGGCGTCCATCAGCGCGAGGCAGCCGCCGCACACCGAAGCCATCGACGACGAACCGTTCGACTCGGTGATTTCCGAAACGACGCGGATCGAGTAGCCGAACTCTTCGGCGCTCGGCAGGCATGCGACCAGCGCGCGCTTGGCGAGACGGCCGTGGCCGATTTCACGGCGCTTGGGCGAGCCGACACGGCCCGTTTCGCCGGTCGCGAACGGGGGCATGTTGTAGTGGAGCATGAAGCGGTCGCGGTACTCGCCTTCGAGCGCGTCGATGATCTGCTCGTCGCCCTTGGTGCCGAGCGTCGCGACGACCAGCGCCTGCGTTTCGCCGCGCGTGAAGAGCGCCGAACCGTGGGTGCGCGGCAGCACGCCCGTGCGGATCTCGATCGGGCGCACCGTGCGCGTGTCGCGGCCGTCGATACGCGGCTCGCCGTTCAGGATCTGCGAGCGGACGATCTTCGCTTCGAGGTCGAACACGATGTTGCCGACCGTGGCCTTGTCGGCCGCCGTCGTGCCGGCCGCAGCCGCTTCTTCTTCGAGCTTGGCCGACGTCGCTGCGTAGACTTCCTTCAGCTTGGCCGAACGCTGCTGCTTGTCGCGCAGTTGGTACGCGGCGAGCAGGTTGTCGTTGGCGATGGCCGTGACGCGTGCGATGAGCGCTTCGTCCTTCGGCGCCGGCGTCCAGTCCCACTCGGGCTTGCCGCCGTCACGCACCAGTTCGTGGATCGCGTCGATGGCCGTTTGCATCTGCTCGTGGCCGAACACGACCGCGCCGAGCATCACGTCTTCCGGCAGCTGGTCGGCTTCCGATTCCACCATCAGCACGGCGCGCTCGGTACCGGCCACGACGAGGTCGAGGCGCGATTCCTTGATCTGGGCGCGCGTCGGGTTGAGCACGTACTCGTTGTTGATGTAGGCCACGCGTGCTGCGCCCACCGGGCCGTTGAACGGCAGACCCGAAATCGCCAGTGCAGCCGACGCGCCGATCAGCGCGGGGATGTCAGCCGGGACTTCCGGGTTGATCGACAGGACGTGGATCACGACCTGGACTTCGTTGTAATAGCCTTCCGGGAAAAGCGGGCGCAGCGGACGGTCGATCAGGCGCGAGATCAGCGTTTCGCCTTCCGACGGACGGCCTTCGCGGCGGAAGAAGCCGCCCGGGATCTTGCCGGCCGAATAGGTCTTTTCGATGTAATCGACGGTGAGCGGGAAGAAGTCCTGACCCGGCTTGGCGGTCTTCGCGCCGACGACGGTCGCGAGCACGACGGTGTCTTCGACGTCGACGATGACGGCGCCGCTTGCCTGACGGGCGATCTCACCCGTTTCGAGGCGCACGTTGTGCTGGCCCCATTTGAACTCTTTCACGACTTTATTGAACATGGTCATGGTCACTCACTCCTTACTCATTTGTTATGCGCCGCCCGCACACGCGGACGATGCGGCAAGACAGGCTCCGACACCGCGCAGGAAGAGGAGTGTTATGCCATTCCAGCGGATCGCGAGGTTGCAAAACGGTTGCAATGCGGCTGTGACGCATCGCCGCGTACGATCTGCTGGAATGACACAAAGCTCTGCCCCGAGGCCCGGCCCTGCTGCTTGTACTGCTGCTGGTGCTACGTGGTGTTGCCTTGTGTTACGGACCGGTGTTTATCGCATCAAAACAGCTTGAAAAGCCGCATGAAGCGCACCGTTCAAAAACAAAATGCCTGCATCAGTGGAACTGACACAGGCATCTTTGCGGAAGACCTTCCGATTACTTACGCAGACCCAGCTTCTCGATCAGCGCGCGGTAACGGTCAGCGTCCTTGCCCTTCAGGTAGTCGAGCAGCTTGCGGCGGCGGCTCACCATGCGCAGCAGACCGCGGCGGCTGTGGTGATCCTTCGCGTGCGACTTGAAGTGCGAGGTCAGTTCGTTGATACGCGACGTCAGGAGCGCAACCTGGACTTCGGGCGAACCCGTGTCGTTGGTGCCGCGCGCGAATTGCGCGACGACGTCGGACTTCTTGATATCTGCTACGGACATTTTGCTTTTCCTTTAAAACAAACGAGCGGTCACGGAAGAAAGGCCGTGCCGTGGCTTGGTTCTGACTGCGTGATTGTCTTGCCGCAGGTTCGCGACAAGGGGCGTATTGTAGCACAGCCCCGATTTGCCGCGAAACCGCTTGTAAGGGGCGCTGTCAAGGCCGCTTCATCTGGCAGACAGTGGCGGGCACGGTCTTCTCCGCGGGCAGCGCCAGCACTGTGCGAAAGCCGTAGCCGGAACCCTCGTTGTCGTTGCGCACACCGGGCGTACCCTGCTTGTCCATCTCCATGACGTAAAGGGGCTGAATCACCTGGTGGTCGTCGGCGCGCATCCACATGGGGTGAAAGCCATTGTCGAAGCGCATGCCTTCCAGCGCCTTCGCGACCGTAGCGGGGTCGGCCGTGCCTGCCTTCGTCATGGCCTGCGCGAGCATCTCCACCATCATCGACATGCGCAGCACCGGGTAGTCGTCCTTCGCGGCCGGATAGCGCGCGCGGAACGCCTTGTACCACGCGTCGGAGGCGGCGCCGTTCACGTTCGGATGCCAGTCGGCTACCGCGATCACGCGCTTCACGCCCGCGTCGCCCAGCGCCGCCGGCGCGCCCAGGCTATTGCCGTAGAACGTGTAGAACTTCGCGTCGAGGCCCTGCTCGCGCGCGGCCTTCACGAGCAGCGTGAGGTCGTTGCCCCAGTTTCCGGTGATGACGGCGTCGGCGCCCGCTGCGCGAATCTTGGCGATGTAAGGCGCAAAGTCCTTCACGCGGCCGATGGGGTGAAACTCGTCGCCGACGACGGCGATGTCCGGACGGTCCTTCGCGAGCGCCGCGCGCGCGAGCGTGCTGACGTCGTGACCGAAGCTGTAGTCCTGGTTGAGCAGATAGACCTTCTTCACCGACTTGTCCGCGGCGATTACGTCCGCGAGCGCGTCCATGCGCATGCCCGCGTGCGCGTCGAAGCGGAAATGCCAGAAGCTGCAATTCGCGTTGGTGAGCGCGGGGTCGTCGGCGGAATAGTTGAGGAAGAGCTCGCGGTTCTCCGGATCGCGCGTAGCCTGGCGATCGACCGCCGACTCGAGCGCCGCCGCCACTGCCGAGCTGTTGCCCTGCATGACGTAGCCGATGTGGCGGTCCTGCGCCATGCGCAGCTGCACGAGCGCCGCCTCGGGGCTGCCCTTGCTGTCGAGCGTCACCAGTTCGAGCGGATGCGCCCCGTCACGCAGCACGACGCCGCCGCGCGCATTGACGCGCTCCACGCCGAAGCGCAGATTGCGCTCGACAGCCGCGCCCGCGTCCGCGAAGGGGCCGGACATGCCTTCGATGAGCGCGAGCTGGATCGGCTTACCGGTCGGCGCCTCATCCGCCTGTGCGCCGGTTGCGGCCCCAAGGCCTGCCGCCAGCGCCGTCATGGCGACCATGATCGCCGCCGCACGCGTCATGCGTGCCGTCATGCGCTTTACTCTCATTGTTTGATGCCAGCCCGATTGTCATTCGAAGCGCGGATCATAGGCCGCAAGGCGGGGCGACGGCAAGGCCGCGATCCACCGCCTGCCGGACGGGGCCGCCCCGCGAGCGTCTCGCGCCGTGTCAAAATAAGGGTTCCACATTCACGGCGGTCATTGAAACCTTGCCATCGGGGGACATCATGTTCACGCGCCTCTCAACCTCGCTCGCAACACCCGTGCGCCTCGCCTCGCGCCGCTTGCGTCTCGGGCTCCTCGCGGGCGTGGGCGCACTCGCGCTCGCCGGCTGCGCCCAGCCGTGGCAACAATTCCATGCAGGCGACGACGCGCAGTCCGTGATCGCCCGCTTCGGCCCGCCGGCTGAAACCTACGACCTGCCCGACGGCGGCAAGCGCCTGATGTGGCCGACCCAGCCGATGGGCGAAGTCACCACGGCCGCCGACATCGACGCCAGCGGCCGCGTCGTGAACGTGCGCCAGGTGCTGCAGCCCAACGAGTTCTATCGCGCGGAAATCGGCAAATGGACGCGCAGCGACGTGCTCGTGAACTTCGGCCGCCCGGTCGAAACCTCCTACTTCCCGCTGATGAAGAAGGAAGCGTGGACCTACCGCTACCTCGAAGACAACGTCTGGTACATGCTCTACAGCTTCTACTTCGACGACCAGGGCATTCTGCGGCTCACGCAGAAGACACCCGATCCGCTGCACGATCCGGATCGCCGCAGCCTGTTCTGATTGCTTTGGCCGCAGCGGCCCCGGCGCCGCAAAAAACAAAACCCCCGCGCTCTTGCGAGCCGGGGGTTTTTCATTGGCTGTGCGATGCGAGGCAAGATGCCTCGCCACCACTCACACCGCTTCGGAGCGCTGCGGATTGACCTTGTCGCCCGAGTAGAGCTTGTTGAGCGCCGAAATATAGGCCTTCGCCGAAGCGGCGACGATATCCGGATCGGTGCCCACGCCATTGACGATGCGGCCGGCCTTCGAGAGACGCACCGTCACTTCGCCCTGCGCCTGGGTGCCCGTCGTGATCGCGTTCACCGAGTACAGCAAAAGCTCCGAGCCGCTGCCCACTTCGGTTTCGATCGCGTTGAGCGTAGCGTCCACCGGGCCGTTGCCCGCGGCTTCGCCGGTCACTTCCTTGCCGTCGGCCGAGAACACGACGCGTGCGTGCGGACGCTCACCCGTTTCCGAGTGCTGCGCGAGCGAGATGAACTTGAAGTGCTCCTGATCCTGCGCCTGGGCCGACTCTTCCGTGACGATCGCGATGATGTCTTCGTCGAAGATTTCGGCCTTGCGGTCCGCCAGTTCCTTGAAGCGTGCGAACGCGTTGTTCAGTTCGCCTTCGCTGTCGAGCTGGATGCCCAGTTCCTGCAGGCGCTGCTTGAATGCGTTGCGGCCCGAGAGCTTGCCGAGCACGATCTTGTTCGCGCTCCAGCCCACGTCTTCCGCGCGCATGATCTCGTAGGTGTCGCGCGCCTTGAGCACGCCGTCCTGGTGGATGCCCGAGGCGTGCGCGAAGGCGTTGGCGCCGACCACGGCCTTGTTCGGCTGCACGACGAAACCGGTGATCTGCGAAACGAGCTTCGAAGCCGGCACGATCTGCGTGGTGTCGATGCCGAGATCGAGACCGAAGTAGTCCTTGCGGGTCTTCACGGCCATCACGATTTCTTCGAGCGAGGTGTTGCCCGCGCGCTCGCCGAGACCGTTGATCGTGCACTCCACCTGGCGCGCGCCGCCGATCTGCACGCCGGCCAGCGAATTCGCCACGGCCATGCCGAGGTCGTTGTGACAGTGCACCGAGAACACAGCCTTGTCCGAGTTCGGAATGCGCTCGCGCAGCGTCTTCACGAGGTTGCCGTACAGCTCGGGAACGCCGTAGCCGACCGTATCGGCGATATTGATCGTGGTCGCGCCTTCGTTGATCACGGCTTCGAGCACGCGGCACAGGAAGTCCATGTCCGAGCGGCTGCCGTCTTCGGGCGAGAACTCCACGTCGTTCGTGAACTTGCGCGCGAAGCGCACCGCGAGCTTCGCCTGCTCGAGCACCTGCGCGGGCGACATGCGCAGCTTCTTCTCCATGTGCAGCGCCGAGGTGGCAATGAACGTGTGGATACGGAAGTGGTCGGCGGGCTTGAGCGCGTCGGCGGCGCGCTGGATGTCCTTGTCGTTCGCGCGGGCGAGCGAACAGATCGTGCTGTCTTTCACCATGCCGGCGATCGTGTGGATCGCGTCGAAGTCGCCGTTCGAGCTGGCCGCGAAGCCGGCTTCGATGATGTCGACCTTCATGCGCTCGAGTTGCTTCGCGATGCGGATTTTCTCTTCCTTCGTCATCGACGCACCGGGCGACTGCTCGCCGTCACGCAACGTCGTATCGAAGATGATGAGCTTGTCTGCTGCCATTTCGGGTCTCCAGGGGGACTTGTTCAATGTCTAAAACGGATTTTGGGTGTTCGCGCCACCGATGGCGACGCTGACAATGAACGAGGCTTACGGAGGGCGAGCGAGATCAGCGCGGCAGGCGCGCTAGCGCTAGCGTGCTTAGTAGCGCGCCGGCTTGAAGAGAAGAGAGGGGGAACTGGATGGTGTCCATGCCGCCGACTATAGCCGGAATCCGCCGATAGCGCAATTGGAAGAGACCAGTCCGGGCAACCGCGTGGGCGCGCGCAAAAAGAAAAAGGGCCGCGCTCGCGCGCAGCCCCTTTGCAGCCCTCCCGCACCCGCGCCCTACCGCTCGCGCGGCGACGAACGCGCCGGGTTCGAGCGTCCGCGCACGGCCTGGTACGCCCAGAACACGTAGCCCGAGAGGCCGTAGAGCACGAACAGGCCGAACAGCATCAGCGGCGGATCGGACGACACCAGCACGAACGCCACCACCACGAGCAGCGTGGCCGCGAACGGCACGCGATGGCGCACGTCGAGCGCCTTGCCGCTGTAGAACGGCGCGTTGGACACCATCGTCACGCCGGCGTAAATCGTCAGGACGAACGCCACCCACGGCAGCCACGAGAGCTTCACGGGCACGCGGTTGTCGGTGGCGAGCCAGACGAAGCCGGCGATGAGCGCGGCCGCAGCCGGGCTCGGCAGGCCCTGGAAGAAGCGCTTGTCCACCACGCCGATGTTCGTATTGAAGCGCGCAAGACGCAGCGCCGCGCCCGAACAGTAGACGAATGCCGCGAGCCACCCCCAGCGCCCGAGATCCTTGAGCACCCACTCGTACATCACGAGCGCGGGCGCCACGCCGAACGACACCATGTCCGAAAGGCTGTCGAACTGCTCGCCGAACGCGCTTTGCGAGTGCGTCATGCGGGCCACGCGCCCGTCCATGCCGTCGAGCACCATCGCCACGAAAATGGCGATGGCCGCCACCTCGAAGCGCACGTTCATGGCCTGCACGACCGCGAAGAAGCCGCAGAAGAGCGCCGCCGTGGTGAACGCGTTGGGCAGCAGGTAGATGCCGCGCTTCTTCAGGAACTCCTGGCGCGCCGCGCGCCGGTTCGCGGCGACGCCCATGGGCTCCTGGACGGCCTTGTTGCGCCGGAACGGCCGCGGCAGCGGCCCGCCGGCGGGGTTACGGGGTCGACGCTGTTTGAATCCGGCCATCGCAGCCCTCCTTTATGCCGATTGGGTCGGCAGTTCGGCGAGGATCGTCGACGAGGCGGACACCTTCTCGCCAATCGACACGCGCGGGCGGCTGCCCACGGGCAGGTAGACGTCGACGCGCGAGCCGAAGCGGATGAAGCCATAGCGCTGGCCGCGCGAAAGCGGCTCACCGGCACGCACGTAGCAGAGAATGCGGCGCGCGATGAGGCCCGCGATCTGCACCGAGGTGACGGTCGTGCCGTCTGCCATCGTCAGCACCACGGCATTGCGCTCGTTCTCGGTCGAAGCCTTGTCGATGGCGGCGTTCAGGTACGCGCCCGGAAAGTACTCGACCTTGGCGACGGCGCCGTCCACGGGCGAACGTTGCGAGTGGACGTTGAAGACGTTCATGAACACGCTGATCTTGAGCGCTTCACGGTTTGCATACGGGTCGTGCGCGGTTTCCACAGCGACGATGCGGCCGTCCGCCGGGCACAGTACGGCGTTGGCCTGGCTCGGGATCGGGCGCGGCGGATCGCGGAAAAACTGGACGACGAAGATCAGGATCAGCCAGAAGGGCCATGCGAGTCCGAAGCCTGCGACCGCATGGATCAAGAGCGCCACGACGGCCGCAATGGCGATGAACGGCCAGCCTTCGCGCGCGATGATCGGATGAGGGTAATTCATGGTGGCTTCGCTGTTATTTTGAAAACCGTAGGATAGCAAAAGCCGCCCAGGGTTCATCCCACCTGGGCGGCTTTTTCGGGTCTGACTCAGGTCAAACTGATGAGTGTCGGCAAAAAACCGTACACGCAGTCAGATTAATACCGTCAGATTAGTTCTTCGACTGGTCGACCAGCTTGTTCGCGGCGATCCACGGCATCATCGCGCGCAGCTTTGCACCGACCACTTCGATCTGGTGCTCGGCGCCGAGGCGGCGGCGCGATTGCAGCGTCGGTGCGCCGGCCTTGTTTTCCAGGATGAAGCTCTTGGCGTATTCGCCGGTCTGGATGTCCTTCAGGACTTCCTTCATGACCTTCTTCGTCTCGGCCGTGATGACGCGCGGGCCCGTCACGTACTCGCCGTACTCGGCGTTGTTCGAGATCGAGTAGTTCATGTTGGCGATGCCGCCTTCATAGATCAGGTCGACGATCAGCTTCAGTTCGTGCAGGCACTCGAAGTAGGCCATTTCCGGCGCGTAGCCCGCTTCGACCAGCGTTTCGAAGCCAGCCTTGATCAGGTCGACCGTACCGCCGCACAGCACGGCTTGTTCGCCGAACAGGTCGGTTTCGGTTTCTTCGCGGAAGTTCGTTTCGATGATGCCGGCACGGCCGCCGCCGTTCGCTGCCGCGTACGACAGAGCGATGTCACGCGCTGCGCCCGACTTGTCCTGGTGGACAGCGATCAGGTGGGGCACGCCGCCGCCTTGCGAGTAGGTGCCGCGAACCGTATGGCCCGGTGCCTTCGGGGCGATCATGATGACGTCCAGATCCGCGCGCGGGATCACCTGGCCATAGTGCACGTTGAAGCCGTGGGCGAACGCGAGCGCTGCGCCGTTCTTGATGTTCGCGTGGACTTCCTTCGCGTAGACGTCGGCGATCTGCTCGTCGGGCAGGAGCATCATGACGACGTCGGCGTTCTTCACCGCTTCGGCCACTTCCTTGACCTGCAGGCCGGCGTTCTCAGCCTTGCTCCACGATGCGCCGTTCTTGCGCAGACCGACCGTGACGTTCACGCCGCTGTCCTTCAGGTTCAGCGCGTGTGCGTGGCCTTGCGAGCCGTAACCGATGATCGTGACCTGCTTGCCCTTGATGAGGGAGAGATCGGCGTCCTTGTCGTAGAAAACTTTCATGTTGGTTCCTTGGCGAGAGTCTGGTGAATATCGGTACTGCTATTAGCTTTTGCTGCACCGGATGCGATTAAGGACGCATCCGGTCAGGTTCCGGTGCAAGATCGACTGTGGTCGGGTCACACCTTCAGAATGCGCTCTCCGCGCCCAATGCCCGAGCCGCCCGTACGGACGGTCTCGAGAATCGCGGTCGCATCGATCGCTTCGATGAACGCGTCGAGCTTGTCGCTCGCGCCCGTCAGTTCGATCGTGTAGGTCTTTTCGGTGACGTCGATGATACGGCCGCGGAAAATATCCGCCATCCGCTTCATCTCCTCACGTTCCTTGCCGACCGCCCTTACCTTGATCAGCATCAGCTCGCGCTCGATGTGGGCGCCCTCGGTAAGGTCGACCACTTTCACCACCTCGATCAGGCGGTTCAGATGCTTCGTGATCTGTTCGATCACGTCGTCCGAGCCAATGGAAACGATGGTCATGCGCGACAGCGAACGGTCTTCGGTCGGCGCCACCGTCAAGGTTTCGATGTTGTAGCCGCGTGCCGAGAAGAGGCCGACCACGCGCGAGAGCGCGCCCGGCTCGTTTTCCAGCAGAACGGAAATAATGTGTCTCATGATGTGATCCGCGATTTATCCAGTTTCGCATTTGGCAGATGCGGCTGCCGCCCTTCCCCGCGAACCCGCGCGCCCCTTGTGTGGACGCGCGCCGCGCGAGCTCGAAACGGCGCCGTGCAAATACCGTTACAGGTCTTCCGAGCCGAGCAGCATCTCGGTGATGCCCTTGCCGGCCTGTACCATCGGCCAGACGTTTTCGGAAGGGTCGGTCTGGAAATCGAGGAACACCGTGCGGTCCTTCAAACGCAGCGCTTCCTTGAGCGCCGGCTCGACGTCCGCGGTCTTTTCGATCCGCATGCCGACGTGGCCGTACGCTTCGGCGAGCTTCACGAAGTCAGGCAGCGCATCCATATAGGAATGCGAATAGCGCTTGCTGTATTCGATCTGCTGCCACTGGCGGACCATGCCGAGGTAGCGGTTGTTCAGCGAAATGATCTTCACGGGCGTGTCGTACTGCTTGCAGGTCGACAGCTCCTGAATACACATCTGGATCGAGCCTTCGCCCGTGATGCACAGCACGTCGTCGTCGGGGTGCGCCATCTTCACGCCCATCGCCGCCGGCAGGCCGAAGCCCATGGTGCCGAGGCCGCCGGAGTTGATCCAGCGGCGCGGCTGGTTGAAGCGGTAGAACTGTGCGGCCCACATCTGGTGCTGGCCCACGTCCGAGCACACGAACGCGTTGCCGCCCGTGAGCTCCCACGCCTTCTCCACCACGTACTGCGGCTTGATGATCTCGCTCGAACGGTCGAACTTCAGGCAGTTCTTCTCGCGCCAGCCTTCGATGTCCTTCCACCAGTCGGCGAGCGCGGCCGTATCCGGGCCGTGATCGGCGTGCTGAAGCTGCTCGATGAGCTCCTTGAGCACTTCCTTCACGTCGCCGACGATGGGGATATCGACCTTCACGCGCTTCGAGATGGACGACGGATCGATGTCGATGTGGATGATCTTGCGCGGACGCGAGGCAAAGTGCGCCGGGTCGCCGATCACACGGTCGTCGAAGCGCGCACCGATCGCGATCAGCACGTCGCAGTGCTGCATCGCCATGTTGGCTTCGTAGGTGCCGTGCATGCCGAGCATGCCGAGGAACTTGCGGTCGCTCGCGCGGTAGCCGCCCAGACCCATCAGCGTGTTCGTGACCGGGTAGCCGAGCAAATCGGCGAACTGGTTCAGTTCGCGCGACGCATCCGCGAGGATGATGCCGCCGCCGGTATAAATGTACGGACGCTTTGCCGAGAGCAGCAGCGACACCGCCTTGCGGATCTGCCCCGAGTGGCCCTTGGTGACGGGGTTGTACGAACGCAGCGTGACGTTTTTGATCGGTTCATACGTGCACGGCGTCTTCGACACATCCTTCGGAATGTCGATCAGCACAGGGCCGGGACGGCCGGTGCGCGCAATGTAGAAAGCTTTTTTGACGGTGGCGGCGAGATCGCGCACGTCCTTCACGAGGAAGTTGTGCTTCACGCAGGGACGCGTGATGCCGACCGTGTCGCACTCCTGGAAGGCGTCTTGACCAATCGCGGCGGTAGGCACCTGGCCGCTGATGATCACCATCGGGATCGAGTCCATGTAGGCCGTCGCGATGCCCGTCACCGCATTGGTGACGCCAGGCCCCGAGGTCACGAGACACACGCCGACGTTGCCGGTCGAACGCGCATAGGCGTCGGCCGCGTGCACGGCTGCCTGTTCGTGGCGCACGAGAACGTGCTGAATCTTGTCCTGCTTGTACAGCTCGTCGTAAATGTAGAGTACCGAGCCGCCGGGATAGCCCCAGATGAATTCGACCTGCTCGTCTGCGAGCGCCTTCATCAGCACGGTTCCGCCGATGGACGTATGCGCTTGAGGGTCAGATTCTTGCGAAGGGGGGACCGACGTGGAGAATTCCGCGCTGGGCATGTTCATCATTGACCTTTCGAATTTTCGGCAAAAAATTGATCGGGTGCTCTCTGCCGGGCTTGTGGCTCGGGTTCAAGCGGCGCGTCCAGTTGACAGATGAGCTTCTTGGGCCACATCCGAATTGAGACTAGTCACTTATGTTGCGAACCGTCGAAGATAGCGGCTCGGTGCCTTTCGGTCAAGCAATTATTGAGAAGCCGGGCACGAACGTTGCGACAGCGCGCACGCCTCGCGGCGCCGGCCAAGGGCCGACAGGACAGGCATCACGGCCGGCGCATCCATGATGCGAAGCATTCTCATGGCCTTCCGCTAGCCTGTTGGCGCGAAAATTTGCTACGATCCGCGAGTTTTACGACATTTTTCGAACGATTACGCGTACGCTGGCGGCGGCGCCCTGCAACGGATGGCATCAGACAAGGAACTCGCCGACTTTCTGGCGGGCGTCGAAAGACGCGCGTTCAAGCAGACGGTCTACGCCGTAAGGGACGACGACGCCTCGCTCGACATCGTGCAGGACGCGATGATCAAGCTCGCGGAAAAATACGGAGACCGCCCGGCCGCAGAACTCCCCCTGCTCTTTCAGCGTATTTTGCAAAATACGATGCACGACTATTTTCGTCGGCAGAAAGTACGCAATACGTGGGTGAGCCTGTTTTCGTCGCTCGGCAACGCCGACGACGAGGAATTCGACCCCCTCGAGACCTTCGAGGCCGAGCAGGGTACGGCTGGCGCCGAGAGCAGCGAGCAGCAGATCGAGCGCGCGCAGGTGCTCCAGATGATCGACGACGAAATCCAGAAATTACCGGCACGTCAACGGGAGGCGTTTCTGATGCGTTACTGGGAGGATATGGATGTCGCCGAGACTGCCGCCGCAATGGGCTGCTCCGAAGGCAGCGTGAAAACGCACTGCTCGCGGGCAACCCATACGCTGGCTCAAGCGCTCAAGGCCAAAGGAATCACCCTATGAGCTCCGCCCTCGAAAATAAAGAACTGGCGTTCGTGCGGGAAATGCGTCGTGCGCTCGACGAGAGCGCCGCCAACCTGCCCGCTGCCACCACCGCCCGACTCGCCGCCGCACGCAAGACCGCACTCGCCCAGAAAAAGGCCGAGGTCGTGCTCGTACGCGCCCCGGCGCTCGCCGCGGCGGGCGTCGGCGGTCTGTCCGGCGCGCCCATGCCCCGGCCCGCGCGGCGCCGTTCCGCGCTCGCGCGCTTCGCGCTCGCCTGGCCGCTCGCGGCACTCGTGGCGGGCCTCTTTGCCATCGCGTACTTCGAAGATCAGCAACGCACCGCTGAACTCGCCGATATCGACGCGGCCATGCTGAGCGACGACCTGCCGCTCACGGCCTACCTCGATCACGGGTTCAACGCGTATCTGACGCGCGCGCACTAAGGACTCTGAGCGGGAGACTGACGGGGTGAGTTACAAGCGCGGCCTGGCCGTTGTCATTGGATGTCTGGTCGCGGCAGTGGTGTCGTATGTGGCGACCTACCCGCGCTTTCATCCCGAGCCCACCGGCGAAAACACCGCTGGCGCGCCCGCGCAGGCGAAAGCGCCTCCGGTCGATAATTCGATCACGACCACCTTTGCGCCGCTGCCCGGCCAGTCCAATCCGCTCGCGTGGGCGCATCTGAGCGATGCGCAGCACACGGCGCTCGCGCCGTTCGCCGTCGAATGGGACCGCTTCAGCGACGAGCGCAAGCGCAAATGGCTAAAGATCGCCGCCCGTTACCCGAAAATGTCGCCCGACGCCCAGAAGCGCTTGCATGAGCGCATGGCGGAATGGGTCGGCATGACGCCTGAGCAACGGCGTGTGGCGCGCGAAAACTACCAGGTTTCCAAGGAACTGCCGGCGCAGGCGCGCCAGCGCGCCTGGAAGGCTTACCAGCAACTCCCTGAAGAGCAGAAAGAACGCCTTGCCGCGAGCGAGCACAAGCGCCGGCCCACCGTCGTGAGCGCCCCGCCCAGCGGCAACAAGAGCGAGATCCGCGATATCCAGCGCCTCGTCAACGAGCGTGATCACCGCGGCCTGCCGCACGCGCCCGCAGGCGTCACCGGGGCATCGGGCGCGGCTGGCGCGAGCAGCACGGGTTCGGGTCTCGCGCCCACAGCGCCCGGCGCGCCGGGCGAGCCGGCGGTGGCTTCGTCGTTTGCGTCGGGCATTCCCGCCGCCGGGAGCTTCGTCCCCGCCACGCCCATCCCTGTCTCGCCCGCCGAAGCACCCGCGGCGTTCAAGGGCTCCTGAAGCCTCAACCCGGTGCTCGCGGCGCCCTCGCGCGCACCCTTCGCACCCTCGTTAACCCCGCCGCAGCGTTGCGGTCGTTTCGCCGCGCGCGTTTTCGAGGTTATGCTTTGGACGTCCCGTCCCCGAACCGACGCCATCGTGTCCGAAAGCGCCCAAGCCGCCGCCCTGCCGCCCGCCGCAGTCTTCGCGGTTGAACCTGCGCCCGTTTCGATTCGTCGCCGCCTCGCCGCGTTCGTCTATGAAAGCGTGCTGCTGTTCGGCGTCGTCTTCGCCGCGGGACTCGCGTTCAGCCTCGTCCTGCAGCAGCGCAATGGCTACACGCATCACAACGCGATGGCAGTCTGGATCATCTTCGTGGCCGGCACGTACTTCGTCGGCTTCTGGCACAAGGGCGGGCAGACGCTGCCGATGAAGACCTGGCGTTTGCGTGTGGTCGGCCCCGACGGCAAGCCGCCCGCGCTCGCGCGAGCGACGCTGCGCTATCTCGCCGCCTGGCTCTGGTTCCTGCCGCCGCTTGTGCTGCATCCGCTGCTCGATCTTTCGATTCCGCACACGCTTGCGCTCGTTGCCTGCTGGTTCGTGATCTGGGCCGCGAGCGCCCGCTTCTCCCACGACCGCCAGTTCCTTCACGACCGCATTGCGGGCACGCGCATTGTCGCAATCGCGCCACAAGGCGCGAAGGCGTAGCCGGCGCACGACATCCCCTATCGCGCCGGAAAAGCGGCTGCACGGGACCCCTGGGACTGCGTAACGAGACCTTCTCGTGACTGTCATGTTGCCGTCACGGCGGCATGGCGCAATGCGCGTATTACAACCTGCCGCGCGCGCCATGGCCCAAAAGACGTCAGCGACCACCCTGTTCCGGCAGACCACCGGACGAGGCACCGACTCCGCCACGTTCCACCCATCTCCCGGCGGAGCCACCTTTCCCGTCCCGCCCCTGCCGCCCTCGTCGATCGACGACGCCCCCGCCTCCGGCCCCCACGACGACGACCACCCCGATCCCACCCGCTACCGCACGATCTGGCTCTCCGATATCCATCTCGGCACGGGCGGCTGTCAGGCGTCGTATCTGCTCGACTTTCTGCGCCACAACGAGTCGGAGTATCTGTACCTCGTGGGCGACATCATCGACGGCTGGCAGTTGAAGAAGGGCTGGTACTGGCCCCAGGCGCACAACGACGTCGTGCAAAAGGTGCTGCGCAAGGCGCGCAAGGGCACCCAGGTCATCTACATCCCGGGCAACCACGACGAGAGCGCGCGCCAGTTCTGCAATCTCGCGTTCGGTGACATCCACGTGCGCGAGGAAGCCTTTCACACGACGCTCACCGGCAAGCGCCTGTGGGTCGTGCACGGCGATCTCTTCGACGGCGTGATCCAGCACGCCAAGTGGCTCGCCTATCTCGGCGACTCGGCCTACACGCTGATCCTCCTGCTCAACCGCTGGTTCAACCGCGTGCGCGCGAAGCTCGGCTTCCAGTACTGGTCGCTCTCGCAGTACCTCAAGCATCAGGTCAAGAACGCGGTGAACTTCATCTCCTCGTTCGAGCGCGTGATGACCGACGAAGCGCGCCGCCGCGGCTGCGACGGCGTGGTCTGCGGCCACATCCACAAGGCCGAGATCCGCGACATCGACGGCATCCTGTACTGCAACGACGGCGACTGGGTGGAGAGCCTGTCCGCGCTCGTCGAGACGTTCGAGGGCGAGTTGCGCATCGTCTACTGGACCGTGAAGCGCGCGCCGGAAGCGCAGGTCTCCACGCGCAAGGCGCGTGTGAGCGCCGCCTGAGTATCGACTGATACCGTTACGCAGCAGCCATAACCGCACTACCGAACGACGAGAGGGCCGACGACCGATGAAAGTAATGATCGTGACCGATGCATGGGAGCCGCAGGTCAACGGCGTAGTTCGAACCCTGAAGAACACGACGCGCGAACTCATCGCGCTCGGCCATCAGGTCGAACTGCTTACGCCGCTGGAGTTCCGCACGATACCGTGCCCCACCTACCCGGAAATCAAGCTCTCGCTGTTTCCGAAGCGGCATCTGCACGAACGCATCAGCGCATTCGGGCCCGATGCAATCCACATCGCGACCGAAGGTCCGCTCGGACTCGCCGCGCGCCGCTACGCGATCGACCACGACCTGCCGTTCACGACCGCTTATCACACGCGCTTTCCCGAGTACGTGCAGGCGCGCTTCGGCATTCCGCTCTCGGCGACGTACCGCTTCCTGCGCTGGTTCCACAAGCCTTCGCTCGCGGTGATGGCGCCCACGCCCGTCGTGAAGACCGACCTCGAGAAGTTCGGCTTCACGAACGTCGTGCTGTGGACGCGCGGCGTGGACCTCGACATCTTCCGGCCGATGGAATCGAAGGTGCTCAACACGGCGCGCCCCATCTTCCTGTATGTGGGCCGCGTGGCCGTGGAGAAGAACGTCGAGGCGTTTCTCAAGCTCGATCTGCCCGGCTCGAAATGGGTGTGCGGCGAAGGCCCGGCGCTCGCCGAACTGAAGTCGCGCTATCCCCAGGCGAATTACCTGGGTGTCCTGAGCCAGCCCGAGCTTGCGAAGGTCTACGCGGCCGCCGACGTCTTCGTGTTCCCGAGCCGCACCGACACCTTCGGTCTCGTGCTGCTCGAAGCGCTCGCATGCGGTACGCCCGTGGCCGCCTACCCGGTGACAGGCCCGATCGACGTGCTGGGCACGGGCGGCGCGGGTTCGATGAACGAAGACCTGCGCGAAGCGTGCCTCGAAGCGTTGAAGATCGACCGCGCCGAGGCGCGCGCCTGGGCCGAGCGCTTCTCGTGGCGCGCCGCCTCCGAGCAGTTCGCGGCGCATCTGAAGCCGCGCTCGCGCGCGACGATGGAGCCGTCCAGCGCCGCTGCCTGAGCGCGGGGCCGGCTATGGTGCGCGCTTCGATTGTCCGCGAGCGCGCCGGGGACACGGACGGCCCCGGCGCAACCGCGTCGCACGCGTGCGATACTGGGGTACTACCTGGCACGACCATGACGCCACGTCCTCCGTTACCGCCGCATAGCGCCCAGGGCGCACGCAGTTCCAATGCGCCAGCCAGCCAGCGTGCCGGCGGCTCTACGCGCGCCGCACGCGCCGCCGAAGCGCTCGATCCGCGCGCGAGCGCTTCCGCCGCTGCCGCATCTGGCGTTGCGCCGCCAGCCGCACCGGCATCGGCAAGCGAGCCAGCCAAGCCCACCGGGCCCGCTGCGCCACGCGCGGCCGCACCGGAACCGCCCGAGCCGCCGCATCTGCACGAACCGCTCGGCCCCGACGATCCGCTCGCCCCGCTGCCCTTCAACCCCTACAAGGGCAACCGCGGCATCACCCGGGCATGGAAAGCGCTCAAGTACTCGATCAAGGGCTTTCGCGCCGCCATCCGCGAGGAAAGCGCGTTTCGCCAGGAACTCACGCTCGCGGCCATCCTCGTGCCGATCGGCGTGTTCATTCCGGTCGAGCCCGTCGAGCGCGTACTGCTGCTCGGCTCGGTGATCCTCGTGCTGATCGTCGAGCTGCTCAATTCGAGCATCGAGAACGCGGTGGACCGCATCGGCCTCGAGCGCAACGAGCTCTCGGGCCGCGCCAAGGACCTGGGCAGCGCAGCGGTGACGCTCGCCTTGCTGCTCTGCGTCCTGACCTGGGGGCTGATTCTCGTGCCCCGTTTCGGCCCGCTGCTGTTGCACGGAATCGGCGTACTCTAGCGCCCCATGCCCCCAGTCCGCGGGGGCCTCGCCACGCTCCCCGGCATCTGACAGGCGCAAGCTGTCGGTGCGCGCGGGCCGTCGGTTTATAATCGAACGACAGTCTTATAACGACCAACCGCGTCCGGGCCGCGCGCACCGCAACATACGAGCGGGCGCCTGAGCCCGGCACTGCATTTTCAGGGCCGGACGACATGGATGCCAAACCTCCCCGCCGTACACGCGAACGGATTCTCGAGCTGTCGCTGAAGCTGTTCAACGAGATAGGCGAGCCGAACGTCACCACGACGACCATCGCCGAGGAAATGGAGATCAGTCCAGGCAACCTGTACTACCACTTCCGCAACAAAGACGACATCATCAACAGCATCTTCAGCCAGTTCGAGCAGGAGATCGAAAAGCGTCTGCGCTTCCCCGAGGACCATCGCGCCACCATCGACGAGATGTGGGCGTACCTGCAGTACATGGTCGACTTCACGTGGCGCTACCGCTTTCTCTATCGCGACCTGAACGACCTGCTCGCGCGCAACCGCACGCTGGAGATGCACTTCAAGCAGATCATCAGCCACAAGGTGCACTTCGCGAAGCAGTTCTGCGAGCAGCTCGTGGAAGACGGCGACATGGTCGCCACGCCCGCCGAGATCGACGTGATCTCGACCAATATCGGCGTGATCGCCACCTACTGGCTCTCGTACCAGTTCGTGATGAATCCGCGCAAGTACAACGACCAGGAAGCGATTCGCGACGAGCTGCACCAGGTCAGCGTGCAGATCGTCTCGCTGATGGCACCGTATCTGCGCGGCCGCGCGCGCGAGCTGTTCGACGATCTCGTCTCGGGCAAGCTCGCCAAACGCGAGTTCTACGACTACCTGCCGCCGCGCGAAGGCGCGGGCGCCGCCAAGGACAACCGCGAATAAAGGCAAAAGCCGAATGAAAGCAGTCTGCGTATATTGCGGCTCCTCGCCCGGAGCCAATCCGGTGTACACCGAAGCCGCACAGGCATTCGGCCGCGCGCTCGTCGCCTCGAACCTCGCGCTCGTCTATGGCGGCGGCAAGGTCGGCCTGATGGGCGTGATCGCCGACACCGTGATGGAGGGCGGCGGCCGCGCCATCGGCGTGATCCCCAAGCTGCTGGTGGACAAGGAAGTGGGCCATGTGGGCCTCACCGAGCTGCATGTCGTGCCCGACATGCACCACCGCAAGAAGATGATGGCCGACCTCTCCGACGCCTTCGTCGCGATGCCGGGCGGCGCGGGCACGCTCGAAGAGCTGTTCGAGGTCTATACGTGGGCGCAGCTCGGCTATCACCGCAAGCCGGTGGGCGTGCTGAACATCGGCGGCTTTTACGATCCGCTCATGGCGCTGCTCGATCACACGGTGCGCGAAGGCTTCATGCGCCAGACCTACCGCGACATGCTGCAAACCGACGGCGATCCCGTGGCGCTGATCGCCAGGCTCAAGCGTTACCACGCGCCCACGAAGGACAAGTGGGCGGATTTGCGCGAGAACGTTTGACCCGGCCGCATCGCGCCGTTCGCCCGACAATCCGCAGGCACCACGCGCAGTTACCTCCATGACGAGTACATCGCGATGAGCAAGGTTGTCCTGATCACCGGCGCGAGCCGCGGCATCGGCCGCGCGACGGCGCGTCTGCTCGGCGCATACGGCTGGACCGTGGGCGTCAACTATCTGCACAACGAACCGGCCGCCGACGAAACCGCCGCCGAAGTGGGCCGCGCGGGCGGCCACGCGCGCGTGCTGCGCGGCGACGTCGCGAGCGAGGCAGACGTCGTCGCGATGTTCGACGCGCTCGAATCGGCCTATGGCCGTATCGATGCGCTCGTGAACAACGCGGGCATCGTGGCGCCCGGCAGCCAGGTCGCCGACATGAGCGCCGAGCGTCTGAAGCGCATGTTCGACGTGAACGTGTACGGCGCGTTTTTGTGCGCACGCGAAGCGGCGCGGCGCATGTCGAAGGATCGCGGCGGCGACGGCGGCTCGATCGTCAATGTTTCTTCGGCTGCCGCGCGGCTTGGCTCGCCCAACGAATATGTGGACTATGCGTCTTCCAAAGGCGCGGTCGACACGATGACGATCGGGCTCGCCAAGGAACTTGGCCCGCAGGGCGTGCGCGTGAACGCGGTGCGCCCCGGCCTCATCGACACCGAAATCCACGCGAGCGGCGGCCGCCCCGACCGCGCGGCCGTGCTCGGCGCGCAAACGCCGCTCGGCCGGCCCGGCAGCGCCGACGAAGTCGCACAAACGATCGTGTGGTTGCTCAGCGACGCGGCCTCGTATGTCACCGGCGCCCTGCTCGACGTGAGCGGCGGACGCTGAACTCGCGCGCTGGCTTTTGCTAGAACGACGAACCCCGCTCGCGCAAAAAAGCGGCTTCTTCGTCGGTGGAATCGCGGCCCAGTTGCACGTTGCGATGCGGGTAGCGCCCAAAGCGCTCGATGATCTGCGCGTGGCGCACCGCGTAATCGTAGTAGCCCTTGCCCTCGGGATCCTTCGCCAACTCGCCGAACAGACGCAGCGATTCGCGCTGCGCTTCGGCGCTTTCGGCGTGTTCGAACGGTAGATAAGCGAAGGAGCGATGCTGCAGCGTGGGCAGGCGCAGATCCGCGCCGTTCGCCACCATCCTGCGCGCGATGCCGAGCGCCTTGTCGTCCGCGGAGAATGCACGCGGCGTGCCGCGGTGGCAGTTGCGCGAGAACTGGTCGAGCACGATCACGAGCGCGAGCGCGCCTTCGGGCGTCTCGCACCATGCGTCGAGCTCGCCTGCACACGTGGCGTCGAGCAGCGCGCCGAAGCGTTCGCGCAGCCTGGCGTCGAACGCGGCGTTCTTGCGGAACCACATCTTGCGCTCGCGGCCGAACTCCTCCGAACCCGGCGCGCCGAACCAGAAGTCGAGCACCTCGCGCGCACGCGCGTCGAGCGTCATGACGCCAGTTCCAGCACGAGACGCCGCGTGCGCGCGCTCTTCTTCTCGAGCTTCGCCACCCGCAGCGCGCCGATCTCCTGCGTATTGCGCACATGCGTGCCGCCGCAGGGCTGCAAATCGACGTTATCGATACGCAACAGCCGCACACGGCCCAGGCCCATCGGCGGCTTCACGCTCATCGTGCGCACGAGTTCGGGGCGTTGTGCCATTTCCTCGTCGGTGATCCATTCGGTCGCCACCGCGTGCGCGCCCGACACGAGTTCGGCGAGCCGCGCCTCCACCATCTCGCGCTCGATCGGCTCGACGGTCGCGAAATCGAGGCGCGCATAGTCGGTCGTGATGCTGCAGCCGTCCACGGGATATGGCAGGACCGCGCACATCAGATGGCTCGCCGTATGCAATCGCATGTGCCGGTGACGGCGCGCCCAGTCGATCTCGGCGCGCACGCGCTCGCCCGCGCTGAGACGCGCGAGCAGCGCCTGCTGGCCGGGCTTGGGAACATGGAGCGCGTCGTCGGGCGTCGCGCCTTCGAACTTCGCCTTGCGCGTGTCGGCGATCTCGATGCGCGTACCGTCGGCGAGCACCAGCGCGCCGGCGTCGCCGGCCTGGCCGCCGCCGAGCGGATAGAACACGGTCTGGTCGAGTCGCACGCCGTCCTCGCCAACGGCAAGCACGGTCGCTTCGCACTGCGTGAGATAGGCGTCTTCGCGAAAGAGCGCGCGGGTGGTCGTCATCGTGGGTGTCTCCTTGTTTTGCGTACGGCGAGCCGCTCAAAGCCGGACGCCCGCCAAAGGGCCATTATGGCCGCGAGGCGAAACGCCCCGCCGGACGGCCGCGATGCGTGAGCGCCTGACTGTACCGGCGCAGGGACCGGCACAATCGGGCCCCGTCAATCAGCCCGGATGATTGCGCATCCAGTCGGCGGTATCGAAGAACGAGTGCAGCAGGCGCTCGCGCAACGGTTCCGCCAGGCCCACGTCTTCCATCGCCCAGGCCATGCAGCGCAGCCACTGGTCGCGCTCGGACGAGGCGATCGCGAACGGCAAATGGCGCGCGCGCAGGCGCGGATGGCCGAAGCGTTCGATGTAGTGGTCCGGGCCGCCAAGCCAGCCGCAGAGAAACCAGAACAGCTTGTCGCGCGAACCGTCGAGCGTTTGCGGATGCATCGCGCGGATGCCCGCGAAATCGGCCTCGAGGTCCATCAGGTCATAGAAGCGGTCGACAAGTTCGCGCACGCGCGCCTCGCCGCCGACGAGTTCGAAGGCCGTGGGTTTCTGCGGCGCTTCGTCGGCTGGATCGGTCATACGGTTGAATCGGGAAAAAAGAGGGACGGCAGCGCACTGCCGTAGATCGTTGATTTTCGCACAGCGGCGCGTGGCGGGCGGCGGCGGGTTGCTGCACTACGCGTCGCGCAGCGACTGCAGCGCCGGCCGCGCGAGCACGTGCCGCAAGCTGATCCACCCGCCCACGCCCGCGCACACCACCCCTGCGGCGATGCCCGCAGGCAAAAGCCACGGATCGAACGGAAGATAGAAGAGAAACACGTGCGTGGCGAGCACCGAGCCCACCGCCTGCGCGCCGATTGCCGCCATGAGCCCCGCGAGCGCACCCACGGAAACGAATTCGGCCACCTGCACCGCGCGCACCTGGTGGTGCGATGCCCCCAGCGCGCGCAGCAGCGCCGACTCGCGCATGCGCTCGTCGCGCGTGCCCGCGAGCGCCGCGTAGAGCACCAGCACGCCGGCGGCGAGCGTGAAGAGAAAGAGGAACTGCACCGCGCCGATCACCTGCTCCAGCACACGCTCGATCTGCGCGAGAATCGGCGCGATGTCGATCGCGGTGACGTTGGGATAGCGGGCCACGAGACCGTCCACGACCTGGCGCTGCCCGGGCGGCAGGTGAAAGCTCGTGATGTACGTCGCCGGAAAATCGCGCAGCAGTTCGGGCGGCATCAGCACGAAGAAGTTGACCTTGAACGAGCCCCAGTCGAGCTTGCGCACGCTCGTCACGGGCGCCGTGACTTCCAGGCCCGTCACGTCGAACTTGAGCACGTCGCCGGGCTTCACGTTGATGAGCTTCGCGAGTCCCTGCTCGATCGATAGCTGCGGCGTGGCCGCGTCGCCATACCAGGTGCCGGCCTCGATGCGATTGTCGTCGGGCAGCTTCGTCGTGTACGAGAGATTGAACTCACGATCGACGAGCCGGCGCGCGTCCTCGCTCTTGTACGAGTCGGGATTCACGGGCTTGCCGTTGATCGAGATGAGGCGCCCGCGCACCATCGGCTGGAGATCGCTGTCGGCAGCCCCGGCAATGCCATGCGAGCGCAGCCAGGCGGCCACGGCGTCGCGCTGATCGGGCTGGATGTCGATGAGGAATTCGTTGGGCGCGTCGGGCGGCGTGGACTTGCGCCAGCCTTCGACGAGGTCGTTGCGCGTCATCGCGATCAGCAACAGGCACATCAGGCCGATGGCGAGCGCCGTGATTTGCAGCGCGCTAGCGCCCGGACGCCGTTCGAGCGACGCCAGGGCATAGCGCCAACCCACGCCCGCGCGCGCCTGCCCGGAGAGGCGTCCGCTGCGCGCCACGCGCGCCGCGCACCAGAGCGCCGCGCGCGCCACGCCGGCGAACACGAGCAGCCCGATCGCGAAACCGCCCGCGACGATGCCGCCCAGCTTCAACTCCCCCGCCGCGATCACGAGCAGCCCCGCGAACAGCGCAATGCCGACGCCATAGGCCGCCCACGCGGCGCGTCCTTCGTCGCCCCACTCGCGGCGCAGCACGCGCACCGGCGGCACGCGCGTGAGCGGCAGGAGCGGCGGCAGCGCGAAGCCCAGCAGCAGCACGAGGCCCGCGGCGATGCCTTCGAGCACGGGCAACGGCCCGGGCTGCGGCAGCACGACGTCGATGAGATTACCGAGCCACGCCAGCAGCGCGAGATGACCCGCGTAGCCGAGCGCCACGCCCGCTGCGCCGCCCACGAGTCCGAGCCCCGCGAACTCCAGCACGAACAGCGTGCGCAACGTGCGCTGGCTCGCGCCGAGGCAGCGCATCGCGGCGCAGGCGTCGAGATGGCGGCGCGTGTAGCGATGCGCGGCCATGGCGATCGCCACCGCCGCGAGCAGCGCTGTCAGGAGCGAAACCAGCGTGAGGAAGTGGCGCGCGCGGTCGAGCGTCTGGCGCACCTGAGGCTGGCCGTCCTGGAGCGATTCGAGCGCGACGCCGCGCATCTTGCCGCCATCCACGCGCGCACGCGCCCAGGACGCGAACTGCGCGACGGCCGGATCGGCGCCCGCCACGAGCAGGCGGTAGGTCACGCGGCTGCCATAGCCGAGCAGTCCGGTCGACGCGACTTCGTCGGCGCGCATCATGAGCCGCGGCGAGAAGTTCACGAACGAAAAGCCGCGGTCGAGTTCTTTCGTGATGAGCGCGTTGACGGTGAAGGTGCGTGTGCCGACCTTCACCGTGTCGCCGACATGGAGCTTGAGCGCGTCGAGCAGTTCGTCGTCCACCCAGACGGTGCCGGGCGGGGGAATGCCTTGCGCCGCGTGATCGGGTGCACCCGGCGCCGCGGCGATGCGCAGCGCGCCGCGCAACGGATAGTCCGCCGAGACGGCCTTGACGGCAGCAAGACGAGTGGCCGTGGCGACCGGGGCGGCGGAAGCGCCCGCCGCTGCCGCGGCCTGTGGCGTCCCCGAACTCACCATGCTCGGGAAGATCGCCGTGGTCGCCGTGCGCAGCGACAGCGACTGCGCCTCGCGCGCGAACATGGGATCGACGGGGTGATCGGCGCGCACGATGAAATCGGCGGCGATCATGCGCCGGGCATCGCGCTCAAGGCCGCGCTGCAGTCGATCGGCGAGAAAACCGACGCTGGCGAGCGCCGCCACGGCCAGCACGAGCGCGAACAGCAGCATGGTGAGTTCGCCCGCGCGCCAGTCGCGCGCCGTCATGCGCGCGGCAAGATGCACGAGATCGGACCAGCCTGGTGTGGTGCGCACGGCCACCGGCGCACGCGGGCCGCCAGGACCGGCCGGGCCACCAGCCGCGCCCGGCGGCTCAGCCTGCACGAAGCCCGGGCCGCCTTCGCTGCGCGGAGGTCTGGCGTTGGAGGAAGAAGGCGCGCCGCCGCTCAATCGTGACGACCTCGCAGCGAAAGCCGCGAAACCATGTGCGTCGCCATGCCGCGAAAACCGCCCTGCACGCCGCGCCACAGGCGCGGCAGCGCCCAGGCCGCGAGCACGAGGAACGCCACGAGCATGACGAGGAAGAGCACAGGCACGAAGAGCGCGAGCAGCACGCCGACGAAGGTCATACCGTCTTCGGCGCTCGATGTGACGACGTTCGAGACCGGCTCAGGCGACAGATTGATCAACGCGCGCGTGCCCGCCTTGGCGAGATGCGCCGTGCCCGCGAGCGTGCCGCCCGCAAGCGCCGCGACGGTCAACAGCGCCGGATCGGCATGGCCGAGCGCACCGGCTGCGAGCACGGCCCCGGCCGGAATACGGATGAAGGTGTGCACCGCGTCCCAGAGCGAGTCGAACGCGGGAATCTTGTCGGCGAGGAATTCGAGCACCGTAAGCGCGGCGGCGATGCCGATCACCCACGGCGAAGCGAGCGCGGCAAGCGTGTCGGGCAGATGGATCAGGCCAAGACGTTGCAAGACGCCGGCCATCAGCACCGTGAGATAGAGACGCAGGCCGCTGCCCCAAGACAGGCCCGCTGCTAGCGAAAGTGGTTCCAGCATGGCTTGCCTCCTCGCGCGGGCGGCCGGGGCGCCGGCGCTCCACGCGCAAAGCGGGAGAGCAGGCGCTGTGCGCACACGCTCGCCGCTCATGCGGCGCGGAGGGTTATCGGGTTATGACCGTTCCATTATAGCCACGCTCGCTGCGGTGCCGCAGCGGTGTTGCGCGGCCGCGGCACAGGTCCGCATCGAGGTATGCGCAGCGAATTTAATCAGGCGGCCGAAGAAAGCTTGAGTCCGATGAGGCCGAGCACGATCAGCGCGGCGCTTGCCACGCGCGCGGCGCTCACTGCCTCGCCCATCATGACGATGCCGAACACGAACGCGCCGACCGCGCCAATGCCCGTCCACACCGCATAGGCGGTGCCGAGCGGCAGCTGACGCATGGCCATGGCGAGCAGGACGAAGCTGCCCAGGGCAGTGACCACGGTGAACACCGAGGGCCAGAGCCGCGTGAATCCTTCGGAAGATTTGAGACCGGCGGCCCACGCCACTTCGAGCAGGCCGGCGACGAGAAGAAGAAACCAGGACATGGGGAACGCTCCATTTGAAAAATGGGGCCGTCCCCGATGACGTCAGAATCCGTAAGGCCGTCCTTACAGAGCTGTAATGATAGCACCGACGCAGTGCAGGCTCGCAGTGCAGCCCTACTGCACGCCGACCAGCCGATACCCCACGCCTGTCTCCGTAATGATGTGCTCCGGCTGCGCGGGATCGCGCTCCAATTTCTGCCGCAGATGCGCCATGTAGATGCGCAGGTAATGGCTGCTCTCCACGTGCGACGGCCCCCAGACCTCGCGCAGCAGTTGCCGGTGCGTAAGCACGCGCCCCGCATCGCGCACGAGCGTGGCGAGCAGGCGGTACTCGATCGGCGTGAGATGCACGGGCGCGCCTTCGCGCGTGACCTGGCGCAAGCCCAGATCGACGTTCACGGCGCCGAAGCTCACCTGCGGCACCTCGTTCGCCCCGCCTCGGTTGCGCCGCCGTAGCTGCGCGCGAATGCGCGCGAGCAGTTCGGACACGCCGAAGGGCTTCGTCAGGTAGTCGTCGGCGCCGGCGTCGAGCGCGGCCACCTTCTCGCTTTCCTGGGTGCGCGCCGACAGAACGATCACGGGCAGATCGCTCCAGCCGCGCAGTTCGCGGATCACGTCGAGGCCGTCGGTGTCGGGCAGGCCCAGGTCGACGATCACGAGGTCGGGCTTGCGCGTGGCGGCCTCGACGAGGCCCTGCTTGCCGGTCTCGGCGTCGTGCACGACGATGCCTTCGCCCTCCAGGGTTGCGCGCACGAATCGGCGAATCTGTTTTTCGTCTTCGATGAGAACGACGGCGATGCTCGGGTCACTCATTTGCGGGTTTGGGATCGACGTTTTCTTGAGGGGCGGGCATCCGTGCGACGGATTCGCCTCTGACAGGTTCGGCGGCGCTCGCATGTTCTGCATCGCCGGCGGGCTCGAGCGGCTCAAGCGGCTCGAGCGCTTCGTGTGCCTCCGGCGCATCGGTCACATCGGCGGGCAGCGGCGGCGGCGACTCCACGGGCAGCGCGAACCAGAACGTCGCGCCTTCCACATGGCCGTCGGCGGCAACGCGATTGGCTGCGCCGATTGTACCCCCGTGCGCCTCCACGATCGCGCGGCAGATGGCGAGTCCGAGCCCGATGCCGGGCTTGGCCGACTCCTTCTCGCCGCGCGTGAACTTCTCGAACACGCGCTCGCCCATGCCGGGCGGCAGGCCCGGCCCATTGTCCTCGATCGAGACGCGCACGAACGGCTGGCCGCCCTCCTCCACGCGCCGCGCCGCGATGGTGAGCGGCGTGTCGGCGGGCGTGTACTTGGCGGCGTTCTCCAGCAGGTTCGAGAAGAGCCGCTCCATCAGCACGGCGTCGAGCTGAAGCAGCGGCAAGCCTTCTTCCAGCCTCACCTGCACGGGGTGGCGCGCGAGCACGCGGCGGCAAGCGGCGAGCGCGGCGCCCACGGTTTCCTCGAGCAGCGTCCACTGACGATTGAGATTGAGGCTGCCCGCCTGCAGCCGGGCCATGTCGAGCAGGTTCGTGACGATGCCCGTCATGCGCAGCGCCTCGTCGTGAATCGCCTCGATCAGCTCGCCCGAGCGCGAGTCTTGCGCATCCTCGGGCTCGTGCGTTTGCGCGAGCATCGACGAGAAGCCGACGATCGCCGTGAGCGGCGTGCGCAGGTCGTGCGAGATGGCCGAGAGCAGCGAGTTGCGCAGCCGCTCCGACTCCATGTTGACGAGCGCGTCGCGCGCGATGTCCACGTAGTGCACGCGCTCGAGCGCAAGCGCGATCTGCGCGGCGAACGCGTCGAGCATGCGCTGCTGCTCGGGCACCTGCAGCTCGCGCACGTCGCGCGTCACGACGGCGAGCACGCCGCGCGTGCGCATCGGCGCCTTGAGCGGCAGGTAGCGCGCCACAGCCGCCGGCAGCGTGTCGGTGCCGTTGCCCGCGGGCTTTTGCTGGTCGTACACCCACTGCCCCACGTCGATGTCGAGGTTTTCGGCGTCGAGCATGATCTTCGGATCGGGCTCCTCGATCTTCTGCTGCACCTTGTCGGCGCTATCGGGCAGCAGCAGCGCCACCCGCGCGCCGAACACCTCGCTCACGTGGCGGCTGCCGATCGCCACGATCTGCTCCGTGGTCAGCGCCGCGGCCAGCTCGCGCGCCATCGCGTACATCGCGCCGGTGCGCTGTTCGCGCCGCTGCGCGACGCTCGCCTCGCGGCGCAGGCTCGACGTGAGATGGCTGATGACGAGCGAAGTGAGCAGCATGCCGACGAAGGTCAGCAGATATTGCGTATCGGAGACCGAGAACGACATGCGCGGCGGCACGAAGAAAAAGTCGTACGCCGCGACGCTTGCAAACGAGAGCATCACGCCCGGTCCGCGCCCGAGCTTCGTCGCCGCGAAGATCACGCCGAGCAGATACAGCATCACGAGGTTCGCGAGATCGATGCGGTCGATCAGCTGGTTCGCGACGAGCGTCACGCACGCGCAGATCACGAGCGCCGCCCCGTAGGCGCGCGGCGGCGAGCGCTCGGCGCCGCCCGCCGCAAGCGCATCGCGCCAGGCGTTGGCGGCGCGCGTCGCGGCGCTGGCCGCCCCCCCGGGCTCGCTGCCCCCACGCACGGCTTCGCCCGCGCTCGCGCGCACGAGCGTGAGATCGACGTCGCCGGCTTTTTCGGCAAGGCGCTCGCCGAACGGGCGCTTCACCCAGCGTGACAAGCCCGTGCGCAGCGACCCGCCCGCCACGAGCTTCGATACGTTGCGCAACCGCGCGTAGCCGACCAGCGTGGTCGCGGCGTCCTCGCCCGCGAGCGTCGCCGTTTCGGCGCCGAGTTCGGAGGCGAGCTTGAGCGCGCCGAGCGTGCGCTCGCGTACGGCGTCGGGCAGACGCTGGAGCTTCGGCGTCTCCACGTACACGGCGATCCAGTCGGCCTTCAGGCTCGCGGCGAGTCGCGCGGCTGCGCGCACCAGCGCGTTCGCCTCGGGCCCCGGTCCCACGCAGACGACGAGGCGCTCGCGCGCCTGCCACACGTGCTGGATCGAGCGATCGGCACGATACTCGCGCATCTGCGCGTCCACGCGGTCGGCGGTGCGGCGCAGCGCAAGCTCGCGCAGCGCGATCAGATTGCCCTTGCGAAAGAAGTTGCGCACCGCGCGTTCGGCCTGCGCCGGCATGTAGACCTTGCCGTCGCGCATGCGGTCGAGCAGTTCTTCGGCGGGCAGGTCGACGAGCGTGACTTCGTCGGCGCGGTCGAACACGCGGTCGGGCACGGTCTCCCAGACGCGAATGCCCGTGATCTGCCCCACCACGTCGTTGAGACTTTCGAGGTGCTGCACATTGACGGTCGTGTAGACGTCGATGCCCGCGTCGAGCAGTTCGTAGACGTCCTGCCAGCGCTTCATGTGGCGCGCGCCGGCCACGTTCGAGTGCGCCAGCTCGTCGACGAGCACGAGCTGCGGCTTGCGTTCGAGCGCAGCGTCGAGATCGAACTCTTCCAGCAGCCGCCCGCGGTAGGCGATACGCTGACGCGGCATCACGTCGAGGCCGGCGGTGAGCGCGGCGGTCTCGCTGCGCCCATGCGTCTCGACGATGCCGACCACCACGTCCACGCCTTCCTCGGCGCGCCGGCGGGCGGCCTGCAGCATCGCATAGGTCTTGCCGACGCCAGCTGACGCGCCGAAGAAAATCTTCAGCTTGCCGCGGCGGCGTTTTTCTTCGTCGCGCTGCAGCCGGTCGAGCAGTTCGTCGGGATCGGGGCGGTTCATGCGGAAGTCGGGATGAAATTCACGGAGGTTGCACCTGTGGCACGAATGATCGTCTCACCGTGGCACGGAAATGGCAAACCGCACGCGCGACGCGCGAGGCGTCGAGCGTGCGGCGCGGCTCAACGTTCCCGCTCAGCTAACCTCTTTGCCGTCGAGCGCAAGGTTGAGCTCGAGCACGTTCACACGCGGCTCGCCAAAGACGCCGAACTGGCGGCCCCTCGTAAAGCGGTCCACGAGCGCCTGCACGTCGTTCGCACTCATATGGCGCGCCTGCGCCACGCGCGCCACCTGGTAGGCGGCCGCGGCCGGCGAGATCTCCGGATCGAGCCCGCTGCCCGAGGACGTCACGAGGTCGGCCGGAATGGGCTGCGAGACATCGGTGCCCGCGGCCTTGAGGGCGGCGATGCGGCCTTTGATCTCGTCGGCGAGCGCCGGGTTGGTCGGCCCGAGGTTCGAGGCGCCCGAGCCCGCCGGGTTGTACGGCATCGGCGACGTGGCCGACAGACGGCCCCAGAAGTACTGGGGCGCGTCGAACTGCTGGCCGATGAGCGCGCTGCCCACCACCTTGCCGTCGACTTCGACCAGACTGCCGTTGGCCTGGTGATGGAACGCGGCCTGGCCGAACGCGGTCATCACGGCCGGATACACGAGGCCGGTGATGACCGTCAGCACGGCGAAGATCACGATCAGAGGACGAAACTGCGATTTCATTTTGGTTTCCTATGTATCTATCCGTGGGCGTCTGCCTGCGCGGCTCAGACCCAGCCGAACGCGGCGAGCACCATGTCGATGAGCTTGATGCACGGGAACGGCAGGAGAATGCCGCCGAGGCCGTAGACCAGCAGATTGCGGCGCAGCAGCGTCGCGGCGCCGAGCGGCCGGTACTTCACGCCCTTGAGCGCGAGCGGAATCAGCATCACGATGATGAGCGCGTTGAAGATCACCGCCGAGAGGATCGCCGACGACGGCGACGTCAGATGCATCACGTCGAGCACGCGCAGTTGCGGATACGTCGAAGCGAACGCCGCCGGAATGATCGCGAAGTACTTCGCGACGTCGTTGGCGATCGAGAACGTCGTGAGCGAGCCGCGCGTCATGAGCATCTGCTTGCCGATCTCGACGATCTCGATGAGCTTGGTCGGGTTCGAATCGAGGTCGACCATGTTGCCCGCTTCCTTCGCGGCCTGGGTGCCCGTGTTCATCGCCACGGCCACGTCGGCCTGCGCGAGCGCCGGGGCGTCGTTGGTGCCGTCGCCCGTCATCGCCACGAGCTTGCCTTGCGCCTGATGTTCGCGGATCGTCGCGAGCTTGGTTTCAGGCGTGGCCTGCGCGAGGAAGTCGTCCACGCCCGCTTCGGCGGCGATCGCGGCGGCGGTCAGGCGGTTGTCGCCCGTCACCATCACGGTCTTGATGCCCATCTTGCGCAGCTCGGCGAAGCGCTCCTTGATACCGCCCTTCACGACGTCCTTCAGCTCGATCACACCGAGCACGCGCGCGGCGCCGTCATGCATTTCGGCCACCACGAGCGGCGTGCTGCCGCGGCGGGCCACATCGTCCACGGCGTTGTCGACTTCGCCGGGGAAACGGCCGCCATGCGCCTGAACATAGTTCTTCACGGCGTCGGCGGCGCCCTTGCGGATCTCGCGGCCGGGCATGTCCACACCGCTCATGCGCGTCTGGGCGCTGAAAGCGAGGAACGCGGCGTGCAGCGAATGCATGTCGCGCTGGCGAATGTTGAAGCGCTGCTTCGCGAGCACGACGATGCTGCGGCCTTCCGGCGTTTCGTCGGCGAGCGACGAGAGCTGTGCGGCGTCGGCGAGCACTTCTTCGGTCACGCCGGGCGCCGGCAGGAACATCGATGCCTGACGATTGCCGAGCGTGATCGTGCCGGTCTTGTCGAGCAGCAGCACGTCCACGTCGCCGGCAGCTTCCACCGCACGGCCCGAAGTCGCGATCACGTTGGCCTGCATCATGCGGCTCATGCCGGCCACGCCGATCGCCGAAAGCAGACCGCCGATGGTCGTCGGAATCAGACAGACGAGCAGCGCCACGAGCGCCGTGATCGTGACCACGTGGCCCATCTTCGCGGCCTCGACCGAGAACATCGAGAACGGCAGCAGCGTCGCGGTGGCGAGCAGCAGCACGATGCTCAGCGCGACGAGCAGGATCGTGAGCGCGATTTCGTTCGGCGTCTTCTGGCGCTTCGCGCCTTCGACCATCGCGATCATGCGATCGAGGAACGCTTCGCCCGGGTTCGCCGTGACGCGCACGACGATCCAGTCGGAGAGCACGCGCGTGCCGCCCGTCACGGAGGAAAAGTCGCCGCCCGACTCGCGGATCACCGGCGCCGATTCGCCCGTGATGGCCGATTCGTCCACCGATGCCACGCCTTCGATCACTTCGCCGTCGGCCGGGATCGTGTCGCCGGTCTCGACGAGCACCACGTCGCCGCGGCGCAGATCGGACGCCGTCATGATGCGGATCGGAGCCTTCGGATGCGGCTCGTTGAGCTTCTTGGCCATGACGTCTTTCTTGGCCTGGCGAAGCGACGCCGCCTGCGCCTTCGAGCGTCCTTCGGCGAGCGCTTCCGCGAAGTTCGCGAACAGCACCGTGAACCACAGCCAGAGCGCGACCGCGAGGATGAAACCCGCGGGCGCTTCGGCCTGGCCCACGAGCGCCGCGATCCAGAGGATCGTCGTGAGCACGCTGCCCACGTAGACGCAGAACATCACCGGGTTGCGCAACTGCGTGCGCGGATTGAGTTTTCTGAACGAGTCCACGATGGCCGGGCGCACCAGCGCCGGATCGAACATGGACCGAGTTGCACTATGCTGATTCATTTTCGTTTCGCTCATGTTGCGAAGGCCCCCGTTCAATGCACGCCCATCATGATCAGATGCTCGACGCCGGGACCGAGGGCGAGCGCGGGCACATAGGTGAGCGCACCGACCAGCAGCACCGTGCCGAGCAACAGCACGACGAAGAGCGGGCCATGCGTGGGCAGCGTGCCGCCCGTCACAGCAATGCGCTTCTTGCTCGCGAGCGAACCCGCGATGGCGAGCACCGGAATGATGGTGCCGAAGCGGCCGAACCACATGGCAATGGCGAGCAGCCAGTTATAGAACGGCGTGTTCACGGTCAGGCCTGCGAACGCGCTGCCGTTGTTGTTGGCGGCCGAGCTGAACGCGTACAGGATCTCGGAGAAGCCATGCGCACCCGGATTGGCGATACCGGCCTTGCCCGCGTCGGAGAGCACGGCGATCGAGGTGCCGAGCAGCACGAGCAGCGGCGTGAGCAGCACGACGATCGAGACCATCTTCATCTCGAACGACTCGATCTTCTTGCCGACATATTCCGGCGTGCGGCCGATCATGAGCCCCGCCACGAACACCGCGAGCAGCGCGAACACGAGCATGCCGTAGAGACCCGAACCGACACCGCCGAAGATCACCTCGCCGAGCTGGATGAAGAGCAGCGGAACGAGACCGCCAAGCGGCGTGAGGGAGTCGTGCGCCGCGTTCACGGCGCCGCACGAAGCCGCCGTGGTCGCGACCACGAAGATGCCCGTTTGCGCGATGCCGAAGCGCGTTTCCTTGCCTTCCATGTTGCCGCCGGCTTGCAGCGCGCTGGCGTGCTGGTCGACGTTGAGCGTCGTGAACATCGGATTGCCCGACTGCTCGGCGGACAGCACGCCGCCCACGGCCACGGCGAACGCCACTGTCATCACCGCGAGCACCGCGACGCCCTGCCTGCGATCGCCCACCATATTGCCGAAGACGAGGCACAGCGCGGCCGGAATGATCAGGATCGCCAACATTTCGATGACGTTCGAGGCCGGCGTGGGGTTCTCGTACGGATGCGCCGAGTTCGCGTTGAAGAAGCCGCCGCCGTTGGTGCCGAGCATCTTGATCGCGACCTGCGAGGCGACCGGACCCATGGCGAGCGTCTGCGACGTGACCTTCGTGTCCACCGTCTCGGGATTGCCCTTCGCGTCCTTCACCGGGTTGCCCTGGGCGTCGAGCTTCGGCGCGGCGTAGGTCGTGGTTTGCAGCACCGGCACGTCCTGATACGCCTTGAAGTTCTGGATCATGCCCTGGCTCATCAGGAGCCCAGCAATGATCGCCGACATCGGCACGAGGATGTAGAGCGTCGTGCGCGTGAGGTCGACCCAGAAGTTGCCGATGGTCTGTACCGAGTGGCGTGCAAAGCCGCGGATCAGCGCGATCACGACCACGATGCCCGTCGCCGCCGACAGGAAGTTCTGCACGGTGAGGCCGAGCATCTGCGTGAGATAGCTCACCGTTTGCTCGGGCGTGTAGTCCTGCCAGTTGGTGTTGGTGACGAAACTCACGGCCGTGTTGAACGCGCCGTCCATCGTCATCGCGCCGAACTGCTGCGGATTGCCGGGCAGCCAGCCCTGAATGCGCAGCAGCACATAGAGAAAGCCCACGCCGAGCACGTTGAACGAGATGGTGGCGAGCGCATAGCGCTTCCAGTTCATCTCGGCCTGCGGATCGACGCCGGCGATGCGATAGAGGAAGTTTTCGAGCGGCGCAAAGAGCCGCACGACGCGCGAGCGCCCGTCGAGAACGCGCGTCATGTAGCCCGATACAGGCACCGCGAGCGCGAGCAGAATGACGAGGAAAATCCCCGCCTGGAGCAGATTGTTGGCGTTCATTCGATATCCTCCGCGCGCAGCAGCGCATGGACGAGATAAACGAACAGCAACAGCGTTGCCGCCCCCGATAGCCAGAAGATCCAGGTCATGGGCGCACCCCCTTCGCACCTTGATCGCGGCGGTACTGCATGAGCTTCTCGCAGCCCGCGACCAAGGCGTATGTGAGCGCGGCGAAAACCACCAGCCCCCCGATATACAGCACATCCATTGTCGTGTTCTCCATTCGCGGATGACGGATGGCTGAAAGTTACCCGCTGCGGCATTAAATCCGGATCAAAGGTCTTGGCGCTCGTATAAAAAGCGCGTAAACGCGGGCGCGATCACGGGCCGGGGCACAAAGAAAAAAGGCGCGCAACGGTGGCGTTGCGCGCCTTTTGGGGCTCCATGGCGGAGCAAAGCAATGTAAAGGTCGAATCAATGCGCCGGCGCCGGAGCATGTCCCATGCGGCGCAGCAGTGCATCAATGGTCATGTCACGGAATCAGCACGGTCGAACCGGTAGTCTTGCGCGCTTCGAGACCGGCGTGGGCCTGCCCGACGTCCTTGAGCGCGTAGCGCTGGTTGATCGACGTCTTGACCTTGCCCGAGGACACCACGTCGAACAGTTCGGCGGCCATCGCCTCGTAGTCGGCGCGCTTCGCGATATACGTGAAGAGCGTCGGGCGCGTGAAGAAGAGCGAGCCGCGCCCGGCGAACTCCGACGAATCGAGCGGCGGCAGCGGCCCCGATGCATTGCCGAAGCTCACGAACATGCCGAGCGGCGCAAGACAGTCGAGCGACTTCGTGTAGGTGTCCTTGCCGATCGAGTCGTACACCACGGGCACACCCGCACCGTTCGTGATCTCACGCACGCGCGCCGTGAAGTCCTCGCGCGTGTAGACGATCGGATGATCGCAGCCGTGCGCCTTCGCAATCGCGGCCTTCTCGTCCGAGCCCACGGTGCCGATCACGGTCGCGCCCAGCGCCTTCGCCCACTGGCACACGAGCAGGCCCACGCCGCCCGCCGCAGCCTGGATGAGGATGGTGTCGCCAGCCTTCACGCGATACGTGCGACGCAGCAGGTATTGCGCGGTGAGGCCCTGCAGCATGATCGAGGCCGCCGCTTCGTCGCTGATCGCGTCGGGCAGCTTGATCACCTGGTCGGCACGCAGCACGCGCTCCTGTGCATAGGCACCCGGCGGACGCGCGACGTAAGCCACGCGATCGCCCACTTTCAGCGCGCTCACGCCACTGCCCACCGCCGTCACCTCGCCGGCCGCTTCCATGCCGAGGCCTGCCGGCAGCGGCTGCGGGTACAGCCCGGTGCGGAAATACACGTCGATGTAATTGAGGCCGCAGGCGGTCTGGCGCAAGCGCACCTCGCCCTCGCCCGGCTCGCCCACGTCGACATCGACCCACTTCATCACTTCGGGGCCACCGGTCTTGTCGTATCGGATTGCCTTGGTCATCACGTCTCCTTGGTGTTGTCCTGGCGGGTTTCCTGAAATCGGGCTTCGCGGCGCGCGTCAGACCGCGTTCTTCTGGCGCAGCGTGAGCACGTCGAGCAGCATGCGCGCCGTCGAGATGTTGGTTGCGCACGGCACGTCGTGCACGTCGCATGCGCGCACGAGCGCGTTGATGTCGGGTTCGTGCGGCTGCGGGGTCATCGGGTCGCGCAGGAAGATCACGATGTCGACGTTGCCTTCCGCGAGCCGCGCACCGATCTGCAGGTCGCCGCCGTGCGGGCCCGAGAGCATGCGCTCGACGTTCACGCCCGTCGCGGCCTCGATGCGCGAGCCGGTCGTGCCGGTCGCGACGATCTCGCAGTGACGCAGCGTATCGACGTATTCGGTCGCCAGTTTGACGATGTCATCCTTCTTGTGGTCGTGCGCGATCAGTGCGACGCGGGTTGGCATGGCGTAACTCTCCTTGACGTGTGGTTTGCGTGCGTAATTGTCGTGATGCGTGTCGTGATGCGGCGCCAACGGCGCCGCTGCTGCCTAACGCTGACTCGATATCAGTAGGTGCCCGGATAAGCCCCGCCGTCGATCAGCCAGTTCTGCCCGGTGATATAGCCCGCGTGCACGCTGCACAGGAACGCACAGGCGCGGCCGAATTCCTCGGGCGTGCCGAAACGTCCGGCCGGAATCGCCTTCATGCGGCGCGCTCGCGCTTCCTCTTCCGAAATCTGGCTCGCCTTCGCCTGCGCGACGATGGTGGCCTGGATGCGGTCGGTGTCGAACGCGCCCGGCAGCAGGTTGTTGATCGTGACGCCCGTGGCCGCGACCTGGCGCGCCACGCCCGCGACGAAGCCCGTCAGGCCCGAGCGCGCGCCGTTCGAGAGGCCGAGCACGTCGATCGGGGCCTTCACCGACGAGCTCGTGATGTTGACGATGCGCCCGAACCCGCGCGCGATCATGGCGTCGATGGTCGACTGGATCAGCGCGATCGGCGTGAGCATGTTCGCTTCGAGCGCCGCGATCCACGCCTCGTGGGTGTACTTGCGGAAGTCGCCCGGCGGCGGCCCGCCCGCGTTGTTCACCAGGATATCCGGCGACGGACACGCCGCGAGCGCGGCGGCGCGGCCCGCTTCGGTCGTGATGTCGCAGGCCACCGCCTTGACGTCCACGCCCGTGCTCTTGCGGATCTGCGCGGCGGTTTCTTCCAGCGTCTGCGCGGTGCGCGCGACGATCGTCACGTTGACGCCTTCGGCGGCGAGCGCCTCGGCACAGCCGCGCCCAAGTCCCTTGCTGGCCGCGCACACCAGCGCGTTGCGTCCTGCGATGCCCATGTCCATCGTTTTCGTGTCCTTTTGCGTGGATGACCGTCCTGTGACAGGGCGGATACGGCCAAGCCTTGCTCCGTCCCGCCCTGCGACCTTTTTGGGATTCTAGAAGAATCGGGCGCGACGCGTGGAAGGCCGATGGCAGGCCGATGGCGCGCGGCCCGGCAACCCGTGAGCGATGTCGCGTCGCAACGCGCCAAGCGCGCGCCGGTGCGCGCATGCTTACCGTATACTTGCGCCTGTAGCGCGGCCCGGCGCCCTCGCAAGCCTTGAGCGCTTGCCGCGCGGCGGCCCGTGCTCGCCGCCACCGCGCAACCCGGGCGTGCGCTTCGGGCTCGCGCGGCAACGGCACGACCGATTCCCCGATTCCCTTGCAGCCTCGTGCGCCCCGCCATGAAACAGGACAGCCGTTTCCCGAATCTCTTCATCCTCGATCACCCGCTGATCCAGCACAAGCTCACGCATATGCGCGACAAGGACACGTCCACGCGCACGTTCCGCGAGCTGCTGCGCGAGATCACGCTCCTGATGGGCTATGAAATCACGCGCGACCTGCCGGTCGCGCCGCGCCGCGTGAAGACACCGCTCGTCGAAATCGATGCGCCGGTGATCGCGGGCAAGAAGCTCGCCATCGTGCCGGTGCTGCGCGCGGGCGTGGGCATGTCCGACGGCCTGCTCGAGCTGGTGCCCTCTGCGCGCGTCGGCCATATCGGCGTGTACCGCGCCGACGACCATCGCCCGGTCGAGTACCTCGTGCGCCTGCCCGACCTCGAAGACCGCACCTTCATCCTCTGCGATCCGATGGTCGCGACGGGCTACTCGGCGGCGCACGCCATCGACGTGCTCAAGCGCCGCGGCGTGTCCGGCGAGCGCATCCTGTTCCTCGCGCTGGTGGCCGCGCCCGAGGGCGTCGACGTGTTCCAGAAGGCCCACCCGGACGTGAAGCTCTACGTGGCGTCGCTCGATTCGCATCTGAACGAGCACGCCTACATCATCCCGGGCCTGGGTGACGCCGGCGACCGGCTCTTCGGCACGAAAAACTAACAGCTGCGCCAAGCTTGCTCAGGGGCGGTCGGCGAAAACCGGCCGCCCTCTCCCCCTACCCCGCCTTGGCCGGGCGCACCCGATCCCGCCCCCTTAGCACCCTCTGCGGCCGGCGTAACCGGCAATCGTCTGGCGTTACGTTACGTAGGCAGGCGAAGCCGGACGGTCCCGGCGTGATAAAATTCAGATCCACCTGAACGGGCGCTGCGTCCCATCCTGCCGGCACATCGTGCTGCGCGGCCGTGACGTGCGAGGCACGCGCAACATTCACGCGCGCCGCGCGAACGACGCGCGAAGGCCGCACCCGGGAACATCGCAACGACAACAGCACATTGCACACTGCACGCGCATGGCGCGTGAGACGGAGAAAGGTATGGCGGGTCATTCGAAATGGGCCAACATCAAGCACAAGAAGGCTGCTGCTGACGCGAAGCGCGGCAAGGTCTGGACGCGGCTCATCAAGGAAATCCAGGTCGCGGCGCGCATGGGCGGCGGCGATGCCGACACGAACCCGCGCCTGCGTCTGGCCGTCGACAAGGCGTACGACGCCAACATGCCCAAGGACAACATCAACCGCGCCATCCAGCGCGGTGTGGGCGGTGTCGATGGCGCGAACTACGAGGAAATCCGCTACGAAGGCTACGGCATCGGCGGCGCGGCCGTCATCGTCGACACGATGACCGACAACCGCACCCGCACGGTCGCGGAAGTGCGCCACGCGTTCTCGAAGTTCGGCGGCAACATGGGCACGGACGGCTCGGTTGCGTTCATGTTCGATCACGTCGGCCAGTTCGTGTTCGCGCCGGGCACGCCCGAAGACGAGCTCATGAACGCCGCGCTCGAAGCGGGCGCCGACGACGTCGTGACGAACGACGACGGCTCGATCGAAGTGGTCTGCCCGCCGTTCGACTTCACGAAGGTGAAGACCGCGCTCGAAGCCGCGGGCTTCAAGGCCGAAATGGCCGAAGTCACCATGAAGCCGCAGAACGAGGTCGAATTCACGGGCGACGACGCCGTGAAGATGCAAAAGCTGCTCGACGCTCTCGAAAACCTGGACGACGTCCAGGATGTGTACACCAACGCGTCGATCGCCGAGGAATAAGGCGTCGGCGCGGGAGGCCGCGTCGAGGTCTGGTTCGGCCCGCCTCCTGCTTGCGATTTTCACGGCCGGCGCACTGTGCGCCGGCCGCAACTGTTTCTGGTCTTGGTCTTTCGGGGATTCTCATGAAGTTACTCGTCGTCGGTTCTGGCGGCCGCGAACATGCGCTGGCGTGGAAGCTCGCGCAGTCGCCGCGCGTGCAGCTCGTCTACGTCGCACCCGGTAACGGCGGCACCGCGCAGGACGAGCGGCTCGCCAACGTCGACATCACGGATATCCACGAGCTCGCCGATTTCGCCGAGCGCGAAGGCGTCGCCCTCACGGTCGTCGGCCCGGAAGCGCCGCTCGCCGCGGGCATCGTCAACGTGTTCCGCCAGCGCGGCCTGAAGGTGTTCGGCCCGTCGAAGGAAGCCGCGCAGCTCGAAAGCTCGAAGGACTTCGCCAAGGCGTTCATGAAGCGCCACAACATCCCGACGGCGGCCTACGAGACCTTCTCGGACGCCGCGGCGGCGCACGCCTACGTCGAGAAGAACGGCGCGCCCATCGTCATCAAGGCCGACGGCCTGGCTGCCGGCAAGGGCGTGGTCGTGGCGATGTCGCTGGAAGAAGCGCACCAGGCCATCGACATGATGCTCGCCGACAACAAGCTCGGCGACGCCGGCGCGCGCGTGGTGATCGAGGAATTCCTGGCGGGCGAGGAAGCGAGCTTCATCGTCATGGTGGACGGCAAGCACGTACTCGCGCTCGCCTCGAGCCAGGACCACAAGCGCCTGCAAGATGGCGACCAGGGCCCGAACACGGGCGGCATGGGCGCCTACTCGCCCGCGCCGATCGTCACGCCGCAGCTGCACGCACGCGTGATGCGCGAAATCATCCTGCCGACCGTGGCGGGCATGGAGAAGGAAGGCATCCGCTACACGGGCTTCCTCTACGCCGGTCTGATGATCGACGCGCAGGGCAACCCGAAGACACTCGAATTCAACTGCCGAATGGGCGACCCCGAAACGCAGCCGATCATGGCGCGCCTGAAGGGCGACTTCTCGAAGGTCGTGGAGCACGCCATCGCCGGCACGCTCAACCAGGTCGAGCTCGACTGGGACCGCCGCACGGCACTTGGCGTCGTGCTCGCCGCGCACAACTACCCGGAAACGCCGCGCAAGGGCGACCGCATCAGCGAGATCCCCGCCGAAACCGACGATTCGGTGACGTTCCATGCGGGCACGCGGATGGTGGACGGCAAGCTCGTGACCTCGGGCGGCCGTGTGCTGTGCGTGGTGGGTCTCGCCGATTCGGTGCGCAGCGCGCAGAACGTGGCGTACGAGACCGTGAACCGCATCTCGTTCGACGGCATGCAGTATCGCAACGACATTGGCTATCGCGCCGCGGGGCGCAAGCAGTAAGCGCAGCGCTTTGCCGGGGCCGCCCGCTTTCGATGCGGCCCCAAAGAAAGCGAGCGGCCATGCGCCACCGCGCAACGGCGCGCTCACGGCATTTTCGTCTGGCCGGTTTCGTAGGCCGAAAAGGCATCCGCCACGCAGCAGCCTGAAGCGCGCGCAGCATGCAGCCCGCGCGGCCGCCGTTGGCACCGGACGTCGCGCCGATCGGCGCTACACTGCCGCTGTCAGGCCGCGCCGGGCGGCCTATCCGAGTAACCCAACGCATAACCCGACGAAGAACCGATTCCAGCGCCCGAGCGCTGCCGTCCCCATTTCATCGATGACCGACACCCCTAACCGCGCCTACCCCGACAGCGCCGCCGTCCGCGCCTGGCTGGCCGGCCTGCAGACGCAGATCGCCGACACGCTCGGCGCCTTCGACGGCAAGCCGTTCGCCACCGACAACTGGCAACGCGGCCCCGGCGAGAAGCTGCGCGGCGGCGGTTGCACGCGCATCATCGAAGGCGGCGAGTTCTTCGAGCGCGGGGGCATCGGCTTTTCCGACGTTTCCGGCGACGCCTTGCCACCCTCGGCAACGGCGGCGCGCCCCGAACTGAACGGCCGCGGCTTCGAGGCGATGGGTGTTTCGCTCGTGCTGCATCCGCGCAATCCGTATTGCCCGACCGTGCACATGAATGTGCGCATGCTGCTCGCCACCAAGGCGGGCGAGGCGCCGGTATTCTGGTTCGGCGGCGGCATGGACCTCACGCCTTTTTATGGCTTCGAGGAAGACGCGCAGCACTTCCACGGCGTGTGCCGCGACGCGCTCGCGCCCTATGGCGAGGACCTGTACCCGCGCTTCAAGCGCTGGTGCGACGAGTACTTTTTCCTGAAGCACCGCAACGAAGCGCGCGGCGTGGGCGGTATTTTCTTCGACGATTACGCCACTGGCGGCTTCGACGAGGCGTTCGCCATGCTCAGGAGCGTGGGCGACGGTTTCCTGAAGGCGTATCTGCCGATCATCGAAAAGCGCCGCGCAACGCCCTACGGCGAAGCCGAACGCGAATTCCAGGCGTACCGGCGCGGTCGCTACGTCGAATTCAATCTGGTCTGGGACCGCGGCACGCATTTCGGCTTGCAAAGCGGCGGCCGCACCGAATCGATCCTGATGTCGATGCCGCCGGGCGCCACCTGGCGCTACGACTGGCAGCCGCAGCCGGGCACGCCGGAAGCGCGCCTCTACAGCGACTTCCTGCCCGTGCGCGACTGGGTCTGACGCCGTGACGCACGCTTTCACCGTCCCGCCCAACGCGCTCGAACGGCGCGTCGGGCTGCTCGGCGGCACGTTCGATCCGATCCACGAGGGCCACCTCGCGCTCGCGCGCCACTTTGCGCGCGTGCTGGACCTGAACGAGCTGATCCTGCTGCCCGCCGGACAACCGTGGCAAAAGCCGGGTGTTACCGCGGCGCAGCATCGGCTCGCCATGACGCGTGCCGCCACTGCCTCGCTCGCGCTGCCGGGCGTGACGGTGACAGTGGATGCCGACGAAATCGAGCACAACGGCCCGACCTACACAGTGGAAACGCTGCGCCGCTGGCGTGCGCGACGCGACGTCGACGGCAACGCGAGCAACGCGAAAGCGGCGCTCACACTGTTAATGGGTGCCGATCAATTGCTGCACCTCGATTCGTGGCACGAATGGCGCGAGCTTTTCGCGCTCGCGCATCTGGGCGTGGCGAGCCGCCCCGGCTTCGGCTTTGACGAAGACTTCGCGGCGCTGCCGCCCGAAGTCGCGCGTGAAGCCACCGCCCGCCGCGCAAGCGCCGCCGCGCTTGCGACCACGCCGTACGGCCACCTGCTGGTCGACGACACGCTCGCGCTCGACGTTTCGGCGACCGAAATCCGGCGCGACCTGCCTGCCTGCGTGGCAAGCGGGCAACGTCGCGGCACCGCCGCCGACAAGCTTCCCGCGGCCGTGTGGGACTATATCCTTCAACATCATCTCTATCTGCATCACGGGTAACTATGGACATCCGCAAACTTCAACGCGCCATCGTCGACGGTCTCGAAGACGTCAAGGCGCAAGACATCCGCGTCTTCAACACGAGCCATCTGACTGAGCTGTTCGACCGCGTGGTCGTTGCGAGCGGCACCTCGAACCGCCAGACCAAGGCGCTCGCCAACAGCGTGCGCGAGAAGGTCAAGGAAGCCGGCGGCGACATCATCAGCACGGAAGGCGAGGACATCGGCGAATGGGTGCTCGTGGATTGCGGCGACGCGGTCGTCCACATCCTCCAGCCCGCGCTGCGCCAGTACTACAACCTCGAGGAAATCTGGGGCGACAAGCCGGTGCGCGTGAAGCTCGCCGCCAGCACGGGCTTCGTGGGCGCACGCCCGAGCGAGCCGATGGACGGCGAGGACGAAGACGAAGAAGCCGCGCCGGCCGTGAAGAAGCCCGCGCGCAAGAGCGCCGCGCGTAAAACCGCGAAGTAAGCGCGGCGCGTTCGCGAACGACCATCGACCCGCACGATGAAACTGCATATCGTCGCCGTCGGCCACAAGATGCCGGACTGGATCGCCGCGGGCTTCGAGGAATATACGAAGCGCATGCCGCCGGAGCTGCGCATCGAGCTGCGCGAGGTGAAGCCCGAGCAGCGTTCGTCGGGCCGCTCGGCCGAGAGCGTCATGGCGGCCGAGCGCACGCGCATCGAGGCCGCGCTGCCGAAGAACGCGCGCATCGTCGCGCTCGACGAACACGGCCGCGACTGGACCACGATGCAGCTCGCCAAGACGCTGCCGCTGTGGCAGCAGGACGGCCGCGACGTGGCGTTCCTGATCGGCGGCGCGGACGGCCTCGACCCCGAACTCAAGTCGCGCGCCGACACGCTCCTGCGCCTGTCCTCCCTCACGCTGCCGCATGCGATGGTGCGCGTGCTGCTCGCCGAGCAGCTTTACCGCGCGTGGACCATCACGCAGAATCACCCCTATCATCGCGTGTGATGCAGGTTTACAGTGCGCCCGCGCCGCCTCTCGTCGTGCGCCGGCGCCCCGCTTGCGCCCCCCCGCTCGAGCCCCGCTTGCGCCCGACATGGCGGCCGCGCACGTCAACCCGAAGTCCGTAACGACAAAGACGCTCCGATGCCCACCAACGCGCCCTATCCGTTCGTCTATCTCGCCTCGCAGAGCCCGCGCCGCCAGGAGCTGCTGCAGCAGCTCGGCGTGCGCTTCGAACTGCTGCTGCCGCGCCCCGACGAAGACGCCGAAGCGCTCGAAATCGCGCTGCCCGGCGAGCAAGCCGCCGTTTATGTCGAGCGCGTGTGCGCCGCCAAGGCCGACGCCGCCCGCGCGCGCCTCGTCGCAGGCTCGCACAGGCACGCGCCGATTCTGACCGCCGACACCACGGTCTCCATCGACGGCCATATTCTCGGCAAGCCGCACGATGCAGCCGAAGCATATGCGATGCTCGAGCGCCTCGCCGGACGCGAGCACGAAGTGCTCACGGCGGTGGCCGTCGTCAACGCCGAAGGGGTGTGCCTGCCCGTCGCGGTCTCGCGCTCGCACGTGCGCTTCGCCCCGGCGCTGCCCGCCGCGATCGCGCGCTACGTGGCGAGCGGCGAGCCGTTCGGCAAGGCCGGCGCGTACGGCATACAGGGCCGCGCGGCGGAATTCGTCGAGCGAATCGACGGGTCCTATTCGGGTATCATGGGTTTGCCACTATTCGAAACGGCCGCCCTCCTGCGCGCCGCGGGCATCGACTTCTAGAACAAACCATGAACGAAGAAATCCTGATCAACGTCACGCCCCAGGAGACGCGCGTCGCATTGGTCCAGCAAGGCGCAGTACAGGAGCTTCACGTCGAGCGCACGCTGTCGCGCGGGCGCGTCGGCAACGTCTATCTCGGCAAGGTCGTGCGGGTGCTGCCGGGCATGCAGTCCGCGTTCATCGACATCGGTCTCGAGCGCGCCGCGTTCCTTCATGTGGCCGATATCTGGCATCCGCGCATTGCCGGCGAAGCGCATGCGCCGGTGCATCATCAGCCCATCGAAAAGACGGTGTTCGAAGGGCAAACGCTCATGGTGCAGGTCGTGAAGGATCCGATCGGCACCAAGGGCGCACGGCTTTCCACGCAGGTGAGCATTGCGGGGCGCACGCTGGTCTATTTGCCGCAGGAACCGCACATCGGCATCTCGCAGAAGATCGAGAGCGAGGCAGAGCGCGAAGCGGTGCGCGCGCGCCTCACGGCCGTGTTGCCCGCCGACGAAAAAGGCGGCTATATCGTGCGCACGATCGCCGAAGACGCCACGAGCGAAGAGCTTGCGGCGGACGTCGCGTATCTGCGCAAGACGTGGGCGACGATACTCGCCCAGGCGCAGCGCCTGCCCGCCACGAGCCTGCTGTATCAAGACCTGAATCTCGCGCAGCGCGTGCTGCGCGACTTCGTGAACGACGAGACCTCGCGCATTCAGGTCGATTCGCGCGAAACGTTCCAGAAGCTCACCGAGTTCGCCACCGAATTCACGCCAGCCGTGCTGCCGAAGCTGCATCACTACTCGGGCGAGCGGCCGCTCTTCGATCTCTACAACATCGAAGCCGAAATCCAGCGTGCGCTCTCGCGCCGCGTGGACCTCAAGTCCGGCGGCTACCTCGTGATCGACCAGACCGAGGCGATGACGACCATCGACGTGAACACGGGCGGCTACGTCGGTGCGCGCAACTTCGACGACACGATCTTCAAGACGAATCTCGAAGCGGCGCATACGATCGCGCGGCAATTGCGTCTGCGCAATCTGGGCGGCGTGATCATCATCGATTTCATCGACATGGAGAACATCGAGCATCGCGACCAGGTGCTCGGCGAGCTGAAGAAGGCGCTTTCGCGCGATCGCACGCGCGTGACCGTGAACGGCTTCTCGCAATTGGGACTCGTGGAGATGACGCGCAAGCGCACGCGCGAATCGCTTGCGCATGTGCTGTGCGAGCCTTGCCCGACTTGCCTCGGCAAAGGCCAGGTGAAGACCGCACGCACCGTTTGCTATGACGTGCTGCGTGAAATTCTGCGCGAGTCGCGCCAGTTCAATCCGCGCGAGTTTCGCGTGGTCGCTTCACAGCAGGTGATCGACCTCTTTCTCGAGGAAGAGTCGCAGCATCTCGCCATGTTGATCGACTTCATCGGCAAGCCGGTTTCGCTGCAGGTGGAGTCGAATTTGAGTCAGGAACAATACGACATCGTGCTCATGTAGCGCGACGCCGTGGCAGGCATCACCGGAGCATCGCAGTTGAATCACCAGCGCGTCACCATTGAACAGATCGGCGAATTCGACGAGATCGTCGATGTACGAACGCCGCTCGAATTTGCCGAGGACCACATTCCCGGCGCGATCAACGCACCCGTGCTCAGCAACGAGGAGCGCGTGATCGTCGGGACCATGTACAAGGACTCGCCCTTCGAGGCGACGCGCGTGGGCGCGGCCATGGTGGCGCGCAATATCGGCATGCATCTCGACACGTTGTTCGTCGACCGTCCGCGCAACTGGCGCCCGCTCATCTATTGCTGGCGCGGCGGCAAGCGTTCCGGCTCGATGACGGCGTGGTTCAACATGATCGGCTGGCGCGCGCGTCAGCTGGATGGCGGATACAAGGCGTACCGGCATACGGTCGTGGAAGCGCTTGGCACACTGCCTGAAGGCTTTCGCTATATCGTGGTGGCCGGCCCGACGGGTAGCGGCAAGACGCGCCTCTTGAAGGCGCTCGGACAAGCGAACGCGCAGATGCTCGATCTCGAAGGGCTCGCCGCGCATCGCGGCTCGTTGCTGGGTGCGCTGCCCCAGCGGGCGCAGCCATCGCAGAAGTCGTTCGATACGGCGCTCGTGCAGACGCTGCGCGGTTTCGACGCCACGCGGCCCGTGTTCGTCGAGGCCGAGAGCCGGCGCATCGGCGTCATCACGCTGCCGCCCGCGCTCGTCGAACGTCTGCATGCCGCGCCTTGTGTCGTACTCGACGTCGCGCGTAAAGAACGTATCGACTTGCTGCTCGAGGAGTACGGACATTTGTTCGACGAACGTACGTATTTCCGCGAGCAACTGGACAAGCTCACGCCGCTGCACGGGCGCGAGCGTATCGAATCGTGGTGCAAGCTGCTCGCCGAAGATCGACGGGCGGAGCTTTACGAGGCGCTCGTCGCGCAGCACTACGATCCCGCCTATACACGCAGCACGCGGCGCAACTTCGCGAAGCTCGAAAAATCGCTGCACTTCGCGTTCCAGCCGATGACGGGCGACACGCTCGCGCAAGCCCGCACGCTGCTCGCGCGGCTGGAGGAAACGTCCTACGCCGCAGAACCTGCGGACAGCGAAGCCGAAGCGCCTCGCACTGTCTGACGTATACCCTTCCCCTTCGCGGATTTCATAAAAGGCGCGCGCGCCGCGATGGCTTAGCGCGAGTACATCGCGTTCCAGTCTTCAGGCGAAACCGTGGCGCGGCCGCCCGCTTGCGAGGCGTTCGCCACGCCGCCGTAGCTGCTGTTTGCGCCATTCAACGCTGCGACCTTCGCCTGGGCGGCCTGGATGGCTTCGGGGTAATGGGCGTTGTCACCGTCACCGACGCGGTAGCCCACCTGCCGGAGCTGCACGAGTTCGGCGCGCACCTGGGCGCGCGTGATGGTCGAGTGCGACTGCGCGAACGAGGCGGTGGGCAGAGCGGCAGCGGCAAGAACGGTGGCGACGGCAACGGCTTGAATCAGGGACTTCATGGAAACGACCTCCAGTTGGATTGGCGGTCGACGTGCGACTGTGTGTGCATGCGACCGATGTACACATCGTATGCTCACGAATCCCTAGGGTTAACCCCTAGAATCCTAAGGCACTGTTCCAATTCGAGGCAAAGTCCGCGCGATCCGGCGCCGAAGGGCGCCGTCGGCGTTGGCGCGATTACTGGGGCGGCGTGGCGTTTTCAGTCAACGAAGCGGTGTGCTGGAGCTGCGCGGGCAGATCGGGCTCCCACGCTTCGAGATCCTGAGTCGGATAAAGGCCGAACGCGTAGATCACCCGCTTTAGGCGGCTCACGAAGTTGGGACGCGGGACGTTCGCAAGCGTGCCCGGCGCGGCCTCGGCCGTGCGGGCCATGTAGTTGTACTTGAAGTCGCGCTGCGTCACGCCCCACTTCAGGAGGAATTCGCGGCCGCCGCGGTTGCGGCGAATGCGTCCCGTCGTCCGGCAGCCGAAATGGTAGATGCGGCTCGCGCCGACCGAGCGGAACGTGCGGCAGCCGACCAGCCAGAGCTTCATCAGGAAGTCGTCGTCGCTGCTCATGCCCGGCCCGAACTCGATGCTATAGCCACCCACGCGCAGCCAAAGTTCGCGGCTCACGAGCGTCGGCTGCAGCGCGATGCCGTTGCGGTCCACTGTGTTCATCTTCGCGGCGAATTCGAGCAGCCCCGCCTCGTTGAAGTCGGCAGGTCCCGTGCCGAAGTGGGCGACCGTCACGAGGCCGTTGCCGGTGTCGGTCGGCTCGATGATCTGCGAGGCGAGATAGGCAGGCGCCGGGCCGATTTCGCGCAATGCGTCGACGAAGGCCGTATCCCAACCGGGCGTGCAGAACATGTCGTCGTTCATGAACAGGATCCACCCGGTCGTCGCGAGGCGCGCCACGTCGTTCACGGCGAGGCATACGCCCACGTTCCCCTTGCTCCACGTATGGCGAATACCCTGCTCACGGACCCAGTCGAGCGTGCCGTCGCTGCCGTCGTTGACGTGCACGAGAATCTCGTGCTCGAACGAAGAATGGCGCCGGATGCTGTCGACGCACATCTTGAGATACGGCAGGTTATTCCAGGTCGGGATCAGAATACTGAACATGAAGGTTTTGCCCTAGAAAGGGTCAGATTTGACATGCATGCATTTCGTGCTCGCCGCGAGAACGGCCAGCACGCAAGCCTGAAGAAATGGGTTCTCTCATGACGTCCTGACTACGCGGCTTTTGGGTGCGAAGCATGACGAGAAACGCGATATTGTACGCATACATTCTTCTTGCCCAAACTGCCGCGGGAGTTCGTACCCCACGGTGGCCGCCCATTAAGCCGTCCCTGATTCTTCGTCAAGCGCACGAGCTGCTATCGTGTGATAATAAGAGGTTATCTTGAAGATCAAGTAGACCCGTGTTTCAGCAGACCAACTCAAACACTTCGTGGGTTTCGCCGGCAAGCTGGCTCGATCGGGCAGTTTCCCGGTCCTGCACGATCCCCTACCCGGGCGTGCCTTACGAGCCGGAGCCGTTTCTTCGCAGCACCACCCGCATCAAGATCGCGAAGAAATACCTGCACAAGCAATTTCTTCTGAAGGCGCACGGCCAGTTGCGCCTCGAACAGGCGCATCTGGACCCTTCGCAGCGCATCCTGTGGGTCTACGCCAAACGCAACTTCGGCGACGCGACGATGGACATGGCCGGCCGCGCCCTGCTCAAGGGCCTCGGCATGCGCATCGATCTCCTCGCGTTGCCGTCGCTGGTGCCGCTTTTCAGCGAAGACGACGTGTTCGGCAAGGTCTACGGTGACCCGGACGAGGTCGATGCGAGCCGCTACGACGCGATCCTGCTCTCCGAGTACAACCTGCCGTCGATTCGCATCAAGACCCGGCACTTCGCGAAGCTGCCCTACGCGGGCCTGTTCCGTTACTTCAACGGCCCCGACCGCAACCAGACCTGCTTCAGCTTCGCGAGCGTCAACGACGTGTTCTCGCTCGGCCACGACGCCGACACGCTCGCCGCGATCAGCAAGCCCTATCTCGCCAGCGAGCCGGCAACGCGCGAGTCGGTGCGCGGCCTCCTGCCGGCGCGTCCGTTCATCGCGATCGCGGCGGGCGGCGTGGACCCCGATCGCACCTACAACCGCTGGCCCGAAGTCGTCGAATTGCTGAACAAGTACGACACCGCCGGCGCCGCGAAGGAAATCGTCGTGCTCGGCTCCGACAACGGCACGCAGATCGCGGAGCAGTTGTGTGCGAGCGCGCCCGCTGGCGTACATATCCGCTCGTTGACCGGCAAGCTCGCGTTCCTTCAGGCACGCGAGATCGTGGCGCACGCCGAACTGTTCGTGGGCGCGGACGGCGGCCTGATGCACGTCGCCCACACCACGCAAACGCCCAGCGTCTCGCTGTTCAGGGATCAAGAGCCGCCCGCGCTGCGTTTGACCGAAGCCTGCCGGTCCATCGGTCTGCAGGGCAGCGGCAACGTGGACACCATCCCGCCCGCGCAAGTCGTCGGCGCGGTGCTGCGCCAACTCGCCGCGCACGCGCCCGCTACGGCGCCCGCGGCGGCCTGATCACTCCAAACGTAACGGCTCAGGCCCACGCCGGCGCACTTTCAGGACCGCGGCGCACCTGAACGCGCGCGCCGCGTCATCGCCCGGAAGACTCAGGCAGCGCTTTGCTGATACTGGATCTTGTGCAGGTGCGCGTACATGCCGCCCTTCTCGAGCAGCTGCTGGTGCGTGCCCGATTCGACGATATGGCCGCCATCCATCACGAGGATGCGGTTCGCGCGCTCGATCGTCGACAGGCGGTGCGCGATCACGAGCGTCGTGCGCCCGCGCATCAGCGTTTCCAGCGCCGCCTGCACGTGGCGCTCCGACTCCGAATCGAGTGCCGAGGTCGCCTCGTCGAGAATCAGGATCGGCGCATCCTTGTAAATCGCACGGGCGATCGCCAGACGCTGGCGCTGGCCGCCCGAGAACTTCATGCCGTTATCGCCGATCAGCGTGTCCATGCCTTCGGGCAGCGCCGAGATCGTTTCCCACAGGTTCGCGGCGCGTAGCGCGCGCTCCACGCGCTCGCGGTCGGCCGTCTGGCCATAGGCGACGTTGTTCGCAACCGTGTCGTTGAACAGCACCACGTCCTGGCTGACCATCGCGATCTGGTTGCGCAGCGCATGCACGTCGTAATCGGCGATCGACACGCCGTCGACCATCACCTGGCCGCCGCTCGGATCGAAAAAGCGCGGCAACAGATTCACGAGCGTGGTCTTGCCGCTGCCGGACGGGCCGGCGAGCGCCACCATTTCGCCGGGATTGATGCGGAACGACACATGGTCGAGCGTCACGCGATGGCTCTCGCCATAGGCAAACGAGACGTCGCGGAACTCCACTTCGCCGCGCGCGCGTTCGAGCGGCAAGCCGCCGCCCGCGGGCTCGGGCGGCTCGTCGATCAGCCCGAAGATCAGCTCGGCCGCGGTCATGCCGCGCTGCAGCGGCTGATTCACGTCGATCAGGTGCTTGAGCGGCGAGATCACGAGCAGCATCGACGTGACGAATGCCACGAAGCCGCCGACCGTCGTCTGGTCGTTCGAGGCCTGCACAACGGCAATGGTGATGACGATCGCCAGCGCGATCGAAGCGAGGAACTGCGTGAGCGGCTGCGCGAGCCCGCCCGACACCGTCATGCGCATCTGGTAGCCGCGCAGGCGGCGGCTCATTTCGCCGAAGCGTTCCTTTTCGTAGGTCTCGCCGTTGTGAACCTTGACGACCTTGTAGCCGCCCACCGTCTCCTCGACGATATAGGACAGGTCGTTCGTGAGCATCTGATGCTCGCGGTTCAGTCGGCGCAAACGCCGGTTGATCTTGCTGACGAGCCAGCCGATCGCCGGCAGCAGCACCGCGACGATCAACGTGAGCCGCCAGTTCAGGTAGAACAGGTAGCCGAGCAGGAAGATCACCGTGAGCGAGTCGCGCACGAGCGTGACCAGCACGCCGAGCAGCACGCCGAGAATCTGGTTGACCTCGAACACGATCGCGTTGATGACCGTACTCGCGGTTTCGCGCTGAAAGAAGCCGACGCTCGCGTGAATCATGCGCTCGAACATCTTCAGGCGCAGCGCGAGCAGCACGCGGTTCGACACGTATTGCAGCAGGTAGCCGGACGCGTATTGCGCGAGGCCGCGTACCAGCGCCAGCCCGATGACCGCGATGGGCACCAGCCACTTCGCTTGCGGAGCGCCGCGCGTGCCGAAGCCGTGATCGAGCAGCGGCTTGAGCAGCGCGGGAATGCCGGCTTCGGTCGCGGCCACTACGGCCATCGCGATCACGCCTGCGAGGAGCACCCACATAAGCGGCTTTACATACGGCCACAGCCGCCGGCCAATCACGACCGGCGACGACTTGGTGTCGGAGCCGATCGGCTTGCTCAAGGTTGATCTCTCGCCCAAAATTTCCTCGAAAAAAATGCGGGTAATCTGCCCGCCCCCTGGCAAACAGGTACGCCATTGTAAACGTTCGGCCCAGGAGGCGATGTATCCGTCCGGACGGGCCCGGCGCCGGGGCGGTTTCGTCGTCGCCGGCGTTTTTGTATATACTCAGCGATTCGGCTTCGGGGCACGAACGCGCGCGCAGCAAGCGTCTATGCGAAGCGCTCTCCGAACGCGAGGACGGCTCCAGCCGGCCTTCCCATCCTCTTCACCTTCTTCCAGCCATCGCGAGCCAGCGCCGATGAACGACAGCGCCAAACCCGATGCGATCAGCGTCATCGTCATCGTCAAAAACGAAGCACACGATATTCGGGACTGCCTTGCTTCCGTGCACGGCTGGGTCGATGAAATCGTCGTGCTCGATTCGGGCAGCACGGACGGCACCCAGGCCATCTGCCGCGAGTTCGGCGCGACGGTCGTCGAAACCGACTGGCCCGGTTTCGGCCCGCAAAAACAGCGCGCGCTCGACGCGGCCCGCGGCCCGTGGATTCTCTCGCTCGACGCCGACGAACGCGTCTCCCCCCAGCTTCGCGACGAAATTCTCGCAAGCGTGAAGTCGAACGGCGCCGACCTTTTCCGCGTGCCTCGCCAATCGAACTACTGCGGCAAGTGGATCCGCCATTCCGGCTGGTCGCCCGACTATGTGACGCGGCTCTTTCGCCGCGACGCGGCGCGCTTCTCGAACGATCTCGTGCACGAACGCGTGATCGCCGCGCCCGACGCGCGCGTCGGCACGCTCACTCAGGCGCTGATTCACTACAGCTTCCGCGACTTCTCCGAAGTGCTCGGCAAAATCGACAGCTATTCGACCTACGGCGCGACCCAGGGCGCGGCGCGCGGCAAGCGCGGCGGCCTGCGCAAGGCGCTGCTGCACGGCTTCTGGTCCTTCGTGCGCAGCTGGATCATTCAGCGCGGCTTTCTCGACGGCAAGATGGGCTTCGTGCTGGCGATCTCCAACGCGGAAGGCACCTACTACCGCTACCTGAAGCTCATGCTCCTCGAGACACAGCAGTCCGCGGCGGCAAAAGCCCGCGACGCCGCGCCGGAGAGCCGATGAACGCGCGTCGCGACATGCTGATTTCGGTGATCGTCAGCACCTACAACCGGCCCGATGCGCTCGAACGGGTACTGGCCAGCTTGAGCGCGCAGTCCGACACGCGCTACGAAATCATCGTCGCCGACGACGGCTCGGCCAATGCGACCCGAGCAACCGTGGAGCGCTGCGCGGCGTCGAGTCCGGTGCGCATGGCGCACGTGTGGCACCCGGACGACGGCTTTCGCCTCGCCGAAATCCGCAACAAGGGCATCGTGCAGGCCCGCGGCGATTACCTGATCTTTCTCGACGGCGACTGCGTCGCGCAGCACGATTTCGTTGCGCGCCATCGGCAACTCGCGAGTGAGCGCGCCATCATCACCGGCAGCCGCATCCTGCTCGACGAAACGCTCACGCAACAGGTGATCGCACAGACGATTCCGCTTGCGGATAGGGGCTTCGGCTTCTGGGTTCAGCAACGCCTCGCTGGCCACGTCAACAAGATCGCGCCCCTCTTCGTCAAGTTGCCGGATCGCAAATGGCGCGTGATCGAGCAGTTCAAGTGGCGCGGCATCAAGGGCTGCAACATGAGCGCCTGGCGCAGCGACATCGAGCGCGTGAACGGATTCGACACCAGCTTCACCGGCTGGGGGCACGAGGACGCCGATTTCGTGGCCCGGCTCGCCAATGGCGGCGTGCACCGCAAGCTCGGCGCCTATGCCACGGAAATCTTCCACCTGTGGCACCGCGAGCAAGCGCGCGCGCAGGCAAGCTCCAATGAAGCAAGGGTCAAGGTGCGTATCGCGGACGGCACCGTGCGCGCCGAACGCGGTCTGGCCGAACTCGCGAGCTGAACGACGCGCGTTTCGCAGAACCACGGCGCGGCATGGCAGCGGTGAAGACCGCCATACCGTCCGATCCCGTCAGTAAACAATCTCGATTTCGCTACCCGCGAACTCGCCACGCAGCGCGGCGAGCAGGTCGTCGGTAGGTTTCACGCGCCAGGCGTCGCCCAGACGCACTTCGCCTTCCGCCCGATCGTTGCGATAGGCGATCTGCACCGCGAGCCCGTTCGGAATGACCGCATGCGCGCGCTCGCCGCGATCGCGCCCGAAACCGCCGCGGCCACGCGTTTCCGCGGCAGGCGCCGGCAGCGAGTCGTCGGGCTTCGCGCGATAGGCTTCGAGCACCGTGCGCAGCGCGCCGGCATTGGCATTGCCGTTCATCTGCAGCTTCACGGCTTGCGCGTAGCGGCTGCGCGCGCGCTCGAGATCCATCACGGTATCCACGGTGAAGCGAATACCGCCCGTGAACGCGTCATTGCGCGCCCCGCCCTGCACGACGAGCAACTCGTCTTCCTTGAAGAGCGCCTTGTGCGCCTCGAACTGCTCGTTGAACACCGTCACTTCGCACTGGCCGGTGCCGTCGTCGAGCAGCGCGATCAGCATCTTGCCGCGCTGGGTCATTTGCGTGCGCAACGAAGCGATCACACCCGCGATCAGCTTGTCGCGCCCTTCCTTGAGCTCGCCGATCTTCTGGCGCACGAAGCGGCGCACTTCGTCCTTGTAGGCGTCGAACAGGTGGCCCGAGAGGTAGAAACCCAGCGCCGCCTTCTCTTCCTGAAGCTTGCGCTTCTCGCCCCACGCCGGCTCGTCCACCAGTTCGTGCGCGGCGAGCGGTGCATCGCCCATGTCGAAGAGGCCGGCCTGCATGGCGTTGGCGCTCGCCTGGTCGGCGGCTTCCATCGCCATCGGCACGGACGCGAGCAACTGTGCGCGGTTCGCGTGAATCGTGTCGAACGCGCCGGCGCGGATCATCGCTTCGATGGTGCGACGATTGACGAGACGACGGTCGATGCGCTCGCAGAAGTCGAACAGGTCCTTGAACGGACCGCCCTCTTCACGCGCGCGCAAGATTTCTTCGATGGCGTTCTGGCCGCTGCCCTTGATCGCGCCGAGACCGTAGCGGATCGTGCGCGAGCGCTTGCCTTCGGCCACGCTGGCGTCGGCCACCGGCTCGAAGCGGTACGCCGAGGCGTTCACGTCCGGCGGCAGCACGACCATCTTGTTGGTTAGGCAATCCTCGAAGAGGATCTTCACCTTGTCGGTGTCGTCCATGGCGAGCGACATATTCGCTGCCATGAATTCGGCCGGATGGTGCGCCTTGAGCCACGCCGTGTGATAAGCGAGGAGCGCGTAAGCGGCCGCGTGCGACTTGTTGAAGCCGTAGCCCGCGAACTTCTCCATCAAGTCGAAGGTCTCGTCCGCCTTCTCGCGCGTGAGGCCGTTCTTCGCCGCGCCTTCCGCGAAAATCTCGCGGTGCTTGGCCATTTCCTCGGGCTTCTTTTTGCCCATCGCGCGACGCAGCAAGTCCGCGCCGCCGAGCGAGTAGCCGCCGATGATCTGCGCCATCTGCATCACCTGCTCCTGGTAGACCATGATGCCGTAGGTCTCTTTCAGAACAGGTTCGACACGCGGATCGGGGTACTCCACCACTTCGCGGCCGTGCTTACGCGCGCAGAAGCTCGGGATCAGGTCCATCGGGCCCGGACGATACAACGCCACGAGCGCGATGATGTCCTCGAAGCGGTCGGGCTGTGCGTCCTTGAGCATGCCCTGCATGCCGCGGCTTTCCAGCTGGAACACGGCGACCGTATTCGCTTTCTTGAGGATCTGGAACGACGGCGCGTCGTCGAGCGGCACCTGGGCGAGCGACCAGTCCTTCTTCGACGGATCGAGCATGCGGATATAGCGCTCGGCCCAGTCGAGAATCGTGAGCGTGGTCAGACCCAGAAAGTCGAACTTCACGAGGCCGACGGCTTCCACGTCGTCCTTGTCGTACTGGCTCACGACGCCGCTTTCGTCGCCCTGCGTGTAGAGCGGGCAGAAGTCGGTGAGCTTGCCCGGCGCGATCAGCACGCCGCCCGCGTGCATGCCCACGTTACGCGTGAGACCTTCCACGAGCTGCGCGAGGTCGAGCAGCTGATGCACTTCGTCTTCGTTGTCGTAGCGCTCCTGCAGGAGCGGCTCTTCCTTCATCGCGTCGGCGATGGTGACGTGCTTGCCCGGCTTGAACGGAATCAGCTTCGCGACGCCGTCGGTGAAGTTGTAGCCCAGATCGAGCACGCGGCCGATGTCGCGCACCGCGGCCTTCGCGGCCATGGTGCCGAAGGTGGCGATCTGCGAGACGGCATCCGCGCCGTACTTCTCCTTCACGTACTGAATGACGCGGTCGCGCCCGTGCTGGCAGAAGTCGATGTCGAAGTCGGGCATCGACACGCGCTCCGGATTCAGGAAGCGCTCGAACAGCAGGTTGTAGCGCAGCGGATCGAGATCGGTAATGCCGAGCGCGTAGGCGACCAGCGAGCCCGCGCCCGAACCCCGGCCCGGGCCCACCGGCACGCCGTTGTTCTTCGCCCAGTTGATGAAGTCCGCAACGATCAGGAAGTAGCCCGGGAAGCCCATCTTGATGATGGTCCCGCACTCGAATTCGAGCCGCTCGTTGTAGCGCGCGCGCTCCTGCTCGCGTTCGGCCTCGTTCGGATACAGCTGCACGAGGCGCTTTTCGAGACCTTCCCGCGAAAGCTGCACGAGATAGTCGTCGAGCGAGAGGCCGTCGGGCGTCGGGAACAGCGGCAGCTTCGGCTTGCCGAGTTCGAGCGTCAGATTGCAGCGTCTGGCGATTTCGATGGTGTTCGCGATTGCCGAAGGAATGTCCGCGAACAGCGCGACCATTTCTTCCTGCGTGCGAAACCGCTGATCGGTCGTGAAGCGCTTCTGGCGGCGCGGATTCGCGAGGATGTCGCCCTCCGAGATGCACACGCGCGCTTCGTGCGCGGTGTATTCCTCGTCGGTCATGAACTGCATGGGGTGCGTGGCGACTACCGGCAGCTTCAGTTGCGACGCGAGCGCCACCGCCTGCTCGACATACTGCTCGCCGCCGGGCTGGCCGCAGCGCTGCAACTCGATGTAATACGCGTTCGGAAACAGCTTCGCCCAGCGCTGCGCATGGCGCTTCGCACTTTCCGCATTGCCCGCCGCGAGCGCGAGACCCACGTCGCCCTGTTGCGCACCCGAGATCGCGAGCAGGCCCTCGCCCAGTCCTTCTTCGAGCCAGGCGACGTCGACTTCCGCGCGGCCGCGATACTGGTTCGTGAGCCACGCCTTGGAAAGCAACTCGCACAGATTCAGGTAGCCGCGCTTGTTCTTCACCAGCAGCAGGAGGCGCGACGGCTTGTCGCGGTCGTCGTGATTAGTGATCCAGACGTCGCAGCCGGCGATGGGTTTGACCCCTTTGCCACGGGCTTCGGTGTAAAAACGGACGAGGCCGAATGCGTTGCCGAGGTCGGTGAGCGCGAGCGCGCCCTGGCCGTCCCTGGCCGCCGCCTTGACGAGGTCGTCGAGGCGCACGATGCCGTCGGCAATCGAGAATTCGGAGTGGACGCGGAGATGGACGAAGCGGGGATCTGACATGGCCGTCATTGTACCTTCAGGGGCACGCGATTTTCGGCGCACGCTCGCATGGGCAAGTGACATCGGCCAGTCTGGCCTGGACCTTGCCGCGGGCGCGGGGGCGCCCCACGGCGTGTCGACTACGCCGCAAGCGGCGCGAGGCGCGATTGAGGGATAATAGCGGATTGCGCCCGCCGCGCGCTCTGCCCCAATTCCCGTTTTCGGGGGGACGCAGTCAGGACCCGACTTTGACAGGCAAGCACGCGCGCCCGGCTCCGGTTTCACGCGCTTTTTTAATGGCGCTTTTCCAGTTGCACCATGCGTATCCTCAATCTCTCCGCTTACCAGTTCGCCACGCTCGACAAGACCGCCGAGTGGCGTCCGCTCGTGCTCGAGCGCTGCCAATCGCTCGATTTGCGGGGCACGATCCTGCTCGCGCCGGAAGGCATCAACCTGTTCGTTGCCGGCGATGAAGGCAACGTGCGCGCCTTCATGGACTACATCAATCACGATCCGCTCTTCGAGGGCAAGTTCGCGACGCTGCGGTTCAAGGAAAGCCTCTCGGAAACGCGGCCCTTCAACCGCATGCTCGTGCGCCTGAAGCGCGAAATCATCACGATGAAGAAGCCCGCGATCCGTCCCGAGGAAGGCCGCGCGCCTTCGGTGGCGCCCCTCGTGCTCAAGGAGTGGCTCGACCGCGGCTTCGACGACGAAGGCCGCCCCGTCGTCATGCTCGACACGCGCAACGCGTTCGAAATCGACGTCGGCACGTTCGACAAGGCGCTCGACTACCGCATCGACAAGTTCAGCGAATTCCCCGGCGTGATCGAGGCGAACCGCGCCGACCTCGAAGGCAAGACGGTCGTATCCTTCTGCACGGGCGGTATTCGCTGCGAAAAGGCGGCCATCCACATGAAGGAAGTGGGCATCGAGCGCGTGTACCAGCTCGAAGGCGGCATTCTCAAGTACTTCGAGGAAGTGGGCGGCGCGCACTACAACGGCGACTGCTTCGTGTTCGACCAGCGCACCGCGCTCAATCCGCAGCTCGAACCGACGGACACCGTGCAGTGCTTCGCGTGCCGCGCCGTCGTGACGCCGCAGGAGCAGGCTTCGCCGCTTTACGTGGTCGGCAAGAGCTGCCCGGCGTGCCATCCGGAGCGCGCGGGCGCGACGGATGCAGCGGCTCAGGCTGCCGCTTAAGCCACGCGCGTGAGCGCAACGCCGCAAGGGTATCGCGGGCGCTTCGCGCCCTCGCCCACTGGCCCGCTGCATCTCGGCTCGCTCGTTTCGGCGCTCGCGAGCTGGCTCGACGCGCGGGCGCACGGCGGCGCCTGGCTCGTGCGCGTGGAGGACATCGACGGCCCGCGCACCGTGCCGGGCGCAGCCGAAGACATTCTCGCGACGCTTGCGGCCTTCGGCTTTCACGCCGACGAGCCGCCCGAATGGCAGAGCCGCCGCACCGGTCTTTATCGCGCGGCGCTCGACCGGCTGATCGCCTCAGGCCACGTCTACCCGTGCGGCTGCACGCGCAAGGAAATCGCCGATTCGCAACTGCGCATGCACCAGCGCAACACCACGCTGATCTATCCGGGCACCTGTCGCGACGGCCTGCACGGTAAGCCCGCCCGCGCGTGGCGGCTGCGCGTGCCTGACGAAGACGCTGTTGACGAACCTGCGGGCGCAGCCGCCAATCCCGCACTGATCCGCTTCGACGATCGCTGGCAAGGCCCGCAGCACCAGAACCTCGCGACCGAAGTCGGTGATTTCGTGCTGCTGCGCGCGGACGGCCAGTGGGCCTACCAGCTCGCCGTCGTCGTGGACGACGCCGACCAGCGCATCACACACGTGGTGCGCGGCGCGGACCTGCTCGACTCGACGGCGCGGCAAATCTGGCTCCAGCAGTGTCTTGGCGTGCCGACGCCCGCGTATCTGCATGTGCCGGTCGTCACGAACGCGGATGGGGAAAAGCTGTCGAAGCAGACCGGGGCGCAGGCGCTCGACGCGTCACGCCCGCTGGAAACGCTGATGGCCGCCGCACGGCACCTGGGCCTCGAATTGCACGATCCCGCGCCCGCGACGCTCGCAGCGTTCCAGCTGGCCGCGATCGACGCGTGGAAGCGGCGGCTCGTGCAATTGCCAGCCGCATAAACAAAAACGGCATGCCGCCAGGAGCGACATGCCGTTTTTTGCGTCGCGCGATTCTTTCGCGCTCGAACTCAGCTCGAAGACGACGTCGGCTTGTTGCGCCACGACGACCCGAGGCCGCCCAGCAGCGCCGCGAGCGGCTGCTTCGATTGCTGCTTCTGCGGCGCGGCGTTCGCGGGCTTGTCTTCCACCTTGCTGCGCGCGCTCGCCGAAGGCTCGTAGGGCTTCAGGAAAAAGTCGTCGATCGGCTGCGAACGATGGTGATGCGGGCGCTCGAACGAGGCCGCGCGGCGGTGCGTGCCGCGCTCGCCACGTTCACCGCGGCCTTCGCGGCTTTCATAGCCGTCGCGCTCGCGGCGCCGGCCGCCACCCTCGTGATGCGCCACCGGCACGTCGACCACGAGGCGCTCCACGGTCAGCGGGCGCTTGATGAGCTTCTCGATATCGGCGAGCTGCTTCTTCTCGTTCGGGCTGCACAGCGACAGCGCGTCACCCGAGGCGCCTGCACGGCCGGTGCGGCCGATCCGGTGCACGTAGTCTTCGGCGTTGAACGGCAGGTCGAAGTTGATGACGGCGGGCAGTTCGGCAATATCGAGGCCGCGCGCGGCCACGTCGGTCGCCACGAGCGCTTCGATTTCGCCGCGCTTGAAGGCGTCGAGCGCCTGCATGCGCTCGCTCTGCGTGCGGTCGCCGTGGATCGCGGCCGCGACGATGCCCTGCTTTTCGATCTGGCGCGCAAGACGGCTCGCGCCGATCTTGCTGTTGCAGAACACGATCACCTGCTTCAGGCCCCGCTCGCGGATCAGTTGAACGACCGCGCCGGTCTTGTCGCCCTCGGCGACTTCGTACACCACCTGGGTGACATTGGTCGCGGTGGAGTTGCTGCGCGCCACCTCGATGGTCTGCGGCGTGCGCAGATAGGTCGCGGCAAGCTTCTTGATCTCGCCCGAGAACGTGGCCGAGAACAGCAGCGTCTGGCGCTCCTTCGGCAGCAGGTTCAGGATGCGCTGCAGGTCGGGCAGAAAGCCCATGTCGAGCATGCGGTCGGCTTCGTCGAGCACGAGCATCTGCACCTGACCGAGGCTCGTGGTCTTCTGCTGCACGTGGTCGAGCAGGCGGCCTGGCGTCGCGATCAGGATTTCCACGCCGCGGCGCAGCTCGTCGGACTGCGGATTCATGTCGACGCCGCCGAACACCACCGCGCTGCGCAGCGGCGTGTGCTGCGCGTAGGTGCGCACGTTGTTGGCGACCTGGTCGGCCAGCTCGCGCGTCGGTGTGAGAATCAGCGCGCGCACGGGATGCCGTGCGGGCGAGGCGCTCGTGCTCGCCAACGGCAAGAGGCGTTGCAGGATCGGCAGCGAGAAACCCGCCGTCTTGCCCGTGCCAGTCTGCGCTGCAGCCAGCACGTCGCGGCCCGTGAGCACCACGGGAATCGCCTCCGCCTGGATCGGCGTGGGCGTCGTGTAGCCCTGCTCCTTGATGGCCCGGAGGATTTCGGGGGCCAGACCAAACTGGTCAAAGTTCGCAATGCTGGGCGTGACGGCTGTGTCGGACATGGTGGCTTCGCTATAAAGGCGCTATTCGCGCAAGGCGCGGAAGCGCCTCAAATGGTCACTGCTGGGCATTGCAGGTCGATGCAAAGGCGCCGGACAACACGTCAGGCGCCCTCCTGCGACGGGCGGAACACACGCCCGCGAGGGCTTCCCGGCAAACGGATGGCCCGGGATGGCCCGTGGGACGACGAGACAATCTGCCGGGGACGGGGCGCTGGCTGCATCGCCGCGCTCGCTCGGGTTCAACCCAGCCAGACTCGCTCGATTCCAGATGGTTCCGGCGCCGTCCTCGTCTCTTGACGCGCGTGCGCACCGGATGTGTCAAAACGGCTCGATCGACCGTTCAGGCCGATCCAGCAAGCCTCGGGGCGGCTTGCTGCGTGCTTGCTGCCCGCTTGCTGCGTGCCTGCTGCCGGCGATCTGCCCCCCTCTGCGGCAGGCGCAAAGGGCCGAAAGGCCGGTATTGTAGCACCTTGGCATAAATCCCTATGGCAGCGGGCCATGCGTTCTGCAACATGGCGCACGGGAAATCCCCGCGCGCCATGCGGCGCAGAATCGCACCCTTTTTTCGCCAGCCCGCTGCACCCTGCTCACCACGTCTCGCGCATCACCATCAGCCGCAGTTCGGTCATATCCTCGATCGCGTAGCGCACGCCCTCGCGCCCGAGGCCCGAGTCCTTCACGCCGCCGTACGGCATGTTATCGACGCGAAATGACGGAATGTCGTTGATCACCACGCCGCCCACGTCGAGCCCGTCCCACGCGCGATGCGCGTTGGCGAGCGAATCCGTGAAGACGCCCGCCTGCAGGCCGAAATCGCTGTCGTTGACGATGTCGAGCGCTTTGCCGAAGTCGTCGAAACGCTCGAGGATCGCGACCGGCCCGAACGCCTCCTTGCGGTAGAGGTCGGTGTCGCGGCGCACGTCTTCGAGCAGCGTGGCCTCGAACATCGCGCCGTCCACCTTGCCGCCCGCGACGATCTTCGCCCCCGCGAGCACCGCGCTCTCCATCCAGCCCGCCAGACGCTTCGACTCGGACTCCGAGATCATCGGCCCGACGAAGGTTGTCTCGTCCTTCGGGTCGCCCATCTTGAGCGTCTTGACCTTGGCGATGAGCTTGTCGCGCAGCGTCTCGTAGATCGACGCGTGCACGAGAATGCGCTGCACGCCGATGCAGCTCTGCCCCGACTGGTAGTACGCGCCGAACGCCAGCCGGTCGACGACGTAGTCGAGCTTGCCGCCCTGATCGCCGTCGACGATAGCCGCCGCATTGCCGCCCAGCTCCAGCACCACCTTCTTCTTGCCGGCCTTCTTCTTGAGGTCCCAGCCCACTGCGGGCGAGCCCGTGAACGAAAGCAGCTTGAAGCGCTCGTCGGTGGTGAAGAGGTCGGCACCGTCGCGGTGCGCGGGCAGGATCGAGAACGCACCCTTGGGCAGGTCGGTTTCCGCCAGCACCTCGCCGATGATGAGCGCCCCCACCGGCGTGCGGCTCGCGGGCTTCAGCACGAACGGCACGCCCGCGGCGAGCGCCGGCGCGACCTTGTGCGCCGCCAGATTGAGCGGGAAATTGAACGGCGAGATGAACGAGCACGGTCCGATCGGCACACGCTTCACGTAGCCGTGATAGCCCTTCGCGCGCGCCGAAATCTCGAGATTGACGATCTCGCCGTCGATGCGCACGCTCTCTTCGGCGGCCACGCGGAACGTGTCGATCAGGCGCGTGGCCTCGCCGCGCGAGTCGTTGATCGGCTTGCCCGCCTCGATGCACAGCGCCATCGCCAGCTCGTCGAAGCGCTCGCGAAAGCGCGCCACGCAATGATCGATCACGGCCTGGCGCTTGTATGGCGGGAACGCACGCATGGCGGGCATGGCGGCTTCGGCCGCCGCAATGGCCTGGTCGATCGCCTTCGCGTCGGCGAGCGCGACGCGCGTGGCGACTTCGCCGCTGTATTTGTCGGTGACCTCGAGGTCGGTATTGGCGGCAACGGCCTCGTTGGCCAGATAGTACGGATAAGTCGGTTTGAGCATGACGGGTTCTCCGTAAGTGCGGCGTCAAAGCTGCGCGCTCAGGCGCTTGATGTCGCGATTGAGCACGCGCTCGTTGTCCGAATAGTCGATGGGCACGTCGATCACGTGCACGCCCGGCTGCGCGAGGCACTGCTCGACGAGCGGCTTGAGTTCGTCCGCCGAGCCCACGCGATGGCCATGCGCGCCATAGCTCTGCGCATAGTCGACGAAATCGGGGTTCTGCAGCGTCATCCCGTAATCGGGGAAATTCATGTTTTCCTGCTTCCAGCGGATCATGCCGAACGCGTCGTCGCGCAACAGCAGCACGACGAGATCGAGCTTCAGGCGCACCGCCGTCTCCAGTTCCTGCGAATTCATCATGAAGCCGCCGTCGCCACACACCGCCACGACCTTGCGCTGCGGATGCACGATCTTCGTGGCGATGGCCGAGGGCAGCCCCGCGCCCATCGAGGCGAGCGCGTTGTCGAGCAGGATCGAGTTGGGCTCACGTGCGCGGTAGTAGCGCGCGAACCAGATCTTGTACATGCCGTTGTCGAGACACAGGATGCCATCGTCGGGCATCGCGCCGTAAACGTCGTGCACGAGCCGCACCGGGTACATGGGAAAGCGCTCGTCATGCTGGCCTTTGGCGAGATGCGCCTCGAAATGGCGCTTGATCTCCTCGAAGCGCGCGAAGTCCCACGCGTGCTCGCGCGGTTTCAGGCTCTCCTTGAGCTGCCACACGGCGTTGGCGATGTCGCCCACCACCTCGATCTGCGGGAAATAGACGGGGTCGATTTCCGCGCCGAGAAAATTCACGTGGATGACGGTTTTTTCTTCAGCGCTGCGCATGAAGAACGGCGGCTTTTCGATCACGTCGTGGCCGACGTTGATGATGCAGTCGGCGTGCTCGATCGCGCGGTGCACGAAGTCGCCGTCCGACAGCGTGGCGTTGCCGAGCCAGAGCGGATGCGACTCGTCGATCACGCCCTTGCCCATCTGCGTGGTGAAAAACGGGATGCCGGTTTCGTCGACGAATTCGCGCAACACGTTGCGCGTGGTCTTGCGATTGCCCCCCGCGCCGATCATGAGAAGCGGATGGCGCGCCTTGCAGATCGCCCCGACCGCGTGCGCGACGGCCTTTTCCTCGGCCACGGGCCGGCGGCTGAAGCTCTTGGGAATGGGCTTGCCGTCGCCCTCTTCGTCGGCCACGTCTTCGGGCAGCTCGAGATGCACGGCGCCGGGCCGCTCCTGCTCGGCCTGGCGAAACGCCTCGCGCACGAGCGCCGGAATGTTGCCGATGGAGACGATCTGACGCGCGTACTTGGTGAGCGGCTCCATCATGCGCACCACGTCGACGATCTGGAAGTGGCCCTGCTTGCTCGACTTGATGGGCTTCTGGCCCGTGACCATCAGCATGGGCATGCCGCCGAGCTGCGCGTAGGCCGCGGCCGTCACGAAGTTGGTGGCGCCGGGTCCGAGCGTGGCCAGACACACGCCGGTGCGGCCCGTCAGCCGTCCGTAAGTGGCGGCCATGAAGCCCGCGGCCTGCTCGTGGCGCGTGACGATCAGACGAATCTTCGAGCGCCGCAGCGATTCGAGCAGATCGAGGTTCTCTTCCCCTGGAATACCGAACACATACTCGACGCCTTCTGCTTCGAGCGCCTTCACGAACAGATCCGATGCTTTCATCGACCACCTCGCTGGCAAGAGCGTGGCCGGCGCGCGGGCGGCAGCCGGCCTTCGCGAACAGGCCGTCAGGTTACTACCGCGAGGCGCAATGCGTCGTGAAGCGTGCGTTCGGCGTCAGCGCATGAGCGTCGCGCAGCCCGAGAGCACCGGCTTCGAACTCGCGTCGGAGGTGACGTCGTAGAGATCGGCGCCGGGTCCCTTGGTCCACCACGTGTAGCGATCGGCGACGTACTTCACGCCCGAAGCCGCGATCACGCCGACGAAAAGGAGCTTGCGGCCTTTCACCGGCACGAGCGCGAAGCTCTGGCCGTTGGCCGCGTTCAGATAGGTGACCTTGAAGGTCTTGCTGTTGGCGCAGGTGTAGCTGAACGTATGGCGCGACTGCACCTGGATGTCACGCACTTCGAGCGGGGCCGCCGCGTTCGCCGCGCTCACGTGGAGCGCGGCGGCGAGACCGCACGCTGCCGCCAACCGGATTGCACCGCTTCGAGCATCGATCATCGTGTTCTCCGTGGGTTGCGTTGGCGCCGCGCTATACGCTCACTGCGCGCTCACTGCGCGCTCACTGCGCAGCGTCGCCCGGCACGGGGCGCACCGCCGCAGCCGCTTCGCGAGCGCGCGAGCGGGCCTCGTCGGTGTCGGCGCCCGTGGCGAGCGCGACGCCCATGCGGCGCTTCACGAAGCTTTCGGGCTTGCCGAACAGGCGCAGGTCCGCGCCCGGCACGGCCAGCGCCTGCGCCACGCCTTCGAATGCGATGCCGCGTGCGTCCATGCCGCCGTAGATCACGGCCGAGGCGCCCGGACCGCGCGCCGTCGTATCGACGGGCAGGCCGAGAATCGCGCGCGCATGCAGTTCGAACTCGGAGAAGCGCTGCGACGCGAGCGTGACGAGCCCCGTGTCGTGCGGGCGCGGGCTCACTTCCGAGAACCACACCTCGTCGCCGCGCACGAACAGCTCGACGCCGAAGAGACCGCGGCCGCCCAGCGCCTCGGTCACCTTGTGGGAGATTTCGCGCGAGCGCTCGAGCGCCTTCGCGCTCATCGGCTGCGGCTGCCACGATTCGACGTAGTCGCCGTCCACCTGGAGGTGGCCGATCGGATCGCAGAAATACGTCTGCACCTGGCCGCTCGCCGGGTCGATGGCGCGCACGGTGAGCTGCGTGATTTCATAGTCGAAGTGGATAAAGCCCTCGACGATCACGCGACCGCGATTCACGCGGCCGCCCGCGAGCGCATAGTCCCAGGCGCGCTCGACATCGGCGTCGCTGCGCACGACCGATTGCCCCTTGCCCGACGACGACATCACCGGCTTCACCACGCACGGATAGCCGACCTTGGCGACGCCCGCCTTCAGCTCGTCGAGCGAATCGGCGAACGCGTAAGGCGAGGTGGCGAGGCCGAGCTCCTCGGCGGCGAGGCGGCGAATGCCCTCGCGGTTCATCGTGAGCTGCGCGGCGCGCGCGGTGGGGATCACCTCGGCGACACCCTCGGCCTCGACGGCGGCGAGCGCGTCGGTGGCGATCGCTTCGATTTCGGGCACGACGAGATGCGGGCGTTCGGCGTCGATGAGCGCGCGCAGCGCCTTGGGATCGGCCATGTCGATCACGTGCGCGCGATGGGCGACCTGGTGGCCGGGCGCGTTTTCGTAACGATCGACGGCGATCACCTCAACGCCGAGACGTTGCAGCGCGATGATCACTTCCTTGCCAAGCTCGCCCGCGCCGAGCAGCATGACACGGGTGGCGGAAGCGGAAAGCGGCGTGCCGATGCGGGGGCGGGTTTGCATGATGTCTCCAGAATGGCGGTATGGCGCAAATGCGTAAGAGCGCCGATGTTAACACGCGGCCCTGCCGCGGCGCGGCGCTTTGGCGCGTCGGCGGCCGCCCGCTTCCAGCACGGCGCACGCACGTTTGCGCTCGCATGCTGCAGCGCGGTGCGTTACGCTTACGCCTTCGTCGATTACGAGGAACGATGCGATGCCTATTAGCCAGACGGCGAGCCAGACGCCGATCCAGGCACCGAGCCAGAGCCCGCGCATGACCATGCGCCAGCGCCCGCGCCCTGCCCGAGGCGAATTCGCGCGAAAGCTGGCCTCGCGCACGGCGATGCTCGCTGCGGCCCTGCTGGTGTGCGCGTGCAAGCTGCCCGTGCACACGGACGCCTCTGCGCCGCTGCCCGATCCGTTCAACCCCGCCACGACGCAGCTGCTCGACAACACGCACTGGCAGCTCGCGGAATGGAAGCGCGCCGACGGCACGATGCGCGCCCTGCCGGGCGGCCACGCCGATGCCGGCAACATCGAAAACCCCGACGCTCGCCCCATTACGCTCGACCTCTCGACCGAGAGCGGCCAGCGCCGCGCAAGCGGCTTTTCGGGCTGCAACCGCTATTTCGGCGCCTATACGCTCAAGAACGGCCTGCTCTCGTTCGGCCAGCTCGGCGGCACGCGCATGGCGTGCATCGGCGCGGGCGGCGATATCGAGGGCGCTTATCTGGAAGCGCTCTCGCAAATCGCGCGCTCCGGCGTGCAGATGCGCCATCCGCAATCGCTCTTTCTCGTGCTCGAAAACGGCGACCGCCTGACGTTCGCCGAGCAGGGCGCCGAACCGGGCACGGGCCCGGCCGCGACGCCCGGCGCCGCCTCCGACGCCAAACCGGCGCAGTGAACGCTGCGCGCATGAGCCGCCGCGCCCTTGCCCGGGGCGGCGCTTTTTTTGTTGCGCGCGAACCAAACCGGCGCGCGCCGGGTCTTTGGCGTGTCAGGCGCGCAACGCCTGCCGTGCCGCACGCAACATCGCCCTCAAGTGGATGGCGGCGCGCAGGGGCCGAGCGGTTACACTCCACACGTCGCACACCTTCTCTACGTACATCTTCGGCATGCACACGGTAGTTCCTGGCTGGTTCGGCGTTTCGGCCGTCTGGTTCATCCCCCTGATCTGGCGTCTCGTCAAGTCCGTGCTGCCGGGCGGCGCGGGCCTGCGCGGCCCTGGCACGATCCGTCTATGGCTCGGCTTCGTCGGCGTGCTCCTGGCGAGCTGCGTGCTCGAGGCGACGCTCATCGACATCGCCGGGTTCAACGCATTCGGCCACGCGCTTTCGGGCGGGCTCGGCAAGCTCATCGGCCACGTGGCCGCGCCGCTCGCGATGACGGCGCTTCTCCTCGTGAGCTTGCCGTGGCTGCTCGACTTCCATTGGCGCGAATTCCTCGCGTGGGCGGATATTTCGCTCGGACTCGGCCTGAACATCCGCGCCGCGCGTGACACTGACGACAGCCCGCACCGCGAACGCCGCAGCCGCCGCGCCGCAGCCGAAGAGGGACTGCCCGCACATGGCGCCGCTACCTTCAATCCGCCGATGCCTGGCGACGGCGCGCGGCGCAAACGACCGACGATCTGGCGCCCGCCGGCGCGTGACGCGCGCGAGGGTCGCGATAACCCGCGCGCAGCCGGTGCGATGGCTGCGGGACCTGGCGCAGCGTCGGCCGCTGCCACCGCACAGGACGCGTTTGCCGATGCTGGGGCGTGGCGCGCCGAACCGGGCTTCCGTGGTCCCGCCGATCCCGCCGCGGCGTGGGCGCGCACCGAACCGACCGCGACCGCCGACTGGCTGCGCGGCACGCGTGCGCCGGGGCAAACGCCGCCTGCGGGTGCGTCGCGAGCCCCGATGGAGCCGCCACGCGCGCCGTTGCAGCCAGCAGCCGCGCCGCTCGGCGACGGGCGCCGCCAGCCGGTGCGCGGTGCGAGCGCAGTGCAGGACGTGGCGCCTGCGCAAGGGGTGCAGGGCATCCCTGCGCAGCCGAATGCCCCGTGGCGGACGCAGACGCCTCAAACGCGACCGGCCATGGCCGCCGCGATGACGGGCGCGGCAGCGCGCACGGCTTCGGCTTCCGCGGTGGTGCATGGTGCGCCGCTCGCGGCCGGTGCCGCCGCAGCCGCCGCCGCCGCGCGCAGTGCCGCGTTCGGCACGACACCGCCACCGCCCGATCCGCTGACTTCGCCGTTCGCACAACCCGTCATGCCGCGCCGCACGGCGCCGCCGCCTGCGGCAGGCAGCACGGCCGCGCGCGCCGCGGCCGCCGCACCGCCGCGCGTCGCGAAGCCACCGAAACCCTACGTCTGGCAAGGGCAGCCCGCGCGCGTGAACCCTCGCCCGCCCATGAGTGCGCCGCGCACGGCGCCGTTCGGCATGCATCCAGCCGAAACGCCGCCCGCGACGCCCGCCTACTCGCGCCTCGCGCCCACCAGCGCACCGCAGGCGCAGGCGCCGCTCTCGACGAGCGTGCTCGAAACATTGCGCTCGATCGAAGAGAACGCCGCGCGCTGGACCACCCTCGCCGGCGCGAGCCTCGCACGCCGCACCCTGGACGAAGCGGGTACGCTCGCGGGCGAGGAACACACGCACGCGCAATTCCCGAGCGCATCGCCGGACATCGCGACGGCGGCGCTGCCGGTGATGCCTTCGGCCGCGTCGCTGGAAACGACGTCCGCTCCGGTCGCGCTGTCGGACGGTGACTACCTTTCGCCAAACCCGGCTGGGCAATCGTTCGTGGAAATGCACGCCTCGCCGCAACCGGGCGACACGACGCCGGGCGCGACGCCCGCTGCCCCCTACCCTGCCGCGCCTCAGAACGCGGCATCGTCCGAGCCGAATTCGGCCAGCGTCGGCTACATGGCTGCGCCGACTGCCTGGCAACCGATTGCTGAGCACGTGGACGAAGCCACGCACGGCGCCTCGAACGAGGCGACGCGCATCGAGCCGGTGCAAGCTGCGGCGGAGGAAGCCGCAACGCCTTCGACGTGGCCGACACTGGATCACGGCATGCCGTGGATCCTGCTCGACGACGAACCGTCGGCTGCCGCCCCCGCCGAGACGCACACTGCCGAACCGTTCTTCACGTTCAGCCCGTCGACGGTGCAGGAGCAGGTGCGTGCGCCTGCGCCCGCAGCGGCTTCTCCCGTTGTGGCACCGGCGCCAGTGTCAGTGCCCGCAGCGACGCAAACGCCGGGCGCGGCAGACGCGCAGGCCGAGCAACCCGCTCCGACCGAAGCGCACGCTGCGCACGAAGCACACGACCCGCTCGACACAGCGGCCGCGTCGAACATCGTGCACTCCCCCCGCATCGCTCCCGAGACGCAGCCCGACGCCGCCGCGACGCCTGCACATGTCGCGCCGACGGTTACGCATGCGGCTCCCGCGACGCCGTTCGACGCAGCGCCTTCGCCGGTGGCAGAGCAGAAGGCGAGCGAGTCTTTCGCGCCCGTCGCGCACAGCGAATCCGCCAGCGTCGATGCATACCCTGCGTCGATGGACGAAGCGCAAGGGGTTGCGAACGAAACGGCTGAAGCGTTGCCGGCACCTGACGCGCCGGCGACTCAAGCAACGCCTTTTGACGCGACGCCCCTGTCCGCAGTGCAAGCGCCGGCACCCGCACCCGCAGCAACGCCGCCGTGGGTTGCCGAAACGCCGAAGCAAAGCTGTCCCGCACCGGCCGAGGCCACGCTCACGCCGACTCCCTCGCAGCCCGCGACGCCGGTTGCCACCCCGATCGCGGCGCCCTACCCCGCCATCGCGACCGAACCCGGCGCGGCGAGCCCCGACTTCGAGTCCGCACCCGAAGCAATCGAAGCCATAGAAGCCCCCGAGGCGGTCGAAGCTCCCGAGCCCGCAGTCCAGCGCGCTCCCGTGCGCGGCCACGCGCCCACGTCCTTCGTGTTCGAGCCGCTCAGCGCATCGGCGGTCGAACTGCCGGGGCTCGATCTGCTCGAGCGCGCATCGTCCGAGATCGAGCCCGTCTCCGAGCAGAAGCTCGCCGAAACGAGCCAGCTCATCGAGCAGCGTCTTCAGGAGTTCAAGGTCCCCGTGACCGTGGTCGGCGCCTCGGCGGGCCCGGTCATCACGCGCTTCGAAGTGGAACCCGCGCTCGGCGTGCGCGGCAGCCAGATCGTCGGCTTGATGAAGGATCTCTCGCGCGGCCTCGGCCTCACGTCGATCCGCGTGGTCGAAACGATTCCCGGCAAGACCTGCATGGGCCTCGAATTGCCGAACGCCCGCCGCCAGATGATCCGCCTCTCGGAAATCCTCGAATCGGCGCCGTACCACCGCTCGCAGTCGAAGCTGACGATCGCGATGGGCAAGGACATCGTCGGCCATCCGATCGTCACCGATCTCGCCAAGGCGCCGCACATGCTCGTGGCGGGCACGACCGGTTCGGGCAAGTCGGTCGCGATCAACGCGATGATCCTCTCGCTGCTCTACAAGGCGACACCCGAGGACGTGCGGCTCATCATGATCGACCCGAAGATGCTCGAGCTTTCCGTGTACGAAGGCATCCCGCATCTGCTCGCGCCGGTCGTGACCGACATGAAGCTCGCCGCCAACGCGCTCAACTGGTGCGTGGGCGAGATGGAGAAGCGCTACCGGCTGATGTCGGCGGTGGGCGTGCGCAATCTCGCGGGCTTCAACCAGAAGATCCGCGACGCGCAAGCCCAGGAAAAGAAGATCGGCAACCCGTTCTCGCTCACGCCCGAAGCCCCCGAGCCGCTCTCGCCGCTGCCGATGATCGTGGTCGTGATCGACGAGCTCGCCGACCTCATGATGGTTGCGGGCAAGAAGATCGAAGAATTGATCGCGCGTCTCGCACAGAAGGCGCGCGCCGCCGGCATCCACCTGATCCTCGCGACGCAGCGTCCTTCGGTGGACGTCATCACGGGTCTCATCAAGGCGAATATTCCGACGCGGGTGGCGTTCCAGGTGTCATCGAAGATCGACTCGCGCACGATTCTCGACCAGATGGGCGCCGAGTCGCTGCTCGGCCAGGGCGACATGCTGTTCCTGCCGCCGGGCACGGGCTACCCGCAGCGCGTGCACGGCGCGTTCGTCGCCGACGAGGAAGTGCACGCGGTCGTGGAGTATCTGAAGCAGTTCGGCGAGCCCGAGTACGTCGAAGGCATTCTCGACGGCCCGGCGGCCGAAGGCGCGCCGCAGGACCTGTTCGGCGACTCGCCCGACGCCGAAGCCGATCCGCTCTACGACGAGGCCGTCGCATTCGTCGTGCGCACGCGGCGCGCGTCGATCTCGTCGGTGCAGCGGCAACTGCGCATCGGCTACAACCGCGCCGCGCGTCTGGTCGAACAGATGGAAACCGCGGGACTCGTTTCGCCGATGGGCATCAACGGCAGCCGCGAAGTGCTCGTGCCGGGCGGCGGCCAGGGCGAATAAGCAAGAAGGCGCGCCTCGCGCCTTCTTTCGTCATCTCAAGCCGTTACTGCGCAACGAACTTGAAATCGACCGGCGAGCCGATATCGATGCGCTTCGGATTCGGCTCGAGCAAACCCGTCTGCTGATCACGCCGGAACACGTAGGCGGTGTCGCTGTTCTGGTTGCCGACGATGAGCCACTGCCCGGTCGGATCGATCGCGAACTCGCGCGGCGACTTGCCGAGGCTCGACTGGCGCCCCACGCGCTTGAGCTTGCCGCTCTCGCCATCGACGGCGAAGATCGAGATGTCGTTGGCGTCACCGCGATTGGAAACGTAGAGGAACTTGCCGTCCGGCGAAAGATGGAGCGCCGCCGCGCCCTGCGTTCCCTCGAAGCCCGGCTCCGCCAGCTTCTCCACTTGTTCCAGCTTCATGTGGCCATCGTGATACGCAAACACCGTCACGGTGGCGGCCAGCTCACTCGTGAGATACGCGTGACGGCCGTCATTGCCGAAGATCAGATGACGCGGACCGCTGCCCGACTTCACATCGGTATAACGCCATTCGGTCGGGCTCACCAGGCCGCGGCTGCCGTCCGGCGTATAGAGATAGGTCCAGAGCTTGTCAGTGCCGAGATCCTGGGTGAAGAGATAGCGCCCATCCGGCGAAAACACCGTCGAGTGCACGTGCGCATTGTCCTGACGCCCCTTCACGGGGCCGCCGCCCTCGTGGTGCACGGTCAGCACGGACTCGCCCAGCTTGCCGTCCTGCTGCACGGGCAGGACGGCGAAGCTGCCGCCCGGGTCGGCCGCAACCGAGTAGTTCGCCACGAAGAGGTAGCGCCCATCCGGCGAGAGGCTCAGGTAGCACGGATCGTTGCCCTGCGCCGACACCTTGTTGAGAAACGTGAGCTGACCGCTTGCGGCATCGAAGCCGAACGCACTCACGTCGCCGCGCAAGCTGGCAGGACCGTTGTCGCCCGGTAGCTCGTTGACTGCGTAGACGAAGCGGTTGTCCTTGCTCACCACGAGAAACGACGGGTTCACCGTCTTCGCCACGCTGACCGGCTGCATGTCGCCCGTCTGCGTATCGAAGTGATAGACGTAGAGGCCCTCGCTCTTGCCGCCCGTATAGGTGCCGACGATCAGGTTGTAGACACCGCCCGCGGGCGCGGTCGTGGAAGCGGATTGCGCGAACGCATGCGTCGCGGCGACGGAAGCCATGATGACAACACCTTTGACGAGCTGGGTAAGGAGATGCGCGGGTCGGCCCTCAGTCCGGCGCGATCGGGAAAGGCTACCTGAACGGGCAGATAAGTGGGCCGATGAGCGGGAGGGCGTAGGCACGGCGTTTGCGGCGGCACGGCGAAGGAACATGTCGACCTCCTTTTTCTTGTCGATGCAGGGGAGCGGGTCGGCCCTCGTCGCAATGCCGACCGTATTCGCCCCGCTTTCGTCTGATACGTGGGACACCGGCCCAGTATAGGAGAGGTCGCGAGCGCCCGCCCCGCAAGCGCGCAGCGGCAAGTCCGGGCCAAAATCGAAGCAGCAACAAGCAACAAAGGCATCCACGCCAAGGTTCGAAACCCGCCGCAACCAGGGAGCCGTCATGAACATTCACGTCGCCATCGGGCCGCTCGTCGCGCTCATCGCAGGCATTCTGATTCTCGCCGTGCCGCGTCTGCTCAATTACATCGTCGCGCTGTATCTGATCATCATCGGGGTCATCGGGCTATTCGGCGTGGGCGGGCATCTGTGACCCGCTCAGGTCGCGCTCGACAGCGTTTGTTGACACAGCCGAGATGAGTATTTGCGCGTGCTGCTGCGCAAAACGCATTGCGCAGGCGGCCCCGCTGCCACTACTCTTGTGCGTGCATGCCGCACCGCTGCGGCAAGCGGCTTTCGTTTTCGAGCAACGCTGTCAATCTGCTTACTATGCCCGCACCCATTGAAGACTACGCATTGATCGGCGACGGCCACACCGCCGCGCTCGTTTCCCGCGCCGGATCCATCGACTGGCTCTGCTGGCCGCGCTTCGACTCCGGCGCCTGCTTTGCCGCCCTCCTCGGCACCGAAGAAAACGGCCGCTGGCTGATCGCGCCCGCGCAGCCCGAAGAGGGCGCGAAAGTCGAGATCAAGACCACGCGCCGTTATCGCGGCGATACGCTGATCCTCGAAACCGACTTCGAAACACCCGAAGGCGCGGTGACGCTCATCGATTTCATGCCGCCCGGCAACGGCTGGTCGGAACTCGTGCGCATCGTCGTGGGCCGGCGCGGCACCGTGCGCATGGAAAGCCAGCTCGTGCTGCGCTTCGACTATGGCTTTTCGGTGCCATGGGTGAGCCGCCTCACTTACGAGAGCGGCATCAAGGCCACGGTGGGCCCGGACACGGTCGTGCTGCGCACGCCCGTGGACCTCCAGGGCGAGAACATGCACACAGTGGCGCAGTTCGACGTGAAGGAAGGCGAGCGCGTGCCGTTCTCGCTTTCGTATGCGGCTTCGCACCTGCGTCTGCCGCCGCCGCGCGACCCGTTCACGGCGCTCGCGCGCACCGAAAACTTCTGGACCGAATGGGCCTCACGCAGCACCGTGGAAGGCCGCTGGGCCGAACCCATCCGCCGCTCGCTCATCACGCTCAAGGCGCTGGCCTACGAGCCCACCGGCGGCATCGTCGCGGCGCCCACCACGTCGCTGCCCGAGCAGCTGGGCGGCACGCGCAACTGGGACTACCGCTACTGCTGGCTGCGCGACGCGACCATCACGCTGCTCGCGATGATGCGCGGCGGCTACTACGACGAAGCCCGCGCCTGGCGCGCCTGGCTGGGCCGTGTGATGGCGGGCTCGCCCTCGCAGTTGCAGATCATGTACGGGCTGGCCGGCGAGCGCCGCCTGCCCGAATTCGAACTCGACTGGCTGCCCGGCTACGAAGGCGCGAAACCGGTGCGCGTGGGCAACAACGCGGTCGGCCAGCTGCAGCTCGACGTGTACGGCGAAGTGATGAACGCGCTGCACCTCGCGCGCGTGGGCGGCTTGCAGGCCGACGACACCGCATGGTCGATCCAGTGCGCGATGCTCGAGCACCTCGAGACGATCTGGACCGAGCCCGACGAGGGCATCTGGGAAACGCGCGGCGGCCGCCAGCATTTCACGTTCTCGAAGGTGATGGCGTGGGTCGCCTTCGACCGCGCGATCAAGTCGGCGGAAAAATTCGAACTGCCGGGGCCGCTCGATCACTGGCGCGAACTGCGCTCGACGATCCACGCGACCATTTGCGAGCGCAGCTTCGACAAGGATCTGAATTCCTTCACGCAGATCTACGGCGGCACCGATCTCGATGCGAGCCTGCTGCTCATGCCGCTGGTCGGCTTCCTGCCCGCGGCGGATCCGCGCATCGCCGGCACGGTCGCGGCGATCGAGCGCGATCTGATGTGTGAAGGTTTTGTGATGCGCTACCGCACCACCGAATTCAACGATGGACTGCCGCCCGGGGAAGGCACCTTCCTTGCGTGCAGCTTCTGGATGGTCGACAACCTGGCCCTGCAAGGCCGCATGGACGACGCACGCCACATGTACGAGCGCCTGCTTTCGCTCGCCAACGACGTGGGATTGCTCGCCGAGGAATATGACCCCATTGCGGGGCGCCTCGTCGGCAACTTCCCGCAGGCGTTCTCGCATGTGGCGCTCGTGCATACGGGCCTGAACCTCATGCGGCACGAACAGGAAATGGCGAAGGAGACGGGGCACCCCGCGGTCGGCGGCGCGTCGGCCGAACCAGCTGTTGCATCCGCATCGTAAATGTTCGAAAGCGCCTGGACGTTTTCGCGAGCTGGGGTACACTAGGGATGCTGCGTTGCACAACAGCCGGGCAAAAACAAGGCCGCCCGCGCCGCCTGGCAACGGGGCAAAACGCGTGTACCGCCTTGCAGCGCGCTTGCAGCCACGAGCTGCGAACGAATGCGGGTCCGCTCGCGCTAAAGCCCTCCGGGCGGCGGCCGATATACAACCTGACTGACCGACCAACCTTGCCGGCCCGCATCTGCTCCGCGCCTCAACCGCGCGCGACCCGGGTGCGAACCGCTCCTTGAAGATGCCGGAGCGCCCATGCTCTATCAAATCCGTGAATTCCAGCGCGCGTTGCTCAGCCCGCTGACCGCCTGGGCCCAGGCCGCCTCGAAATCGTTCTCGAATCCGACGAGCCCGTTTTCACTCGTGCCGGGCGCCACGCGCTTCGCCGCAGGCTACGAACTGCTCTATCGCCTGGGCAAGGACTACGAGAAGCCCGAGTTCAACCTTCGCCAGATCGTGAAGGATGGCTTCAATATTCCGATCGTCGAGCAGACCATCATCGAGAAGCCGTTTTGCCGCCTGCTGCGCTTCAAGCGCTACGCCGACGACACCGGCGCCGTGGCCGCGCTCAAGGACGAGCCGGCCGTGCTCGTGTGCGCGCCGCTCTCGGGCCACCACGCCACGCTCCTGCGCGACACCGTGCGCACGCTGTTGCAGGACCACAAGGTGTACATCACCGACTGGGTCGACGCGCGCATGGTGCCGCTCGAAGCCGGTCCGTTCCATCTCGACGACTACGTTGCGTATATCCAGGAATTCATCCGCCATATCGGCGCGAAGAATCTGCATGTGCTGTCGGTTTGCCAGCCTACGGTGCCCGTGCTCGCGGCCATCTCGCTGATGGCGAGCCGCGGCGAGGACACCCCGCTCACGATGACGATGATGGGCGGCCCGATCGACGCGCGCCGCAGCCCCACCGCCGTCAACTCGCTCGCCACCGAACACTCGCTCGACTGGTTTGCGAACAACGTGATCCATCCCGTGCCGGCGAACTATCCGGGCGAGGGCCGCGAGGTGTATCCGGGCTTCCTGCAGCACGCGGGTTTCGTCGCGATGAATCCGGGCCGTCACACCACGGCGCACTGGGACTTCTACAAGAGCCTGCTGCGCGGCGACGAAGAGGACGCCGAAGCACATCGCCAGTTCTACGACGAATACAACGCGGTGCTCGACATGGCCGCCGAGTATTACCTCGAGACCATCCGCACCGTATTCCAGGAGTTCAGTCTCGCTGAAGGCACGTGGGACGTGGCCGGCGAACGCGTGCGTCCGCAGGACATTCACGACACGGCGCTCTTCACGATCGAAGGCGAGCTCGACGACATTTCGGGCGCGGGCCAGACGCGCGCCGCGCACGATCTGTGCACGGGCATTCCCGAGGCAAACAAGCATCATCTGACTGCCGAAAAATGCGGCCACTATGGCATCTTCTCGGGCCGCCGCTGGCGCACGATCATTTATCCGCAACTGCGCGATTTCATCCGCCAGCACCAGCAGCCCGCCGCCCACACGAGCAAGGAAGCGTCTGCCCGCGGCCGCTCGGCACAGGGCGCTGTCGCCTGACGAAGGCTTGCGCTTCACTCGAGCGCACGCAATCCGCACCGGCAGCAGAATCCGCGCGCCGTCCCAGGACGGCGCGTGGCGTTTGTGGAGCGTGAAACGGCTTTGCGAATTTGCCGCGCGAGTCGTGCGCTATTTGCGCATGAGATACGCGAGCAGCATCTCCGTGTTGAGCTGAATGACTTCCGCGCGTTCGGCAGTCGTGCTGAAGTCTCGACCGAGCGTGGCGTTGAGCGTGTAGCGGTTCGAGACGATGTAGTAGCCCATGCCCGAAAGCGTCACATAGAGTCGCAACGGATCGATGCTCGGGCGGAATAGTCCTGCGGATTCACCGCGCGTGAGAATCGAACCGAGCGTCGCCACGATCGGCGAGATCATCTCGCGAATTCGTGTGGACTTCTGCATATATCGCGCCTCGTGCAGATTCTCGTTGTTCACGAGCCGCAGCAGTTCGGGATTGTCGCGATAGTAGTCCCACACGAAATGCGCGAGCCGCGTGATCGCCTCGACGGGTGCAAGCCCCGAAAGATCGAGGGCGCGCTCGGCTTCATTGAGCGCGCCGAATGCGTGCTCGAGGACCGCCGTGAAGAGTTGCTCCTTGCTGCCGAAGTAGTAATAGAGCATGCGCTCATTGGTTTCGGCGCGTCGCGCGATCTGGTCGACGCGTGCGCCGAACAGGCCGCCATTGGCGAATTCTTCCGCCGCGGCGAGCAGAATGCGGCGGCGTGTGCCTTCAGGATCTCTTTTGATTTTTGGCTGATTCATGGTGGCAGGATCTCGTTAAGCCGCGTTGTCCGGTTTACGTTGTCGGGCAATACTGCGCCGGGCCTCTCCTCGCCCTGGTATCGACAACGTTGTGCGGGGCGCGCCAGGTTAATGGACAGACACCCTCCGACCTACGGTCTTGCGTTCCTTCTTGTTTGTTTGATGTCGTTGCGAGCCGACATCGTCCTTCCCCCTGTCTGCCTCTTGCGAAGCACGTTCCTGCCGTGCCCGACATGTACCGCTTACGTCTATTGATTTCCCCTGGACTGCACGGTGCTTCGCATTAAGCGCTTTGATTATGGCACATGGCCCGCCGATGGCAATGCGGGAAATCGGCGATAATGCAGGCTTTGGCGCTGTGCGTGTGCGCCGCTTGAGGCCAGTTGCGAAACCCTGCGCGCCCAAGGTCATGCCACCGCCCGCCCCGCCCCGATGTAGCGAACGTGAACGATCCCAAAACACTCGCAGATCGCATCGAAGATCTGCTGCCCCAGACCCAATGCACGAAGTGCGGCTATGACGGCTGCCGGCCCTATGCCGAAGCCGTCGCCGCCGGCACCGCCAACTACAACCAGTGCCCGCCCGGCGGCCTGGAAGGCGTTGAGCGCCTCGCGACACTGCTCGGCAAACCCGTCATCCCGATCAATCCGGACAACGGCGTGGAGCGTCCACGTCCGGTGGCGTTCATCGACGAACAACTGTGCATCGGTTGCACGCTGTGCATGCAGGCGTGTCCCGTCGACGCGATCGTGGGTGCGCCAAAACAGATGCACACCATCGTCAAGGATCTGTGCACGGGTTGCGACCTGTGCGTCGCGCCCTGCCCGGTCGACTGCATCGCAATGATTCCCGTTACGGGCGACGCGACCGGCTGGGACGCATGGACGCAGCAGCAGGCCGACGAAGCCCGCGTGCGCCATGACCGGCGCGCCGCGCGCCAGGCCGCCGAACGCAATGCAGCCGAGGCGCGCGCCGCCGCGCGCCGCGCCGCCACGAGCGCGCCGCAGGCCCAGGCAGCGCAGGACGCCGCTGTGCAAGCGAGCGCCACGCCATCCGCGAGCGCCCCCGCCGACGACGCCGAAGCGAAGAAGAAAGCGATCATCCAGGCTGCGCTCGAACGTGCGCGCCGCAAGAAGGCGGAACTGGCCGAACAGGGTGTGGGACCGCGCAACGTCGAACACGTGAGCGCCGATGTGCAGGCGCAGATCGATGCCGCAGAAGCGCGCCGCAAACGTATCGGTATCGAGTCGAATACATCGGACTCGTCGACTGACGAAGACAAATCCGCGCCATAGCGCTCCGCAACGCAACGCAAAGGCCCCACGCACAACGAGCATGAATGCCACCAAGCGCCGCGCCATCTACGAAACGCTGCAAAGCCTCAATCCGCATCCCACTACCGAGCTGGAATTCAACACGCCGTTCGAACTCCTGATCGCCGTGATGCTTTCCGCGCAGGCCACCGACGTTTCGGTGAACAGGGCCATGCGCCGGATGTTTCCGGTCGCCAACACGCCGGAAACGGTGCTCGCGCTGGGCGAAGAAGGGGTGGCCGATTACATCAAGACGATCGGCCTTTATCGCACCAAGGCCAAGAACGTCATTGCGACGTGCCGCATTCTCATCGAGCAATACGGCAGCGAAGTGCCACCCACGCGCGAGGCGCTCGAAGCCCTACCCGGCGTTGGACGCAAGACTGCCAACGTCGTGCTCAACACGGCCTTCGGTCAGCCGACCATCGCCGTCGACACGCATATCTTTCGGGTTGCGAACCGAACGGGACTCGCGCCCGGCAAGGACGTGCGCGCCGTCGAAACCGCGCTCGAAAAATTCACGCCGCCCGAGTTCCTCCAGGACGCGCATCACTGGCTCATCCTCCATGGCCGCTATGTGTGCAAGGCACGCCGGCCCGAATGCTGGCATTGCGTGATCGAGCCGCTGTGCGAGTTCAAGCCGAAGACGCCGCCGCCTGAGCTCTGAGCGAGCGCAGGCGCCCGGGCGTAAAATGATCGATTCAGATGTCGCAACACGACGCTGCACGATGTAGCGCACACCCATACGACCGACTCACGATGTTCAATCCCAGCCGCGACGAAGTCCGCCGCTTTTTCACCGAGACCTGGCGCAAGCAGCGCGCGGGCGAAATCCTCACGCCGCTCGAGGCGATCGCCGCCGACTGGATCGTCGAGCACCCCGAATATCACGCCGAACTCGCCGACGCCGATGCGGCCGCCGCGCAGGATTACTCGCCCGAGCGCGGCCAGAGCAATCCGTTCCTGCATCTGTCGATGCATCTCGCGATCAGCGAGCAGCTTTCGATCGACCAGCCGCCCGGCATCCGCGCCGCGCACGACCGGCTCGCCGCACGCCTCGGCTCCACGCACGATGCGCAGCACGCGATCATGGAGTGCCTCGGCGAAACGATCTGGGAAGCGCAACGCACGAACACGCCACCCGACACCGACGCCTATCTCATGCGCATCGAGCGCCGCGCTTCTCGCGATTGAATCGCGATTGAAGCGCGATTCAATCCCGACTGAATCGCAACTGAAAGCGCGACGGAGGCAAACGCCACCGCAAAAAAACACCCCGCGAACGCCTCGCCGCAAACGAGGCCCCCGCGGGGCGTTTCACATGATGCGGCACGCATGGCGCGCCGCGCTCACGCTTACTTCTTGTTGACGAGGTCGCCGCCGAGCGACTCGATGTACGCGGCGAGATCTTTCATATCGCTCTGCGAAAGGCTCTGCACCTGCGCCTGCATGATCGCATTGTTGCGGCCGAGGTGCGGATTGCTCGTACCCATCTGGTACTGGCGCAGCGCCCAGTAGATGTAGTCGGCGTGCTGGCCGGCGAGCTTCGGATATTCGGGGCTCACGGGCTTGTTCAGGCCCGGACCGTGACAGGCCGCGCAGTTGTGGCTGTCGGCGAGGACCTTGCCGTTGGAGGCATCGGCCGCGTATGCGGGGTTGAGCGCGAGCGCGGCGGCCAGTGCGAGCCCGGTACCCGCGAGCTTGATGGTTGCACCGGCAAACGAAGGCATAGCCGTGTAGGGCTTGTTCATGGGTTCTCCACCTGCCGGTTATTTATTCGGATTGTCTTTCGACGCGGCCGTTTGCGACGCATAGTAGGCCGCGATGTCGGCGATGTCCTGTTCGGTGAGCGAGGACGCGATCGCGTGCATCGTCTCGAAATGCCGGTCGCCCTTCTTGTAGGCGAGCAACGCGTTCATGATGTACTGCGCGTTCTGGCCGCCCAGAATGGGTACGTGGTAGACCTCGGGGTAAGCGGTGCGGTAGTCGGGAATACCATGGCAGCCGATACACATCGCCACCTTGTCCTGACCCGCCTTCGCGTTGCCCACGATGTCCGCGTGAGCCGTGACCGCGAAGCACGCCAGCATGGTGATTGCGCCCGTGATGACGTGCTTGCCGACAATTTTTTTCATAGCATCCAACCTGGCTTGAGGGGATTCGAACGCCCGAACCGCAGGCCACGGCCTGCGCCGCATTACTGCTGTTTTACTTTTGGGGTCGCCGTGCAGGCCGAAAAAAATCGGTCCGAGTATACCGCGACGCCGCGCCGCCCGTCCACCGGCCGCGCCACGCCTGGCGGGCCTCGGAGCGCATCGCGAGGCCCCGCGACGGGCCCGCGGCGGCCACGCAGCGCCCTGTCGCGCGGCCTCGCCCGCAGACAACCCGGAGGAACCCTGGCACGCGCAACGGACCCGCCGCGCGCCGTCGCGAAGCGGCTGACGGCCCTCGCGACCGTGCCCCAAAGTGCGGACCCAACGATACGCGGTGGCGCGCCGACGCAACACCCCATCTGACTTATACTGGGCTTTTTTCCCAGCGAGCGGATTCACCATGCGCGCCACGCGTTTCGAAGGCTCATCGCAGTACGTCGCCACCGACGACCTCAAGCTCGCGGTCAACGCCGCGATCACGCTGAAACGCCCCCTGCTCATCAAGGGCGAGCCCGGCACGGGCAAGACCATGCTGGCCGAAGAAGTGGCCGCTGCGCTGGGTATGCCGCTCATGCAGTGGCACATCAAGTCCACCACCAAGGCGCAGCAAGGGCTCTACGAGTACGACGCGGTCTCGCGCCTGCGCGACTCGCAGCTCGGTGACGAACGCGTGAAGGACATCGCCAACTACATCGTGAAAGGCGTGCTGTGGCAGGCGTTCGAGTCGGACGAGCAAAGCGTGCTGCTAATCGACGAAATCGACAAGGCCGATATCGAGTTCCCGAACGACCTGTTGCGCGAACTCGACCGCATGGAGTTCTACGTCTACGAGACGCGCCAGCTCATCAAGGCGAAACAGCGTCCGCTCGTCATCATCACGTCGAACAACGAGAAGGAGCTGCCCGACGCTTTCCTGCGCCGCTGCTTCTTTCACTACATCAGCTTTCCCGATCCGGCGACGATGCAACGTATCGTCGAGGTGCACTATCCGGGCATCCGCAAGGAACTGCTCAACGCGGCCATGGAAAGCTTCTTCGAACTGCGCAACGTCGCGGGCCTCAAGAAGAAGCCGTCGACGTCGGAACTGCTCGACTGGCTCAAGCTCCTGCTCGCCGAAGAGGTCCCGCCCTCGGCGCTGCGCGCGGTCGACGGCTCGAAGTCCATGCCGCCGCTCGCCGGCGCGCTGCTCAAAAACGAGCAGGACATGACGCTGTTCGAGCGCCTCATCTACATGAACCGCCACAACCGTTGACCGGGAAACCGCGCGCGAAAGCCGGAGACACCGCATGCTGATCGACTTCTTCTACACGCTGCGCGACGCGAAGCTGCCGGTTTCCGTGAAGGAGTACCTCACGCTCGTCGAAGCGCTCAAGGCGCGCGTGATCGCGCCCTCGCTCGACGACTTCTACTATCTCGCGCGCATGACGCTCGTGAAAGACGAGCAGTACTTCGACCGCTTCGATCAGGCGTTCGGCGCGTATTTTCGCGGCATCGAGAAGAAGTCGGAACTGGCCTTCGAGATCCCCGAAGACTGGCTCAAGAAGCGGCTGGGGCGCGACTTCACGCCCGAACAGCGCGCGCAGATCGAGGCGATGGGCGGCCTCGACAAGCTCATGGAGCGCCTCAAAGAGCTGTTCGAAGAACAGAAGGAGCGTCACGAGGGCGGCAGCAAGTGGATCGGCACGGGCGGCACGTCGCCCTTCGGCCACGGCGGCTATAACCCCGAAGGCATCCGCATCGGCGGCGAAGGCGGCCAGCGCAGCGCCGTGAAAGTGTGGGATGCGCGCGCGTACCGCGACTACGACGACCAGGTCGAAATCGGCACGCGCAACATCAAGGTCGCGTTGCGGCGCCTGCGCCGCTTCGCGCGCGAAGGCGCGGCGGAAGAACTCGACCTCGGCGACACGATCCGCAGCACCGCCGCGAACGCGGGCTGGCTCGACCTCAAGATGGTGCCGGAGCGCCACAACAACGTGAAAGTGCTGATGCTGCTCGACGTGGGCGGCTCGATGGACGATCACATCAAGCGCACCGAGGAGCTGTTCTCGGCTGCCAAGGCCGAGTTCAAGCATCTCGAGTTCTATTACTTCCACAACTGCGTGTACGACCACCTGTGGAAGAACAACCGCCGCCGCCACGCCGAGCGCACGCCCACGTGGGACCTGCTGCACAAGTTCACACCCGACTACAAGCTCATTTTCGTGGGCGACGCCACCATGAGCCCGTACGAGGTGCTGCAGCCGGGGGGCTCGGTCGAGTACAACAACCCCGAAGCGGGCGCCGTGTGGCTGCGCCGCCTCGCCGACCAGTTCCCGCATTTCGCCTGGCTCAACCCCGAGCCCGAGCGACTATGGGAGTACCGCCAGTCGGTGTCGATCATCCGCGAGATCCTCGGCCACCGCATGTACCCGCTCACCGTCGCCGGGCTCGAAACGGCCATGCGCGTGCTGAGCAAATAGGCGCCACCACTCCCGCCCTTTTCCGCTAGTTCGAGGCGGCGCGTGCCTGAAGGTGTCTTCAGGCCGCGCCGCCCGATGCCGTCATACCTAAGCAAAATCTGGAGACCAACCGCATGACCGCCCCCTCGTCCTCCGACCTGCCAGCGGCGTTCAGGCCGGGACCGCTGCGGCCCTTCGCCGACACCTCGGTCGCCACGATCGTGGCCGGCTTCGTCGCGATGATGACCGGCTACACCAGCTCGCTCGTGCTGATGTTTCAGGCCGGCCAGGCCGCGCATCTGTCCGACGCGCAGATCTCCTCGTGGATCTGGGCGCTGTCCATCGGCATGGCCTTGACCACCATCGGCCTGTCGCTGTGGTTGCGCGCGCCCATCGTGATCGCGTGGTCCACGCCGGGCGCGGCGCTGCTCATCAGCTCGCTGCCGCACGTGCCTTATGCCGAGGCGATCGGCGCTTATCTCGTCTGCGCCGTGCTGCTCACGGCCGTGGGCCTCACCGGCTGGTTCGACGCGCTCATGAAGCGCGTTCCCGCGGGCATCGCGGCGGCGCTGCTCGCGGGCATCCTGTTCGAGATCGGCATCGAGATCTTCCCCGCCGCGCAGGTGCAGACGCCGCTCGTGCTCACGATGTTCTTCGGCTACCTGATCGTGAAGCGCTTCGTGCCGCGCTACGCGATCGTCGCGACGCTCGTGATCGGCATCGCCGCCGCCGCCATGCTCGGGCTGCTCGACTTCAGCCACTTCCGCGTGGCGGTGGCGAGACCCGTGTTCACGATGCCGGCGTTCTCGCTCACCGCGGTGGTGAGCATCGGCATTCCGCTCTTCGTCGTGGCGATGGCCTCGCAGAACGTGCCCGGCATCGCCGTGCTGCGCGCCGACGGCTACGACCACACGGCCGCGCCCTCCTCGCCGCTCATCGCCACCACGGGCATCGCCTCGCTCGTGCTCGCGCCGTTCGGCTCGCACGGCGTGAACCTCGCGGCCATCACCGCGGCGATCTGCACCGGCCCGCACGCCCACGAAGATCGCACGAAGCGCTACATGGCGGCCGTCTGGTGCGGCATCTTCTACCTGATCGCCGGCACCTTCGGCGCGACCATCGCGGCGCTGTTCGCGGCGTTCCCGCAGGCGCTCGTGGTGTCGATCGCGGCGCTCGCGCTGTTCGGCTCGATCATGAGCGGCCTCACCAACGCCATGCAGAACCCGAGGGAGCGCGAAGCCGCGCTCATCACCTTCATGGTGACGGCTTCCGGGCTTACGCTGCTGTCCATCGGCGCGGCGTTCTGGGGGCTCGTGGCGGGGGTCATGACACAGTTCGTGCTCAACGCGCGGCGCGCCTGACGCGGGCGAGCCCCCGCCGCGTGCGCCCGCCAACGCCGCTGGCACGGTGTGCGCGGCGCGTTTGTCATGCGCCCTGCCCGCGCGAAACGCAACGCCATGCGTTTCCGCCATAAAATGACGATGTGAGCCGCGCCCGGACGCGCGGCAAGATGCGCCCCACCCGGTTCCCCGCCCAATCCGCGCGGGCCGTGCCGCAAAGGCGCAGCGCCTTTCTCGTTCCGCCCGGCGCACCTCGGGTTCACGCCTGAAGCGCGCCGGCCGTTCAACTCTCACCGATGCAGGCGCGCACGCGCCCACAAGGCCTGACATGACTACCGCACTCGACCAGCTCAAGCAGTACACCACCGTCGTCGCCGATACGGGCGACTTCCAGCAATTCGTGCAGTACAAGCCGCAGGACGCGACGACCAACCCGTCGCTGATCCTCAAGGCGGTCCAGAAAGCCGAGTACCGTCCGCTGCTCGAAAAAACCGTGCGCGATCACGCGAGCGAGTCGCTCGAGTCGATCATCGACCATCTGCTGATCGCCTTTGGCACCGAAATCCTCAAGATCATTCCGGGCCGCGTCTCGACCGAAGTCGATGCCCGCCTCTCGTTCGATACAAAAAGGTCGATCGAAAAGGCGCACCACATCATCGACCTGTACAAGCAGGCCGGCATCGGCCGTGAACGCGTGCTGATCAAGCTCGCCTCCACCTGGGAAGGCATCCGCGCCGCCGAAGCGCTGCAAAAGGACGGCATTCACTGCAACATGACGCTGCTGTTCTCGCTCGCGCAGGCCGCCGCGTGCGCCGAAGCGGGCGCGCAGCTCATCTCGCCGTTCGTGGGCCGCATCTACGACTGGTACAAGAAGGCCAAGGGGGCCGACTGGGACGATGCGAAGGACGGCGGCGCAAACGACCCGGGCGTGCAGTCGGTGCGCAAGATCTACGCGTACTACAAGAAGTTCGGCCACAAAACCGAGGTGATGGGTGCAAGCTTCCGCAACACGAGCCAGATCGTCGAGCTGGCCGGCTGCGACCTGCTCACCATCAGCCCGGACCTGCTGCAGAAGCTCCACGACAGCAACGAGAAGGTCGAGCGCAAGCTCTCGCCGGAAGCGTTCAAGGACGCGAAGATCGAGCGCGTGGCCGTGGACGAGTCGTCGTTCCGCTTCCAGCTCAACGACGATGCCATGGCGACCGAAAAGCTCGCTGAAGGCATCCGCGCGTTCGCCGCAGACGCGATCAAGCTCGAAAAGATGATCGAAGAACTGCGCGCGAAGTAATGCGCCGGCGCGCCCACGCAGCGCGCATTGCCGTATCGATGACCGAGGAGGGCCGCACAGGGAGCACGTGCGGCCCTTTGTTTTACGGGGCGGACTGCAACGACCGTTCCCGTCTGCACGCTCGCAAACCCTGACGACACACCGCTCGGTCACGTCATCGCGCGCGCCTAGAATCAGGGCAGCGGCGCAACCCGCCGCGCGATCCGGCCCCGTGCACACCCTCGCACGGAATCGCACGATCAAGGCCGGCCAACGTCCCGTCCGCAAGGAAACCGACGATGCAAATCCAGCCCTATCTCTTTTACCCCGGCAACTGCGATGAAGCGATCGCGTTCTATGGCGAAGCGCTCGGCGCGAAGGAAGTGATGAAGATGCGCTTCAAGGAAGCGCCGCCGGACCCCGCGCGCCCCATGCCGCCCGAATTCGCCGAAAAGATCATGCACGCGACGCTCCAGATCGGCGATGCGCAGATCATGGTGTCCGACGGCGGCTGCATGACGCAGAACGACAAGTTCCTCGGCTTCGGCGTCTCGTTGACCGGGTCCGACCTCGCCACGGCCGAACGCTACTTCAACGCGCTCGCCAAAGGCGGTACGGTCACGATGCCGTTCCAGAAGACCTTCTGGTCGCCCGGCTTCGGCATGCTGACCGACAAGTTCGGCGTGCCGTGGATGGTCTCGGCGCCGCACGAGCAGCCCGCCTGATCGTCCGCCGGCACGACCGGAGAAGCGCGCCCGGCGTCACACCATGCGGTGCGTCGCGGCGCGCTCGATGTTCCAGCGCGGCTCGGTCTCGAGCAGGAGCGCACGAAGGCGCTCCACCTGCTCCTCCACACGCAGGCTCAGCCAGTAGGGTCCCTGCATCTGCGGCTCGGGGCAGCCCTGCGGCTGAGCCTGCGTGCTTTCCTGGTCGGACTCGGCCACGCCGTCGCCTCCGCCACCGCCCTCTCCCCGTGCCCCGACCGTGCGCAGCGCCTGCTGCGCCGCCTCGGGGTGACGCCCGCCGCCAAAACGCAGCGCCCGCGCCGTGGCGAGCAGCGCACGGCGCACGGTCTCGCTACGCTCGGCGAACGCCACGCGCACGAGCGCCTGCTCGTAGCTGCCCGTGCCCGTACAGAGCATCTCCAGCGCGCTCAGCAGCGACCGGTGCAGGCGCTGCACCTGTTCGAGCCGCGCGAGCGGCACGTCGATCTCCTTGGCGACCGAGGGCATCAGCGCGCGCAGTTGCACGAGCCGTGCGTTCAGGCGCATGAAGGTCTGCACCTGCTCGTCGGCGTCGACGTGCACGCCGTTCGCCACCTGCGCATAGACGCGAGCGCAGTCGCGCAGATTGTCGGCGAGGCTGTAGCGCCACGAATACGTCGCGTGCAGCGGCAACGCAAACGAAAACACGAGCGCGATGACGATGCCGAGGATCACGTTGAGCGTGCGCCAGAGGCCCGTATCGATGAGGTTGTCGCCGTGCCCCGCGACGATGCACATGGTGATGGCGGCCAGCAGCGCGACGTAGCCGGGCTTGCCGATGGCGTAGTAGCCGCACACGGCGGCGACGAGCGACATCAGCACGTAGGTGAGCGCCACGGAGCCGGAAATGGCCTGCACGGCGATGAGCGAGAGCCCGATCACGGCGCCGAGCAGCGTGCCGAGCGCGCGCTCGGCGGCCTTCTTGCGGATGTTGCCCTGGTGCTGCAGTCCGCCGATCACGACGAGCAGCGTGACCGACGCCCAGATGCCGTGCGGAATATGGATGCCCGACGTGGCGAGAATCGAGGCGAGCATGGCGAGACCCACGCGCACGCTGTGGATCACCTTGGCGTTGAGGTAGCGATAGTACGGCGAGGCCAACGCGCGCCACATGCGCGCGAGACGCGAGCGGCGGCGCGGCGCCCGCAGGCGTTGCGCGCCGCTGCGCCCGGATCGGGAACGGGATTCGGTTTGGGACGAGGCCATGGCACGGGCTGAACGTGAGCCGGATCAGCAATCATCGTGCACCAGAAAAACAAATGCCCGCAACTGTTGTGTTGCGGGCATTTTCGCTAACGCCACGCCCCGCGGCTCGCGCCGGGCATGGGGACATCAGCCCTCGACGACGTCGAGATAGTCTTCCGGACGCGTGCGGTCCGCGCCCTTCTGCATGCCGACCACGTGCACGAGGGCCGACACGACGATCGCGACCACGAGGTTCACGATCAGCGACCACACCGCGGCGTAGCCCGGAATCGCCATGCCGAACAGGTGGATCGTGAAGATCGAGCCCTTCAACTGCAGCGAGATCGCCATCCACGTGCCCGTGGCAATGCCGGCCGCCCACCCGATCAGCAAACCGCGATAGTCCAGCATGCGCGTGTAGAGACCGAGCACGATGGCGGGCAGCGTCTGGATGATCCAGATACCGCCGAGCAGCTGCAGCTGGATCGCGTACGTGAGCGGCAGGCCCAGGATGAACGCCACCGCGCCGACCTTCACGATCAGCGAGACCAGCTTGGCGATGTTGGTCTCCTGCTCGTGATTCATGTTGCGGTTGATGAACTCCTTGTGGATGTTGCGCGTGTACAGATTAGCAGCCGCAATCGACATGATCGCCGCGGGAACCAGCGCGCCGATACCGATGGCCGCGAACGCCACGCCCACGAACCACGACGGGAAGAAGTGCAGGAACAGCGCCGGCACCGCGAAGTTCGGACCGAAGGCCTTGAAGTACGGCGCGAATTCGGGCATGTCCTTCACGCCGGCGGCGAGCGCCATGTAGCCGAGCAGCGCGAGCAGACCGAGCACCAGCGAGTACGCCGGCAGCATCGCCATATTGCGGCGGATGGTGTTGCCCGACGACGACGACAGGATGGCCGTGACCGAGTGCGGGTACAGGAACAGCGCGAGCGCCGACCCTACCGCCAGTGTCGCGTAGGCGCTATAGCCGTTCAGACTCGTGGCATCCGGCGACTTGAGCAACAGCTTGGCCGGCGGCACCGCGCCGAAGATGTGGCCGAAGCCGCCCATCTGCGCGGGAATCACGATGATCGCGACGATGATCGTGATGTAGATGAGGATGTCCTTCACCACGGCGATCATGGCCGGCGCGCGCAGGCCCGACGTGTACGTGTACGCGGCGAGAATCGCGAACGCGATGATGAGCGGCAGGTCGCCGACAAAGCCCGTCGTGTCGAAGCCGAGCGCGCCGATCACCACTTCGATACCCACCAGCTGCAGCGCGATATACGGCATGGTCGCGACGATGCCCGTCACGGCGATGGCGAGCGCGAGCATGCGGCTGCCATAGCGCGCGCTCACGAAGTCGGCCGAGGTGACGTATTGATGGCGCTTCGCGACGGCCCAGAGCTTCGGGAACACGACGAACGCGAACGGATAGATCAGGATCGTGTACGGCAGCGCGAAGAAACCCGTTGCGCCCGCACCGAACACGAGCGCCGGCACGGCAATAAAGGTGTACGCGGTGTAGAGGTCCCCGCCGAGCAGGAACCAGGTGACGATCGTGCCGAAACGGCGGCCGCCGAGGCCCCACTCTTCGAGGTGCGCGAGGTCGCCCTTGCGCCAGTGCGCGGCGACGAAGCCGAGCACCGTGACGCCGAGGAAAAACAGAATAAAGACAATCGTTGCTGTGACGTTCATTGCGCGCCCCCTTCATCGCCCTTGCGGGTCTTCGTCTTGAAGTAGACGAGCGCGGTAATGACTGCGCTGATCAGCACCCAGAGAAGCTGATACCAGTAGAAAAACGGGAAGTCCCACAGAGTGGGCTCGATTCTGTTGTAAGACGGCACCCAGACCATCGCGATCCAGGGCAGCAGCAAAAGCCACAGCCAATGCTTGCTTGGTTTTCCGGCGTCGGCGTCGTGAGCCATGACGTCTCCTCGTTGCTTATGTAGTTATGCGGCCTTGCTTTGTCTGCGGTCCGCCGCCCGGCGTGAGGCGGCCGATGGCCTCACGGACGGATGGTCCGCAAGGTCCCCGAAAGCGCAGAAAAGAGTATCGAGGCCACGCCGCACGGTCAAGCAGGGCGGACCCCAATTCCGAGGACGTTGTCAAGAGCCAACGGCTTGAGCCGCGTCCTGATAATTGGCCGGAAATGCGCTATGCAGGCGAAAAAAAACCGGCCCAGGGATGCCCCTGAAGCCGGTTTTCCGTGCCGCAACGGCGTTGCCGCCGTTCGCGCGGATCAGATCGAGAACGTTGCGCCGTGCTGGCCGCTCGATTCTCGCAGCGCCTTGACCCACTGGTGCGCCGGCAGGCCGAGCTTGCTTTCGAGCAGACGCGCGCGCTTTTCGAGCGCATCGAAGGTGACTTCGAGTGCCGGGCCCGAGAACGCGAGCGCCACGCGATTGCCTTCGTGCACTTCGGGCAGCGCGATCACGCGGCCCTCGAAGGCTTCGTTCAGGCGCTTCATGTTGCGCACGAAGCTCGGGTGGTCGCCGAACAGGTTGATGGTCGCAACGCCGGCATTGGTCAGGCAGGCGCGCACGGCGCGGTAGAACGCCACGCTGTCGAGCACCGGGCCGCGCGCGGTCGCATCGTACACGTCGATCTGCAGCGCGCCGATAGTGCCGTGATTGGCGCGATCCTGCACGAAGTCCCACGCGTCGAGTTCGCGCACTGTGAGGCGCGCGTCGTCGTACGGCAGATCGAACATCGTGCGCGCGGCCACCACGACCGCCGGATTCAGTTCGATCGCCTCGACCTTCGCGGGACGCAGATAGCGGTGCGCGAACTTGGTGAGCGCGGCGGCGCCCAGACCCAGTTGCACGATGCGCTCGGGCGTGGCCAGGAACAGCAGCCAGGCCATCATCTGCTGCGCGTATTCCAGTTCGATGTGCAGCGGCTTCGCCAGACGCATCGCGCCCTGTACCCACTCCGTGCCGAAGTGCAGATAGCGCACGCCGTTCTCTTCCGAGAACGTGACCGGCGCGAAACGCGGCTTGCGCGGCGCTTCGATGACCGGGGCGTTGTCGAGTTCTTCGGCGGCAGCGGCGCGGCGCGGGCGCTTCGTGACCTTTGCGGTCTTGCTCGCGGTGTCGCCCGATTGCGTCGCGTTGCCGGTTTGCTTGAATGCGCGGGCCTCGGCTGAGGCGCGCTTGATGAGAGTCGTCATGTAGAAAATCGCTTGCTGTGGGGGCGCAAATGCAGGTGCATTTGCTCAGGCGACCGAGAGCATAGCATTCGCGGCGCTTCGGGCCTGATTTCGCAGGCACTTCGAGCGCCTGGCCCACGCGCTGCGCGAGTCAGTGACTGTCGCCTGGAGCGCCTGGCATGTGCGTCATTGGCAAAATGATCAGGGGCAGACGTTTCTTGTTCGTTATGGTCCCGTGTCCCGACGGGATCAGCGCGCGCCGCAGCGTGCTGCGGAACGATGCTAGCGGGGCGAGTTTGCAGCGCGCTTATGTTTGCGTGCGCCAGCACTCATAGGCGCATCGGTGCGCAGTCTCGCAGACTCAAGATTCGCAATTCAGCGCCGATATTCCTCCAGGAGACCAAAACTGATCCGGCGCACAAGACCGAAAGTCTCCGAGGCAGCAGAGTTCCGCAATCACAAGGTAAAACAAATATGTTCAACACCGTGCGAACCATCGGCGTGATCACGCCGCTCCTGTTTCTGACCGCATGTGCTGTGGTCGCTCCGCCGTACTCTCCCGACGTCGACAATATCCAGTCGCTCAAGAACGTGACCGCAGCGCACGCGAAAGTCGGCGCATTCGATTCCCAGGCAGACGCAAAAAATCCGTATCCGGTTCCCTTGCGTGCAAATAGCTTGAAGTCGCCGGTCGGCAATTCATTCGGCGCCTATCTTGCCGATGCAATGACGAAGGAATTGCAGATGGCCGGCAAGCTTTCTCCGGAAAGCGATGTCGAGATCAAGGCGACGCTACTGGAAAACGACATCGACGTCGGCGTTGCAACCGGCGCTGCACGACTGTCGGCACGCTTCATCGTGATGCGATCGGGCAGCGTGCGTTATGACCAGGTGAAGTTCGCGCACACGCAATGGGATTCGGCGTTCGCGGCCATGATCGCAGTACCGAAGGCGCGCGAAGAATATCCGCTCGCCGTGCAGAAGTTGCTCGGCGAACTCTACGCCGACCCTGCCTTCATTCAGGCAATCCAATAACTCAACCAGCCATCCAACGGGGAACGAACACCATGACAATGATTCGAATGATCGCGGCGGCAAGCGTGGTCGCCGCACTTTCAGGCTGTGCGCACGAAATTTCGCTGACCGGCGACGCAAGCAAGATTCCGACGCTCTCGACGCAACCGCTCGACAAGTCCGTGGGTCTCGTCATTACGGACGACGAGTTGTCGAAGGAAGTGATCACGCCCGGCGGCGGCGGCGACAAGGTGAGCTATCACCCGTACCACGACCTCGAACTGCCGATGTACGTTGGACTCGGTCACGTGTTCAAGAACGTGACCAAGCTCAAAAGCGCACCGGATGCGGCAACGATTCAGGCCAAGCATCTCGACTACGTGATCACGCCGACGATCAAGACGACGTCGTCGTCCCCTAGCCTTCTCACCTGGCCGCCCACGGATTTCTCGGTCACGCTTGCCTGCACCGTCACGGACCCGAGCGGCCAGACCGTGACCACAACGGACGTGACGGGAACCGGCCACGCGGAGTTTAGTGAGTTCAAGCGCAACTTCAGCCTGGCTGGCCAGCTTGCAACGGCCGATGCGGTGACCAGGTTGCAGTCGGCGCTCGCGACGGCGCCCGAATTGCAGAAGTAACGCTTCGACGGCGCGGCTGGAGCGACTATCCGGCCGCGCACTTTTGCCGTGTATTGACAGGTGCAGCGGTCACGGCGCAACCCACTTGCGCAGCTTCTCCCACTCGCGCAACTTTCCCGCATAAGGCACGGCCGCATACGCTGGGCTGCTCGACGGTAGCTTGACGAGATCGAGCGATACGCGGCTCACCGCCAGCGCCTGCGTGCCGATCTTCGCAGCCGTCCCGCCGTTGAACGCAATACACGCCAGATTGGGCAACGTGGCGATCAGTGCCACGAGATCGTTCGCCGCGTGGTCGCGAATGCGGCTATCGAGACTGCCTTCGCGTTTCGCTTGCGCAATGACGTCCCACAGCCCCACGCGATGCTCGAGCAGCGCTTGCAGTCGCGCTTCGTAGTTCATGCCCGGCAGCGCTTCGCCAATCACATCGCCGATCAAATGCCAGAACTTGTTCTGCTTGTGCGCGTAATACTGCTGATGCGCGAGCGACGCCTCGCCAGGCAGACTGCCGAGGATGAGCACACGCGTGCGTGCATCGACGACGGGATCGAAGCAGCGCTTGAAGGTCATGGCAACGGATGCTGCACGTTCAACGCGGCGCGTGATGCGCGCGCGAGGCGGTGTGATCGAGCGGGCCGCGTTCGCGTCCGAGATGCACGCCGGCTTCTTGCGCCAAAGGTCCGCTTGCGAGGCGCGACCACAGCGCGGGCAGCATGCATTCGGTCACGAGCAGCGGCGCGCCTGCGCGCTCGAATACCGAGCGGCGCGCGACGAACGCATGCGGCGTGTGCTTCGGTTCTAGCATGAGCTCGCGCGCCGCGAGTGTATAGAGCGGATGCCGCGCGCTTACGCGCCGGCTCACGAGCGCGGAGCGCGCCACACCGCTATCGCTATAGAGAAGTTCCGCGAGCGGCCGCGTACGTAAGCGGCGCATGGCCTGCCACACGCCTTGACTCGCGGCGAGTGGCGTCACGCTGTGCGCGGCGACGAACGGCACACCATCGACTTCGAGGACGATCTCGCGCACCCACGCGCGCTCGCGCGGCGCCAGACCGAGCGCGGCACATTCATCGGACCAGGGCATGTCGACGGCTTCGCGCGTGACCCGCACCACGACGCGGCCGAGCATGCGCAAATGCGCCGTGAGCGAACCGCCGCGCGTGAGCCAGTCCTTCTGGTCGGCGCTCAAGGCGGGCAAGGGCGTGACGCGCCAGTGCGCGTTAGCGGCATCGAATCGAAGAGGCATGGCGCGCATTATAGGCTGCGAGGATTTCAGTTCGCTGCAAGCGCGGCGGACAAGCGATGACGGGCGGCGGTGTTTGTCGCGCGATAAAATCACGCGCCGTACGCTCCCGAGATTCCCCGCCACCCACAGAAGGCTAGCAAAGCGACATGCGTGTGCTCTCAGGGCTGCGCCGAAGTGCACTTAATCCAATCAAGCCATGCCACAAGTTCCCCACCTGCTTGTGCAAAGCCCCCGACCAAAAAATCGATTAGCTGGCGTACCCGTGGAACCGCATAGCGTGCGATGTAGAACCCCATATACGCCGTCTTCGGGAACGATATAGTCGGGCATCAAGATCTTGAGTGGACCGTAGCGCAAGTCGGCAGCGGCATCCCAGATGGTCTTGTGCACAGTGCCATGTCCGGCCAGCGCCAGGCGACGTACAAGAGCGCCGTCGTCGGTTTCCGAAGCGCGATCCACCGCGACTGTATGGCTCCACTGTCCAGATTCTGGCTACCCTATTTGACCAACTCGGGCTTGTCCGCAGCCTGCAGCAAGACCTCCACACGCCGGTACCGTGCGGCCGATCCGGCGTCGCAGCCGCAACGCGCCGCAATGTCGCCACGCTCATGAACGCGCGCCAGCAGGGGCGGCCAATTTGGGCTCGCGGCGGGGACACGGGCACCATGTGCAAGAAGCGTGGCGACCGCCTCCGGATTCGCCATCAGGGCGGATCGGGTCAGGGCGGTGGTTCGATCAATGTCGGCCGCCGTCAGATTCGGGTTCGCGCCATGATCCAACAGCACCTCAACCATCGCCGCCTGCACGCTCGGGACCGCCCCTGACCAGTCGAACAGATAGATCAAAGGCGTTTCTCCTCCCGCATTCTGCTGGTTCGGATTTGCCCCGATTGCCAGCAATTGCATTAGCTTTTCTGCTGCATTGTTGTCTTTGAACGGCGCCACAGCGAAGATCGGAGTCCGGCCGTATTTGTTCGGCTGATTGACCGCCACGCCTGCTTTCGACAGGAGATCTATGACCTCATCCCCACCAAATTTGCTCAACGCTCCCGCCGCACGATAGAGCGCATTGTCGCCTTCGTCATCCACCTGGCTGATCAACGCGGGATGCGCCGCCAGCAAAGTGCGAAGGATTGCCATTTTTGCGGCGGCAGCCTCGGGAGTCCAGGAGGAGAGACTTGCGGCCAGCGGAAACGGATTAACGCTTCGATTGCTGCCAAAATATTCCGTCTCCGCACCGGCCTTGAGCAGCACCTGTACCGTCTCTGCATCGTTGTTATAGATGGCCCGCACCAGCGGCGGTGCGACTCCGTCGCCGAGCGCTGTGTTCGGGTCCGCGCCGTGCGCAATCAACTGGCGCGCAAACTCGCCCTGCCTGGCTTGCAGCGCCGCCAGCACGGCCGTGACGCCAGCGGGATTCAGCTCGTTCACGTCGATGTCCGGATCCGCCAACGCCTGGGCAAACGCGCCGGCATCCCGTGCCGCTATGGCGCGAAACAGTCCATAGTGAGGATGACAAACCTGTTCATTGAGCTTTTCGCTGCCCAGGGCCTTGCTCAATCGAGCCGCCGTGACCCGCGGCACTTTTGCCGGACCCAAGGCCGAACAGTACAGACGATATTCCTCTTGCCCGTATTGCGAGGCATGTTGGTAGAATCGTTCACGGCAAACCTGCGGCCCGGTTTGCGCATAAATGTCGCCTAGATTGAGATGCGCCACTGTCCGGGCGGGGTCGCGCCGCAGAATGTCCTGCAGCATGTTGACGGCTTCGAACTGGCCGTCACAACGGTCGCCGGACGACAGGAAGTAAGCCGCGTCGTTGAGCTGCCCGGTATCGAGCCCCGCGTTGCGCCAGTCGCTGCGAGTCAGCAAGGGCTCCAGGACATTTGCCGCGCTCGCACGTTGCCCTGGCTGGCGGAACAGCGCGCGCGCCCGTTCAATCGTATCGGCCCATTCCGTGGGCGAGGGGCGGGGCGCGGTGTGGAAATGGAATGCAGACGGAGGGCTGCCGGCGAAGTTCTGATTGAAGGGCGAACCCTGCCACACGGCCCGCAATGCCGCTTCCAGCACCGCCGTATCGGCAGACGGCTCCTCGCCGGCCGGCCAGACCGTGACCTCGCCGGGCGTCGTCGCGGAGAACGAAAGCATAAGACCGCTGGGAAGCCGGATATAGAATGAGCTCGCCCCGGCACAGGGCGCACCGAGGAGTAGCCTGTCGTCCGACAGCGCCGAAATTCTCATATCGCCGAGCCGGCCTGCCGCATAACATTCCCCGAGTGGCAACGGCGCGGAACGCCATATGCGGTTCTTGTCATGATCGTAGCCATCGAGATAGAGCACCCCCGCGCCAAACACGGTGACCGTATACGGATGATCGGACTTGCCCCCGAAGGCAATCGCACGCTCGCCGACGCCGACGTGAAACTGGTCCAAAAAGAGTCGCTCTATATACCCATCGTCAAGTTGCGCGTTCGCCAATCCCGGCGATAGCAAAAGCAAGGCCCCGAGCGTCAGGACGCAGCTCGCGATATGTTTTTTCATCTTCCCATCTTTCATGAATTTCTAATCCCTCGGTCGTAGGGGGCTAAGCGACGATGAGGGAAGCACTGGTTAAAAAGTCCATCGCCGAGTACTAAGCGTATGTGACGCAAGATTTCAGGTCTGGAGGTCTATGAGGTAAGTTACAGGCGGCTTTTCGAACAACCTTCCCAGATTCTTCGTATGACGACAGCGCTGCTGGACCGCCGGACCCCTCACTACCTCGTCGTGCAAACCGGGACGCGATCTACCGCTTCCGCCACAGCAGCGCCAGTAAAAAGAGGCGCACCCAGTCGCGCGAGGTCTCGCGCAAGAACAATGCGGCAAGCGATCCGGCGGTGAGCTGAGAGCCGGGCACTGGCGTCCACCTGATAGCGCTCGCCCATCGCGTACGCCGAAACACTGGACATCTATTTGCATGGCCATGGCGATCGGATCGTCCCACAAGACTCGCTACCTGCATTGTCAACGACCTATGCAGGACGGTCGACTGACAATTGATTGCCAACAGCGGCAAGAATTGTCCATCCTCAACTAAAATTCGCGAAGAGCCAAAGAAAAACCCCTTGCAGCCAGTAGCCGCAAGGGGTTTCGCTCATGCGACGAAGCCGCGCGCTTTAACCGGCGCGGGCAATCAGCAACGCGTTCGTACGCTTGACGAAGCTGGCCGGATCTTCCAGCGCGCCGCCTTCCGCCAGCAACGCCTGATCGAACAGCAGATTGCACCAGTCGCCGAAGTCCGCGCTATCGGTGCGCAGCGCCTTCACGAGCGGATGCTCCGGGTTCACTTCGAGGATCGGCTGCATCTGCGGCGCATTTTGTCCCGCCGCCTTCAGCATGCGCTGCAGATAGCCGCTCATGTCGCCTTCGTCGGCCACGAGGCACGAGGGCGAATCGGTCAGGCGGAAGGTGAGACGGACGTCCTTGGCCTTGTCCTTGAGCGCTTCCTTCATGTGCTCGACGAGCGGCTTCAACTCTTCGCTCACCTTCTCCTGCTGCTGCTTTTCTTCGTCGTTGAGCGCGCCGAGGTCGAGGTCGCCGCGCGCCACGCTCGCGAGCGGCTTGCCGTCGAACTCGTTCAGGAACGACAGCATCCACTCGTCCACACGGTCCGTGAGGAGCAGCACTTCCACGCCCTTCTTGCGGAACACTTCGAGGTGCGGGCTGTTCTTCGCGGCTTGCCACGTATCCGCCGTGACGTAGTAGATCTTCGTCTGCTCGGGCTTCATGCGCGCCACGTAGTCGGCGAGCGTGACGGTCTGCTCGTTCGTGTCGTTGTGCGTGGACGCGAAACGCGCGAGCTTCGCCACGCGCTCGCGATTGGCGTGATCCTCGCCGATGCCTTCCTTGAGCACCTGGCCGAACTCGGTCCAGAACGTCGCGTACTTCGCCTTGTCCTCTTCGCTTGCTTCGGCGTCCGTAACAGCGCTCGCCATCTCTTCGAGCATCGAGAGCACGCGCTTGGTCACGCCGTCGCGAATCGCCTTGACGTCGCGGCTTTCCTGCAGGATTTCGCGCGAGACGTTGAGCGGCAGATCGCTCGAATCGACTACGCCCTTCACGAAGCGCAGATAGTTCGGGAGCAGCTGCTCGGCGTCGTCCATGATGAACACGCGCTTCACGTAGAGCTTCAGACCGCTCTTGTGATCGCGATTCCACAGGTCGAACGGCGCATGCGACGGCACGTAAAGGAGCTGCGTATATTCGCTGCGGCCTTCCACGCGGTTATGCGTCCACGCGAGCGGGTTCTGGTGGTCGTGCGCGAGGTGCTGATAGAACTGCTGATACTGCTCGTCGCTGATCTCGCTCTTCGAACGCGTCCACAGCGCGCTCGCCTGGTTGATGGTCTCGTACTCGTCCTTCGTGACCATCTCGCTCTTTTCGGCGTCCCATTCTTCCTTCTTCATCTCGATGGGCAGACCGACGTGATCCGAATACTTCTGGATGATCGACTTGATCTTCCATGCGGAAAGCAGCTCGTCCTCGCCTTCGCGCAGATGCAGCGTAATCGTCGTGCCGCGCTGCGCGCGCTCGATCGCCTCGACGGCGAACTCGCCCTCGCCCGCGCTCGTCCAGCGCACGCCTTCGGCCGCCGTCAGGCCCGCGCGGCGGCTTTCCACGGTGATCTTGTCCGCGACGATGAAGCCCGAATAGAAGCCCACGCCGAACTGGCCGATCAGCGCCGCGTCCTTCTGCTGGTCGCCCGAGAGCTTGCCGAAGAATTCCTTCGTACCCGAGCGCGCGATCGTCCCGAGGTTCGACACGGCTTCGTCGTGGCTCATGCCGATGCCGTTGTCGTCGATCGTGATGGTGCGCGCTTCCTTATCGAAGCCCACGCGGATGCGCAGATTCGGATCGTTCTCATAGAGCGCGCTATTCGCGATCGCCTCGAAGCGCAGCTTGTCCGCCGCGTCCGATGCGTTCGAGATGAGTTCGCGCAGGAAGATTTCCTTGTTGCTGTACAGCGAATGGATCATCAGGTGCAGAAGCTGTTTCACTTCTGCCTGGAAGCTCATGGTTTCTTGTGCCATGGTCGAGTCCTCTTACGTTGCAGTTCTAGTCTGACAAATTTGTGGCCGCGAGTTCTCGGCAATTCGCATCGCGACGCGCCGCCCGCCCAGTTGGGGACAGACGGCACCGTTTTCAAGAGCCGCCCCGCCGGCCCACGCCTTCGAGGTAGTCGGCGAGGAACGCGGGCAGCGCCGGGTCGCCGCAGTTGGCGATGTTGAAGCGCATCCACGTGGTCGGCGACTGGTGCGGCGAGAACAGGCTCCCCGGCGCGAGGAGGAACCCCGCTTCGTGGCCCGCCGCGGTGAGCGCATCCGCGTCGACGCCCGTGTCCGCCCATAGGAACATGCCGGCGCCCGGCGCCGCAAAAAGGCGCAGGCCGGCGCGCTCCAGCATGCGCTCCGCCTTGTCGCGCACGCCGTCCAGCCGTGCACGCAGGCGCTCCACGTGACGCCGGTAGTGACCCTCCGTGAGCACGCGGTACAGCACGCGCTCATTGAGTTCCGGGCTCGTCATGCCGACGAGCATTTTCTGGTCCGTCACCGCCTGGGTCACGTCGAGCGCGCTCGCGATATAGCCCACGCGCAGGTTCGGTGCGAGCGTCTTCGAAAAGCTGCCGAGATAGATCACGCGGCGAAGCTGGTCGAGGCTCGCGAGGCGCGTGGCCGGATAGCCGGCCGGGCAGAGGTCGCCGTAGATATCGTCTTCGACGACGATGAAATCGTACTGTTCGGCAAGCCGCAGAATACGAAACGCCTGCGCGGCGGTAAGCGACGTTCCCGTGGGGTTCTGCAGCACCGAATTGATGACGAGCATTTTCGGCCGCCAGGTCTCGACCAGCGCTTCGAGCGCGTCGAGGTCCGGCCCGTCTGGCGTGTACGGCATGCCGACGAGCCGCGCGCCCTGCGAGGCGAAGCGCCCGAACATCTGGAACCACGCGGGGTCGCCCACGATCACCGTGTCGCCGGGCTGCACGTAGATGCGTGCGAGCAGGTCGATCGCCTGGGTGATGCCGGAGACGAGCACGATCTGGTCGGGCGTCGCGCCGATCTCGAGTTCCGCCATGCGCGTCTGGAGTTGCTGGCGCAGCGGCAGGAAGCCTTGCGGCGAGCCGAAGCCGAGCAGTTGCGTGCCGCTCTGGCGGCCAAGCGAGCGCATCGCGCCAGTCAGCAGCTCGCCATCCAGCCAGCGCGCGGGCAGATAGCCCAAACCCGGCCCTTTTTCCGGCCGCGTGGATGTGTGAAGCATGTTGCGCAGCAGCCAGACCACGTCAATGGTGGGCGGCGCGGGGGCAGCAACCGCGTCGGCGCGCGCCGGGGCGCCCGCAGTCAGCGGCTGGCGTTCGCCGCCGGCCACGAGCGCCAGCCGCTCGCGCACATAGAAACCGGAACCGCGCCGCGAGTCGAGGTAGCCCTGCGCGACCAGACGCTCGTACGCCTCGACCACGGTGAAGCGCGAGACGCCCTTGTCGAGCGCGAGCTTGCGGATGGACGGCATGCGCATGCCGGGCCGGAACACGCGCTCCTCGATGCGGCGGCGGCCCCACTGCACGAGCTGGTCGACGAGCGTAAGCGTCGCCGCGTCGTGCGGGGCGGGAATCTGGTCTAGCGGTACGGAGGACATGAGGACTCCCTGAACTCGAACTGTACAGAGCACTATCGGGCCGATTGTACCGTTACTGTCTGCCACCATACCGGTACATTTGATCGCATGCGTACCGGTAAGGATTCGGTAGCGGCGTCGGCACACTGTCCAGGCGCAGGCTCCTGTCCCCCTTCTCTCCGGCCCCTCCGTATTTTTGGCTCCGCTCGACCGCCCATGAACGCCTCGCCGCTTCGCCTCGATCACCTCGTCGTTGCCGCGCGCACGCTGGAAGAAGGCGTGCAGTACGTGAGCGACGCGCTCGGCGCCGCGCCCTCGGGCGGCGGCGCTCACCCGCTCATGCGCACGCACAACCGTCTGCTCGGGCTGTGGGGCGGTGCGTATCTGGAAGTCATCGCGCTCGATCCGGCGGCGAAAAGCGACGCGAACGCCCGCGCGCGCCTCTTCGCGCTCGACGACCCCGCCGTACTGGCGCGCCTCGAACAGGGCCCGTACCTGTCGCATTGGGTCGCGCGCGTCGATCCGCCGAAGAGCCTCGCACGCTGGCGCGAGCAGTATCCCCAGCGCATTCCCTCGCTCGTGCCGATGACGCGCGGCGACTTCTCGTGGCAGCTCACCGTTCCGGAAAACGGCGCCTTCCCGTTCTGGCAAGGCGCGGGCGACGGCATTCTGCCCTCGCTGATCCAGTGGGACACGGCGCATCATCCGTCACAGGTGCTGGCCGACACCGGCATCGCGCTCACGTCCCTCACCGGGTTTCACCCAGAGGCGCAGACGGCGCGCGAGCAGTTGCAGTGGCTCGGCGCGGCGCACCTGATCGCCGTGGAGGAAGCCCTCTCGCCAGCGCTCGTCGCGCAGTTCGAAACCCCGTCCGGTCCGCGCACGCTCGGCGCGCCGGCACGCTGATCCGTCGAGCGCAAAGTCCCGCATGAAAGCACGCGAAACCCAAGGCATGCTGCTCGGCCTCGTCGGCGTCATGATCTTTAGCCTCACGCTGCCGATGACGCGCATCGTCGTCGCCGAATTCCACCCGCTTCTGAACGGCCTCGGCCGCGCACTCGCCGCCGCCGTGCCGGCCGCGCTGCTGCTCGCCATCCGTCGCGAGACATGGCCCACCTGGCCGCAGGTCAAGAGCCTCGCCGTGGTGTCGCTTGGCGTGATCGTCGCGTTTCCGGTGTTTTCCGCCTTCGCGATGAAGACCGTGCCGGCCTCGCACGGCGCCATCGTCAACGGCCTGCAGCCGCTCGCCGTGGCGATCTACGCGGCGTGGCTCTCGCACGAGCGGCCCTCGAAGGCGTTCTGGGCCAGCGCGCTCATCGGCAGCGCGCTCGTGGTCGCGTTCGCGCTCCAGGCGGGCGGCGGCTCGCTGCATGCGGGCGACGCGTGGATGCTCATCGCGGTGGGCATCGGTGCGCTCGGCTACGCCGAAGGCGCGCGCCTCGCGCGTCAACTGGGCGGCTGGCAGGTGATCTGCTGGGCGCTCGTGCTCTCGGCGCCGTTCCTCGTGCTGCCGGTAGGCTGGCTCGCATGGGCGCATCACGTCGCGCACCCGGGCCCCGTCGCGCTCAAGACCTGGCTCGCCTTCGGCTACGTCACGCTGTTTTCGCAGTTCATCGGCTTTTTCGCGTGGTACGCGGGGCTCGCCATGGGCGGTACGGCGCGCGTGGGCCAGGTGCAGCTGCTGCAGATTTTCTTCACGATGGCGTTCTCGGCGCTCTTTTTCGGCGAGCAGGTCGCGCCCTCGGCGTGGCTCTACGCGGCCGCGGTGATCGCCACAGTCGTACTCGGTCGCCGCGCGGCGATCGGCACGGCCCCGGCGCCCGCGCGCGCATGAGCCGGTTTCACGTCATAATTCAAGGTTTTCGGCGGCCTCCGGCGGCGCGCGATCGCGCCCCATGCCGCCGCTGAACAGCCACTCGCCTCACCCCAACAAGGAGACCCCATGGACCAGAGCGATCTCAAGGCCGCGCCCGCGTGGCAACTGTCCGAGCGTGCAATCAAGCTGACCAGCTCGGCGATTCGCGAAATCCTGAAGGTCACCGAGCGTCCCGAAGTCATTTCGTTCGCGGGCGGCCTACCCGCGCCGGCCAGCTTCCCGGCCGAGGAAATGCGCGCCGCCGCCGACCGCATCCTGCGCGACGACCCCTCGGGCGCCCTCCAGTACAGCGCGACTGAAGGCTATATGCCGCTGCGCGAATGGATTGCCGCGCGCCACTCGGTGGGCGGCGTGACGGTGCGTCCCTCGCAGGTGCTCATCACCACGGGTTCGCAGCAGGCGCTCGACCTGATCGGCAAGGTGCTGGTCTGCCCCAATAGCCCCGTGCTCGTGGAAACGCCCACCTACCTCGGCGCGCTGCAGTCGTTCTCGCTTTACGAGCCGAAGTACGTCCAGGTCCCGACCGACGAAAAGGGCCTCGTGCCCGAAGGCCTGACGCCCGACCTAACGGCCGGCGCGCGCCTGCTCTACGCGATCCCGAACTTCCAGAACCCCACGGGCCGCCGCCTGCCGCTCGAACGCCGCCGGGCACTCGCGGAATTCGCGAAGCACTCGCCGTTCCCCGTGATCGAAGACGACCCCTACGGCGCGCTCCTCTACGCGGGCGAGCCGCTGCCGACGGTGCATTCGCTCGCGCCCGAGCATGTCGTGCATCTGGGTTCGTTCTCGAAGATCCTGGCCCCGGGCCTGCGCGTGGGCTACATCATTGCGCCCGAAGACCTGCACTTCAAACTGGTGCAGGCCAAGCAGGCCACCGATCTGCACACGCCGAGCTTCACGCAGCGCATCGTCTACGAGGTGGTGAAGGACGGCTTCCTCGACACGCACATCCCGAAGGTGCGCGCGCTCTATCGCGACCAGTGCGAGGCGATGCTCGACTCGCTCAAGCGCAACATGCCCGAAGGCGTGAGCTGGAACCGCCCCGAAGGCGGCATGTTCATCTGGGTGACGCTGCCCTCGAACATCGACAGCATGAAGCTGCTGGCCGAAGCCGTCGCGCAGAACGTGGCCTTCGTGCCCGGCGCGCCGTTCTTCGCCGACGAGCCGCAACACAACAAGCTGCGCCTGTCGTTCGTCACGGTGCCGCCCGCGAAGATCGAAGAAGGCGTCGCGAAGCTCGCGGCCCTGATCCGCGCGCACGCCTGACGCAAGCCCGGCGAAGGCCTGGCGCAGCGCCAGGCTCTTTCCGACTCAACACCCGAACGAGGAATCCTGATCATGGCTGACATCAACATCTACGACCGTCTCGAACAGCTCGGCATCACCCTGCCCCAGGCAGGCGCGCCCGCCGCGGCCTACGTGATGAGCGCCCAGAGCGGCAACACGGTGTACCTGTCGGGTCACATCGCCAAAAAGGACGGCAAGGTGTGGGCCGGCAAGCTCGGCGAGTCGCTCACGACTGAGGAAGGCAAGGCCGCCGCGCGCTCGATCGCGATCGACCTGCTCGCCACGCTGCACGCCCACACGGGCGACCTCAACAAGGTCAAGCGCGTGGTCAAGCTCATGAGCCTCGTGAACTCGACGCTCACCTTCACGGAACAGCACGTCGTCACGAACGGCGCTTCGGAGCTGATCGCCGACGTGTTCGGCGAGAAGGGCAAGCACGCGCGCTCGGCCTTCGGCGTCGCGCAGATTCCGCTTGGCGCATGCGTCGAGATCGAGCTGATCGCCGAAGTCGAGTAAACAACACTAGCGACCTTTGCCAGTGCGCGCGGACCTGCATCGGGGTCCGCGCACGTTACTGCATTTTCTGTTGTGCGTTCGCGCAACCTGGCGCGCCTCTTGCGCCGCTCTCCCCCTTCCATGATCGTCCCGCCATGACCCAGCCCAGCGTCCGCTTCAAACAGGTCGACGTCTTCACGTCGGTACCCTTCAAGGGCAACCCGCTCGCCGTGGTGTTCGACGCCGACGGTTTGAGCGGCGACGAGATGCAGGCCATCGCGCGCTGGACCAATCTCTCGGAAACCAGCTTCCTGCTCGCCCCCACCGACGCGCGCGCCGACTACCGCGTGCGCATCTTCACGACCAAGGGCGAACTGCCCTTCGCAGGCCATCCGACGCTCGGCACGGCGCATGCGTTTCTCGAAAGCGGCCGCACGCCGAAGACGCCAGGGCGCCTCGTGCAGGAATGCGGCGCCGGTCTCATCGATCTGGCCGCCGCGGAGAACGGCGCATGGGCCTTCGCTGCGCCGCCCGCGCGCGTGACGCCGCTCGCCGCCGCACAGTTCGACGCATTGCGCGCGGCGCTGCGCTCGAACGCCGTCGACTTCTCGGCCGCGCCCTGCGGCGTCGACAACGGCGCGCCCTGGCTCGTCGTGCGTCTCGCGTCGGCGCAAGCGGTGCTCGCGCTCGACGTCGACTACGAAGCGATCGAAGCCGTTGCCGCGAGCGTGGGTGCACATGGCGTGGCCGCCTACGGCCCGCACGAGGCCGATGGTCCCGCAACCTTCGAAGTGCGCTGCCTCATGACCGGGCTCGGCAAGGGCGAAGACCCCGTCACCGGCAGCGCGAACGCCGCCATCGCCATGCTGCTCGAACAGCAGAACCGGCGTCCGGGCGCACGCTATACGGTGCGCCAGGGCACGGCGCTCGGCCGCGACGGGCGCGTGCGCGTCGACTATGACGATGCGGCGAAAAAGATCTGGATTGGCGGCCACTCGGTGACCGTCGTCGACGGGACCTGCCGGCTCGGCTAAGCGCCCGCAGCGGCGCCCCGATTCATGCAAGGTGCATCGACCACGATGCACCGCCTCGCAGCTATGCACCGCACATCAGCATCGCGCGCCGGTTGAGGCGACCCTCGCGTATACCCGAGGGACCACAGCTTCCTTAATCATTCCCCAACCAGTAATATCGAAACATCGGACGCACGACGCGTCCGGCGTGCATTGCGCGCGCGCAATGCACGTATTCCCCCAGCCATCCGTCCTTCATGCCGCCGACTCAACCGAGCGCATCCTTGCCGTTCCGGCCGCCGCATCCGCGGTGTGAGTTCCCGCGCCTACGGCGGCCGCGATGAGCGCCACGCGGGGTCCGTTCTCGCGCGATTCGAGCCTGCGCAACGCGCCCGGCCCGGCATACACGCGTCCGCGCGCACTGCTCGCCATTCCGCTGCTCGGCGTGCTGGTGCTCGTGCTGCTGTGGGCCGTCATCTTCACGCGTCTGTCCGTCGAGAAGGAAGCGACCATGCGCGAGGCCACGGCCTCGGCCGCGATTCTCTCGGCGGCGCTCGAACAGCACACCGTCAAGGCGATCCACCAGGTCGACCAGATCACGCGCTTCGTGAAGTACGAGTTCGAAAAGTCGCCGGGCCGCTTCGATCTCGGCAGCACAGTCGAAAAGGGTGTGGTGCAGAGCGACTCGCTCGTGCAGGTGTCGATCATCGACGAGCACGGCACGCTCGTCGCCAACACGGCCGATCCGAATCCCAAGCCCATCGACCTCTCGGACCGCGAGCACTTCAAGGTGCACGAGCACGAGAACGACGACCAGCTCTATATCAGCAAGCCGGTGCTCGGCCGCGTGTCCGGCCACTGGACCCTGCAGATGACGCGCCGCCTCAATCACCCGGACGGCTCGTTCGCGGGCGTCGTCGTGGTTTCTGAGGACCCGAGCTACTTCACGAGCGACTTCTACAACAACGCCGCGATCGGCCGCGACGGCGTGATCGCCGTGATCTCGGACAGCGGCGCCGTGCTCGCGCGCCGCACGGGCAGCGCCGAGCGCGCGAACGGCACGTTCTCCGCGAGCGGCGTGTATCCCATTTCCGAGCATGTGTCGGGCACCTACGTCGACCCGATCGATCACGTCACGCGCATCGTCTCGTACCGCCATATCGATGGCTATCCGCTCGCCGTGCTGGTCGGTCTCTCGCAGGCCGAGGAATTCGCCGACTACAACCACACGCGCGACGTCTACCTGATGATGGCGACGTTCATCTCGCTCGCCATGCTCTCGTTCTTCGCCGTGGCCACGGGACTGATCGGCAAGCTGCTCGGGCGCGAGCGCGAGATGTCGCAACTCGTGCAGTACGACCTGCTCACGGGCCTGCCCAACCGCTACGCCACGCTGCAGCGTTTGCGTCATGAGGTCTCGCAGCCGGGCAACCTCGGGCGGCTCGCCATCCTCTTCATCGACCTCGACAATTTCAAGACGGTCAACGACACGCTGGGCCACAACGCCGGCGACATCGTGCTGCAGATGAGCGCCGCGCGCCTCGCCGACGCCGTGGGCGGCGCGGGCACGCTTGCGCGCATCGGCGGCGACGAGTTCGTGGTGATCGTGAAGGGCGACGACATCGAAAAACGCGCCATCGCGCTCGCCGAAGCCACCAACGCCGCGTTCACGCATCCGTTCGACGTGCGCGGCAGCGCCTTCGTGCTGCACGCGAGCACGGGCATCGCGCTCTTCGCGGTCGCGCACGAAAGCGAAATCGATCTGCTCAAGAAAGCCGACCTCGCGATGTACGCCGCCAAGGAGGCCGGACGCAACTGCTTTCGCTTCTACTCGCCGCAACTCGCCCACCGCGCCGACCACCTGATGAAGTGGGAGCAGCAGCTGCGCGTCGCGCTCGCCGAGGACCAGCTCTTTCTCGCCTACCAGCCGAAGATCGATCTGCGCCGGCGCTGCATCACGGGCTTCGAGGCGCTCGTGCGCTGGAACCATCCGCAATACGGGCTCATTCCTGCGGGCGAATTCATTCCTGTGGCCGAATCCACGGGCCTCATCGTGCCCGTAGGCGACTTCGTGATCCGTACCGCGTGCGCGCAACTCGCGCAGTGGCAGCAGCAGGGCTACGAGTCGCTCACGCTCGCCATCAACATCTCGGCGGTGCAGTTCTGGCGCGGCGACCTGTACGAGACCGTAGCGCGCGCCATCGAGGAAACCGGCATTGCCGCGCACCGGCTCGAACTCGAGATCACCGAAACCGCGATGATGGAGTACCCGGAGCTCGTTTCGGAAAAGATCTTCGCGCTGAAGCGCCTTGGCGTGCGCGTCGCGCTCGACGACTTCGGCACCGGCTATTCGTCGCTGTCCTACCTGAACCGCTTCGCCGTCGACACGCTCAAGGTCGACCGCTCGTTCGTGCAGGCCATCCCCGCCGACCGCAGCGTGTGCGTGATGGTCTCGGCGATCGTCAATCTCGCGCGCTCGCTCGGGCTCACGGTAGTCGTCGAGGGCACCGAAACCGAAGAGCAGATCGCGTGGCTCTCCGCGCTCGGCCCGATCGAGGCGCAGGGCTTCCTGTTCTCGCGCCCCGTGCCCGTGGAAGGCGTGGCCGCGCTGATCGAGCGCTTCGGCGTCTGTAGCGCGACGCAGCCGGCGGGCACGCAAGCCGCACGCGAAGATCGCCGCAACGAGCGCCTGAGCGACGCGCCGCAATCGCGCTGACGCGAGGCCGGCGCGCAGATTGCGCATTGTCCACGCCTTCCAGTGAGTTGCGCGAACCGCGTGCCTTCGCGCACAGATCCGCACGGACCTTCGCCCGCACGATGCAGCCATGCAAACCCGCACCGACGAAGCGATCGCGGCGCCAATCCGCGACCATCACGAACCGCTCCTGACGCTCTTTCGCGTCGTGCTGACCGTGTCCGCGGTCTCATGGGGCGGCCTCGCGCTCATGGCGCAACTCGAGCAGCACTACGTGGAGCGCGAAGCGCGTCTCACGCAAACCGCATTCTCGGATCTGGTAGCACTCGCCTGGATGGTGCCGGGGCCGGTAGGCTGCAACGTCGCGGTGCAACTCGGCCATGCGCTGCGCGGACGCGCGGGCGCGTGGGTCGCGGGCGTGGCGAGCGTGCTGCCCTTCTTCGCGCTGATGACGCTGTTCGCCATTTTCTACCGCACGCCGCTCGTGCATGCGGTCGCCTCGCGCACGCTGCTCGACCATTTCAGCGTGGTGCTCGCCATGCTGATCGGCGTGACCTGGTACAGGCAGACGCGTGCGCTCGTGCGCGGCCCGCTCGAATGGGGCGTGGCGATCGCTGCCTGTGCGGCCCTCGCGCTCGCGGCGAGCGGCGCGGCCTACGTGGCGATTCTGCTCGTCGCGTTTGCCGCGGGCTGGCTCGCAAGCCCCGTGCCTTCGCAGCGGCTCGAATTACGCGTGACACGGCGCGATGGGCAATTGCTGGCCGCGCTGGCCGCGCTGATCGTCGTGTTCGCGCTGCCGCTGCCGCATCCGCTCGACTCGGCGCTGCTCTGGCCGCGTCTCGCGGGCGCGGGCATGACGCTGTTCGGCGGCGGCTTTTCGGCGCTGCCCGTGTTGAAAACGCTGTTCGTCACGCCCGCGGTCGGCATCACCAACGACGACTTCACGCTGGCATTCACGCTCTCGCCGCTTTCGCCGGGGCCGCTCCTGAACGTGGTGCCGTTCTTCGGCTATCTCGTCGATGGCTGGGTCGGCGCGCTCGTCGCCACGCTCGCGCTGTTCGTGCCGTCGGGCTGCCTCGTCGTGCTCGCGCGGCGGCACCTGCACCGCATGAAGGCGAACCCGCGCTTCGAGCACGCCATGCGCGGGCTGCGCGCCGCGACCACCGCGTTCCTCGCGATCGCCGTCTGGCATATCGCGCGGCACGTGCCGCTGCATCTGTCGTATCTGCTGACCGCCCTCTTCTCGGCGATGTGCTTCGGCAAGCTCAAGCTCCCCGCTTACGCGGTCTACGCGACGGTAGGACTCGCGTGCGGGGCGAGGCTGCTGCTGGCCTGAAGCGCGCGTTCACGCGCTGATCAGCGCGCTGCCGCAAAACCGCCGAAGAATGCGCGTGCGTTGTCTTCGAGGCTTTCGAGGTGATAGCCGCCTTCCTGCACGATCACCGAAGGCAGGCCGAGCGCGCCGATCTCCGCGCCGAGCCGGCCGAAACCCTCGGTGGTCACGGCGACTCTCGACTGCGGATCGTCCTTGTAGATGTCGAAGCCGAGCGCCAGCACGAGCGCGTCCGGCTCGAAGCGCCTGAGCACCCGCAGCGCCGCTTTCACGCGCTCGAAGAAGTCGGCTTCGGACGCGCCATGCGGCATCGGCAGATTGACGTTGTAGCCCTCGCCAGCACCGTTGCCGCGCTCTTCCTCGTAGCCCGCGACCACGGGATAGAAGTTGGTCGGATCGCCGTGAATCGAGATGTAGAGCACATCGCTGCGACCGTAGAAGATCTCCTGGACGCCCTGGCCGTGGTGCATGTCGGTGTCGAGGATCGCCACACGCTCGAAGCGGCTGCGCAGCGACTGCGCCGCGATGGCCGCGTTGTTCAGATAGCAGAAGCCGCCCGCCGCGTCCGCGCGGGCATGGTGGCCGGGCGGACGCGAGAGCGCGTACGACTCGCGCGCGCCTTCGTTCACGCATGCGGCCGCCGCCAGCGCGCTTTGCGCCGACCAGTAGGCCGCACGCCAGGTGTTCGCACCGATGGGGCAACTGCCGTCCGCGAGATAGCGCGCCGCCTGCGCGAGCACGCCGCGCAGCGGATTCGGCTCACGCACGTAGATGTTCGACATCACCTCTTCGCCCCAATCTTCGGGCACGCGCTTCCATTCGGTGTGCGCTTCCTCGAGAAAACGCAGATAGTTCATGTCGTGCACGGCGGCGATGGGCGCGGTGCCGAAATCGGCGGGCGCCTGCACGTCGAAGCCAAGCGAGCGCGCCGCGGCAACGAGATGCTCGGCACGCTGTGGCACTTCCTGCGGCGCACGCAACTGGCCGCGCGAGAAATAGGCGCGCGGATGGTGCAGCAGCTGATCGGGGTGAAACCAGGTTTTCATGCTCAGTTCTCCTTCTATTTCTTTTACGCGTCGGCCGGGTTTTCCACTTCAACGGCCAGGCGCACGCCCGCGCGCGCCGCGACGGCGTTGAGCAGCACGTTCGCGCCGGCCGTGATGTCTTCCGGCAGAGCGTCCTCGGCTTCGTTGTGCGACAGACCGGCCACGCAGGGAATGAACACCATCGCGGTCGGGCAGTAGCGCGCGAGGTGGATCGCGTCGTGGCCCGCACCGCTTACGATACGCTCGTGTGGATAGCCAAAGCGCGCCGTTGCCTGCGCGACCAGCTCGACGCATTGCGCATCGAACGGCGTGGCTGGGCTCGTCCAGCAATGTGCGATCTGCACGCCGAGGCCCCGCTGTGTGGCCACGTCCGCGCATAGCGCGCGCAAGTCGTGCTCCATCGCATCGAGTTGCGCATCGTCGGGATGGCGCAGATCGACCGTGAACGTCAGGTTCGCCGCGATCGTGTTGCGCGACGAGTTCACGATCTGCGCCTGGCCGATCGTCACGAGACCGAGCGGTGCGTAACGCGCCATCGTGCGTTCGATGTCGAGCGACATCTGCGCCGCGCCGAACCATGCGTCCTTGCGATAGCGCATCGGCGTCGTGCCCGCGTGCGCGGCCACGCCCGTCACGTTCACGTCGAACCAGCGAATCGCCTGGCCGCCCGTCACGACGCCGATGGTCGTCTCGTTCGCCTCCAGAATCGGGCCCTGTTCGATATGAGCTTCGAAGTAGGCGTCGACGGCCACGCCTTGCACGGCACGCGTGCCGCGCGCACCGCATGCGTCGAGCGCGGCGCCGAGCGTCACGCCGTCGGCGTCCGTGCGCGAGAGTGCCTCCGCCAGCGTCATCGCGCCCGCGAACACCGCCGAGCCCAGCATCGCCGGCGTGAAGCGCGCGCCCTCTTCGTTGGTCCACGAGCAGATCTCGATGGGCTTCACGGTGCGTGCGCCCGCGTCGTTGAGCGCACGAACGACTTCGAGCGCCGCGAGCACGCCGTAGACGCCGTCGAAGCGGCCGCCTTCGGGCTGCGTGTCGAGGTGGCTGCCCATCAGCACCGGCGCAGCCTGCGCATCGTCGCCTTCGCGGCGCCCGAACAGGTTCCCCACTTCGTCCGTCCACACCGTCATGCCCGCCTCGCGGCACCAGCGCGCGAACAACTCGCGCCCGCGCCGGTCTTCCTCGGTGAGCGCGAGGCGGCGCACGCCGCCGCCCGCCGTCGCGCCAACACGCGCCATCTCCATGAGGCTCGCCCACAGGCGCGGGCCGTCGATCTGCAAAAGGTCTTTCATCGGTCCATCCATTTCAGTCGAACTATTCAAACACCTGAACAACGTCATCGTGCGCTCAACGCCTCGGCTCCCGCCTCGTCTAACGCATGCTGGTGACGGCGCGCGTCGAGCGCGACGATGCACAACAGCGAAACGCCCGCGAGGCACGTATAGAACACCGCGAGCGGCCACCACTGCCCCACATGGCGATGCGCGAGCCACGTGCCGACCAGCGGCGTGAGGCCGCCCGCGATCGCGCCGCATACCTGGTAAGAGAGCGAAATCGCGGAGTAGCGCACGCGCGTGGGGAACACGCCGGAGACGAAGCCGGCGATCACCGAATAGAAGCTCGCCATGCAGACGACGGCGATCGAAATGCCGATCACCATCGGCACGACCTTGCCGCTTTGCACGAGCACGAACATCGGATACGGCGAGAGCATCGCAGCGAGCGCCGCGCACTTGAGGAAGCGTGCGCCGCCCATGCGTTCGGCGAGCCACGCGGCGAGCGGCTGTACGAGGAACTGGATGATCGCGACCGCGAACAGGCAGTCGAGAATCAGCGAGCGCGTGATGCCGACGTATTGCGTGGTGTAGGCGATCATGAACGTGTTGGTGAAGTACACGCCCGCAATGCCGATGGTGTTCGCGCCGATGCACAGCAGCACGAGGCCCCACGCCGAGCGGAACACTTCGGCGACGGGCAGCTTGAGCGTGCGGCGCTGGTCCTTGAGCTTCTCGAATTCGGGCGACTCGTTCACGCCAAGGCGGATCATGATGCCGACCACGAGCAGCACCGCCGAAACGAGGAACGGCAGACGCCAGCCCCACGAGAGAAAGTCGGCCTTGTCGAGCGACGTGACCGAGCGGAACGCGAGCAGCGAAAGAATCAGGCCGGCCGGCGAACCCAGCTGCGCGAACGAAGCGAAGAACGTGCGGCGGCCTTCGGGCGCGTGCTCGCCCGCCATCAGCACCGCACCGCCCCACTCGCCGCCCACGGCGATGCCCTGCACCACGCGTAGCAGCACGAGCAGCACCGGCGCGAGCATCCCGACGCTCGCGTACGACGGCAGCAGGCCGACGCAGACGGTCGCGACGCCCATCATCATCAGGGTGGTCATGAGCGCTTTCTTGCGGCCGATGCGGTCGCCGAGGTGGCCGAAGATCAGGCCGCCGAGCGGACGCGCGAAGAACCCGACGGCGAAGGTCGCGAACGACGCCATCGTGCTCACGAAGCGGTCTTCGGAAGGGAAATACAGCTCGCCGAACACGAGCGCGGCGGCCGTGGCGTAGATGTAGAAGTCGTACCACTCGATCATCGTGCCGATGAACGCCGCGGCGGCGGCGCGCACCGGTTGCCGGGTGCTGGGTTGTGGGCTGGCCATGCGTCGGTCTCCTTCAGGCGCGTTTGGGATGGGTTCGTGTTGCATGCACGCTTTATCGCCAGCCACAAATCATTAGTCAAATTTCGCGTTATTATTCTGCACATAAATTTAACTAATACCCTTGGCGCACCCTTGCGCCGGGAGCCGCCCATGCGCGCCGACACCACCCGCTTTCTCAACGACCGTCTTGACTGGAACCTGCTGCGCACCTACCTCGCGATCATGCAGGAGCGCAGCCTGAGCCGCGCCGCCGCCCGGCTCTATGTCACGCAGCCGGCCGTGAGCCAGGCGCTCAAGCGCCTCGAAGACGCGCTCGGCCGCAAGCTCATCGAGCGCCGCGGCGCGCAGTTCGTGCCGACCGAGGCGGGCGAAGAGGTCTATCGCATTGCAAGCGACATTTACGGCACGATTTCCCAGCTCGAAACCGAGCTCGACGAGCGCACCGCCGACATCACCGGCTCGATCCGCCTGCTCACGGTGAGCCGCATCGAGTCGCGCGTGTACGACGAATTTCTCGCGGAATTCCACACGGCCTACCCGCGCATCGACTTGCAGATCGAAGTGATGCGCTCGTCGGACATCATCTCGTCGCTGCTGCAGAAAACCGCGACCGCGGGCCTGAGCCTGTGCCGCACGCCCATCGACAAGCTGGACATGCGCTGCTTTCTGCGCCAGCGCTACGCGATGTTCTGCGGGCGGCATCACCGGCTCTTCGGGCTTTCTCAGCTGACGATGGACGACCTGCTCGCGGAGAACTTCGTCTCCTTCACGAGCGACCAGATTGGCGACAGCCTGTCGCCGCTCACCGTGTTTCGCGACCAGCGCGGCTTCACGGGGCGGATCGTGGCGTCGTCACCGAGTCTGGACGAGGTGCGGCGGCTGATCTTTGCGGGCTACGGCATTGGCTGCCTGCCCGAGCATACGGTGCGGGACGATCTGGCGCGGCAGCGCCTGTGGCGGCTGCCGCCGGAGGAAGGGCTCGTGGACGTCGATATCCACTTGCTGTGGCATCGCGAACGCAAGCGCAATGCGGCCGAAGAAGCGTTCTTCGACGCGATGGAGCGCTGCATGCAGCGTCATGCGCTCGCGGAGCGCCTGTAGTGCGTCAAGCGCAGACCGCGAACGTTGCAGGAGAAACGATTAGAACCCGCGCGCGAGCACCGCGACGCCGATCGTCACGATACCCAGCACGAGATTGATGACGACGAGCCGGCGCACGGTGCCCACTGCGCGCGCGCCGTCGGGCCACTTCTGCGCCTGCACGGCGCGGCGAATGCGCGGGAACACGGCGAAGCGGATGTGGCCGAAGATCAGCATCATCAATACGCCCAGGCCCGCCATGGCGTGCAGTTGCCAGGTGGCATGCTCGCCGCCGGACTGCATGAGCAGGAAGCCGCCGGTCAGCAGGATCACGATGACCGAGACGCCCACCCAGTTGAAGAAGCGGCCGAACACCGATTCGATGAGCGGCAGACGCAGCTGCGGCGAGAGGTCTTCGAGCGCCGGGCGCAAACAGAAATGCGCGAAGATCATGCCGCCCACCCAGACGGCGACGCCCAGCAGATGCAGAAAGAGCGCGACTGCGATCGCGTGGCCCATGCTTGATTTCCCTCGTAACGTGTCGTTATCGGCGGCATGTCGACGGGAGCGAGTGCAACGCACTCCCGTCCCATGCCTTTGCGCGGCATTATTCCATGCCGCGCCGCGATTCGCGCCGGATATGTGTCGGCCGGAGTTAGCGCTTTAGCACTTTGCGATCCGGAGTTAGCGCTTCAGCGCTTACTCCGGTCCCACGCAGAGCGCTCCGGCGCCATGCAGAGCAGCTAAGTTACTGCGGCAACACCGGACGCATGCCCGTCACGACCTTGAGCTTCGAGTCCGGCGCGCGGCCCTTGCGTGCGCGCTTGCCGATCTGCGGGGCCAGCACCGCGCCCGCCATCAGGTCCTCGGTCGCCTTGCCGCCGCGGCCCGTGCCCACGAGCACGACGCCCGCCGCGCTGATCGCGAGCGCCTGCACCAGCTTCTCGTTGTCGTCGAGCTGCATGAGCGTGACGCCACGCCCGCCGCCGGAGAGCGTCTTCATCTCGTCGAGGCCGAACACCAGCAAACGACCGCCCGACGACAGACACGCCACCTGCAGCGCGTCGGGCAGCATCGGCATCGGCGCGAGCGGCACGCAGCCCTCGTCGATCGTCATGAACGCCTTGCCTGCCTTCACGCGGCTCACCATGTCGCCGATCTTCGCGATGAAGCCGAAGCCGTTGCTCGACGCCAGCAGCAATTGCTGTTCCGCGTTCGCCGCAAAGTAATGCAGCAGATGCGTGCCCGCTTCGAGTTCGATGAGCGACGTGACCGGCACACCGTCACCGCGGCCGCCAGGCAGATTCGCAATCGACACCGAATAGACGCGGCCATTGCTGCCCCACGCGATCAGCGTATCGGGCGTGCGGCACTGGAACGCCGCATAGAGGGCGTCGCCGGCCTTGAAGGTGAAACCTTGCGTATCGAGCCCGTGGCCCTTGAGCGCACGCACCCAGCCCTTCTGCGAGACGACGACCGTGACCGGCTCGTCGACCACGCGCGCTTCGAAGCTCGCCCGCTTTTCCTGCTGAATGAGCGTGCGGCGATCGTCGCCGTACTGCTTCGCGTCGGCTTCGATCTCCTTCACGATGAGCCGCTTCATCGAAGCATCGTTCGCGAGCAGCTCTTCGAGCTTCGCCTTCTCTTCGCGCAGCTCCGCGAGTTCCTTCTCGATCTTGATCTTCTCGAGCCGCGCCAACTGACGCAGACGGATTTCAAGAATGTCCTCGGCCTGGCGCTCGGAAAGCCCGAACGCGCTCATCAGCGCGCTCTTGGGCTCGTCCGACTCGCGGATGATGCGGATCACCTCGTCGATATTGAGGAAGACGATCATCCGCCCTTCGAGGATATGGATGCGGTCGTCGACCTTCGTCAGGCGGTGCTGCGTGCGGCGCGTGACCGTGGCGAAGCGGAAGCCGATCCACTCGCCCAGAATCTCGCTGATGCCCTTCTGGCGCGGACGGCCATCGGCGCCGATCATCACGAGATTGAGCGATGCGTTCGATTCGAGGCTCGTGTTCGCGAGCAGCGAGTTGACGAACTCGGCCTGGTCGATGCGGCTCGTCTTCGGCTCGAACACGAGGCGCACGGGCGCGTCCTTGCCCGACTCGTCGCGCACGGCGTCGAGCAGCCCGAGCATGGTCTGCTTGCTCTGCAGCTGCTCGGGTGTGAGCGTCTTCTTGCCGAGCTTGAGCTTCGGGTTCGTGAGTTCCTCGATCTCTTCGAGCACCTTCTGGCCCGAGGTGTTCGGCGGCAGCTCGGTCACCACGAGCTGCCACTGGCCGCGCGCGAGGTCCTCGATCTTCCAGCGCGCGCGCACCTTGAGGCTGCCGCGGCCCGACTCGTAAGCCGCCGCAATTTCCGCATCGCTCGAAATGATCTGGCCGCCGCCCGGGAAATCGGGCCCCGGCAGCTTTTCCATGATCTCCGCATGCGAAAGCTTCGGGTTGCGAATCATCGCCACCGCCGCCGACGCGACTTCGCGCAGGTTATGCGACGGGATTTCGGTAGCGAGACCCACCGCAATCCCCGACGCGCCGTTGAGCAGCAGCATCGGCAGGCGCGCGGGCAGCGTCTTCGGCTCCTGGAACGAGCCGTCGTAGTTCGGCATGAAATCGACAGTGCCCATGTCGATTTCGTCGAGCAGCAGCTTGGCGATGGGCGTCAGCCGCGCTTCGGTGTAGCGCATGGCCGCCGCGCCGTCGCCGTCGCGCGAGCCGAAATTGCCCTGGCCGTCGATGAGCGGATAGCGCATCGAGAAGTCCTGAGCGAGGCGCACGAGCGCGTCGTAGGCCGACTGGTCGCCGTGCGGGTGGTACTTGCCGAGCACGTCGCCCACCACGCGCGCGGACTTCACGGGCTTGGCGTTGTCGCCGAGGCCCATTTCGTTCATCGCGAACAGAATGCGCCGCTGCACCGGCTTCTGGCCGTCGCAGACGTCGGGCAGCGCGCGGCCCTTCACCACGCTCACCGCGTAGTCGAGATAGGCGCGTTCCGCGTAGTGGCCGAGCGTGAGCGTGTCGCCGTTCGGGGCGTCCGTCACTTCAGCAAAGAGATCGTCCATGTTTCAATCGTTCCGTAATCTTGTATGGGCGCGTGCGCTTAGATATCCGCTTCGACTTCGTTGCCCTTCTCTTCGAGCCAGGAACGGCGCGAGGCCGCTTCGCCCTTGCCCATGAGCATCGTCATGCGCGCAACCGTGGACTCGTAGTCGAGGTCGCCGAGCGCGATGGGCGAGAGACGCCGCGTGTCGGGGTTCATCGTCGTGTCCCAGAGCTGTTCGGCGCTCATTTCGCCCAGGCCCTTGAAGCGGCTGATGGTCCATTGCGTTTCGCGCACGCCGTCCTTGCGCAGCTTGTCGAGGATCGCTTCGAGTTCGCCTTCGTCGAGCGCGTAGAGCTTCTGCGCGGACTTCTTGCCACGCGCGGGCGCATCGACACGGAACAGCGGCGGGCGCGCCACACACACGTGGCCGCGCTCGATGAGCTGCGGGAAATGCTTGAAGAAGAGCGTGAGCAGCAGTACCTGGATGTGCGAGCCGTCGACGTCGGCATCGGAGAGAATGCAGATCTTGCCGTAGCGCAGATTCGAAAGATCGACCGTCTCGTCGGGGCTGTGCGGATCGACACCGATCGCCACCGAAATATCGTGCACTTCGTTGTTCGCAAAGAGCCGGTCGCGCTCGGTCTCCCACGTGTTGAGCACCTTGCCGCGCAGCGGCAGGATGGCCTGGTACTCCTTGTCGCGCCCCATCTTCGCGGAGCCGCCGGCCGAGTCGCCCTCGACCAGGAAGAGTTCGTTGCGTGCGATATCGGTCGATTCGCAGTCGGTGAGCTTGCCGGGCAGCACGGCCACGCCCGAGCTCTTGCGCTTCTCGACCTTCTGGCCCGCGCGCGTGCGCGCCTGCGCCTGCTTGATGACGAGATCGGCGAGCTTCTTGCCGTGCTCGACGTGCTGGTTGAGCCACAGCTCCAGAGCCGGACGCGAAAAAGACGACACGAGCTTCACGGCGTCGCGGCTGTTCAGGCGCTCCTTGATCTGCCCCTGGAACTGCGGGTCGAGCACCTTGGCCGAGAGCACGAACGAGACGCGCGCGAAGACGTCTTCGGGCAGCAGCTTCACGCCTTTCGGCTGGAGATTGTGCAATTCGACGAAACTCTTCACGGCCTGGAACAGACCGTCGCGCAGGCCGCTTTCGTGCGTGCCGCCCGCGGGCGTTGGGATCAGGTTCACGTACGACTCGCGCGTGAGCGAGCCTTCCTCGCTCCACGCCACGACCCACGCGGCGCCCTCGCCTTCGGCGAAGGTGTCGTCGGTGGTGCGCGCGTCGGCGTAGCGCTCGCCTTCGAACAGCGGGATCAGCAGGTCGGCGCCGCCCATGCCTTCGAGCAGATAGCCGCGCAGGCCGTCTTCATACTTCCAGGTCTGGCGCTCGCCGGTCTTCTCGATGACGAGTTCGACCTCGACGCCCGGCAGCAACACGGCCTTCGAGCGCAGCAGACGTTGCAGTTCGCCGAGCGGCAGATTGGGCGAGTCGAAATACCTGGGATCGGCCCAAGCGGTCACGCGCGTGCCGCTCTTCTTGTCGTCGCGCGCGGCGTTGCGCGTAGTGAGTTGCTTCGTGACGTTGCCGTCAGAGAAACCGATTTCGGCGACCTTGCCGTCGCGCCAGACGGTCACGTCGAGGCGCGTGGACAGCGCATTGGTGACCGAGACGCCCACGCCGTGCAAGCCGCCCGAGAACGTATAGGCGCCGCCGGCGGCCTTGTCGAACTTGCCGCCCGCGTGCAGGCGCGTGAAGACGATTTCGACGACGGGCACCTTCTCTTCGGGGTGCAGGCCGAACGGAATGCCGCGGCCGTCGTCCTCGACGGAGACGGAATGGTCGGCGTGCAGCGTCACGGTGATGCGCTTGCCATAGCCGCCGAGCGCTTCGTCCGAGGCGTTGTCGATGACTTCCTGGATGATGTGCAGCGGATTCTCGGTGCGCGTATACATGCCCGGCCGCTGCCGGACGGGCTCGAGGCCCTTGAGCACCTTGATCGACGCTTCGCTATAGCCAGTGTTTCCAGCGTTGGACTTCTTCGTTGACATGGTGATCCACAGGGGGTTGTCCGCGCGCTTGTCCACAGGTCCTGTGGACATCTGCGGGGAAAACGCGTTGAGCGTTCAAAAAAACCGATACGAAACAACGAGGTGAACCAGCTGCGCGCCGCGGTGGCAGGTGCGCTCGCGGCGGCGCAGTGGTTCGCGCAGTTGTTCGAATTCGCGAGGTATTGTACTGATTTGGGCTCGCACGGCAATTTGCTTGGGGGTTGGCTGGCTGAACGGATGAGTAAGGGCCGCCCGCCTTAAAAAAAGCGGCCTTCATCAGGCCGCTTTGTCTCGCATCACTTGCGCTTGCTCTCCAGCTCCTCCCACCGCTCCAGCGCAACGAGCAATTCCTCGTCGATCGCCGCGTAGCGCTCGGTGAGCCGCGTGCCTTCGGCCGCGTCCTTCGCAAAGATCGACCCGTCCTCGATCTTCGCGCCGATCGTCTTCTGCTCGGTCTCCAGCGCCTCGATACGCTTGGGCAGGTCCTCGAGCTCGCGCTGCTCCTTGAACGAAAGCTTCACAGTACGTTGCGCATTGCGGCCCGCCGCGCTCTCCTTGGGAGCGGCAGCCGCAGCAGCCGCTTCTTTCGGCGCGCGCGCCTCGGCAATCTCCTGCGCACGCGTGCTCTGCGTTTGCCAGTCGGTGAAGCCACCCACGTACTCGCGCCACTTGCCCTCGCCCTCGGACGCGATCACCGACGTCACCACGTTGTCGAGGAACGCGCGGTCGTGGGAGACGAGCAGCACGGTGCCGTCGTAGTCGGTGAGCAACTCTTCGAGCAGTTCGAGCGTCGGGATGTCGAGGTCGTTGGTCGGTTCGTCGAGCACCAGCACGTTCGCGGGCCGCGCGAACAAACGCGCGAGCAGCAGACGGTTACGCTCGCCGCCCGAAAGCGACTTCACGGGCGAGCGCGCACGTTCGGGCGCGAACAGGAAGTCGCCGAGATAGCTCATGACGTGCTTCTTCGCGCCGTTGATCTCGACCCAGTCGCTGCCGGGGCTGATGGTATCGGCGAGGCTCTTTTCCATGTCGAGCTGCGCGCGCATCTGGTCGAAGTACGCGACCTGCAGGTTCGTGCCCACGCGCACAGTGCCTTCATCGGGCTTCAACTCGCCGAGAATCAGCTTCAGCAGCGTGGTCTTGCCGGCGCCGTTCGGACCGACGAAGCCGATCTTGTCGCCGCGCATGACCGTCGACGAGAAGTTATCGACGATCGTGCGGCCGCCATAGCGCTTGGTCACGTCCGTGAGTTCGGCGACGATCTTGCCGGACTTCTCGCCCTGCGCGACGTCGAGCTTCACGTTGCCCTGCACGTTGCGGCGCTCGGCGTGCTCGCTGCGCATCTGCACGAGGCGCGCGATACGTCCCACGCTGCGCGTGCGCCGCGCTTCCACGCCCTTGCGGATCCACACTTCTTCCTGCGCGAGCAGCTTGTCGAACTTCTCGTTCTCCACGCGCTCGACTTCGAGCTGCTGCGCCTTGCGCTCCTGGTACTGCGAGAAGTTGCCCGGATACGAAAGCAGCTTGCCGCGATCGAGTTCGACGATGCGCGTGGCCACGCGGTCGAGAAACGCGCGGTCGTGGGTGATGAAGAGCAGGCTCGAACGCTGTGCCACGAGCAGTTCCTCGAGCCAGCGGATGCCGTCGAAGTCGAGGTGGTTGGTCGGTTCGTCGAGCAGCAGGATATCGGGCTGCACAACGAGCGCGCGGGCGAGTGCCACGCGCTTTTGCATGCCGCCCGAGAGCGCGCCCACGCGGGCTTCGCCTTCGAGGCCGATCTGCGCGAGCGTCGTGGCAACGCGCGTGCGCCAGCTCCAGGCGTCGGCATGATCGAGCGACGATTGCAGCGTGTTCATGCGCGCGAGCAGTGCGTCGTGTTCGGCGCCTTCGGGCGTGTCCGCGAGCTTGTGCGCGACCGTGTCGTATTCGTCGAGCAGCGCGCGCACGTCGGCGAGGCCCGAGGCGACGGTGTCGAAGACCGTGGCGTCGGCGTCGAAGTCGGGCTCCTGCGGCACGTAGACGGTCGAAAGCGCCTGCTGGCGCGTGACGAGGCCGTCGTCGGGCCTGGCGAGATCGGCGACGATCGTGAGCAGCGACGACTTGCCCGCGCCGTTGCGGCCGATCAGCCCGACGCGCTCGCCGGCTTCGAGCGAAAAGTCCGCGTGGTCGAGCAGCGCGACGTGGCCGAACGCCAGTTGCGCGTCTGTGATGGTGTAAAGCGACATGGATGGAAAGCGATGCGTGCGGTGGACCTGAAGGGGGCATTGTACCGGGCCGCGCAGGTCGGGCCGCGGAGGTCGGGCCGCGCAGGCCGGGCTTCCGCGTTTAGCTTCCCTTTAGCGCGGCAGCACGCGAGCCGTTTTCCGGTAACATCGCGGGTCGCCCGCGCCGCCCAGCCTTGCACATAAAGGGCCGCATGAAGGGTCAAGCATCGAATCGACTAGACGAAGGACACGCTGTGAGCGAAGTAATCGAGTACAAGAGCTGGGTCTGCCTGATCTGCGGCTGGATCTACAACGAGGAAGAAGGTCTGCCCGACGAAGGCATCTCCGCCGGCACGCGCTTTGCGGAAATACCCGACGACTGGCGCTGCCCGCTGTGCGACGTGGGCAAGGCGGAATTCGCCGTCGTCGAGTTCTGATTGCGACGATTCCCACGCAGCTAAAGGGCGTCATTTTCGCGCCCGAACACGTTTGCTATACTCTGGGCCCTGCGCCGCGATATCGCTCGGACCTGCAAGGCCGAACCGGTTCGCGCGCCGCTCCGCGCCATGACGGGTCACTTGGGAAACATGGCGATCGAACGGAGCCATGCTCGACCTCGCGCTCCCTGTAGTTCAATGGATAGAACAAGTGCCTCCTAAGCGCTAGATGCAGGTTCGATTCCTGCCAGGGGGACCAGCCGCTGGGCCATCCCGAGCCGCGCAGGCCGGGCCGCGAAATCCGCAACCGGTTCGCAGATTCCCGTCCCGTCTCTTTCGCGCACTCGCGCACCCTCTTTCCCGAGCAGGTTTTCCATGGACATCAACAAGCAAGTCGCCGCCCTCACCGCTTCCGAACTGCAGACGGCCGGAGCCAGCCAGGCCACCGCCATCGTCGTGAGCGTGCTGCTGCGCCACCTCAATTCGCCCGAACTCGCCCGCCAGCTGGGCGCCGCGTTCGAGAACCACCAGGCCGTCATGCTGCAGACGCCTTGGCCCGAGCAGATGCTGAACTCGTTCGAAGCGACGCGGCGTTTCTTCGAAAGCGCGGCCCAGGTGCAAGGCGCGACGCCGCCGGCTGCCGAATAAACGGAAGCTGACCGGCTAATTACGGGTAAATACCGAGTTAAATAACCCTAAAGTAGGGAAAAATAGTGCCGTAAAGGCCTTCATGGACTCCACGCGTCCCCTCCCCGCCGGTCATATGATGTCGACCCTCATCGATCAGGATATCGCGCACATTCGCCGCGTGATGCCGCTGTCACTCGCCGGCGACTTCGGCGGGCCGATTCTCCCCGCGCTCTACTGGCGCCAGCGCCTGCACCGCCTGCTCGACACCGGTCACGTGAACAAGGGCCAGCTGTGCGAAATCGACAGCCTGCTGCTCATCCTCGACCTGCACGAGCTAAACGTCGCCTCGGCCTCCGCGGCCCTCGCGAAGCAGGCAAACGCCGGCCCGCAACACTCCTGACTTCCCGCTGTATTCAACGCTCGCGCGTGCAGGCATTCGCCTGCGCGGCGCACGTCCGCGCACGCACATCGGGAATTCCTGGTGCCGCGGGTCGACCATCGGTCATAATGTCCGCAAAAATACCCTAACGAGGACTCCGTGCTCACGGCCGAACCGAGAGACCTGCTCCAGCAGGCACGCAAGCGTTTCACGCAACAGCAGATCGCCACACACGTCGGCCGCGACGTGAAGACCGTGCGGCGTTGGGAAAAAGGCGAGACGCCCTGCCCCGCGATGCTCGAAGCCGCACTGCGCGAACTGCTGCAAGGCGGCGCTCACGCCAATGGCGGCGCGGCGCGCTTTCGCTTCATCGACCTGTTCGCCGGCATCGGCGGCATTCGCAAGGGGTTCGAGGCCCACGGCGGCGAGTGCGTCTTCACGAGCGAATGGAATCCGTTCTCGCGCAAGACCTATCTGGAAAACTACGGCGAGGATCATCCGTTCATCGGCGACATTACGGCCGTGGACGCCGCCGACGTCCCCGATCACGACGTCCTGCTCGCGGGCTTTCCGTGCCAGCCGTTCTCGATCGCGGGGGTGAGCAAGAAGAACGCGCTTGGCCGTCCGCACGGCTTTGCCTGCACCACGCAGGGCACGCTGTTCTTCGACGTCGCGCGCATCATCGCCGAGAAGCGGCCCGCCGCCTTCCTGCTCGAGAACGTGAAGAACCTCGTCTCGCACGACCGTGGCCGCACGTTCGACGTGATCCTCCAGGTGCTGCGCGACGAACTCGGCTACGACGTGCACTACCGCGTGATCGACGGAAGCCATTTCACGCCGCAGCATCGCGAACGCATCATCATCGTCGGTTTTCGCGAGCCGGCGGCGTTTTCGTGGGACGCGCTCGCGCTACCCGAGGAAGGCCCGCGGCTCGCCTCGATCCTGCACCGTACCGACGGCTGCGAGCCGCTGCTGCCGTGGGACGGCGAGCGCTTCTTCGATCACGGCGCGCGCCGCGTGCAGCCGAAGTACACGCTCACGCCGGGGCTCTGGGCCTATCTGCAGCAATACGCCGAGAAGCATCGCGCGGCCGGCAACGGCTTTGGCTTCGGCCTCGCGTTTCCCGACAGCGTCACGCGCACGCTTTCTGCGCGCTATCACAAGGACGGCTCGGAGATCCTCGTCTATCAAGGCGAAGGATTGCGCCCGCGCCGCCTCACGCCGCGCGAGTGCGCGCGGCTGATGGGTCTGCCCGACACCTTCCGCATTCCAGTGAGCGACACCCAGGCGTACCGCCAGTTCGGCAACAGCGTGGTGATGCCGGTGATGCGCGAAGTCGCGCGCACGATGATGCCGCATCTCGACGCGATACTGGCCGCACGGCACGAAGCACCGCGTGCGCAAGCGACGACGGTTCCCGCCGTCGCGCGCACCACGCGCGCCAAGCGCAACGCGGCCTCGGCGACGGCCACGGCGGGAGGCCGCTGACCGGCGCGCGCCACGGCCAACCGAAGCGAGGCGACAGACGATGGTGGACGTCGTCGATACGGCGACCCGCAGCCGGATGATGTCCGGCATACGCGGACGCAACACGAAGCCCGAAAAGCTGATCCGCAGTCTGCTGCACCGGCGCGGCTTTCGCTTTCGCCTGAACGTGCGCGAGCTGCCGGGCCGGCCCGACATCGTGCTGCCGCGCCGGCGCGCCGTGGTGTTCGTGCACGGCTGCTTCTGGCACGGCCACAACTGCGCGCTCTTCAAGTGGCCGCAAACGCGCCCCGAGTTCTGGCGCGAGAAGATCGCGCGCAACCGACTGAACGACGCCAAGGCGCTCGCCGCGCTCGCAGCCCAGGGCTGGCGCGTGGCAGTGATCTGGGAATGCGCGTTGCGTGGCGCGCAGCACGATCCGCAAGCGGTCGTCGAGCGGCTGGCCGCATGGCTCGAAGACGAGTCGTCGACCTGGTTCGAGGCGCGGTCGTAACACGCCCTCGCGACATGTCACGCGAAACGTGACCGCAAGCCGATGCGCTGCGCATCTCGCGCTGCGAAGCTGGCCCTGCCTGTAGGGCCCGCGGTGATAAACTCGATCGACCGGCTGCGCGCCCACCTGCACGCGTCACACGTGCTGGCGCAACCGTCCCACGACCCCAAGCGAAGGAGACACCCGATGGCTGATTTCCGACTTTGGTCCGATGACTTTCCCAGCAACGGTTTCATGCCGAAGGCGCAGGAGTTCGACGACCGGGCCTTCGGTGTCGACGGCGACAACGTTTCGCCCGCGCTGCAGTGGGACGAGCCGCCCGCCGACACGCAAAGCTTCGCGCTCACCGTCTACGATCCGGACGCGCCGACGGGCAGCGGTTTCTGGCACTGGGTCGTGGTGAACATTCCGCCCGACGTGCGCTCGCTCGCCCGCAACGCCGGCAAGGCCGACGGCAGCCTGCTTCCGCAGGGCGCGGTGCAGGTGCACAACGACTACGGCACGGTCGGCTTCGGCGGCGCGGCGCCCCCGCGCGGCGACAAACCCCATCGCTACATCTTCCGCGTGCATGCGCTCAAGGCAGCGCAACTGCCCGTCACGCCGGAAACGACGAACGCGGTAGCGCGTTTCATGACGCATCTGAACGAGGTGGATTCGACCACCTACGTCGGGCTCTATGAACTGAAATAAGCCGCCACGGAACACCAGAAAACAACATCCAGCCGGCGGCGCACGTCCATCGCGCGCCGCCTCTCCCGTCGATGCCCACGCTTTCCGAACGCTCCGCCCATTCCACCGCCGACATCGAAAACGGCCTGCCCTTCCCGCAACGTTACTACGCGATCCTCGTGGTCGCGCTCGGCATCACGCTCGCCGTGCTCGACGGCGCGATCGCCAACGTCGCGTTGCCGACCATCGCACGCCATCTTCACGCGAGCGCGGCAAGTTCGATCTGGATCGTCAACGCGTATCAGCTCTCGGTGACCATCGCGCTCCTGCCGCTCGCCTCGCTCGGCGACCGCATCGGTTACAAGCGCGTGTATCTGGCCGGCATGGTGCTGTTCACCGTCGCGTCGCTCGGCTGCGCGCTGGCGACCACGCTGCCCGAACTCGCCCTCGCACGCATGGTGCAGGGCTTCGGCGGCGCGGGGATCATGAGCGTGAACACCGCGCTCGTGCGCATGATCTATCCGCGCGCGCAGCTCGGCCGGGGCGTGGCCATCAACGCGATGGTCGTCGCGATCGCCTCGGCGGTCGGGCCGACGCTCGCCTCGGGCGTGCTCGCCATCGCGACGTGGCCCTGGCTCTTTGCGATCAACGTGCCGATCGGCATCGCCGCGCTCATGCTGGGCCTGCGCGCGCTGCCCGTGAACGAGCGGCATCCCGCGCCTTACGACTATTTGAGCGCCGTGCTCAACGCCATCGTGTTCGGCCTCCTGATCTTTGCCGTCGACGGCCTCGGCCACGGCGAGAGCAATCGCCTCGTCGCGCTCGAATTCGTGCTGGCGATCGTGATCGGCTGGTTCTTCGTGCGCCGCCAGCTCACGCAGGCCGCGCCGCTCCTGCCCGTCGATCTGCTTGCCAACCCCGTCTTCGCACTGTCGATCAGCACCTCGGTGTGCTCGTTCTGCGCGCAAATGCTCGCGTTCGTCGCGCTGCCCTTCATGCTGCAGGAGACCTTCGGTTTCTCGCAGGTCGACACGGGCCTCCTCATGACGCCCTGGCCGCTCGTCATCGTCGGCGCCGCGCCGCTCTCGGGCGCGCTCTCCGACCGATATCCGGCGGGCATGCTTGGCGGCATCGGACTCGCGCTCTTCGCGCTCGGTCTGCTCTTGCTCGCGACACTCGGCGCGCATCCCACGGTGTTCGATATCTGCTGGCGCATGGCGTTGTGCGGCGCGGGCTTCGGCGTGTTCCAGTCGCCCAACAACCGGCAAATTCTTTCCTCTGCACCGCGCGAGCGCAGCGGCGGCGCGAGCGGCATGCTCGGCACCGCGCGCCTCACCGGGCAAACGCTCGGCGCGGCGCTCGTCGCGCTCATCTTCGGCGTGGCACCGCAACACGGGCCGACCATGGCGCTCTACGTGGCGACGGCCTTTGCCGCGGTCGCGGCAGTGGTGAGCCTGCTGCGCCTCATGCCGGGCACCGCGGCGCGCACGCCGCGCTAAGCGCGGCCTAACCCTGCGCGCGCGCAGGCACTAACATGGATTCAGGGCGAGCCGCATTCGCGGCTGCGCCCGGCGAGTCAACCTGCCGAGTCCGGCAAAGGGGGCTTCCCATGTCACTGATCGTCGCTGGTCGGTTCACGACCTTTCCCGCCGCCGAAGCCGCCGCCGAAAAGCTGTACGCGGGCGGCTTCCTCGAAGAAGACGTCAACCTGTTCTTCGTCAATCCGCGCGGCCAGCATGCGCACCACAGCGTCCAGGGGACGGCGATGGGCGCGCCGCCTACGCTCGCCGCAGGGCACCCGCATCACACCCGCAATATCACCGCAGGCGCCGTGGCGGGCGCCGTAGTGGGCGTGGTGATTTTCAGCGCGTTCTCGGCTGCGCTGCCTTCGGTCGTGATCGCGGCCGGCGTAGGCGCCTGGATCGGCGCGCGCATCGGCGCGAGCGTCGGGGCAAAAGCCGCTGCGCAGCAAATCTCGGCGCACCACGAGCGGGTGCATCGCGAAACGCGCAGCGACGGCGTGCTGCTCTCGGTGCACGTCTGCTACGAGAACCAGGATCTCGCTGCGCAGTTGCTGCGCGACAGCGGCGCCGCCGATATCGAGTGCGCTTCGGGCCAATGGCACGACGGACACTGGGCCGATTTCGATCCGACCCGCGCGCCGATGCCGTTCGCCGCACCGAGCGGCCAGCGGGTCTGAGCGCACGCTGCGCCGCGGATCGACGGTTATCGACGGGTATCGCCAGGTATCGATCTCGCGGACGTAAAAAAACGCGGCGGCCCGAAGGCCGCCGCGCGGATGCAATTGCGTCGAGAAAAACGTTAGAGGGCTAAGGGCGTCACGCCGCCTCGCCGCTCACCGCCCCGTCGCTACGCGCGCGCTGCGCGATGCGGCTGTTCGGGCGCGCTCGTTTGCACGGGAGCTTTCCCCGCCGGTGCGGCGTTGCGCGCCCTGGCCGTGACCGAAGCGGCCGTCGCCACGCTGCGCAGATCGGCAAGGAACGTATCGCGCCACACCGAAAGATTGTTCTCGCGCAGCGACGCCATCATGTCGTTGTATCGCGAGACGCGCTCGGCGTGCGGCATCGAGAGCGCGCGCTCGAGCGCCTCGGCTGTCTGGTTCAGGTCGTACGGATTCACGACCAGCGCGCCTGGCAGTTGTTCGGCCGCGCCCGCGAACTGCGAAAGCACCAGCACGCCGGGATCGTCGGGATTCTGCGACGCCACGTATTCCTTCGCCACGAGATTCATGCCGTCGCGCAGCGGCGCGACGTAGCCCACCTGCGCCTCGCGGAACAGCGCCATCAGCAGATTGCGCTCGTACTTGCGGTTCAGGTACTGGATCGGCGTCCAGTCGAGCTGCGCGAAACGGCCGTTGATCCGGCCCGCCTCGCCTTCGAGATTGCGGCGAATCGTCTGGTAGGTCTGCACGTCGGAGCGCGTCGGCGGCGCGATCTGCAGGAGCGAGACGCGGCCATGCCAGCCCGGCCCGTTCTGCAGCAGGCGCTCGAACGCCTGGAAGCGCTCGGCGAGCCCCTTCGAATAATCGAGCCGGTCCACGCTCATGATCAGCTTGCGTCCGCGCATGGCTTCGCGCAGGCTGCGCACGGCCTTGCGGTCGGCGAACTGCGACGAGGCTTTGGCAATGGCGTCCGGATAGATGCCGATCGGGTACGCCCCGACCTTGAGGAAGCGGTCCCACGCGTGGACCATGCCGTCGTCGCTTGCGGTGCCATGACCGCCGCGCTCGATGTAGTCGAGAAAGGCCTGACGGTCCGCGTCGGTCTGGAAACCGACCACGTCGTAGTGGCACATGAACTTCATGAGTTCTTCGTGCGGCGGCACCGAGCGCATGACTTCGGGCACCGGCAGCGGAATGTGCAGGAAGAAGCCGATCGGGTTCTTCACCCCGAGATCGCGCAGGCAGCGCGCGAACGGAATCAGGTGATAGTCGTGCACCCAGATGATGTCGTCGGGCTCGATGAGCGGCTGCAACTGGCGCGCGAGCGACACGTTTACGCGCAGGTAACCGCCGTACTCCTGGCGCTCATAGCGCGCGAGGTCGTTGCGGTAGTGGAACGTCGGCCAGAGCGTCGTATTCGAGAAGCCCTTGTAGTACTGGTCATAGTCACGCCGGGTAAGACCCACCGTCGCGTAGGTGACGCTGCCCTGCTGCTCGATGACCGGTGCGGACGGTTCCGCGACGGTCTCGCCGCTCCACCCGAACCACACACCGCCGGTTTCCTTGAGCGCGTCCAATACGCCGACTGCGAGCCCGCCCGCTGCGGGACGGCCCTCCTGGGTCGGCGCAACGCGATTCGATACCACGATCAGTCTGCCCATTGCGGCTCTACCTCCTGTTTCGTTGGGTCCGAAGACAATGCTTCAGGTACGCACGCAAGACGCGTGCCGGATCGACAGGGTCGGAGCAAAAATCTTTCCTCGCAAGTGACGGCGCGAGCAAATTCCGCGCGGCAATCGCGCAAGTCCGGAATGCCCGGTGATTAGCGAGACCAGGAAACCGGCCTGCAAACAGCGCGCGGCGAACTGCGGTTCGAAGCGAATCAGGCGTCCTGTTCCGAGCCGAGATCGCGCTGGTACTCGATGCCCTCAGCCCGCGCCCCGCCTTGGTTGTGCTCGCCGTCGGGCGGCACGCCGGGCGCTGCGCGATTCTGGCCCGCGGGGTCCGGCGCGTTCGACTGCTGCGGACTGCTTTTCTCTTGCGAATCGCGCGGGCCACGCTTGCCCGTGTAACGTGCGGAGCGGCGCAAGGCAGGATGTCTCATGTCGATGCCTCCAGCGGGAAGGCGGCCACGCGGCCGTGGCGCTTTTTTATAGTCCAGGGTTTGCCGCGTGAATCCGCCGGTAAAAATGGTGGGGCCTTTGTAACTAGTACATAAAAACCATCAGGATCTGCTGATGACTTCTTAAGGCCGCGCGAGCAGATGCTCACGTGGCGGGCAATGCGCCAGGCGAACGACGAAATCGAGAGGAGACCGAAGGGTCGAATCGGGGCCGCGCGTGCGGCACTTCGCCCGGCGGCTCTGGCGGATCGCCAATAGGAGGCACGTCGGGCTCACCGGGCTGGTCCGGCGGCGGTTCGTCGGGCTGCGGAGTATGCGCGAGCCAGGGCTTCACGCGGACGGCATCACTGGATTTGCAGCTCAGCATTTTTCGCTCCTCATCATGGACGCGAAACTCACACTGCAAGCGTCGTACCGCCCGTGCGAGCGCGCCCAGGCGGACGCGCTCGCACATGCTGCTCAGGCGCCGGCTACGCGCGCGGGCGCATCGCCCTTGCCGGCGCTTTCGTTGCCGTACTCCACAAGACGGTTATAGAGCGTCTTCAGGCTGATGCCGAGGATTTCCGCCGCGCGCGTCTTCACGCCGCCGCACTGCTCGAGCGTCGCGAGGATGAGCTGGCGATCCGCATCGGCAAGCGAGGTGCCGAACGGGATCGTCACCGCCGTGCCCGCAATCGGCTTCGAGAGCGAGATCTGCAGCGGCACCGTCGCCGTGAAATCGCCGTCGTTGCCCGACATGATGTGCGCGCGCTGCACGTAGTTCTTCAGCTCGCGTACGTTGCCGGGCCACGGGTAGGCGGCCAGCATGTCGCGCACCGCCGCGGGAAACTGCTTCTTCGTGCCGTGACGCTCGTTCAGCTCGTCGAGGAACGCCTGGGCGAGCAGCTCGACGTCCTTGCCGCGCTCGCGCAGCGGCGGCAGGCTGATCGGAAACACGTTCAGGCGGTGATAAAGGTCCAGACGCAGCTTGCCCTCGGCGACGGCCTGCTCCGGGTCGCGGTTGGTCGCCGCGATCAGACGCACGTCGGTCTCGATTTCCTTGGTCGTGCCCACGCGCATGAACATGCCGGTCTCGAGCACGCGCAGCAGCTTCACCTGCAGCTCGATCGGCATTTCGGTGATTTCGTCGAGGAACAGCGTGCCGCCGTTCGCGCGCTCGAAATAGCCCTTGTGCTGCCGGTCGGCGCCCGTGAACGAGCCGCGCTCGTGGCCGAACATCTCGGACTCGATCAGGTTCGGCGAGATCGCGCCGCAGTTCACCGCGAGGAATTCGTGCTTGCGGCGCAGGCTCAACTGGTGGATGGTCTGCGCCGCCACTTCCTTGCCGGTGCCCGATTCGCCCACCAGCATGACCGAGGCGGGCGTCGGCGCAACACGGCTGATCTGGTCGTAGACCTCCTGCATGGTCGGCGAATTGCCGAGCATCAGGCCGAAGCGGCCCATGCGGCGCAACTCGCCGCGCAGCGTGCCGATTTCGGCCTTGAGGTCGCCCGCGCGCGGCAGGCGGTTCAGGATCGCCTTCACGCGCTGGAGGTTGATCGGCTTGACCAGGTAATCGATCGCGCCGGATTTGAGCGCATCGACTGCCGTCTCGACCGTCGCATGCCCGGTGATGACCACGAGTTCTACGCCCGAGCGCGGGTCGAGATCCTCGAAAAGGTCGGTGCCACTGCCGTCGGGCAGCTTCAGGTCGGTGAAGACCACGTCCGGCGTCTGCCGCACGAGCTGGATGCGCGCCTCGCGCAGGTCGCCTGCCTGGGCAGTGGTGAGCCCGTCGTCGCTCACCACGGCCGCCAGCGCCTCGCGGGTTTGCGCATCGTCATCGACAATCAATACATGTGGCATCGCGTCTCGTCAGCCTTGATAGGTGAATGGCTCCAAAGCGCGCGCGCCGCGCCCTTCGCAGGCGTGCCGGACAACGTTGCCCGGCACCGCGGAAGTCGCGACGCACGTGTTTGCGCTGCAGTGGAGTACGAAACGGTCGGACGCACACCCAAGACGGCAAAAGCCTGAATATGCGCGGTTTTGCTACAACGGAGCAACAATACCGTCAGCCGCGGGCCGCCCGAACCTCGATTGTTGTTGATATCACTATTATAGACTTATTCGAGACAAGCGGGCACGGCTCTCGCGTGGCCCTGCCACGCCTGCCTTCTAGCTGTGCGGAAACGGCCACGGCATGCCAGCCGAGCCATTCGCGCCGTTCACGCCATTCGGCATCCGGCCCTTCGCGCCATGTGCAGGCAAGTCCGAAGCGCCCCCGGCCATGGCCACTTCCGGGCCCAGCCCGTTGTTGCCGGTGGTATCGGCAAGTGAGCCGCCTTCGCCTTCCCAGCGGCTCAGATCGCGATAAAAGGTTTGCCGTTGCATGCGATGACGCTGCGAGAAACGCCAGGCCAGCATGCCAGCCATGGCGCCAAGCGCACCGACGGTTACGAGGGTTCCTACCAAACCGCTGCGGTTCTTCGACATATCGCTTTCTCCCAGATACGCCTCGTCAAAGACGGAAGACGCGAGTTGACTCGAATGACATCGCCCGGGGCGTGGCCGATCCGCTGCCCCTATCCAATGCAGACGGCTCCGGGCTTCTCGAGTTCCGCAGCAGGATGCGTGCCACACTCCCTCGCGCTGTGCCTGGACAGGTCCATTGCCCTATCAGGCGCGGCAGTGGTTAAATGTTTACGCGAAAGCGAGATACCAGGCTCGAAGACGCAAACCTCGCGGCCGTCGGAGCGGCAAGTTCCGCACCTGTCCTGGACGGCCAGCCCCGGATCGCAGGGCCTGTTCGCCGATACGCGCAGAAGCATGCCGATGCGCGCAGAAGCAAACGCCCCGCACTACCTTTGCAGGACGAACATCCCTATGGCGTCAATCGAGCCGGGCTCGCCCGCCGCCACAAAACGCAACAGCGAAAACAACGGAACTCCCGCAGCGGACGCCGAGGCGCGCGTCACGGGATTGCAGTCGTACGGTCTGCTGTACGGCTCGTCGGCGGTCATGCTGGATCTTTATGCGCAGATCGACCGCGTGGCCGTGACCGAGGCGACGGCACTCATCGTCGGCGAATCGGGCACGGGCAAGGAACTGATCGCCCGGACCATCCACGCCCACAGCGAACGCCGCGACGGCCCGTTCATCGCGGTCAACTGCGGCGCGATTCCCGACGAACTGATCGAGGCCGAGTTGTTCGGTCACGAAAAAGGCAGCTTCACGGGCGCCGTGCAGGCGCGCGACGGCCACTTCGAGCACGCGCGCGGCGGCACGCTGTTCCTCGACGAAATCACCGAGATGTCGCTGCTGCATCAGGTGAAGCTGCTGCGCGCGCTCGAAACCGGCGAGTACTTTCCGGTGGGCGGCAACGAAGCGATTCGCGGCGACGTGCGCATCATCGCCGCCACCAACCGCGACCCCGTAACAGCCGTGAAGGAAAACTGCCTGCGCGAGGACCTGATGTACCGGCTCGCGGTGTTTCCGCTGCGCGCGCCGCCGCTGCGTGAACGTGAGCGCGACCGCGAACTGCTCGCGCAGCATTTCCTCACCGAACTGAATGACCAGGAAGGCACGCAAAAGGCGTTCAGCAAGCGCGCGCTCGAAACCGTGCGCAACTGGTCGTGGCCCGGCAACGTGCGCGAACTGAAAAACGCCGTGTACCGCGCGTACATCCTCGCGGAAAAGGTCGTGGAGATCGCGCATCCGCAGCTGGTGCCGCGCGTGAAGAAGCCCGTTACCCAGGGCGACGCCATGAGCGTCTGGATCGGCACGCCGCTCGCCGATGCGCAGAAGCAGATCATTCTCGGCACGCTCAAATACTGCGGCGGCGACAAGCGTCTCGCGGCGCGCACGCTCGGCGTGAGCCTCAAGACGCTCTACAACCGGCTCGGCAGCTACGGCGCCGACGATGGCGAAAGCGAAGCGCCCACCGAGCCGGACGCGGACGAAGCCTGATTGCCCTCCCCCGTCCATCGCGGCACGCTCGTTGCGCGACGAGGCGGGAGCAGTACGGCAGACCGATCAAAGGTCGGTCTGCCGTGCACGCCCTTTTGCAATTTCTTGCACTTTACCTATCCCCGTAAGCAATGCCGTGCTGCACAATCCGCAGCACGTCAAGTAAGCAAAACATGCCGGATATCCGCGCAATGCGGCGCTATCCGGCTAGCGGCAGGGAATCATCATGCAAGAACGAAGTGCTCGGGCGCGCGTTGCGCCATCGGTGTCAGCGGCGGTCATGGAAACGATTGCCGGCGGCAGCCCGCGCCCTTCCGCGCATCCTCCCCGGCGACGCGTCATGTCGCTCCCGCTGCTCGCCACGGTGGCGAGCCTCGCGTGCTCGGCGTGCAGTTCGCTCTACTCCGAAGGCGCGCAAACGGGCGCCGGTATCGCCGGCGCAGCGGTTGCCTCGAAAGTGACGAGCAACGCCGCCGTGGCGACCGGCATCGGCCTTGGCGCCGTGGCCGCGGCGAAGGCCGGCGTGCAGTACTCCGAGCGCGTCGTCCACACCAACACCCAGAACAGCATCGCCCACGCGGCGGGCCCGCTCGCAGTCGGCGCGGTCGCGCCATGGTCGATCACGCACTCGTTCCCGATCGAGGACGACGAACACGGCCGCGTCACGGTGAGCCGCACGATCAGCAGCGGTGCGCTCGACTGCAAGGAGATCGTGTTCTCCGTCGACCACGAGGCCACGAAGGACAAACCCGCCTCGAGCGCGTTCTTCGTCGCATCGGTGTGCCGCGACGGCGACAACTGGAAGTGGGCCTCGGCCGAACCCGCTACCGCCCGGTGGGGTGCGCTGCAATGAACGGCATGAACGCGCGCGCGAAGCGCGTACGGCACGTTGCAACGGAGTCGTCGACGGCTCGCCCCGTGATGCTCATCGCGCTGGCCGCGCTCTGCGCGGGCATCGCGCTCGCGGCGAGCGGCTGCTCGTCGATCGGCGCGGCAAGCGGCGCTGCGGCTGCGGCGGCAACGGGCATCGTCACGGCGAATCCTGCCGTGGGCATCGGCGTAGGCATTGCCGTGCAGGCGGCCACCGACGAAGCCGTCGGCCGCTTCATGAAAAACATGCACGCGGACCAGCAGGCACTGATCGCCGAAACAGCCGGCCGCCTGCCCGTGGGCGGCATGGACCTCTGGCGCATCAAGCACGATTTGCCCGTGGAGAACGGCCACGGCCAGGTGCGCGTGACGCGCGCGTTCGCCAACGCCCTCACGCTGTGCAAGGACTTCGTATTCTCGGTGCAGGACGGCGAGAAAGCCGACGCGCCCGAGCAGTGGTTCACCGCGAGCGCCTGTCAGGACCAGTCGGGCTGGAAGTGGGCCACGGCCGAGCCCGCGGTGGAGCGCTGGGGCACGCTGCAATAGCCTGCCTCATCCGCAAACGAAAAACGGTCGCCGGGTGAACGCACCCCGCGACCGCTTTTAATGCCTGGCGAAAAGCGCGTCGCTCAGGACTCCACGTCTTCGAGGCTGAAGATTTCCGACTGGTCGTTATACGAGAAGATCTCGCCATAACGCCCCCAGTCGATCACGGTGTCGAGCGTTTCTTCCGCCGCGCCATCGGAGAGAAAGTCCTCCAGCTCCTGCTCGAAACGCACGCGCGGCGCGCGATGGCCCGGGCGCTCGTTGAGCACTTTCTTGATGCGCGCCGCGAGCGGCACGTGGCGCAGCAAATGTTCGGCGAACATCATCTTGCGCTCCTGCGTGCCGAACTCCGCGAACACGCGCGCGGGCGGCGTGAGCAGCACGTCGCCTTCGCGCACGTCGGCGAAACCGAGGTTCTGCAGCACTTCCGCGATCGGGAACAGGTCGTCCACTTCCAGATGCAGCGAGCGCGCAATTTCCGGCATGTCGGCGCGGCCGTGATACGGCGCCATCGCGAGCGTTTCGATCAGACCGGCCATCAGGTTGGTCGACACGCGCGGCAGCCAGCTGCCGAGTTCGAGGCCCTTCCTGGTCGTCTCGTCGGTCTGACGCGCGGTCATCTTCGCGTAGATGTCGTCCACGAGCTTGCGGAACGCCGGGTCGAGACGGTTGCGCGGATGTTTGAACGGTACCTTGATCTCGGCCACCACGCGGCCCGGATTCGACGACAACACCAGGATGCGGTCGCACATGAACACCGCTTCTTCGATGTTGTGCGTGACGATCAGCACCGACTTGATCGGCAAGCGGCCTTGCGTCCACAGGTCGAGCAGGTCGGTGCGCAGCGTTTCGGCCGTGAGCACGTCGAGCGCGGAGAACGGCTCGTCCATGAGCATCAGCATCGGGTCGACCACGAGCGCGCGCGCGAAACCCACGCGCTGGCGCATGCCGCCCGAAAGCTCGCGCGGATACGCATTTTCGAAGCCGTCCAGACCGATCAGGTCGATGGCCGCCAGCGCCCGTTCGCGGCGCTCGCCTGCGCCTACGCCCTGCGCTTCGAGGCCCGCTTCCACGTTCTGCAGCACCGTGAGCCACGGGAACAGCGCGAAGGTCTGGAACACCATCGCCACGCCTTCGGCCGGCCCTTCGAGCGGCTTGCCGCGCCAGGTGACGTCGCCGGAGGTCGGCGAGATCAGGCCCGCGATGATGCGCAGCAGCGTGGACTTGCCCGAGCCCGAGCGGCCCAGCAGCCCGACGATCTCGCCCTCGCGCAGCTGGAGGTTGGCGTCGTCGAGCACGAGCAGCTCGCCCTGGTTCTTTTTGAAGCCCCGGCACACGTCCTTCACGTTCAGAATTTCTTCGCCGAGGCGCGGCGGGTTCGGGGCCGTCTGCACATCGCCGTGCGCGGCGCTCAGCGTCTTGGGGTTTTGCATCGCGTTACCTTCGATCATTCGTTGTTCGATCAGTCGTCGATCAGTCGAGCCGCAGACGGGACTCGGCGTACGTGTACAGCGGGCGCCACAAGAGGCGGTTGAACAGCGTGACGAAGAGCGACATCACGGCAATGCCGAGGATGATCTTCGGGTAATCGCCGGCCGCCGTCATCTGCGCGATGTAGGCGCCGAGGCCGTGCGCGACGACCTTCGTGTCGCCCCACTGCACGAACTCCGCGACGATACTCGCGTTCCACGCGCCGCCCGAAGCCGTGATGGCGCCCGTCACGTAGTACGGGAAAATGCCCGGCAGCATGGCCTGACGCCACCACTGCCAGCCACGAATGCGGAAGTTCTTCGCCGCTTCCTTGTAGTCGTTCGGATAGGCGCTGGCCCCCGCGATCACGTTGAACAGGATATACCACTGGGTGCCGAGGACGATTAGCGGCGACAGCCAGATGTCCGGGTTCAGGTGAAAGCGCACGATCACGATTACGAACACCGGGAACAGCAGGTTCGCCGGGAACGCCGCGAGGAACTGCGCGAGCGGCTGCACCTTCTCGGCGAGCGCCGGGCGCAGGCCGATCAGCACGCCGAGCGGCACCCAGATCACCGAAGCGATAGCGATCAGCAAGACCACGCGAAAGAGCGTGATGAAGCCGAGGCCGAGCACGTGCCACACTTCGTCGAGCGTCACACCCGTGCGTACGAAGGTCACCACGCGCCATACGACGAACACGGTCAATGCGATCACGAGCACGGCCCACACGGCGTCGCCAATGCGTGCGCGCAAGCCGGGGCGGCCGCGCGCGACGGGCGCCGCGAACGTCACGTTCGGAAACGACGGCAGCTTGATCGGCATGCGCGCAGCCTTGGCGAAGAGCCAGCCGAGCGGCACGAGCAGTTGATGAATGAGATGGGTGCGGCGAATCAGGTCGAGCAGCCACGATTCGGGCGCGTCGCCCGAGCTCGTGTTCTCCATGCGGAACTTGTCGGCCCACGCGACGAGCGGGCGGAACAGGAACTGGTCGTAGGCGAGAATCACGACGACCATCGCGAGGATCACCCAGCCCACGGCGTGCAGGTTCTTTTCCGCGATCGCCTGGGCCAGATACGCGCCGACACCCGGCAGCGTGATCGTGTTGTTGCCCACCGTGATCGCTTCGGAGGCCACCACGAAGAACCAGCCGCCCGACATCGACATCATCATGTTCCAGATGAGGCCCGGCATCGAGAACGGCACCTCGAGCTTCCAGAAGCGCTGCCATGCGGTCAGATGAAACCCGCGCGAGACTTCATCCAGATCGCGCGGCACCGTGCGCAGCGACTGGTAGAAGCTGAACGTCATGTTCCAGGCCTGGCTCGTGAAGATCGCGAAGATCGCCGCGAGCTCGGCCCCCAGCACGCGCGAGGGAAAGAGCGCGAGAAAGAACGTGACCGTGAACGAGATGTAGCCGAGCACCGGCACCGACTGCAGGATGTCGAGAATCGGCACGAGTACCTGGCCCGCGCGGCGGCTCTTCGCCGCGAGCGTGCCGTAGACGAGCGTGAAGATCAGCGACGCCACCATCGCCGCAAGCATGCGCAGCGTGGTGCGCATGGCGTACTCGGGCAGGTTCGCGGGATCGAGCGAGATGGGCTGCGCCTTCAACGTGGCAATGGGCGCCATCGTTTCGTGAAAGCCCACGGCCGCCATCGCGATCAGGCCGATCATCAGCGGGAACGCCACGAAGTCCCAGCGGTTCGGCAGCACGCGCCACGCCGAGGCGTTGGCCGTGCGGTTCAGGTTGAAGCTGAACTCCATTCAGACGCCCTCCGCGCCGGGTTTCAGAAAGGCGGACGACTTGACGTCCGTGCCGCCGGAAAGGCACTGCACGAGCTGCGGGGATGGCGGATCGACAAAGGCAAGGCGCATGGACTCAGAATTTCGTTGGCGTTGATGACACGGCGACGATGCCGCGGTGGTACGCACCGCCCGCGCCGCAGTTGCGGCTGGCAACTGGCGGGGGGCTTGCCTCGACTGAAACGGCACGACACTACTACAACCTTGATGACACTCACAACCGCGCCCGGCGCGCCTCGAAAGCCAGACCACACGGGCTTTCGCGGCGCTTTCGCCGGCCTTCTGGAGAGCTTCCAGAAGGCGCCGCGCGCGGGATGTGCACGTCATCGTGATGACGCATCGATGACGCCTTGATGACACAACGACGCCGGGGCCGCCTCCGCGCTTGCCTCATTCGCGCCGCCAACGCCAGTGGGCGTCGCTTGCGCGCCACACGCTGGCACGCGCGTGAACCGTTCACGCGAAGCCGCGCCAACCGCGTTTAACGCCCCGGCGACCCCGCTCATCGCCGCGTGTCGCCGTGCTGACGGCATGCGCCTTGCATGTTAGCGGTCCACGCTCTCGCCGCCGCCCGCTCGCGCCGCCTCGCAACGCCGCACTGACGCTTAGATAGCGGGCTCGCCAGCCCCGTTTCGAGGGGTAAAATCGACACGCTCCGTCAGTAGCGCTCCTACGCCCCGGGCGCCGACACCCACGCCTCAATACCACTCACGAACCAGAAGGCCGATGAACAGGAGACTCTTGCGTCAGGCAGCCGGGCCCCTCGGGGTCGTGGTGGTCGCGCTCGTCTGCTGGGCGGCGGCCGGCTGGCTCGCGGACCGCATGGTCCGCCAGGAGTTCGAGGCCGCGCTCGCCGCACAGCGCCAGATGATGCGCTCGGTCGTGGACAACATGGCCGAAGTGATCGCCAGCGACCTCGCCATGTCGCGCGCCATTCCGGCGACGATGGCCGAAACCCGCGTCGTCCAGCAGGCGCTCACTGGGGCCGCGCATTATGCCGCGTCGAGCGATTCGACGGAACTGGCGCGGCGCAAGGAGCTGCAGGGCGTGCCGGCGCTCGCCGGGGTCGACCGCTTCCTCCACGACGCCCAGGGCTTCTCCGGGCTCGATGCAATCTGGCTCGTCAACGCGAACGGCATCTGCATCGCGTCGAGCAATGCGCTCGAAAAAATCTCCTACGTCGGCGTGGACATGCGTCCGCGCGCGTATCTGAACGACACGCTGCTCGGGGCGTTTTCCGAGGCCTACGGCGTGGGCACGGCAAGCGGCGAGCCAGGCATTTTCGTCGCCGCGCCCGCCTATGACGACGGCCTGCTGGTCGGCGCCGTAGTCGCGAAGGTCAGCATCGCGCGGCTGCGCCACTGGGTCACCCGCCCCGGCACCTTCGTCGCGGACAACAATGGCGTCATCATCATGGCCCATGACAGCGCGCTCGAAGGACGCGCACTGCCGGGCTCACACGTCGCCGAAATGAATGCGCTGGACCGCGTGAACACCTATCTGCGCGAGCACTTCGCGCCGCTCGAGCTGCGCTCGGCATCGAAACCCGTGTTGAGCGAAGCGCCGTGGATCCCGCGCGCCGACGCCGCGCAAATGGTCGCCTTGCCGGGCCAGCGCACGCCTGCCCTCTACGAGCAGCGCGGCGGCCTGAACTCCGGGCTCTCGGCGCACCTCGTCGATCCGGTCAATGCGTGGTCCGAGCTGATCGCGAACCATCGGCGCGACCGGCTCCTCATTTTCCTCACGCTCGCGGGCACCGCGGCGCTCGCGGCGGTGATCTCCGTGTCGTGGGTGCGCGAGCGGCGTCTGCACCACGCGAGCCGCGATCTCGCCGGGCAGTTGCAGGCCGCGAACGCCCTGCTCGCCGCCGAGGCGCGCCACGACGCCCTGACCGGCGCGCTCTCGCGGCGCTACTTCCTCGACCTGCTGCGCCGCGAGATCGACACGGCCTACGAGGCAGGCGAACCGCTGTGCATGGCGATTGCCGACCTCGACTACTTCAAGCAGATCAACGACCGCTTCGGCCACCCGGCGGGCGACCGCGCGCTCCAGCATTTCGTGGAGACCTGCCGCGCCGAACTGCGCGCCGACGACGCCGTCGGACGCCTGGGCGGCGAGGAGTTCGGCATCCTGCTGCCCGCGACCTCGCTTGCCACGGGGCTCATGGTGCTCGATCGCCTGCGCGAGCAGGTGAGCAAACGCATTTGCGTGGAATTGCCCGAGGAAGCGAGCGTGAGCGTGAGCATCGGCGTGACCGAACTTGCGGCCGCGCAGGATCAGCCCGAGCGTCTGATGAGCCGCGCCGACCTCGCGCTCTATATGGCGAAGGCGGCCGGGCGCGACCGTTGCGAGGCCATGACGGCCGAAGGCGTCGTGCCGCCGCGCGCCGCGGCGCCGACCTGGTGAGTGCGCAACGAGCTTGCCCAACCCATCACACGAGCGATGTCCGTACCAGGCTGCGGGGCTCGCCCGGCTCAACCGGCGAGGCGCGGTATCATGGGATGAACGGTGCGCGCCAGTCCATACGGTGCGCATGAGTCAAACCGCGTCACTTCGGTGTTCCGCACAAATCTGGAGGCATGCATGAAGGGAAATCTGGTCATTGTCTGCCGCGATCAGGATGCGCTCGCGTTCGACCAGTTGATGGTCGAGTACGGCGCGTTCCAGACGCGCCTGTCATCGACCGCGTGGTACCTGAAACTCGACGCCACGCCCGAGCTGATTCAGGAAGAGATTCTTGCCCGCCTCGGCAAGTACACCACGCACTACATCTTCGAGGCCGACACCGTGACCTACAACACGGTGGACAACGAGGCCGCCGCCGCGCTCGATACGCTCTTTACGGCCTGAGCGGCTGCGCCAAACCTGACCTGGCTGAACCTGGCGTCGCTGTACCGGCGCCTTCGGGCGAGCCCCTCCGGCCATGCCCCGCCCGTTCGCTGAGGGCCTGCGCCAAACCATTCCAGCGCGATTTACCAGATCTGCGCCGCCTCGGTGACGGTGCGCTCCACCACGTCGAACGCAAACGTCATGCGCACCGCGAGCCCGCCGCTCTCGCCGTTGCCGATCGAAAGCTCGCCGCCCGCGCGGCGCACGAGCCGCTCGACGATCGCGAGGCCGAGGCCGCTGTGGCCGTTGCCGCCGCGCGCCGGGTCGAGGCGCACGAACGGCCGGCTCGCCTGCGTCAGCTCCTGGTCGGGGATGCCCTTGCCGTGGTCGCGCACGGTGAGCGAAAAACCCGTCGCGCCGCGCTCGCTCTCGATCACGACAGGCGGTGCGCCGTACGCATGCGCGTTGTCGAGCAGGTTCGAGACCACGCGTTCGAGCGTGGCCGCAGGCAGGCGAAACTCCGGACCCGCACGCAGACGCGTTTCGATCGCAATCGTCTCGCCGCTCGCCGTGCGGTGGTTGCGCGCGATACGCTCGCACTGGTCGTCGACCTCGACGGGCTCGCTGCGATCGGCGCCGTCGTGCGCGAACACGAGGAACTGGTCGACGATATGCGCCATCGACTCGACATCGCGCACCACGCCGTCGCGCACCTTTTGCTCGTCCATCATTTCGGCGCGCAGGCGCAGCCGGGCAAGCGGCGTCTTGAGATCGTGCGCCACGCCCGCCAGCATGACGGCGCGGTCTTTCTCCGTACGCTCGACTTCCTTGACCATCTGGTTAAAGCCCAGCGTGAGCTGACGCAGCTCGCGCGGCCCGCGTTCGGGCACGGGCGGCACAGGCTCGCCGCGGCCAAAGCGCCCCACGGCCTGCGCGAGCGCGCTCAGCGGCTGTTGCAGCATCCACGCGGCCACGAGCGCGGCGACCACAGCGGTGGCGAAAATGGTGATGACCCAAGGCAGAAACTTGTCGAGCGGCCGCATGATCCGCAGCGGCTGGCCCGGCAGCACGATCCAGCGGGCGTCCTGCGGCCCGCGCACCCAGAGCGTGGGCGGCCCGCCGGGCGGCCCGACGCGCACGTCGGTGCCAGGCGGCATGCGTTCGCGCACGTCGTCGATGAAACGGCGCAGCGGCTCGGGCATGCGGTCGGTGACCGGCGGCACGGCGGGACTCGCCGGATCGACGAGTTGCACGCGCGAAGGCAGCGGCTGGTCGGGCTCGCGCTCGACGTGCTGGCGCACCGCGTCGACGAGGAAGGTCGCTTCCTCGACGGCGTAGCGCGTTTGCATCTGATTGTGTTCGACGCGCATGAGCGTGAACCACGCGACATGCGACACCAGTAGAACGCCGATGAAGATGACCGCGAGGCGCCCGAACAGCGAATCAACCGGCTGGCGCATGGTTGCCCTGCTCTCCGTCGGGAACGAACACGTAGCCGCGCCCGCGGACGGTCTGAATGAAGCGCGGCGTGGACGGGTCGCTTTCGAGAATGCGTCGCAGACGCCATACCTGCACGTCGATGCCGCGGTCGGTGCCGTCGTACTCGGGACCGTGCAGCAATTCCAGCAGACGCTCGCGCGTGAGCGTACGCATGGGGTGATTCACGAAAATCTTCAGGAGCGCGAACTCGCTGCCCGACAGCATGATGGGCTTGCCCTCCTGCTGCAGCGTGCGCGACTGGAAGTCGAGCGTGAAGCGGCCGAACGCGTACGGCTCGCGCTGCTCGGGCGCCGCGGCCGAAGGCACCGTGCGGCGCCGGCGCAGCACCGCCTGCACGCGCGCGAGCAGTTCGCGCGGGTTGAACGGCTTGCCGAGGTAGTCGTCCGCGCCCAGTTCGAGGCCGACGATGCGGTCCACGTCGTCCGCGCGCGCCGTCAGCATGATCACGGGGATGTCGTCGCCGGCTGCGCGCAGCTTGCGCAGCGCGGTCAGGCCGTCCACGCCCGGCATCATCAGGTCGAGCACGATCAGGTCCGGGCGCTCGCGCTCGAGCCGCCGCTCCAGCGAGCCGGCGTCGTGCAGCACCGAGACTTCCATGCCTTGGCGCGCGAGATAGTCGCGCAGGAGGTCGCGTAGTTCGAGGTCGTCGTCGACGACAAGGATTTGAGTAGCCATGGGATGAAGTGTAACGCGCGCGCACGGGCCGTTTGCTTACAGCTCTTCCAGCTGGGTTACGAGGTGTTACCGCGAAAGGCGCGTGTAATGTCGCGTAATCTCGGCGCCCCCCCGCGTAACACGCGCTGGCTGCCCGGTCGATACGCTAGGGACACCGGTTGCGAGCGCCACCACTTTCCGAAAGCGCCGCGCCAGACCGGATAAAACCCTCATGGATTTGTCAGGAGCATCACCATGTACAAGACGACTTCGCGCCTTCTCGCCATCGCCGCTGCCTCGCTCGCGCTCACCCTGGGCGCCACCGCCGCCAACGCCCAAACCCCGCCGCCCCCGGGCGGTCCGGGCATGATGCACGGCGCTCCGGGCATGCATGACGGCCCCGGCATGCACGGCGATTTCATGCTCGGCTTCAAGAAGCTGCACGACAAGCTGAACCTGAACGCCGCGCAGGAAAAGCAATGGCAGGCCGCGCTCGACACGATGAAGCAGAACGGTCAAGCCATGCGCAAGAATCATGAGCAGATGAAGCAGCAGTTCGATTCGATGAAGAATCAGCCGATCCTCGACCTGAACGCCATGCACACGGCGCACGAGCAGGTCGAGCAGCAGAACCGGCAGTTGCGCGAGCAAACCACGCAAGCGTGGCTCGCCTTCTACAACGGCCTGAACGACCAGCAGAAGACGACCGTGAGCACGGCGATCAAGGAACGCTTCGCGAAGATGGAGCAGCGCCACGAGCAGATGCGCGAGCGCTGGGAGCAGCACCACAAGGGCGGCGCTTCGGCACCGGCCGCCCAGCAGTAATCGGCACACACGCGCGCGCATTGCGCGACAAAGCGGCGCGACAAAGCGCCGCGGGATTCGCACCCCGCGGCGCTTTTTTTCATGGCGCGGGCGGCCGCTTGCCGCTGCCAGTCAACGGCTCAGGCGAGATCGAACAGCAGCACTTCGGCCGCGGCACCGTTTGCAAGCGCGACGGCCGCCTCGGTCTCGATCATCGCGGCATCGCCGGCTTCGAGGCGTTGGCCATTCACGTCGAGCGCACCGCGCGCCACGTGCAGATAGACGCGCCGCCCGGCAGGCACCGAATACTCGACGCGCTCGTCGCCGTCGACCAGAGCCGCGTAGATCGCGGCATCCGACTGCACGGTCACCGAGCCGTCGCGCCCGTCGGGCGAGGCGACGAGGCGCAGCCGCCCGCGCTTGTCGGCGTCGTCGAAACGCTTCTCCTCGTAGCCGGGCGCCCCGCCCCGCTCACGCGGCAGCAGCCAGATCTGCAGCAGGTGCGCTTGCTCTTCCTTCGAGCCGTTGAACTCGCTGTGCATCACGCCGGTGCCGGCGCTCATGCGCTGCACGTCGCCGGGGCGGATGGTCGAGCCGTTGCCCATGCTGTCGCGGTGGGCGAGCGCGCCGGAAAGCACATAGGTCACGATCTCCATGTCGCGGTGGCCGTGCGCGCCGAAGCCCTGGCCGCCCGCGATGCGGTCGTCGTTGAGCACCCGCAGCGCACCGTAGTGCATGTGCGCTTCGTCGAAATAGTCGGCAAACGAAAAGCTGTGGTACGAGTCGAGCCAGCCGTGGTTGGCATGGCCGCGTTCGTCGGCGCGTCGGATAGTCAGCATGGCAATCTCCGGTCAATCATGTCGATGTCCGAAGGTAAGGGCGGCGGCCCACTTGCACAATCCGCAGCGGCGCACCGCATCGTTTCACCAGCAACATCAATGCGCTGCGCTGCCGACGTCGCCCTGCGTCAGACCCGCACGCCCCCCGGCTTCGGGTAAAATACCGCGCTTTTCGGCCGGCGTGAGCCCTGATGGCCCCGGGGTGGACACCCCGTGGCGATTATCCGCCCCGCCAGCGCGCGCTGCCGCAGGGGCCGGAGTGCGTCGCGCTTTCCGACCCGCATTTTTGATCACCTAGAATGGCGGCCAACGGCCACGAGCCGGTCCGCCTTGCGTCGGCCGCGCGCCCCTACCGCGCCGCGCCGCCCGTATCAGTCGTGCATGGGACGGAGTCAGTGCTAAAAAAAGCACTCGCTCCGGCTCGACAGGAGAATGATGAAGAAGTTTGCAGTGTGCGTGGCGCTCGCCCTGATCGCAGGCAGCGCCGCCGCCAAAGAGTGGAAAACCGTGCGCATCGGCGTGGACGCCAGCTATGCGCCGTTCGAATCCAAAGCGCCGAACGGACAGATCGTCGGCTTCGATGTCGACCTCACGAAAGCCCTGTGCGCGCGCATGAACGTGAAGTGCGTCTGGGTCGAGAACGACCTCGACGGCATCATCCCGGCGCTCAAGGCCCGCAAGTTCGATGCGATCGTGTCGTCGCTGACCATCACGCCGCAGCGCGCCCAGCAGATCGACTACTCCGCGAAGATGTTCGATGCGCCCGCACGCATGCTCGCGCGCACGGGCTCGCCGCTTCTGCCCACGCCGGCTTCGCTCAAGGGCAAGAACGTGGGCGTCGAGCAGGGCTCGACCCAGGAAGCGTACGCAAAGGCGCACTGGGCGCCGCAGGGCGTGAACGTGATCTCGTACCAGAATCAGGATCAGGTCTACCAGGATCTGATCGCCGGGCGCCTCGACGCCACGCTGCAAGACGAGGTCCAGGCGGATTTCGGCTTCCTGAAAACGCCGCGCGGCAAGGGCTTCGCGTGGGCGGGCCCGGAAGTGGAAGACCCGGCGACGATCGGCGACGGCACCGCGATCGGCCTGCGCAAGGACGACGCCGACCTGAAGGCGAAGTTCAACACGGCGCTGGCCGCGATTCACGCCGACGGCACGTTCGACAAGATCGCGAAGCAGTACTTCGACTTCGATATCTACAAAGGCAAGTGAACGGGAAAGCACACGCAGGTAAATAAACAACGAGACACCACCGCTCGCGCCTCGCGCCACGACACATCAAAAGCCCCGGGGGCTCCCCGATAGACCGCCACCGGGCTTCGTATACAGTCACAGGCGCGCTCACGAGCGCAATTGCATCGGCCGCGCGCGACCAGGCTATAAACCGCGCGGCCATGAACGGATTTGAACCGCGGCAGACAGCCGCGCCTTTCGCGGTGTGAGAAACGCATCGTCAAGGACTTGCCCATGTTTCTTCAAGGCTACGGCCCGCTGATCCTCGCCGGCACCTGGCAGACCGTCAAGCTCGCCGTGCTGTCGCTCGCGCTCTCGTTCGTGCTCGGGCTGATCGGCGCGGCGGCCAAGCTCTCCAAAAACCGCGTCGCGCATGGCGCGGGCACGCTCTACACCACGCTCATTCGCGGCGTGCCCGATCTCGTGCTCATGCTGCTGCTCTTCTACAGCATCCAGATCTGGCTGAACAATCTCACCGACATGCTCGGCTGGGATCAGATCGACATCGATCCGTTCCTCGCGGGCGTGGTCGTGCTCGGCTTCATCTACGGCGCGTACTTCACCGAGACGTTCCGCGGTGCGTTCCTCGCCGTGCCGCGCGGCCAGCTCGAAGCGGGCCACGCCTACGGCATGACGGGCTGGCAGGTGTTCACGCGCATCATGTTCCCGCAGATGATGCGCTTCGCACTGCCCGGCATCGGCAACAACTGGCAGGTGCTCTTGAAGTCCACGGCGCTCGTCTCGATCATCGGCCTCGCCGACGTCGTGAAGGCTAGCCAGGACGCCGGCAAGGGCACGCTGCGTTTCTTCTTCTTCACGCTGCTCGCCGGCGCGATCTATCTCGTCATCACCACGGTCTCCAACTTCGTGCTGATGTATCTCGACAAGCGCTACTCCACCGGTGTGCGCAAGGCGGATCTCTGAATCGCGCGAGGCCAAGACCATGCAAGACTTCGTCCAACTGATCCAGCAGTACTGGCGCAACTACCTCTTCTCCGACGGCTACCATTTCAGCGGCGTGGCCATTACGCTGTGGCTGCTCGTCATCTCGATCGGACTCGGCTTCTGCCTCTCGGTGCCGCTCGCCGTGGCGCGCGTGTCGAAGAAGAAGTGGCTCGCCGGGCTCGTGTGGCTCTACACGTACATCTTTCGCGGCACGCCGCTCTACGTGCAGCTGCTGCTGTGCTACACGGGCCTCTACAGCCTCGAGATCGTGCGCAACCACGAACTCACGAGCGCGTTCTTCAGGAGCGGCATGAACTGCACGCTGCTGGCGTTCACGCTCAACACCTGCGCGTATACCACCGAAATCTTCGCGGGCGCGATCAAGGCGACGCCCTACGGCGAGATCGAGGCTGCGCGCGCGTACGGCATGTCGCAATTCACGCTGTACCGCCGCGTGATTCTGCCTTCGGCGTTGCGCCGCGCCCTGCCCTACTACAGCAACGAAGTCATTCTGATGCTGCACGCAACGACCGTGGCCTTCACGGCGACCGTGCCGGACATCCTGAAGATCGCGCGCGACGTGAACTCGGCGACGTATCAGTCGTTCGGCGCATTCGGCATCGCCGCGCTGTTGTACCTGATCATTTCTTTCACGCTCGTGTGGCTGTTCCGCCGCGCAGAGCGCCGCTGGCTCGCGTACCTGCGACCGCAAGGCAAGTGAGCCCGCCAGGGCGTGTTTAAAGGTCAATTGATGAATTCCCAGAAGCAGAAGCTGTTCGTCGACTCCATCCACAAGAAGTACGGCGACAACGAAGTCCTCAAGGGCGTGTCCCTGAAGGCCAATGCCGGCGACGTGATCAGCGTGATCGGCTCGTCCGGTTCGGGCAAAAGCACCATGCTGCGTTGCATCAACTTCCTCGAGCAGCCCAACGAAGGGCGCATCGTGGTGGATGGCGAGGAAGTCGCCACTCGCGCGGACAAGCGCACGGGCGCACTGCACCCCGCCGACGCAAAGCAACTCCAGCGCGTGCGCACCAAGCTCGCCATGGTGTTCCAGCACTTCAACCTCTGGTCGCACATGTCGGTGCTCGAGAACGTGATCGAAGCGCCCGTGCACGTGCTGGGCCTGCCGCGCAAGGAAGCCGAAGAGCGCGCGCGCGCCTATCTGGAGAAGGTCGGTCTCGCGCCGCGCGTGGAGAAGCAATACCCCTCGCACCTCTCGGGCGGCCAGCAGCAGCGTGTGGCGATTGCCCGCGCGCTCGCGATGCACCCCGACGTGATGCTGTTCGACGAGCCCACTTCGGCCCTCGATCCCGAACTCGTTGGCGAAGTGCTCAAGGTCATGCAGAAGCTCGCCGAGGAAGGCCGCACGATGATCGTGGTCACACACGAAATGGGTTTCGCGCGCAACGTTTCGAACCACGTCATGTTCCTGCACAAGGGTCTCGTGGAAGAGGAAGGCCAGCCGGCCGAGGTCTTCGCCAATCCGAAGAGCGAGCGCCTGCGCCAGTTCCTTTCAGGCAGCCTCAAATAAGACGACTCGCAGGGTCGCCGCCTTTCGGCGATGTAGCAAAAGTAGTTTTACAAGGCGCTTACAGCGCCTTTTCTTTTTGGGACTTTCATCCTCCAGAAGCCGTCCGTTTAGCCTTAAAAACGGCGTTTTTCGCATTACTCCTTGCGAAATCTTCCGTCAATAGTGGCAATCCTGAACTCAGCCATTCAATTGACGTGAGTCCCTTGTCCCACAAGGGTTTCGACCTGGTTGTAGTACCTCTCTGACCACCATCCAGGAAGACCATATTGCAATTTGACGACATCCCGGGGTGCGAGCACGAATTAGTTCGCCAGCGCGGACCTTTTTTGCTAAATTAGTAACCAAAGTAGCAAAACAAAGTTCATTAAAAGTAGTTTCACTTCAAAAAGAACGGGAGATGCCAGTCAACCAGGGGACCTGCAAGACGACCCAGCCCGGGTCATGCAGCGGCACCAGCCCGTACGCCGGTCCTCGGGGTAATTCTCCCTTACGCGACGATTTCTGTTCGCAGCGCCGCCAAGCGCACGGACGTCTTTCGCAGTACTAAGGTTGACTCTTTGACAGGGTATGGAGGAGAAGATGAAGAAAGCTTTGCTCGCCGCAGCATTGATGTCGGCTGGCGTGATCGCGCATGCACAAAGCAGCGTCACGCTCTACGGCCGCCTGGACATGGGTGTGGCGTATATGAACGGCATTGGTGCCGGCAGCGGCGCAAATGGTCAAGCCACCCACGGCTCCAGCCAGGTTCAGCTCGAGAGCGGCTACTGGGGCACCAGCCTCTGGGGCATGAAGGGCGTTGAAGACATCGGTGGCGGCAACAAGGTTCTGTTCCACCTGGAAGGCAGCTTCAGCACCGCCAACGGCACGCTCGGCTCGGCCGGCTCGCTCTGGAATCGCTGGGCGACTATCGGTGTCGCGAACGACCAGTTCGGTACGCTGCTCGCTGGCCGCATGCTGTTCATCTCCAACGGCATTTGGGACTTCGACCCGTTCGGTCAGTCGAACTGGTCGTCGGCCTCGATGGTCCGTGGCCGCAACTGGCCGCAATCGAGCAACAACATTTCGTACCAGTCGCCGAACTGGTTCGGCTTTGACGTCTACGGCCAGTACGCGTTCTCGAACGCGACGAACTGGAACGGCAACAACACGACGCCGTCGGGTCGTGAAGCTGGCCTGCAACTGACCTACACGAGCTCGTTGTTCCAGATCCGCGGCCTGTATGACGAAATCCGCAATCCGAACAATGGTCAGCTGGGCGGCCTGTACAACGCGCTGGACGGCAGCACGAAGACGCCGCTCTCCACCTCGCAAGGTAACGGCAACGGCGTGTTCGCTTACTCGCGCGATTACATGGCCATGTTCAACCTGTTCCTCGGCGCGTTCAAGGTTCAGGGCGGCTACGAAGCCATCCGTTCGTCGGGCATGAATCCGGGCATCATCGGCCAGCCGACCACGCTCGACCACGAGTGGGGCGGTGTGACGTGGCAAATGACGCCGGCTGCAGCGCTGATCGCAGCGGTCTACCACGTCAACGCGAACAACGGCGGCGGCAACGCCACGCTGTACACGATCGGCGGCTCGTACAACCTGTCCAAGCGCACGCTGCTCGACATCCAGGCAGGCACGGTGCAGAACAGCAAGACGGCCAACTTCGGTCTGAACGCCAACAACTTCGGTACGGCTGCAAGCACGGGCAACCCGGTTCCGGGCCACAGCCAGGTTGGCGTGTACGCAGGTATCCAGCACTCGTTCTAATTCGAAACGAGTGTAGAAAGAACAGCTACATCGACGTTTTCACGCTGCTGCGAGAGGCGCGTATCGGTGCGATGTCCGAAAGGGTATCGCACCGTTTTTTATTCTGGGGACGGGCCGCGCGAGCGGCGCCGTCCCCTTTTCTATTGGTGCATCAGGTGCTTCGAAGGCGCACGGTCTCAAACCGCCGCTTCGTTTTCCTCGCCCGTGCGGATGCGGATCACGCGCTCCACGTCAGTCACGAAAATCTTGCCGTCGCCGATCTTGCCGGTGCGCGCCGCGCCGATGATCGCGTCGATCACCTGGTCGGCCTGGTCGTTCGCGACCACCACCTCGATCTTCACCTTTGGCAGGAAATCGACCACGTATTCGGCGCCGCGGTAAAGCTCCGTGTGGCCCTTCTGGCGGCCGAAGCCCTTGACCTCGGTGACGGTCAGGCCCGTGAGGCCCACTTCGGCGAGCGCCTCGCGTACTTCGTCGAGCTTGAACGGTTTGATCACGGCAGTAATGCGTTTCATGGCGAACCTCGTCTCGTTATCGGATTTGTCGGAAATTTCGGAACATATCGGGATTCTACGCTGTGCGGCCGGGGCTCACGCCGAGGGCTTGCCCGCAGGCGCCGCGCTCGGCCCGCCCGCTTCATCGGGCACGCGCTCCAGATCGGCGAGCCAGACCACCGACTCCGAATCGCTGGGGGCACGCCAGTCGCCGCGCGGCGAGAGCGAGCCGCCCGAGCCGACCTTCGGCGCATTCGGAATGCAGGTGCGCTTGAACTGGCTCTGGCGGAAGAAGCGGTCGAGGAATATGCGCAGATTGCGCTTGATTGACGCGAGATCGTACTGATTGCGTGCGACCTTCGCGTTCTCGGGCCATGCACCCGCTTCGCGGTCACCCCACGCGTGGCGCGCGAGGAACGCCACCTTGGAAGGCGCGAAGCCAAAGCGCAGCGTGTAGTAGAGGTTGAAGTCCTGCAGCTCGTAGGGGCCGATCGTGTTCTCGGTTTTCTGCTCGGGCGCGCCATCGGACTTGCCGGGGATTAGCTCCGGGCTGATGTCGGTGGCGAGAATCGCTTCGAGCACGTCGCGGCCGCTCTCCCCGTTCTGGCCAATCTGGCCCGTTTCGGCCACCCAGCGCACGAGGTGCGTGATGAGCGTCTTCGGCACGCTCGCATTCACGTTGTAGTGCGACATGTGATCGCCCACGCCGTATGTGCACCAGCCGAGCGCAAGCTCGGAGAGATCGCCCGTGCCGATCACGATCGCGTGATTGAAGTTGGCGAGGCGGAACAGGTGATTCGTGCGCTCGCCGGCCTGCACGTTTTCGAACGTGATGTCGTAGGCTTGCTTGCCTTCCGAGTACGGATGGCCGAGGTCTTCGAGCATCTGCATGCAGCTCTGGCGAATGTCGATTTCGCGCGCCGTACAGCCCACGAGCGCCATCAGTTCGCGCGCCTGGCGCAGCGTGCGCTCGCTCGTGGCGAAACCAGGCATGGTGTACGCGAGAATGTTCGCGCGCGGCAGCCCGAGGCGATCCATCGCCTTCGCGCACACGAGCAGCGCATGCGTGGAGTCGAGCCCGCCCGAGACGCCAATCACCACCTTCTTGATGCCCGCCTGCGAAAGCCGCTGCACGAGCGCCTGCACCTGGATGTTGTAGACCTCGTTGCAGCGCTCGTCGCGCCGCTTCGGGTCGGCCGGTACATAGGGGAACCGCTCCACGCGGCGCGAGAGCGCGAGCGTGTCGCGCTGCCAGGCGCCCTCGCCGGCCAGCTCGCACGAAATCACGCGAAACTTCGCGACTTCATCGGCGTGGCGGCGGATCGAATCGCCGAACGTGGTCTGGCGGATGCGCTCCTGCTGCAGCCGTGCGAGATCGACATCGGCGAAGATGAGGTGCGAGTCGTCGGAGAAGCGCTCCGACTGCGCGAGCAGTTCGCCGTTTTCGCACACGAGCGCGTGGCCGTCCCAGGCCATGTCGGTGGTCGATTCGCCCTTGCCCGCCGAGGTGTACAGATACGCGGCGAGACAACGTGCCGACTGTTGCGAGACCAGCTGCTGACGGTAGCCCGCCTTGCCCACCACGACGTTCGACGCCGAAAGATTGACGAGCACCGAAGCGCCCGCGAGCGCCGCGAACGACGACGGCGGGATCGGCACCCAGACGTCCTCGCAGATTTCCACGTGAAAGCGCAGACCCGCAACCTGCGGCACCTCGAACAGCAGCGACGCGCCGAACGGCACATCCGCGCCGGCGAGGCGCACGGTGTCGGTGCTCGCGCTATCGGCGGCGCTGAACTGGCGCGGCTCGTAGAATTCGCCGTAGTTCGGCAGGAAGCTCTTGGGCACGACGCCCGCCACACGCCCGCCCGCCACGACCGCTGCGCAGTTGAAGAGCGAATGCCCCGCGCGCACCGGCAGCCCCACGATCATCACGAGCGGCAGCGCGGCCGACGCTTCGACGATCTGCGCGAGCGCGCGCTCGCAGGCGTCGAGCAACGCTTGCTGATGGAACAGGTCGTCGCAGGTATAGGCCGAAAGCCCCAGCTCGGGGAACGCGACAAGCGCCGCGCCCCGCGCCGCGGCCTGGCGCGCGAGCGCGAGCGTCTCGCTGGCGTTGAATGCGGGATCGGCCACACGGCAGCGCGGCACGCCCACGGCCACGCGCGCAAAGCCGTGCGTATAGAGATTGAAGAAGCGCTCTTTCATTTCGATAACCTTGAGGCGGGCGCGCTGCGCACGAAAGCGCGCGCTCTGACGTTTGGGCTGCCTGGTGCCGCTTGAAGCCGCTTTGAAACCGCTCGATGCTGCCTGGCTGACGCCGCTGCACGAAGCGCGGCGGTCCTCACCCGCTCGGGACGTTTGCTTTACCATGACCGTTTGCCGCTGCAGGCGCTGCTGAACGACCCAAGCCGCATCCCACGCCAACGGGCACGCATGAAACAGGAACATTTCGATTATCGCACGGGCATCCTCGGCTCACCGTCCGAGGTCGACGCCGCCGAATGGAACGCGCTGCTCGCGCGTCAGGCGCAGCCTACGCCCTTTTTGCGCCACGAATTCCTCGCGGCGCTCGACGCCACGCGCTGCACCACGCCGAACGAGGGCTGGGCCGCGCAATTCGTCACGCTCACCGACGCGCGCACGGGCCGCCTCGCCGCCGCCGCGCCCGTGTATCTGAAGGGCCACTCGTACGGCGAGTACGTGTTCGACTGGGCCTGGGCCGACGCGTACAAGCGCAACGGCCTCGAGTACTACCCGAAGCTCCTGTGCGCCGTGCCGTTCACGCCGGTGCAGGGCACGCGCCTGATCGCCGCCGACACGACCGCGCGCCGCCATCTGGCCGCGACGCTGCTCGCCTTCGCCGAGCAGGCCGACGTCTCGTCGCTGCATGTGCTCTTTCCGACCACCGAAGACGCCGAGGCACTGACCGACCTCGGCATGATGCAGCGCGAAGGCGTGCAATTTCACTGGCTCAACGACGGCTATCGCGACTTCGAGGACTTCCTCTCGACTCTCGAACAGAAGAAGCGCAAGAACATCCGCGCGGAACGTCGCAAGGTGCACGACGCGGGCGTGACGATGCGGCGTGTGCGCGGCGAGGACATCAGCGACACCGAGTGGCGCTTTTTCAGTCGCTGCTACCGGCAAACCTACCGCGAGCATTTCTCGTCGCCGTATCTGAATCTCGACTTCTTTCGCATGATCGGCGAGACGATGCCCGAGAATCTGCTGCTCGTGATCGCCGAGCGCGAAGGCAAGCCGATCGCGAGTTCGCTCGTGGTCTGGCAGCGCGGTGAGAATGGCCAGGGCGGCACGCTCTATGGCCGCTACTGGGGCGCGCTCGAACACGTGCCCTGCCTGCACTTCGAGACCGCGTATTATCAGCCGCTCGAATTCTGCATCGAGGAAAAGCTCGACGTGTTCGAAGGCGGCGCGCAAGGCGAACACAAGATGGCGCGCGGTTTCCTGCCCACCGCCACGCGCTCGGCACACTGGCTCGCCCATCCGGCGTTCTCCGATGCCGTCGCGCGCTTTCTCGAAAGCGAGACGAACCACATTCACGCCTACATGCACGAGCTCAATGAGCGCAATCCGTTTCGTGCGTGATTCATCCGTAAAACTTGCGCACGACGTGTCCTGAAACGCCCACGCCCATAACGATCATCGCTTCCAGAACTATGCCGTGGTTCCTCTACATGCTCGAATGCGCCGACGGCAGCGTCTACACGGGCATCGCCATCGACGTCGCCGCCCGTTTCGCCCAGCACGCGAGCGGCACGGGCGCGCGCTACACGCGCTCGCGCAAGCCGGTACAGGTGCTCGCGCAATTCGAGTTCGCCGACCGGGCGCGCGCCTCGAGCGCCGAGTACTGGGTCAAGCGCCTCACCCCGCGCGAAAAGCGCGCGCTCGCGGCCGGCGTGCGCACGCTCGAATCGGTCCTGCCGCCGCCACCACCGCCGCCGGAAACGGCCGCGGAAACGGCCGCGGAAGCAGCCCCGGAAACCGCAGCGCCAGAATGAGCAAACGCCTCCCGGAAGAGCGTTTGCTCTTTTCATCGAACGCGCCGTCTAAATCCTAAAGCCGCCGCTGCCCCCGCCGTTATTGCTCACAAGACGCCGGTCCTGGCCCCCGGCGCGCGCTCTCATTTCACCTCGCAAGCCGACGGGGACCGGTGAAGCATGAAGAGACCCATTAAAACGGAGACGACCCGGCTTGCCCCCGGTTGGCACGGATTGCGGCGCACGACCGCGGTCCTGCTGCCGCTATGGCTGCTCGCTGCCGTCATGGCGGTGATCGCGGCGGTCAGCCTCGCGATCATGTCGATCCTGCTCGCCTATGTGGCGGGGGAAAGCAGCTGGTCGAAGGGCCAGAAGGACGCGGTCCACGCGCTGGAACGCTACGCGCGCACCGGCGACGAAGCGGATTACCGCACGTTCCTCGCCGGCATTGCCGTGCCGCTCGGCGACCGCGCGGCACGGCTGGAGATGAACCGCGCGCAGCCGGACATCGCGGCGATCCGGCACGGTTTCGAGCTGGGCCGCATCGCGCCCGCCGATATGGACGGCATGACCTGGGGCTACCGCACGCTCAAGAACACGCCGTGGATGCGCCCGGCCGTCGCGTTCTGGGAGATTGGCGACCGCCATATTCTGCGTCTTGCCGATACCGGCGAACGCCTGCACGCGCTCGTGCAGGCGGGCAGACTGCACGCGCCGGAGTCCGCGAACCTCGTGCACGAACTGCGCGAGATCGACAGCCAGCTCGCGCCCATCGAAAGCGGCTTCTCCCGCTCGCTCGACGACGCGGCGCGCGCCACACGCTCGCTCCTCACGCTCGCGCTCGCCGGCTCCGCGATCGTGCTGCTCGGCGTGTTCTCGCAGTTCATCCGCCGCGCGCTCGCGCGCAGCGACCGCCTCGAAGCCGAAGTGCGCAAGAACGAGGAGCGCCTCACGCTAGGCTTCGAAGGCATCAACGCCGGACTCTGGGACTGGGAGGTCGGCAGCCGGCAATGCTACTTCTCGAACTGGCTCTACGAGCAGCTCGGCTACGACGTGGGCACGCGCTTCGAAAGCGACACGGGCCTCACCCAGCTCGTCCACCCGGACGACCTCACCCTCGTGCGCCACGCGCTGCGCCAACACCTTGCGCGCGCAACGACTTTCGACGTGGAGTTTCGTCTGCGCACGCTCGAGGGCAGCTACTGCTGGTGCCGCGCGCGCGGTCAGGCGGTGCGCGATGCACGCGGGCGCGCCGTGCGCATGGTCGGTTGCCTGTTCGACATTTCCGAGCTGAAGACTGCCGAAGCGAAGGCCTATACGGAACGCGAACTGGCGGAGGTCACACTGGCCTCGATCGGCGAAGCCGTGATCCGCACCGACGAGCACGCGCGTGTGACCTACTGCAACGCGGTGGCCGAACGCATGCTCGGCCGCGCGGCCGCCGAGATGCACGGGCAACCGTTCGATGCGATCTGCGACGTGCGCAACGACGCACAAGAACCGCAGGGCTTCGCCATCCTGATGAATTCGCAAGCGACGGGCAACGCAGGCGGCGCGAGTCTGCATGTGATGCGCCCGAACGGCTCGCGCCTCGCGGTCGACTATTCGGTGTCGAAGCTGCGCGACGCGCAACGCCGCGTCATCGGCACCGTCATCGTGCTCTACGACGTGAGCGCGCTGCGCGAGCATGCCGCCCGCCTCGCGTACCAGGCGACCCACGACGAGCTCACCGACATCTACAACCGCCGCGAGTTCGAGCGGCGCCTCGCCGCGTTGCTGGAAGCCAGCGGGGGCGCACCGCCCGGACAGCCCGGCCACGCGGTCATGTTTCTCGACCTCGACCAGTTCAAGGTCGTCAACGACACCTGCGGTCACTCGACCGGCGACGAGTTGATCCGCCAGGTCTGCCGCGTGCTCAAGAGCGAGTTGCGCGGCGAGGACATCATTGCGCGCCTCGGCGGCGACGAATTCGGCGTCGTGCTGCCCCACTGCACGGCGGCGCACGCGTCGCTGCTCGCGGAAAGCCTGCGCGCGGGTATCGCCGCGATCCGCTTCACGGGCGCCGGGCGCATCGTGCAGACGAGCGTGAGCATCGGCCTCGTCGGCGAGGCGGCGGGTCTCGCTTCCGTGAAGGAAGTGATGAAAGCCGCGGACGTCGCGTGCTACATGGCGAAGAAGAAAGGCCGCAACCGCGTGCACCGTTTTCGCTATGACGACGAGGAGCTCTCGCAAACCCACGCGCAGATGGCGTGGGTCTCCGACATCAAGGCGGCGCTCGAGCACGGCCAGTTCTGCCTCTTCGGCCAGAAGATCCTCTCGCTCGCGCAGTCGTCCACATCGGCATCGGGGCCCGACGACACGCACGTCGAACTGCTGTTGCGCATGCAGTCCGCCTCAGGCGCGCTCGTGGAGCCTTCCGCGTTCATCGGCGCAGCCGAGCGCTTCGACCTCATGCCGGCCATCGACCGCTGGGTGATTGCGAGCGCGTTCGCGATGATTGCCGAAGGTACGCACGATTACGGCACCTGGTCGATCAACCTCTCGGGCGCCTCGCTCGGCGACGAGCAACTCGCCGACTATATCGAGGAGCAGCAGCGCATCTGGTCCATCCCGTTCGAGCGCGTATGTTTCGAGATCACCGAAACCGCCGCGATCACGAACCTGGACGACGCGATCACGCTCATCGAACGTCTGCGCGCGCAGGGCTGCCGCTTCGCGCTCGACGACTTCGGCGCGGGCATGTCGTCGTTCAACTACCTCAAGCATCTGCACGTCGACTATCTGAAGATCGACGGCAGCTTCATACGCGGCATCATCGACAGCCCGCTGGACCAGGCCATCGTGCGATCGATCAACCAGGTCGCACATGCCGCGGGCAAGCTGACGATCGCCGAGTGCGTGGAGGATGCCGCCATCGTGGACTGGATGATCGCGATGGGCGTGGACTACGCGCAGGGCTACGGCGTGGGCAGGCCCGCGCGGCTCGACATCCTGCGCGGGCCGGAGCTGCGCGACGTCGCCGAAGTGGGTTGATCGGGCGCCCATGAAAAAACCGCACGGCCCTGGCAGGCACGTGCGGTTTTCGATCAACCCTGAAGCGCGAGTTACTTCTTGAAGTTCGCCACGCCTTCGGTGATTTCCTTGTGGGCGGCTTCGATGCCGACCCAGCCTTCGACCTTGACCCACTTGCCCTTTTCGAGCGCCTTGTAGTTCTCGAAGAAGTGCTTGATCTGGTCCTTCAGGTACTCGGGCACGTCGTCGAGCGACTTGAGGTTGGCCGTCATCGGGCAGACCTTGTCGTGCGGGACCGCGATCAGCTTCGCGTCGACGCCCGACTCGTCGGTCATCTGCAGCATGCCGAGCGCGCGCGAGCGCACGACCGAGCCGGCCAGCAGCGGGAACGGCGTGATCACGAGCACGTCGACCGGGTCGCCGTCGCCGGAGAGCGTCTGCGGAATGAAGCCGTAGTTCACGGGATAGCGCATGCCCGTGCCGACGAAACGGTCGACGACGAGCAGGCCCAGGTCCTTGTCGGCTTCGTATTTCACCGGATCGCTTTGCGCGGGAATCTCGATGATCACGTTGAAGTCTTGCGGCAGATCCTTGCCGGCGGGGACATTTGCAAAGCTCATGAGCGCTCTCTGTTGAGAAGGGGAAAAATCGACGGCTTGCGCGGAAAAACGGCGCGGAACCGAACGTCGCGGACGTTGGAGGATGGACGCCATTATAGCCAATCGGCCAGGGCGGCCGGCAGTTCGGCCCAGGGCTTTCCCGCACGCAGATGAAGTGGCTGCTGAATTCCCGCGCGTGGCGCCCGCAATTGGCGCGATAATCGATCTGCCGGCGCGGCCCTCCTTGGGGCGATCCGAGCCACGCTTCGGCGACGTTTCCCGTTTTTGCGTTTCCCTTCCGCGTTTCATCCCCGCTTCACTCCCTACTTACGAGGCGCATACATGGAAGAAGCGAAGCACTTCATCGGCGGCGAGTGGCAATCGCCCGCCAGCGGCGAGACGCTCGCCGCGATCGATCCCTCCACCGGCCAGCCCTTCGCGCAACTCGCGCGCGGCAATGCAGCCGACATCGACTCGGCCGTCACGGCCGCACGCAAAGCCTTCGAGGGCGCCTGGGGCGCACTGAGCGCCGCCGAACGCGGGCGCATGCTGTTCGCGCTCTCGGGTCTCGTCGGCCAGCACAAGGAAGAACTCGCGCAGCTCGAAGCGCGCGACACCGGCAAGCCGCTCAAGCAGGCGCGCGCCGACGCCGCCGCGCTCGCGCGCTATTTCGAGTTCTACGCCGGCGCCGCCGACAAGCTGCACGGCGAAACGCTGCCCTACCAGGCCGGCTACACGGTGCTCACGGTGCGCGAGCCGCACGGCGTGACGGGCCACATCGTGCCCTGGAATTACCCGATGCAGATCTTCGGCCGCAGCGTGGGCGCGGCGCTCGCCACCGGCAACGCGTGCGTGGTGAAGCCCGCCGAGGACGCCTGCGTGTCGCTGCTGCGCGTAGCCGAACTCGCGCGCGAAGCCGGTCTGCCCGCGGGCGCGCTCAACATCGTCACCGGGCTCGGGCATGAGGCGGGCGCGGCGCTCAGCGCGCATCCGGGCATCGACCACATCTCGTTTACGGGCTCGCCGCAAACGGGCAAGCTCGTCGCGCAGATGGCCGCCGAGCACCACGTGCCCGTCACGCTCGAACTGGGCGGCAAGTCGCCGCAAATCGTCTTCGCCGATGCCGATTTCGACGCCGCGCTGCCCGTGCTCGTCGCCGCGATCGTGCAGAACGCGGGGCAGACCTGTTCGGCGGGCAGCCGCGTGCTGATCGAGCGCAACGCCTACGAGCCGCTCATCGACCGGCTCGCCGCCTCGTTCGGCAAGTTGCGCGTGGGTCCGGCCAGTGCCGATCTCGACTGCGGCCCCCTCATCAACGAGAAGCAGCGCCAGCGTGTGCGCGCCTTTCTCGACGAAGCGACCGCGAGCCGCATCGCCACGGCGGCAAGCGGCACGCTCGAAGCCGATGCGCCCAGCGGCGGCTTCTACGAAGTCCCGACGCTCCTGCGCGACGTGCCGCCGCAAAGTCGCCTCGCCCAGGAGGAAGTGTTCGGCCCGGTGCTCGCGGCCATGCCCTTCGAGAGCGAGGAAGAAGCGCTCGCGCTCGCCAACGGCACGCCTTATGGCCTCGTCGCCGGCATCTGGACACGCGACGGCGCGCGCCAGATGCGTCTCGCCCGGCGCGTGCGCGCGGGCCAGGTGTTCGTCAACAACTACGGCGCGGGCGGCGGCGTCGAATTGCCGTTCGGCGGCACGCGGCACTCGGGACACGGGCGCGAAAAAGGCTTTGAAGCGCTCTATGGCTTCACGGTGCTCAAGACGATTGCGATCCGGCACGGCTGAACATGTCGATACTCATACATACGGAGACACCATGCGACTCAAAGGCAAGACGGCCGTCGTGACCGGCGGCGGCTCGGGCTTCGGCGAAGGGATCGCCAGGACTTACGCGCGCGAAGGCGCGAACGTGGTCATCAACGATCTGAACGGTGACGCCGCCGAGCGCGTGGCGAGCGAGATCGCGCTCGCAGGCGGCAAGGCCATTGCCGTGCAAGGCGACATCACGCGCGAAGCCGACTGGCACGCGCTGCGCGAGGCGGCCATCGAGGACTTCGGCAGCGTGCAGATCGTCGTCAACAACGCGGGCACTACGCATCGCAACAAGCCCGTGCTCGAAGTGAGCGAAGCGGAGTTCGACCGCGTCTACGCCGTCAACGTGAAGGGCCTCTACTGGAGCGTGCGCGCGTTCGTACCGCACTTTCGGGAGCGCGGCGGCGGCGCGTTCGTCAATATCGCGTCGACGGCCGGCATCCGGCCCCGGCCCGGGCTCGTCTGGTACAACGGCAGCAAGGGCGCGATGATCGTGGCCAGCAAGGCGCTGGCGGCCGAGCTGGGCCCCGACCAGATTCGCGTGAACTGCGTGAATCCCGTGATCGGCGATACGGGGCTCACGGCGGAGTTCATGGGCGTGCCCGACACGCCCGAGAACCGCCAGCGCTTCGTCGCGACCATTCCGCTCGGGCGCTTTTCCACGCCGCAGGACGTGGCGAATGCGTGTCTCTATCTCGCTTCGGATGAGGCGGCGTTCATTACCGGCACCTGCATCGAAGTGGATGGCGGGCGCTGCGTATAGTGGCGCCCGCCAGCTGACCGATCGGTGTTTTCCCCGACAGATACGCGCCGTCGCGCCACGGCGGCGCGTATAGAATGATCGTGCTTTCGCGTCGAATACCCGCCGTATCAAGGCGGCAATACTACAAACACGCCAACGAGCAAGATCGCTTAGGAGACACCATGGCCAGTCCAGCGAATCATCTGCCGCAAGCGGGAGCGGGTGCCCCGCCCTCCGCCTTCGAAGAAGCCACGTACCGCAAAGTCGCGTGGCGTCTCATTCCGCTTCTCATGCTGTGTTACGTGGTCGCGTATCTGGACCGCGTCAACGTGGGCTTCGCCAAGCTGCAGATGAGTTCGGCGCTCAATCTCTCCGATGCGGTTTATGGCTTCGGCGCGGGCATATTCTTCGTCGGCTACTTTCTGTTCGAAGTGCCAAGCAATATCATCCTGCATCGCGTGGGTGCGCGCGTGTGGATCGCGCGCATCATGGTCACGTGGGGCCTCGTCTCCATCCTGACGATGTTCGTCACCACGCCCACCATGTTCTACGTGATGCGCTTTTTGCTCGGCCTGTGCGAGGCGGGCTTCTTCCCCGGCATCATCCTCTATCTCACCTACTGGTATCCGGCGCACCGCCGCGGGCGCATGACCACGTGGTTCATGACTGCCATCGCGCTGTCGGGCGTGATCGGCGGTCCGGTGTCGGGCTGGATTCTCAAGTCCTTCGACGGCGCGAACGGCTGGCAAGGCTGGCAGTGGCTGTTCCTGCTCGAAGGGCTGCCTTCGGTGATCGTCGGCGTGCTGGTGTTCTTCGTGCTCGACGACCGCATCGGAAAAGCGAAGTGGCTCACGGAAGAAGAGCGCGCGCTGCTCGAGCGCAACATCGCCGCTGAAGATGCCACCAAGGAGGACCCGCCGATCATGACCGTGCTCACGAGCGCGCGCGTGCTGGTGATGAGCCTCACCTACTTCTCGTTCGTGATGGGCCTCTACGGCGTGAGCTTCTGGCTGCCCACCATCATCAAGGCGACGGGCGTGAAAGACGCGCTCACGATCGGCCTGCTTTCGGCGATTCCGTTCGCCGCGGCCGTGGTCGGCATGGTGCTGGTGGCGAAGAGCGCCGACCGCACGCGCGAGCGCCGCTGGCACATCGCCGTGCCGGCCGCCATCGGTGCGCTCGGCCTCGTCCTTTCGGTCACGTGGGCCCACGACACGACGCTCGCCATGACGGCGCTCACCATCGCGACCATGGGCATTCTCACCACGCTGCCGCTGTTCTGGAGCCTGCCCACGGCCTGGCTCGCGGGCACGGGCGCGGCGGCCGGTATCGCACTCATCAACTCGATCGGCAATCTCGCGGGCTTCCTGAGCCCGTATGCGGTGGGCTGGCTCAAAGAGGCCACCAAGGCCAACGATTCGGGCATGTACATGCTGGCGGCGTCCATGATCCTGGGCGGTTTGCTCGCGCTTTCGGCGCCTGCGAAGCTCGTGAACCGCTAAGCGCATTACGGCTTCAGCAAAAACAAACGGCCGCCTGTTTTGCAGGCGGTCGTTTTTATTGCGGCTTCGGATTCGTCGCGGGCTGCTTTACACCACGTTCATCGACAGCGCACTTTCCCGATAGTGCGAAGCGGCCTTCTCGCCGTCGCCGAGCTGCTCGTGCAGACGCGCGAGTGCGCGATGCGAGCGGATCTTGAGCGGCTCGTTCTGCGTGGCGTCCGCGGACTTGAGCGCGGCTTCGAGGAACGACTGCGCTTTGCCCCAGAGCTGTTGCTTCAGGCACAGGCGGCCCAGCGCGAACAGCAGGTCGCCGTCCTCAGGGCGCTCCTTGCGCCAAACCTCGGCCTTCTGGATGAGCGGCAGCGCGTCGCTGCCCGCCGTGTCCGGATAGCGGCGCAGCAAGCGCGCGTCCCAGTTCTGCGCGAGCGCTTCCTCGACGATCTTGCGCGCGTCGGCCTGGCGATCGAGCGCGATCAGCAGTTCGGCGGCGCAGTCGGCGAGACGCGGCGAGTGACGCTCGACGTTCGAGAGCGACTGCCACAGTTCGAGCAGCGCATCGGCGTTGTGACGACGGTCGCGCAGCAGATTTTCCGCCGCGAGCTGGCGCAGGCGCACGGCCACGGCCGGGTGCAACGCTTCGCGCTTTTCCAGCGTCTTCACGAGCTTGAGCACTTCGCTCCAGTTCTTGAGCTGCTGCTGCGCGCGCAGTGCGATCTGTTGCGCGTGGATGCGGCGGCCGCCCTGCGTGCGCATTTCGGTGAGCGCGGCAAGCGCACCATCGGCGTCGCGGCCGTCGGCGCGCATGTCGGCGGTCGCCATGAGGCGCGCTTCCTGGAGGTCGGGGTCGTCGACCTGGGTGAGCCATTCGTCGCGGCGCGCGTATTCATGCAGACGGTGCGCAGCCGTCGCGCCGATCAGGCCCGCGGCGCTCGTATTCTTCGCGTCGGCGAGCGAATCGCGTGCGGCTTTCTCGGCGCGCGAGAAGCGGCCCGCGTAGAGATTGCCCACGGCATCGCGCAGCGCCGAGTTCGCCTTCTCGGCGCGCATGCGCGCGCGATAGGCGGCCACGCGGCGCGGCATCGTCACGATGTTGCGCGCGAAACGCAGGATCGCGTATAGCAGCAGGAACGCCACCACGATGCCGACCACGAACAGGTTGAGCGAGACGTCCACACGATACGGCGGATAGACGAGCAGCACCTGCCCGGTGTCGAAGCGCCCGACAGTCGCGAGCGCGACGGCAATCGCGAACAGAAGCGCGAGCCAGAGGAGTCCACGGATCGCCATGCTTACCCCCGGCTCCGGTATTGCTGGATCGCCTTCAGGCTCGTGTCGAGCGTGGGCAGCGTGACGGCGGCCGAGCCGTCGTTCACTTCCTTGAGCAGTCCGCGCACCGTTTGCGTGTCTTTCGACGCACTGTCGAAGTAGCGTGCGAGCGTGGCGTCGGCGGCCGCGAGGTCGGACTTGAGCGTGTCCTGGTTGCGCGAGAGCAGCGACAGGCGCGCCGAAAGCAGACGCAGCTTCAGGTTCTCACGCACGAAATAGCCTTGATCGGGCGACACGAGCATGGCGTCCGCGTTGTCGATGCGGCGCACCTGCACGAGGCTCGCGATCTGCTTGCCCACGCCGTCGACGAAGGTGTCGATCCACACCTTCCATTTCGGCTGGCTGGTCGCCGCGGCAACCTGGGCGATATCGGCAGGCTGTGCAGCCTCCGGCTTCGTATGCGCGACGATCGCCTCGCCTGAAAGCGGCAGCGAGTCGATCTGGCCGAGCGCGGTGTCGAGCTTGATGGCGAGGCCCGTGAGGTCCGTCGACGGCGCGGCCTTGAGCTTGTCGATGTCCTGCGCGATCGCCTTGCGCACGGCGATGGCCTGCGCGTTGTCCGAGGCGGCGAGGCGCGTGTCGGCGCTTTGCAGCGCGAACAGTGCGAGCTGCGTGTTGCCCGTGAGCTGGAGCTGCTCGCTCGCGCTCGACAGCATCTGGCCGACTTCGGCGAGCGTCCAGTCGTCGCGGCTCTTCGACAGGTCGGCGTATTGCTGCGCGAGCGCCTGCTGCGAATTCTGCGCGTCGGCGATCTTGCCTTCGAGCTGGGCGATCTGCTTGTCGACCTGCTGTGCGCCCGCAACAGCCTGGTCGGCGCGCGCACGCAGCGCGGCGGTCTGCTGCTCGCTCGCCTGCTGGCGTTGAATGGCCTGCATGCCGAGGTTGTCGACCTTGCGATTGAGGAAATAGCCGCCTGCGCCCGAGCCCGCCGCGACCAGCACCAGGACGAGCCACAGCAGCGCCGAGCCTGCGCCGCGCCGCCCGTTGCCCGCGCCCGGCGGTGGCGTCAGCGGCGCGGAAGAGCCCGCGCCCGACGACGCATACGAAGGCCGCGCCGATGCGCTGCCCGAAGCCGACGCGCTGCTGGAAGCGGCCGCGCCCGTGGCGAGGGCACCCTGGTTTGTTGTGCTGCTTGAGTTGTTCGAATCTGTCATGCGTGGGTTGGCCGGCGCTTGGGCCGGAGTGTTCTGAACCGGTTGAACAACGGAAGAAGCGAGGCTTAGCAGCGTCTCGACGATGCGTTCGTCGCCCGCGCCGGACACCGTAATCCTATCAAAACCCATTGAGCGCGCCGTCTCGGCGATCCGCGGGTGCGGCGCGACAAGCGGCGCATGACGCAGCTCGACGATCTCGCCCGCCGTGAGGTGCTCGCGCGCGAGTTCGTCGAGGTTGCGCACGCCCTCGGAGCTCGTGACGAGCCACGCGTGCGGCGCGCCTTCGAGCAGCGCGTGCACCTGCGTCCAGGCGGCAATGGGCGGCTCGGGCACGACGCGGCGGTAGGCCGCCACGGTCTCGACCTCGGCGCCCGCTTCGCGCAGACGCTCGGCGAGCCACTCGCGGCCGCCGTCGCCGCGCACGATCAGGACGCGCTTGCCCGCGAAGGCATCCACGCCGAAGGTCTTTTCGAGCGCGGCGTAAAGCGACTCGGAATCGAAGCGCGCGGGCTCTTCCTCCCCCGCGCCCGCAGGGCTCACCACGCGATGCTCGGGGGCCGCCACGCCGTGCCGCTCGAGTGCGGCTACGCTCGCCGGGCCGACCACGGCCACGGGCAGCGCGGGCGGCCAGATCGACGAGACCGAGGCATAGCATGCGAACGCGCGATCGACGGCGTTCGGCGAAACGAACACGACGAGCGCATAGCGTTCGAGCGCGCCGAGCGCGGCGCGCAGCGGCGCTTCGTCGGTCACGGGCGCAATGGCGATGAGCGGAAAGTCGAGCGTGCGCATGCCGTGCTGCGCGAGTCGCCCCGCCAGGCCATCCGACTGACCGGCCGGCCGGGTCATGACGACGGTGAATGGCTTACCGTCGCCATTGCCATTGCCACCATGGCTGTTATCGCCGCTTGCCGGTGACGCGCGCTTCGCGCCGGTAGAGGCGTCGCCCGGCCCGCCCCAGTCGTCGGGCTGGTCGGGGTTGCCGTATGGTTGCCTCGGGCCGGCCATCATCTGGAGGCCGGGCCTTCGCCCGCGCCGGTAGGGTTGTGGGCGCCGCCGCCGCTGGCGGGCGCCGCATTCGGACCATCGGCGGCCTGGGCCGCGTCCGCGAGTGCGCGCACGATCTCGAGCGCGCCCTGCGCGATGAGGTCGTCTGCAACGCGGCGGCCGAGCGCCATGGCATCGTCGAGCGTGGATGCCGCGGTGGCCTCCTGCGCCGCGAGCACCCGGCTCGCGTCGGGCATGGCGATCGTGCCGCGCAGCGCAAGCTTGCCATCGTGCCACTGCGCGTAGGCTGCGAGCGGCACCGTGCAGCTGCCGCCCAGTGCGCGCGAAACCATGCGCTCGGCTTCGACGGCCTTCGCGGTGGCGTCGTCGTGCAACGGCGCGAGCCATGCGGCAATATCGGCGCGATCGGCGCGGATCTCGATGCCGAGCGCGCCCTGCCCCGCCGCCGGCAGGCTGTCCTCGGGCTCGATGAGCGCGCGGATACGCGCGCCGAGGCCAAGGCGCTTCAAGCCCGCCGCCGCGAGAATGATGGCCGCGTAATCGCCGCGGTCGAGCTTGGCGAGGCGCGTGTCGAGATTGCCGCGCAACGGCTTCACGTCGAGATGCGGATAGCGCGCGCGGATCATCGACTCGCGGCGCAGGCTCGACGTGCCCACCACGCTGCCCGCCGGCAACGCGGCGAGCGAGTCGTAGTCGTTGGAGACGAACGCGTCGCGCGGGTCCTCGCGCTCCATGATGGCCGCGAGCGTGAAGCCTTCCGGAAGCTCCATCGGCACGTCCTTGAGCGAGTGCACGGCGAGATCGGCGCGGCCCTCGGCCAGCGCCTGCTCCAGTTCCTTGACGAAAAGACCCTTGCCGCCCACCTTCGAGAGCGTGCGGTCGAGAATTTGATCGCCGCGTGTCGTCATTCCAACAATTTTCACGTCGCAGGCTGGATATAATTTGTGCAGCGCAGCTTGCACATGCTCGGCCTGCCACATCGCGAGGCGGCTCTCCCGCGAAGCGATCACCAGGGTGCGGGGCATGGGCGCGGATAACGTCTCGGAGTTCATGACAAGTACATCGAATGACGGGATGAAAAGCAGGATCGGATAACAGGCAATGTTAGCACGCGCCCTTTTTACCGCCTCCCCGCAGGGACAGGCTGACAGGGCGCGGGCGGCGGCAAGGAAGAGACTCAGGCGTTGCAGCGGCGCTTACTGTACCCATCGTAGGCAAACTGGCGCGCGTCTGGCATGCGGCTGGCACAAACGCGGCCCGCGCGGCCGCGGCGCCGCTTCGGCTTGCGCTCGCCCTCGCGAGCGGCGCACTCTCCAGCAAGGCCTGCACCCGGCGCACCGCCATTGGCGAGCCGCGCCGCCTCTGCCCTATCCGCACGGCTCGCACAGGGTGGCACCTTCCGCCCTCTCCAGGTTGCACCCGCAGTACACGGCCCGGCACGCGCCGCGGTCATGCAGTTGGCAGTTCTCCGACTAACCTGCCCATATCCTGGCAAGCCTCAAGGAAAACATCGTGAAGTCTTCCGGCTCGGCGCGCGCAGAGCGCCGCAACACCGCATCGCAGAACGCAACTTCGAAGGCCGCATCGGCCGCGCCGTCCACGAAACCGGCGAAAACGACGAAGACCACGAAGACCACGAAATCCGCGACGACGAAACCGGCCGCCGAGGCTGTCAAGGCGGCGAAGACGCCGAAGGCCGAAAAAGCGACGAAGGCCACGAAGGCGGTGAAGGCTCCGAAAACGCCCGCCGGCGCTTCGCGCAATGGTCGCGCGCGCGACGACAAGGACCAGCCGCTCTTCGAAGACATCCGCTACCTAGGCCGCCTGCTCGGCGAAGTGCTGCGCGAGCAGGAAGGCGACGCGGTATTCGACGTCGTGGAAACCATTCGTCAGACCGCCGTGCGCTTTCGCCGCGAGGACGACAGCGCCGACGCGCTCGCGCTGGAAAAGCAGTTGCGCGCGCTCTCGCCCGAGCAGACCGTAAGCGTCGTGCGCGCGTTCAGCTACTTCTCGCATCTCGCGAACATCGCTGAAGATCGCCACCGCAACCGCCGCCGCCGCATTCATGACCTCGCGGGCTCGGCGCCGCAGGCGGGCACCATCGCGCATTCGCTCGAACGTCTCGCACTGGCGGGCGCGGCCGCGACGCCGGTGCTCCAGCAGTTCTTCAACGACGCGCTGATCGTCCCCGTGCTCACCGCGCACCCCACGGAAGTGCAGCGCAAGAGCACGCTCGACTCGCAGCACGACATCGCGCGCCTGCTCGCCGAGCGCGACCAGCCGCTCACGCATCGCGAGCTCGAGCACAACGAGTCGCTCCTGCGCGCGCGCGTGACCTCGCTCTGGCAAACGCGCATGCTGCGCGAGTCGCGCCTGACCGTGGGCGACGAAATCGAGAACGCGCTTTCGTATTACCACACGACCTTCCTCACCGAGATCCCGGCGCTTTACAGCGAGATCGAAACGCAGCTAAAGGAGCACGGCCTTTCGGCGCGCCTGCCCGCGTTCTTCCAGATGGGCAGCTGGATCGGCGGCGACCGCGACGGCAACCCGAACGTCACGGCCGCCACGCTCGAAGAAGCGAGCGAGCGCCAGGCGCAGGTGATCCTGCAGCATTACCTCGACGAAGTGCACCGACTCGGCGCCGAGCTTTCGGTGTCGAACCTGCTCGCGGGCGCAAGCGAAGAACTGAAGGCGCTCGCCGAAGCCTCGCCCGACCAGTCGCCGCACCGCGTGGACGAGCCGTATCGCCGCGCGCTGATCGGCGTATATACGCGCCTCGCCGCGAGCGCGCGCGTGCGTCTGGGCGAAGGCGTGGTGGCCGTGCGCAGCGCGGGCCGCAACGCCGCGCCCGTGCGCGCCAAGCCCTATGCCGATGCCGACGAGTTCTCGCGCGACCTGCATATCCTGATGGATTCGCTCGCCGAGCATCACGGCGCGTCGCTCGCCACCACGCGGCTTGCGCCGCTCATGCGCGCCGTCGACGTGTTCGGCTTCCATCTCGCCTCGATCGATCTGCGCCAGAGTTCGGACATCCACGAAGCCGTGATTACGGAGCTGCTCGCGCGCGCCGGTGTCGAAGCCGACTACGCGGCGCTTTCCGAAGAAGACAAGCAGATCGTGCTGCTCGCCCAGCTCGCCGATCCGCGCACGCTGCGCTCGCCGTACCTCGACTATTCCGAGCTCGTGAAAAGCGAGCTGGGCGTACTGGAAATGGCGCGCGTGACGCGCGAGAAGTTCGGCGCGCGCGCCGTGCGCAACTACATCATCTCGCACACCGAAACGGTTTCCGACCTGCTCGAAGTGATGCTGCTGCAGAAGGAAACCGGTCTCATGCGCGGGCGCCTCGGCCACGCGGAAGACCCCGCGAAGGCCGCGCTGATGGTGATCCCCCTTTTCGAGACGATTCCCGACTTGCGCCACGCGCCGGGCATCATGCGCGACCTGCTCGCGCTGCCCGGCATCGACGCCATCGTCGAGCACCAGGGCAACGAGCAGGAAATCATGCTCGGCTACTCGGACAGCAACAAGGACGGCGGCTTCCTCACCTCGAACTGGGAGCTGTATCGTGCGGAACTCGCGCTCGTCGCGCTATACAAGCAGCGCGGCATCACGCTGCGTCTGTTCCACGGCCGCGGCGGCACGGTGGGCCGCGGCGGCGGCCCGACCTACAACGCGATCCTCTCGCAGCCGCCGGGCACGGTCGAAGGCCAGATCCGCCTGACCGAGCAGGGCGAAGTCATCGCGAGCAAGTTCGGCAATCCGGAGATCGGCCGCCGCAACCTCGAAACGGTGATCGCCGCGACGCTCGAAGCGACGCTGCTGCCGATGGGCGGGGCGAGCAACGCGCCCGACCAGCTGCCCGCGTTCGAGCAGACGATGCAATCGCTCTCCGACGCCGCGATGGCCGCGTATCGCTCGCTCGTCTACGAGACGCCCGGCTTCACCGACTACTTCTTCGCCTCCACGCCGATCACGGAAATCGCCGAGCTGAACATCGGCAGCCGCCCGGCCTCGCGCAAGCTGCAGGACCCGAAGAACCGCAAGATCGACGATCTGCGCGCGATTCCGTGGGGCTTCTCGTGGGGCCAGTGCCGCCTGCTGCTCACGGGCTGGTACGGCTTTGGCAGCGCGGTGGCCTCGTATCTCGACGATGCGGGCAGCGACGCCGAGCGCGCGCGCCGTCTCGCGATGTTCAAGAAGATGTACAAGACCTGGCCGTTCTTCTCGAACCTGCTCTCGAACATGGACATGACGCTCGCGAAGACCGACCTCGCGGTGGCCTCGCGCTACGCGCAACTCGTCGCGGACAAGAAGCTGCGCAAGCTCGTATTCGAGCGCATCGTGGCCGAATGGGAGCGCACGACGAAGGTGCTCGGTGAGATCACGGGCGCCCCCGGACGACTCGCCGACAACCCGCTGCTCGCGCGTTCGATCAAGAACCGCTTCCCGTATCTCGATCCGTTGAATCACTTGCAGGTGGAGCTGATCAAGCGCTATCGCGCCGGCGACCCGAGCCCGCGCGTGCGGCGCGGTATTCATCTGACGATCAACGGGATTGCGGCGGGGCTGCGCAATACGGGTTGAGCGTTCGCGCTGTGCTCCTGTGCAAACGGCGTCGTGCCCTCGCGGTCACGACGCCGTTTTTTATTGCCTCAGGCGAACTTCAATCGCGCCGCGTCGCGTCGATCATCAGTGCATCGAGCTTGAACGACATATCGCTCTGCACATCGAAGTATTGGCGCACTTCATCGGGCGTGCGCTCCCACATCGAGCGGATCGCCGTCACGCGCTCCGGCGGCGTGCGCATGCGCGCGACCCACGAATCGAAGTCGAGCGCGATGCGCCAGCGCGCGCTCACCTTCGCGTCGAAGCCGGCGGCGTCGAGCATCGCGATCCACTCGTCGGCGCGGTAGTCGCGAATGTGCGACGCGTCGCGCAACAGTTCGATCGCCTGAATATGCGTGTCGTAAAGCGGATCGTCGATGCCCGCGATGTCGATGAACTTCAGCCGGCCGCCCGGCTTGAGCACGCGGTGCACTTCGGCAAGCGCGCGCGGCACGTCGCGCCAGTGGTGCGCGCTCATGCGGCTCACGGCCCAGTTGAAGCTCGCGTCGGCGAACGGCAGCGTTTCCGCCGCGCCCTGCTGCGTGCGCACGGTCGTCAAGCCGCGCTCCTTCGCGGCGGCTTCGACCGTGGCGAGCATCTGCGGAGCGATGTCGTAGGCCACGACTTCGCGCACGTGCGGCGCCACGGCGAAGCTCGCGTGGCCCGCGCCGCAGCCCATGTCCAGCACCGTCGCATTGCCGCAGGTGGCCGCGAAGGTCGCGGCGAGGTTCTCCAGATCCGCGCCGCTCGCGTGGACCTGGCTCGTGAGGTAGGCGGCGGCGGTCGAGCCGAACGCGTCGGCGACCTGATCGTGATGCTTCATCGCATGCTCCTTTTGCGGGTTCTTATGCGGTGCTTTATGTGGGGCGCGAAGCGGCGAGCGCCGCGCGCCGAGGGGTCTGCAATCTCCGGGCTGGCTGACGTGGCGGCCCGTCGCCGCGTCAGACGCTACAATAGAGTCCGTTTTGTACCAGTACAAGTTAAGCGATTATTCTGGTATCGCTGCCACTAGCCCCACGCCCAATGAGCCTCGATACGCCCTCCCCGGCTTCACCCGCCGCCGCCGGCAAAACCCTCGACGCAACGCCCGCCCGCGCGCTGGGCGAATTCATCCGCGCCCATCGCGAGCGTCTTTCGCCCGCGGAGGTCGGCCTGCCGCCCGGCCCGCGCCGCCGCACGCCTGGCCTGCGCCGTGAGGAAGTCGCACAGCTGTGCGGCGTGAGCCCGACCTGGTACACGTGGATCGAGCAGGGCCGCCCCGTTTCGGCTTCGGCGGACGCGCTCGCGCGCATCGCCGTCGCACTGCGGCTCTCGCGCGCCGAGCGCGCCTATCTGTTCGAGCTGGCCGCGCAGCGCGACCCCGCCGAGCCCGATCCGGCCACCGCCGCGGACGCGCCCGCCACGCTGCTGCAAACGGTGAAGCTCGTGGACGCCCCCGCGTACGTGCTCGACCGCCAGTGGACGGCGCTCGCCTGGAACGCGCATGCGGCGGACCTCTTCACGGGCTGGCTCGACGGCGAGCACGACCGCAACCTGCTGCGCTTCACGTTCACCGAGCCGCTCGGGCGCGAGCTGATCGTGGACTGGGAAACGCGCGCGCGGCGCCTGGCCGCCGAGTTCCGCGCCGACTCCATCCGCCACCTCAACGACGCGCCCACGCGCGCGCTGATCGACTCGCTGATCGCCGCAAGCGATGACTTCGCGCGCTTCTGGGCCTCGCAGGACGTGTTCGAGCGCGAGGGCGGCCGGCGCGAGTTCAACCATCCGCGCCACGGCCGCATCGCCTGCGACCAGATCACCTTCAAGCCCGCACATCGCGAAGATCTCAAGCTCGTGGTGCTGGTGCGGCTCTGAGCGGCGCGGGCCGCCTGGCGGCGTTGCGGCAGAGCGCCAATGTTAAAATCGAGTTCTTTCCCGCCGTGCTTGACGCAATGCAGCGCAATGCGCCGCGCGGCACGCCTTCTCACCGCTTGCTCGTTCACGCCCCATCACCATGACGTCCCAACTGCACAAAAAAGGCGAAGCCTGGTCGGCTCGCTTCTCCGAACCCATGTCGGAGCTGGTCAAGCGCTACACGTCGTCGGTCTTCTTCGACAAGCGCCTCGCGCTCGTCGATATCGAGGGCTCGCTCGCACACGCGTCGATGCTGGCCGCGCAGAAGATCATCTCCGCCGACGACCTCGCCGCCATCGAGGGCGGCATGGCGAAGATCAAGGGCGAGATCGAGCGCGGCGAATTCGAATGGCTGCTCGACCTCGAAGACGTGCACCTGAACATCGAAGCGCGCCTGACCGCCCTGATCGGCGATGCGGGCAAGCGGCTGCACACGGGCCGCTCGCGCAACGACCAGGTCGCGACCGACATCCGCCTCTGGCTGCGCGGCGAGATCGACCGCATCGGCGGCCTGCTCGGCGACCTGCGCGGCGCGCTGCTCGACCTGGCCGAACAGCACTCGGGCACGATCATGCCGGGCTTCACGCACCTGCAAGTGGCGCAGCCGGTCACCTTCGGCCATCACCTGCTCGCCTATGTGGAAATGTTCACGCGGGACGCCGAGCGCATGGTGGACTGCCGCAAGCGCGTGAACCGTCTGCCGCTCGGTGCGGCGGCGCTCGCGGGCACGAGCTTTTCCGTAGACCGCTTCGCCGTGGCGAAGACGCTGGGCTTCGACGGCATCTGCGCAAACTCGCTCGACGCCGTGTCCGACCGCGACTTCGCCATCGAATTCACGGCGGCGGCCGCGCTGGTGATGACGCACGTCTCGCGCTTCTCGGAAGAGCTGGTGCTGTGGATGAGCCCGCGCGTGGGCTTCATCGATCTGGCCGACCGCTTCTGCACGGGCTCGTCGATCATGCCGCAAAAGAAGAACCCGGACGTGCCGGAACTCGCGCGCGGCAAGACCGGCCGCGTGAACGGCCATCTCATGGCGCTCCTCACGCTCATGAAGGGCCAGCCGCTCGCCTACAACAAGGACAACCAGGAAGACAAGGAGCCGCTGTTCGACACGGTCGATACCGTGGCAGACACGCTGCGCATCTTCGCGGAGATGGTCGCGGGCATCACGGTCAAGGAGCAGGCGATGCGCGCGGCGGCGCTGCAGGGCTTCTCCACGGCCACGGATCTGGCCGACTACCTAGTCAAGAAGGGCCTGCCGTTCCGCGACGCGCACGAAGCCGTGGCGCACGCGGTGCGGATCTGCGTGGACCGCAACTGCGATCTGGCCGACCTCACGCTCGACGAGATGCGCCGCGAACTGCCGGCCGTGTCGAACCTGCTGGCCGAAGACGTGTTCGCAGTGCTGACGCTCGAAGGCTCGGTCTCGGCGCGCAACCATCCGGGCGGCACCGCGCCCGAGCAGGTGCGTGCGGCCATCGCGGCGGCGCGCGCGGCGCTCAAGTAAGCGCAGCGCAACGGGCGGAAAACGCTCGCAGTCTAAAGCCCAACCGGGCGCGCGACGGACAACGTCGCGCGCCCGGTTTGCTTGTGGGCGGCGCACAAGGTGACCATGCCCATGAGGACACACATGACAGCGCGCTGTACCCGCAGCAAAATGCCGGAAGTGTGCGCCCGGCAGCCGCGCGTCATGGCCTACGATCCCGCGCCATACTGCCGACTTGCTCCGTCAGGTTTCGTCTTCGCCCCCAACACCTGCCCCATGATCGTCCGCCCTCACCTCCACTGGTTCCGCATGCTGCTCGCGTGGCGCGGCTCCGTGCTGCCGCAACTTCTGCCGCGCCTCTTCATCGTGCTGGTACTGTCGATCATCGCAGTGGCCGCGCACGATCACATCCTCAAGCTCACGGTCAACCTGAGCACCGTGCCGTTCTCGCTGATCGGTATTGCGCTCGCGGTGTTTCTCGGCTTTCGCAACAGCGCGAGCTACGACCGCTATTGGGAGGGCCGCAAGCTCTGGGGGCAAATGCTCAATGAGACGCGCTCGCTGGTGCGCCAGGCACTGACGCTCCCGCGCAGCGGCGACGAAGCGGCAACACGCGAGCGGGCGAGCGAACTGGCCGGTCTGCTCGCTGCGCTGCCGCATGCGCTGCGCCATCAACTGCGCAACACCGACCCGCGCGCCGATCTCGAGTCGCGCCTGGCGCCCGCGCTGTTCGCGCGCGTGATGGCGGCGCGCTACCGCCCGGCCACGCTCCTGCTGTGCGCTTCGGAATGGGTCCAGCGCGAGACGCGCGAAGGCCGCCTCGACGGCTACGCGGTGCTCGCGTTCGAACATAATCTCAATGGCATTTCGGATGTGATCGGCGGGTGCGAGCGCATCGTCTCCACGCCGCTGCCGTTCGCCTATACGGTGATGATTCATCGCACCGTGTACTTCTTCTGCGCGATGCTGCCGTTCGGCCTCGTCGACAGCATCGGCGGTTTGACGCCGATCTTCGCCGTGTTCGTGGCCTACGCGTTCATGGCCCACGAGGCGATCGCCTCGCAGCTCGAAGACCCGTTCGGCACCGAAGACAACGACCTCGCGCTCAACCTGATGTCGACCGGCATCGAGGTCGCGTTGCACGACCTGATGGGCGAGCCGACTGCGCTGCCGGCGCGCGCGCCGGAGCAGTTCATCCTCGACTGAAGGCGCAGCCTCAGTGGTTGTTCACCGTTTCGGCGAGGCGCTTCAAGGTCGCGAGGCGCCCGCCTAGCAGATCGAGTCGCGCATGCTCGTCGATGAGCGGCGTGGTCGCGTCGCGATACGCGCGCCAGTCGCTTTGTGCGCGTGCAACCGTAGGCCGGGCGTGCTTCGGTATGCGCGCATAGAGCTGACGGTAGTAGCGATTGAGGTCATAGCTCACGTGCTCGCAGCGCGCATCGGCGCTGCAGGCGCGCACCTTCGGCGCGTCGCCGTCGTAGGTCGTCGCCTGGGTGCGCAGCGCGAGCGCGCGATCGCGCACCGGCTGCAGGCGCATGTCCGCCTCGTAGAGCTGGTAGGTGCTGCCGCTCGTGGTCGCGAATGCGGCGCCGAGCATGGTGTCCTCGGCGTCGCGCCAGGCCACCCACTTCTGCTGGCTCAGTTGCCAGCGCTTTTGCTGCGCGGCCGGCAGCTTCGCGAGCAGTTGCGCGAGCGCGTTGTCGGCGGCCTTGCGCCATGCGGTGCGCGCGTCGTCCATGCACTGGATCTGGCCAGCCGTCGACGACCGGTCCGCGCGCGCGAGACAGGTGCGCATGGCCGTATCGATCGGATCGGCCGCCGCGACCTCGGCGCGCGCCGCCGGTGCCACGGCGAACAGCACCGTGGCGGTCGAAATCACCGACAGCGTCGACACCATCGCAGCAAAATAACGCGCTAGCCGCGCCGAAGAACCATCCAACATCCCCTCCCCTCGCGCGTTCAGTCGCGCACGCAATCCACGAAATACTCGATGCGGCCGTTGATGGTCTCGCCCACGAGCCCGTGGATGTCGGTATGGAAGCCCGGGAAGCGCTCATTGAACTCGCGCGCGAACTTCAGATAATTCACGATCGTCTTGTTGAAGCGCTCGCCCGGAATCAGCAGCGGAATACCCGGCGGATACGGCGTGAGCAGGATCGACGTGACGCGGCCTTCGAGTTCGTCGACAGGCACGCGGTCGATCTCGCGGTGGGCGAGCTTCGCGAATGCATCCGACGGCTTCATCGCAGGCTCCATGCTCGAGAGGTACATCTCGGTCGTGAGGCGCGCGATATCGTTGGCACGGTAGACGCTGTGGATCTGCTGGCACAGGTCGCGCAGGCCCACGCGCTCGTACATCGGATGCTGCGCGACGAATTCGGGCAGCACGCGCCACAGCGGCTGGTTGTTGTCGTAGTCGTCCTTGAACTGCTGGAGCTCGGTCACCATCGAGTTCCAGCGGCCCTTCGTGATGCCGATCGTGAACATGATGAAGAACGAGTACAGCCCCGTCTTCTCGACGATGATGCCGTGCTCGGCCAGGTACTTCGTCACGATCGCGGCCGGAATGCCGGTTTCGCCGAATTCGCCGTCCACGTCCAGACCCGGCGTGACGATGGTCGCCTTGATCGGGTCCAGCATGTTGAAGCCTTCCGCCAGCGCGCCGAAGCCGTGCCAGTGATCGTTCGGGCGCAGCATCCAGTCTTCGCGCGAGCCGATGCCTTCTTCGGCCAGCTCGTCCGGGCCCCAGACCTGGAAGAACCAGTCGTCGCCGTACTCGGCGTCCACCTTGCGCATGGCGCGGCGGAAGTCGAGCGCTTCGGCGATCGACTCTTCCACCAGTGCCGGGCCGCCCGGCGCTTCCATCATCGCGGCGGCCACGTCGCACGACGCGATGATCGCGTATTGCGGCGACGTGGACGTGTGCATCAGATACGCCTCGTTGAAGCGGTGGCGGTCGAACGCGCTGTCTTCCGAGTCCTGCACGACGATCTGCGAGGCCTGCGAGATTCCGGCGAGCAGCTTGTGCGTCGAGTGCGTCGCGAACACCAGCGCCTTGGTACGCGGACGGCCCGCGCCGATCGCGTGCATGTCCTGGTAGAACTCGTGGAATTCGGCGTGCGGCAGCCAGGCTTCGTCGAAGTGCAGCGTGTCGAGCATGTCGCCGAGCAGGTCCTTGATCATCTCGACGTTGTAGACCACGCCGTCGTACGTGCTCTGCGTGATCGTCAGAATGCGCGGCTTCACGTTCGGATTCTTCGCGAGCGCCTCGCGGGCGAACGGATTCGCCTCGATCTTCTTGCGGATGTTTTCCGGCTTGAACTCGTCGCGCGGAATCGGGCCGATGATGCCGAAGTTGTTGCGCGTCGGCGTGAGGAACACGGGAATCGCGCCCGTCATCGTGATCGCGTGCAGGATCGATTTGTGGCAGTTGCGGTCGACCAGCACGATGTCGCCGGGCGCGACCGTTGCGTGCCAGACGATCTTGTTCGACGTGGACGTGCCGTTGGTCACGAAGAACACGTGGTCCGCGCTGAAGATGCGCGCCGCGTTGCGCTCCGAGGCCGCGACCGGGCCGGTGTGATCGAGCAGCTGGCCGAGTTCCTCGACCGCATTGCAGACGTCGGCGCGCAGCATGTTTTCGCCGAAGAACTGGTGGAACATCTGGCCGAGCGGATTCTTCAGGAAAGCGACGCCGCCCGAGTGACCCGGGCAGTGCCACGAGTACGAACCTTCGTCGGCGTACTTGACGAGTTCCTTGAAGAACGGCGGCGCGAGCGCGTCGAGATACACGCGCGCTTCGCGAATCACGTGGCGCGCGACGAACTCCGGCGTGTCCTCGAACATGTGGATGAAGCCGTGCAGCTCGCGCAGGATGTCGTTGGGCAGATGGCGCGAGGTACGCGTCTCGCCGTACAGGAAAATGGGGATGTCCGAGTTGCGCTTGCGCACCGCTTCCATGAACGCGCGCAGCGCGACGATGGCGGGCGCGTGCTCGGGCGCTTCCTCGTCCGAGCCTTCGACGTAGGGCAGCAGCTCGTCGTCGTCGATCGAGAGGATGAAGCACGCGGCGCGGCTCGACTGCTGCGCGAACGACGTGAGGTCGCCGTAGCTCGTCAGCCCGAGGACTTCCGCGCCCTCTTTCTCGATGGCTTCGGCGAGCGCGCGGATGCCGGAACCCGAGATGTTCTCGGAGCGAAAGTCTTCGTCGATGATGACGACGGGAAAACGAAACTTCATGGGCGATTCTCCAAAAGACACGACCGCTGCATATGACGCGCAGCGGTCCCCGTATGTCGTTGAATCCGGTAGTGTTGTGCGCTGGAACTCAGGTCTTCGGCAGGGTGACGCCGTGCTGGCCTTGATACTTGCCGCCGCGATCCGCGTACGAGACCTCGCAGATCTCGTCGCTTTCGAAGAACAGCACTTGCGCCACCCCTTCGTTCGCGTAGATTTTCGCAGGCAAAGGTGTCGTATTTGAGAATTCGAGCGTGACATACCCTTCCCACTCGGGCTCGAACGGCGTGACGTTCACGATGATCCCGCAGCGCGCGTAGGTCGACTTGCCCAGACACACCGTCAGGACGTTGCGCGGAATGCGGAAATACTCGACCGTGCGCGCCAGCGCGAACGAATTGGGCGGGATGATACAGACGTCGCCCTTGAAGTCCACGAACGATTTTTCGTCGAAGTTCTTCGGATCGACGATGGTCGAATTGATGTTCGTGAAGATCTTGAATTCGTCGGCGCAGCGGATGTCGTAGCCGTAGCTCGAGGTGCCGTAGCTCACGATCTTGCGGCCGTCTTCCGACATACGGACCTGATCGCGCACGAACGGCTCGATCATCTTCTGCTCTTCGGCCATGCGCCGGATCCACTTGTCGGACTTGATTGCCATGTTCGCTACTTGACGAGAAATTCGGGTCGGGAAAGCATGCGGACGGACCCACCGGGCGCGCGCCGCGTGCGAAAGGCGCCTATTTTACGCGATGTGGATCGCCATGCCTGGAACTGCGTTTCGCGCCGGGGCCAACGCCGCGCTCACTGGGCGCGGATCAGGCCGCAGGCGAGCGCCGGGCCCGTGCCGCGCTGCGGGTACGCGTAGGGGTCGATGGCGTCCCGGTGCACGATCACCGCGCGTTGCAGGACGGAGCGCACGCCGTCGAGCGAGACGTCGGGGGCGACGATAAAGCCCGACGCCACGCCGTTCGAATCCGCATGGATATTGCCGAGGTCGCCTTCCACGCGCGCGCCGGGCTTCAGGCGCTCCGCGGCGGGCGCGAACACGGCGCCGGCGCTCGAGGCGTCGGTGGCGTTGCAGTCGCCGCGCTCGTGCACCTGCAATGCGTGATCGCTGTCGGGCTGCAGGCCCGCGAGGTTGTAGCTCACCTGCACGCCGTCCGAATGTTCGACGAACGAAACCGTGCCGCGCACCTGGCTGCCGACAGTGGGCAGCAACTGTGCGACCGCGCGCTTCTCCTGCTGCCCCATGAAGCTCGTGCAGCCCGCCAGCAGCGCGCAGCCGCAGAGCGTGACGAGGGCGATCATCCTGACGACCTGCGCATTCCCCGCTTGCCTGTCGTGTCCTTTATCCATGCGATCCTCTTGCCGGGCGGCGGCAGCCCCGTTGCTGCCGCCATACCGGACCCGATGAAGCCCACATGATACCGCGCAGGCGGCGCGGCGCGCGCCTATCTGTCCCCATGCGCGGGGCGCCGCACGAGCGCTGCGGCCGCACCGGCGCTCAGGTGTTCTGCACGACGATGGTCGGGAACTTCGAGGTCATGTCGCGGGCGCGCTCGGCGATCTGGATCGCCACGCGCCGCGCGATCGCGCGATAGGTTGCCGCCACCGGCCCCTCGGGTGCGGCCACCACGGTGGGGTTGCCCGAATCGGCCTGCTCGCGAATGGCGATGTCGAGCGGCAGGCTGCCGAGCACTTCCACGCCGTACTCCTTGGCCATGCGCTCGCCGCCGCCCGCGCCGAAAATATGCTCGGCGTGGCCGCAGTTCGAGCAGATATGCACGGCCATGTTCTCGACGATGCCGAGAATCGGAATGCCTACCTTCTCGAACATCTTGAGGCCCTTCTTCGCGTCGAGCAGCGCGATGTCCTGCGGCGTCGTGACGATCACGGCGCCCGTGACGGGCACGCGCTGCGAGAGCGTGAGCTGGATGTCGCCGGTGCCCGGCGGCATGTCGACCACGAGATAGTCGAGCTCGCGCCAGTTGGTCTGACGCAGCAGCTGCTCGAGCGCGGAAGTGGCCATCGGGCCGCGCCAGACCATCGGGTTGTCCTGCTCGATCAGAAAGCCGATCGAGTTGGCCTGCACGCCGTGGCCTTCGAGCGGATTCATCGACTGCCCGTCGGGCGATTCGGGGCGGCCTTCGATGCCGAGCATCATCGGCAGCGAAGGGCCGTAGATGTCCGCGTCGAGCACGCCGACCGAAGCGCCTTCGGCGGCGAGCGCGAGCGCGAGATTCACGGCGGTCGTGCTCTTGCCCACGCCGCCCTTGCCTGAGGCCACGGCGACGATGTTCTTCACGTTGGGCAGCAGCTTCACGCCGCGTTGCACCGTATGCGCGGTAATCTCGCTTCTGACCGCGACGCGGCTCGCCTTCACGCCCGGCACGGCGGCAAGCGCCGCTTCGACCTGCGCGCGCACCGCGTCGAACTGGCTCTTCGCCGGATAGCCGAGCACGATCTCGACGCCGACCGTATCGCCATCGACGGTCACGTTGCGCACGCCCTTGGCCACCGTGTAGGGATGCCCCGTGTTCGCGTCCGTCAAGGCCGCGAGCGCGGCGTCGACCAAAGCCCGATCTATGCTCATTGAAACTCCGTGGGGAGAATGCCGGTCTGCGTTAGCGCCGATCCGAGTGAGGACTGATCGCCTACGCGCCGGAAATCGAAAGAAATTGTTAAGCTGCATTGCGCAAAATTGCCCGAAAGGGCACGCTTCGCGGCAGCATCGATTTTGTATGCCGACCAGGCGGTCTCGAAGCCGCGACCCAGCGGCCTTTCGCCTGGCGGCGCAAACCTCAAGGCGTCATTGTAGTAGCTGCCGCCGCGCACCGTTCGAAGACCCTGTTCGCAAGCGGGGCCGCGAACGCCGCAGGCAGCGTCCGTTCCACTCAAGAAAGGAAAGCAAATGAACACAAGAATCCTGACTCGCCTGTCCGTCTTCGCCATCGCCGGCGCGCTCGTCGCCGGCTGCGCGACGCAGCAGGGCACCAACACGGCTGTCGGCACCGGTGTCGGCGCAGGCACGGGCGCGGCGATCGGCGCCATCTTCGGCGGCGGCAAGGGCGCGGCAATCGGCGCGGGCGCGGGCGCACTGGTCGGCGGCATCACCGGCTACAACTGGCAAAACATCCACAACAAGCTCTCGGGCGCCACCAAGGGCACCGGCACGAAGATCACCGAGCAGCCGGACGGCTCGCTCAAGCTCGACATCCCGAGCAATGTGACGTTCGACACCAGCAGCTACGCGATCAAGCCGTCGTTCGCGCCGGTGCTCGACCAGGTCGCGCAGACCCTCCAGCAGAACCCGGAAGTGGTTGCGCAGGTGGTCGGCCATACGGATAACACGGGCTCCGCCGCCTACAACCAGACGCTGTCGGTCAACCGCGCACAGAGCGTCGTGAACTACCTCGCGTCTCGCGGCATTCAGATGCAGCGCATGGCGGCGGAGGGACGCGGCGATACGCAACCGATCGCCGACAACAACACCGAAGCGGGCCGCGCCGCCAACCGCCGCGTGGAAATGTACCTGCGCGCGACGTCGCAGCACCAGGGCGGTTAAGCTCGCCCGACGCAGTCGCCGGGAACGCAGTGCCGGCGACTGCGCAGAAAAAACAGCGACACATTGACGGGGCGGCAGTCATGCCGCCCCGTTTGCATTTGGAGTTGCTCGAACACGCGCTCCGATACCCTTGCTGGACGGCCCTCTCAAGCCTGCTTCAATGCGCTTGCAGAGAATCGAAAAAATTTTCGAACTCTCGGGAAGCCGTGCTGTCTGTCTTTACGGTACGTGTGCGGCAGTGCCGCCGCGTCACCATTCTCCTCTTGTCGTTGTTGCTCCGGGGCCAATCTTGCCCCGGTTTTTTTTGGCCGCAATTTGTGCGTCGCAGCATCCCCGCGACTCACGCAGCCCGCGCCCCATCCAGGCATTGCGCATACGAGCGTCCACCGGCTCGCCGAACGGCGCTGCGCCTGCCCTGCTAAAATCGCGCTTTCCCCCCGCAACATCGGACTTCCCCTCACTTATGTCAGCACCCGCCACCGACCTCGCAGCAGCCGGCGCGCATGCCAATCAAAGCGGCCGCCGCCAGATTCTCGTTACGTCTGCTCTGCCGTACGCCAACGGTCAGATCCACATCGGCCACCTGGTCGAGTACATCCAGACGGACATCTGGGTTCGCGCGCTGCGAATGCATGGTCACGAGGTTTACTACGTCGGTGCCGACGACACGCACGGCACGCCCGTCATGCTGCGCGCGGAGAAGGAAGGCCTCACGCCGCAGCAGCTGATCGCGCGCGTGTGGCAGGAGCACAAGCGCGACTTCGACAGCTTCGGCGTGTCGTTCGACAATTACTACTCGACGGACTCCGAAGAGAACCGTGTGCTCTCCGAGTCGGTGTATCTGGCGCTCAAGGAAGCGGGTTTCATCGAAACGCGCGACATCGAGCAGGCCTACGACCCGGTCAAGAACATGTTCCTGCCGGACCGCTTCATCAAGGGCGAGTGCCCGAAGTGCGGCGCGAAGGACCAGTACGGCGACAGCTGCGAAGTATGCGGCTCGACTTACGCGCCCACTGACCTGAAGAATCCGTACTCGGTGGTCTCGGGCGCGACGCCGATCCGCAAGACCTCGACGCACTACTTCTTCCGTCTCTCGGACCCGCGCTGCGAAGACTTCCTGCGCGGCTGGGTGAGCGGCCTCGCGCAACCGGAAGCGACCAACAAGATGCGCGAGTGGCTGGGCGAATCGGGCGAATCGAAGCTCGCCGACTGGGACATCTCGCGCGACGCCCCCTACTTCGGCTTCGAGATTCCGGGCGCGCCCGGCAAGTACTTCTACGTGTGGCTCGATGCGCCCGTGGGCTATTACGCGAGCTTCAAGAACCTGTGCGAAAAGCGCGGCCTCGATTTCGAGGCATGGGTGAAGGCCGGCTCGAAGACGGAGCAGTATCACTTCATCGGCAAGGACATCCTGTATTTCCATACGCTGTTCTGGCCGGCGATGCTGCAGTTCTCGGGCCACCGCACGCCGACCAACGTCTTCGCGCATGGCTTTTTGACCGTGGACGGCGCGAAGATGTCGAAGTCGCGCGGCACGTTCATCACGGCGGAAAGCTATGTGACCACGGGCCTGAACCCCGAGTGGCTGCGCTACTACTTCGCCGCGAAGCTCAACAGCACGATGGAAGACCTCGACCTGAACCTCGAAGACTTCCAGGCGCGCGTGAACAGCGACCTCGTCGGCAAGTACATCAACATCGCAAGCCGCGCGGCGGGTTTCCTGATCAAGCGCTTCGACGGCCGCGTGCAGGACAGCGCGATGCACCATCCGCTGCTCGAGCAACTGCGCGGCGCGATTGCGCAAATCGCTGCGCACTACGAAGCACGCGAATACAGCCGCGCGCTGCGCCAGACGATGGAACTCGCCGACGCCGTGAATGGCTACGTCGACACGGCCAAGCCGTGGGAACAGGCCAAGGATCCGGCCAACCCGGTGGCGCTGCACGAGACCTGCAGCGTGAGCCTCGAAGCGTTCCGCCTGCTTTCGCTCGCGCTGAAGCCGGTGCTGCCGACGCTCGCGGAAGGCGTCGAGCAGTTCCTCGCGATCGAGCCGCTGACCTGGGCCGATGCCGGCAAGGCGCTTTCGTCGCAACAGCCGATCAACGCGTACAAGCACCTGATGACGCGCGTCGATCCGAAGCAGATCGAAGCGCTGCTTGCCGCCAACCGCGATTCGCTGCAGGCAACCGATGCACCCGCCGCCGCGGCTGCGGATGCGAACAAGAAGTCGAAGGCTGCCAAGGAAGCGAAGAAGCCTGCCGCCGATGAAACGCCGGAAGTCATCTCCATCGACGACTTCGCGAAGATCGACCTGCGCGTGGCGCTGATCGTCGACTGCAACTTCGTCGAAGGGTCGGACAAGCTGCTGCAACTCACGCTCGACGTGGGCGAGGAAAAGACGCGAAACGTGTTCTCGGGCATTCGTTCGGCGTACAAGCCGGAGGACCTCAAGGGCAAGCTCACGGTGATGGTTGCGAACCTCGCGCCGCGCAAGATGAAGTTCGGCATGTCCGAAGGCATGGTGCTCGCGGCTTCCGCCGCCGACGAGAAGGCCGAACCGGGTCTGTACATTCTCGAACCGCATAGCGGCGCAAAGCCGGGCATGCGGGTCAGGTAATACCCACTCGCTGATGTCATACGAAACGCCCCTTGCGAGGGGCGTTTCTTTTTGCATCTGGCTTTTCGAGGCGCTAGCGGCGCAGCCGATCGAAACGCCGCGTATAGAGAATATCGGCGCCGTTGAAGGTGCCGCCGTACACCACCAGCGACCAGTAGCGCGAGAGGTTGATCGTGGCCTTCACCGCGTTCGACGCCGACTGCAGGCCCTGCTCATAGCCGATCACGAGACGCTGGTTGATGGCCTTCGCGATCATGACGACCTCGGTGTCGGTCAGACCCACCTCGCTGCGCCCGATCGAAAATTCGTCGAGGCCGATGCTCTGCGCAATGCGCTTGCCTTGCGCGCTGCCGAGCAGGGCGAGCGCCGTCGTCATCGCGCTCTGCTGGCCGAGGTTGTTGCCCTGGTCGGTGCCGTGCCCGAACAGCAGCCAGGAGAGCTTTTCGTTATCGGGCACGTTGGGCTCGGAGACGAGCCGCACCGACGGCGCCTGCACGGTGCCGGTGACCTGCACGCCCGCCTCGACCTGCTGGTTGCGCCGCATGGCGAGAATGTTGATGCCCGGATTGCCCACCGGCCCGTTGAACGTGAAGAAGCCGTTTTCGATATTGAGCTTGGTGCCGAACGCCGTGTACGTGGAGCCTTCGGTCACGCGCACGTTGCCGACCGCGCGCAGCGGGACATCCGGCGCACTGTTGACCGTAATCGTGCCCGCCAGGCCCAGATCCGCGCCCTGCCCGCGGAAGCGGAAGTCGTGGCCGAGATCGATGTCGACGTTAGCACGCGGAGCAAATCGCGGCGCGGGCCTGGTCGACGCCGTTTCTTCGATGGGCGGCCTGCCGCCCACCGTCGTGCCGTCGGGGCGCACGATCACGACGTCGTCGCCGAGCGACGGCGCAGGTAACGCGGGCATGTCGAAGAGCGCGTGATCGACGGTGAACTTGCCGTCGATCTGCATGCCGCCCAGATGCCCGCCGTTGGCGATGCTCGCGCTGCCGGAAAGCGACAGCTTGCGGTCGGGCGAAGCGAAAAGCTCGAGCTTGTCGGCGACGATGCTCGCGGTGAGATCGGGCTCGGCGTTGTCGAGCCGCACCTGGCCTTTTGCGCGCAGCGTGCCGCTCGTCGCGCCGTGGAACTCCACCTGCTGGAAGTCGACCAGGTTCTGCGAGAGCGCGATGCGTATCACGCCGTCCTTCAACTCCACGCCCTGGTCGACCACGGTGGCCGAGATGCCGTCGCCGACCAGCGAGCCCGTGAGATTCGGCTTCGCGACCGTGCCGCCGAGCGCAAGCTGCAGCGCGAGATGGCCGTCGAGCAGGTAAGTCGGGCCGAGCATGCCGCCCGTGTTCCGGAGCGAGGGCACGTTCGCCTTGATGGTGCCGCCGATCGGCGCCTCGTCCGCGACGGTGAGGATGCCGTCGCGCGGCATGAGCGTCGTGTAGGCGTCGATGTCGAGCACGCCCACGCGGTTCGCCTGCGCATGCGCCGTGAGCGTGAGGCGGTTGCCGCCGCTGAAGGCCGCGCGCACGTTGAGGTCGCCAACGCCCAGCGAGGCAAAGCCGCGGCCGACCTCGGTCGTGATGTCGCCCGAGCGGCGCTTGATCTGCACATAGCCGGTGGCCGTCGCGCCGACAGCGAAGTCCCAGTCGCCGTCGAAGATCAGGTCGGTCCTGAGCGTGGACGGTACGCCCGTGAACTGCTGCCGGATTTGCATGATGCGTGCAAGCGACACGTTGGTGAGCGTGCCCGCCGAACGGATGCGGCCATGGTCGAGGTCGAACGATTTCAGGTCGAGCGACGCGCCTTCCCCCGTGATGCGCGTCGCGCCGAGCGTGACCTTGCCGGGGCCCGCGCTCACGGTGAGAGGCGACTGCAGCTTCACGCCGGGCACGCCGCGGTTCTCGAGCTGCGTCACCGTGCCGTTCCAGCGCGTGCCCTCGCGCGTGTCCTGGAGGCCGCCGTTGGCCGCCGCCACGAAGTCGATCGGCTGGCCCTGCACCTTGCCCTTCGCGCTCGCGGTGAGCGTGTGCTTCGCGCGCGTGCCGTCGAGGCGCGCGGTGAGCGTCGTGATATCGACGCCCGCCACGGCGATGTCGCTCGCGTCGGTGCTGAAGGCGAGCGCGCCGTTCGCGCCGTCGCGCGCGAGCGCCCGGCCCTCGGCATGGCCGACGCGGTTATCGCCGAACACCACGTGGTCGGCCTTGTAGTCGAGCGAGACGTCGGGATGTGCGAAGGTGCCGGTCACGTCGCCATTCGCCGCGAGCTGGCCCGCGATGCCAAAGCCGAGCCGGTCGAGCTGCGGCGCATCCACGCGAAAGCGCAAGCGGTCGCCACGCGCGCCGAAGCTGCCTTGCAGATCCACGGTATTGCCCGCGATAGACAGGTTCGCGCGGCTTGGCAGAATCCGCGAGCCCGCCAGCTGGATGAGGCCCTCGCCCGTGAGCGGCAAGTCGTCGTAGACGCTCGGGCCGAGCTTGAACTCGGCCCGCGTCGTGAAGGCGGGCGCGAGCGTGCCGCTCGCATTGAGCGTGCCGTTCACGCGCGCTTCGATGCGCCGGGCCGCGGGACGCGTGGCGGCTCGCGGCTTCGCCTCGTGCTGGGCCGCCCCGCCCCGCTCGGTCTGCTTGGCGTTCTCCACGCGCTTTTGCTCGGCGGCCTGCTCGCCCGATTGCGCGGGATTGAGCGACGGGTTCAGCGCCGGATTGAGCGCGAGATTGCGTTGCGGGTTGAGCGCGTCGGCGGCGGGTTGGGCTGCAGGCCGCGGCCGGGCGGCCGGCGCTGGAGTTTTCGCGGCCGTGCGCGCCGGTGTTTGCGACGTGAGCGACAGCGGATCGAAATTGGTCAGCACCGCCTTGAGTTGATAGGTCGAACTGGCGTCGTGCTTGAGCGCACCCGACAGGTCGATGCGCCCCGCGCCGGAAGTCAGCCGCACATCGTTGAGCGACAGGCGCGCGGGGTCCTGCGTGATCTTGCCCTGCACGCGCAGCGCCGCCTTGGGGTCGGCGAGATCGAGCGTGACGCTTTGGACGTCGCCATTCAGCCGCACGCCGACCGGCCCCGCGAATTGCGTGGCGCGCACGTTCGACTGGATCGCGTTGAGGTCGAGCCCGGCCACCTTCAGATCGAAACGCCCGTCGCGCCCGCTGATCGTGCCGCCGCCGGTGATCGTCGCGTTCCTCACGAGACGCACGGCAAGCCTCGGGATGCGCTGCGTCTTCGCGTCGAGCACGACGTCGGCGTGGGCGTCGATGAGCGGCAGCAGCTTTTCGTCGATGGCGCCCGGCTTCGCGTTCACGATCGAGACCGCGCCCGCCACCGTGAAGCCCGCCACATTACTGCGCGCGCGCGCCGCATCGGCCGCGGCATCGGGCATCGCCCCGCCCGCAGGCGCCGATGCCAGCGCGGGCACCGAAGCCGGCGTCACGCCCGACACCGCCGCCGCGCCCGAAGCCACCGCCGCGAGCGCCGCCGGCACGCCCGCCGCGCCGCCCGGCACCGGCTGCAATTGCGCACGCACGGCGAGGTCGGCGAACGGCGCGCCCGGCGCGAACGCCTGCGGATTGACATGATCGAACGCGAGCGTGACCCGCTGCAGCGGCACGGCAGCGAACGGCGTGGCCTCCACATGCGCGCGCCCGGTGAGCTTCATGCCGCTCGCGTCGACATCGGCCGTGAGCGCCTCGAGCGAGCCGGCGAGGTTTGCGCTCACCTGCACGTCTTCGCCGTTCACCTTGCCGGAGTAGCCCAGGTCGCCCGTGAGCGCGAACGGCCGCACGCCGTCGAGCTTCGCCTCGGCGCTCACTGCGCCAAAGGGCGTGTCGAGATGCTCGATGGCGGCCTCGTGATGGCGGCCGTCGCTGCGGCCGTGGAACTGGAAGTGCGAGAACTCGTTAGTCGAGGTGCCTTCGTGCACCGTGAGCTTGTCCACCTGCAGGTCGCGGATCTCGAGCCCGAGCGGCAGCTGCAGGTTCTCCGGCAGCTTCATGGGCGAGGAAGGCTCGTGCGACGGCACGACGCGCATCTCGATGTCGCCGGCATGCAGGTAGTCCACCACGAAGCGCCACGGTTGCTGGCCGAAGCCCTGCAGCTCCCATTGGCCGCCGATGCGGTCGACCTTGAGCGTGGTGCCGTCCGTGCCGCGCCAGCTCACGTTGGAAAAGCGCACACCGCTCGCGAGCGTGCCGCCTTCGAACCGGCCCGCAAGCTTGCCGTCGAGCAGCCTGACCGCCGCGCGCCACGCGTAGGCCGTGCCGCGCTCGGTGGTCAGCACGCCATAGAGCAAACCGGCGACGAGCCCGACGAGCAGCACCGGCACGACGATCGCCCAGGCAAGCGCCTTCCAGAGCCGCGGCCCGCGGCGGCGCGGCGGCGCACCGTCGCCGCCCGCGCCGCCGTCGCCGCCATGGCCTCCATGGCCGCCGGCTTCGCTGCGCGCTTCATCTTCCGGGCTGCGGCCAGCTTCTTCCGGCGGCACCGCGAACGTGGCCGGCAGCCATGCCACCGCAGCAAAACGGCGCGCGCTCATGCGGCCCCCTCGCCGTGCGGCGCAGGAGGCGTTGCGAAGCGGAGCAGCGAGCACGTCATCATCAGAAGGCGATCCCGAGTGTCAGATAAGGCCGCACGCTGTGAGTGCGAAACCCATAGGCGAGATCGAGGTTGACCGGCCCGACGGGGCTGCGCCAGCGCGCGCCGATACCCGCGCCCGGATCGAACTGCTTTTCGCCCCAGGTGTCGGTGGCGGTGCCGACGTCGAAGAACGCCGCGCCGCCCCAGTCGTGGCTGAACCAGTGCTGGTACTCGGCCGAGCCGGTGACGAGATACTTGGTCGGCAGGATCGAGCCCGACTGGTCGTTACCGATGCTCTGGAAGGAGTAGCCGCGTACCGAGTTCGAGCCGCCCGCACGGAACAGCAGCGACGCGGGGATGCCGCTCGACGGGCCGCCCGTGAACACGCCGCCCAGTTCCGCGCGGAACACCATGATGTCGCTGTGGCCGATCGGCAGGTATTGCTGGCCGCGCATGTAGGCGCGAAAGAAGCTTTGCTCGGCGCCCGCGTTCTTGAGCGCGAGGCCCGCCTCCACGCGGATGATGTTGCCCGAGCGCGGAAAGAGCGGGTCGTCGACGTTGCGGCGGGTCCAGCCCCAGGTCGGCACGAGCGCATAGGCCCGCGAGGACGGCCCCACGTTCTGCGTAAGTCGGTCGTCGTAGAACATCAGCGCGTACGCATAGTCGATGTTCTGCGAGGTGCGCGTGCGCTGCACCCCGACGCGCGCGCTATAGATGTTGGTGTCCGAGACGTCGGTGGTGGTGTAAGACGCGACGAGGCTGTTGGTCCAGGCGCGCGGGCCCGGCGGCATCGAAAGCTGGACCTGACCGAACTTCTGGATCTGGTCGAGGCGCCCCTGCACCTGGAACGGCCACGCCGCCCCGAACGTGTTCAGGTAGGTGTAGGAGCCCTGTACATGCGCGCCGGTATCGGTCGAATAACCCACGCCGCCGCGGAAGTTGTTGTACGGGAACTCGCTCACCTTCACGTGCACGGGCGTCTCGAGCGGCTTTTGCGTGTTCGCGTCGACGTCGATCGCCACGCTCGCGTAGTACGGCGTGTTCTGCACCTGGCGCTGCAGTTCGGCCACGCGCTTCAGGTCGTAGATTTCGCCCGGCGAAAGCGGATTCACATTGTCGATGATGTAGCCCGGATAGCGCCGCGGCCCCGAAACATCGAGCTTGCCCAGCGTAAAGGTCGGCCCGCTGTCGAACGTTACGGAAAGTTGCGCGTCGTGCCTGAGCGGATCGACCCGCGCCTCCGAAAACGTAATCTTCGCGCCAAGGTAGCGGCGCGCCTGCAGCGCCTTGAGCGAGCCGTTCTTGGCGTCGTCCCAGCCCGACTGCGTAAAGGCGTCGCCTTCGTGCAGCGAGAACGCGAAGCGCGCGGTGTTCTCCTGCGCCGGGTCTTCCGTGAGGACCGGACCGCGAAAGACGAGTTTCACCGACGAAATCGTGGTGCGCGGCCCCGGATCGACGCTCACCCGCACGTGCCGCCTGCCGTCGATCGTGCGCACATCGGTGCGCACGACCGGCGTGAAATAGCCCGCCGTCGAGGCGAGGTCGCGCACCTGTTGCGGCGTCGCGGTCACGAGAAACTCGAACTGGTCCTCGTTCACGTCGGCGCGCGTGGCGAAGCGCGCAATGTCGAGGTGCGCCTCGAGCAGCTTGCGCAGATCGCGCGGGGTGGCCTGGATATCGACGTCGTAGTAGGTGCGCGGGCGCATCCACGGCAGGAGGGTGGTCAGGATGTCGGCCCGGGCGGGCGGTGCCACAGCGGAGCACACGGCGAGGCACACGATCAGGCACGCGGCGAGCCGTGGCCGCACCGCCCGCGAGGGGCGCCGCCGTGCGCTCAATGCTTCGATCACCCATCCCGCCAAACGCCACCTCCTGCCGTCGTAGAACTGGTTGCCACCGGTTGCACCGCTCGCGCGCAGGGCGGCACGGGAAGCGGCAACGGGCGCAAACGCGTTATTTCACCACATCGGCGCGTCAAAACCCCAGGAGGAGGTGCAAAGCGTGCCACAACGGCGGGCGCGGCCGGACCTATGGCGCGCGCGGGGCGGCCGAGGGGATGGCCAACACGTTCCGCCCGGGCGGATGTTCCGCGGCGTTGGCTTGCGGTAAAATTGCCGCCGACAGAATTAGCGGCGCGGCGCAATCAGGCGCCCCGCCTTACTGGACGGACGTCAGCCATGTATCAATCGGACATCACGCAGTTCATCAACCAGCTCAAGCAGCAAAAGCCGCAGCTCGAAGAACAGCAACGCAAGGGCCGCGCGCTCCTGTGGGACAAGCAGCCGATCGACCTCGACGAGCGCGAGCGCCAGCAGGCTTCGCGCGTGAAGCAGACGTCTTACGTCTACTACCAGAACTTCTGATGGCCGAGGCCGACGGGGCCGGCGCGCCGCCAGCGGGCGAGCACGCGGCCAGTCACGCGGGCCACGCTGCCGGGCAAACGCCCGGTGAGGCGCTGACCACACCCGCAACCGACTCGACGCCCGACACGGTCGACGGCGTCGCGTTCGCACGCCTTTACGGCGAGCCGCTCTTCAAGCTCCCGCAGGACCTCTACATCCCGCCGGACGCGCTCGAAGTCTTCCTCGAGACCTTCGAAGGTCCGCTCGACCTGCTGCTGTACCTCATCCGCAAGCAGAACTTCAACGTCCTCGACATCCCGATGGCGGAGGTCACGACCCAGTACCTCGGCTATGTCGAGCAACTGCGCAAGACCAACCTCGAACTCGCGGCCGAATATCTGTTGATGGCGGCCATGCTCATCGAGATCAAGTCGCGCATGCTGCTGCCGGTCAAGAAGGCCGACACCGGCGAGGAAGCCGAGGACCCGCGCGCCGAACTCGTGCGCCGCCTGCTCGAATACGAGCAGATGAAGCTCGCCGCCCAGCGCCTGGACCAGTTGCCGCAGCTCGGGCGCGACTTCCTGCGCGCCGAGGTCTACATCGAGCAGAGCATCACGCCGCGCTTCCCCGACGTGGACAGCAACGACCTGCGCGCCGCGTGGGCCGACGTCATCAAGCGCGCGAAGCTCGTCCAGCATCACAAGATCTCGCGCGAGGAGCTCTCGGTGCGCGAGCACATGAGCATCATCCTGCGCCGGCTCCAGGGCGAGCGCTTCATGGAATTTTCCGAGCTGTTCGACACTACGCGCGGCGTGCCCGTCGTGGTCGTGAACTTCATCGCCATGCTGGAGCTGTCGCGCGAATCGCTCATCGAGATCACCCAGCCCGAACCGTTCGCGCCGATTTACGTGCGGCTCGCGTATTTGCCCGCCTGATCCCCGGCCGGCCTTGCCCGGGTCCGCGCGCAGCGAAGGCAGTAAATAGGACCGCATCGCGCGGGAACCTCCAAAGGGCCGCACAGCGGAATGTCAGGACAAGCCCCTACCCGAGGCGGGTGCGCCGCATTCACAAATCCACTACAATCGCCCGCGCCTGCCCGGTCTCGTCCCATATACGGGGCACCGCGCCACTCGCGCGGACCGGGCGCGCAACGTCCGCTCGCGGCCCTTCGTCCGGGTCTCTGGCTTGCGGCCGTGCAACCCAAGTCTTGCCCCCGCGCGAGGCATAAAGCATCCGACCATGAAAGTCATCAGCTCGATTCAGGAATTGCGCGACCAGTTGCGCGGCCAAAACCGCACGGCGTTCGTGCCGACCATGGGCAACCTGCACGAAGGCCATCTCTCGCTGATGCGCCTCGCACGCCAGCACGGCGACCCGGTCGTGGCGAGTATCTTCGTCAACCGGCTGCAGTTCGGCCCGAACGAGGACTTCGACAAGTATCCGCGCACGCTTCAGGACGACATCGAGAAGCTGCAGAAGGAAAACGTCTACGTGCTGTTCGCGCCCACCGAGCGCGACATGTATCCGCAGCCGCAGGAGTACCGCGTGCGCCCGCCACACGATCTCGGCGACATTCTGGAAGGCGAGTTCCGCCCCGGTTTCTTCGAAGGCGTGTGCACGGTCGTCATGAAGCTGATGTCGTGCGTGCAGCCGCGCGTGGCCGTGTTCGGCAAGAAGGACTACCAGCAGCTCATGATCGTGCGCGCGATGTGCAACCAGTTCGCGCTGCCGACCGAAGTGATCGCCGCCGAAACCGTGCGCGACACCGACGGCCTCGCGCTCAGCTCGCGCAACCGCTACCTTACGGAAGCCGAGCGCGCCGAGGCGCCGCAACTGGCGGGCGTGCTGCGCGCGATCCGCGAGTCGGTGCTGTCGGGCCGCCGCGACTTCCAGCAGCTCGAACTCGACGCCATGGCGACGCTCGCCGCGCGCGGCTGGAAGCCCGACTACATCGCGATCCGCAAGCGCGCGAACCTGCTGCCGCCCGCACCGGGCGTGGCCGGCGACGCCGAGTCGCCGCTCGTCGTGCTGGCCGCCGCGAAGCTCGGCGCGACGCGCCTGATCGACAACCTCGAAATCTGAGGGCCGCGGGCGGCCGCGCCGTCCCGCTTTCACCCGATCCCCCCAGATTCCGCTTACCCGCGGCGGGCCGCGCGCCCGCTCGCCTGAGGAGACCCTCCATGCAACGCCATATGCTCAAGTCAAAGATCCACCGCGTCGCGGTCACGCACTGCGAGCTGCACTACGAAGGCTCGTGCGCCATCGACGAAAACCTGCTCGAAGCGGCGAACATCGTCGAAAACGAGCGCATCGACATCTGGAACATCAACAATGGCGAGCGCTTCACGACCTACGCGATCAAGGGCGAGCGCGGCAGCGGCATGATCTCGCTGAACGGCTCGGCGGCGCGCCGCGCGCAACTGGGCGACCTCGTGATCATCGCGGCCTTCGCGAACGTGGAAGAGGAAGAGCTCAAGGCCGGCTGGAAGCCGGACCTCGTGTTCGTGGACGAGAACAACCGCATCAAGGGCAGCCGCGACCACGTGCCCACGCAGGCCTGGAGCTAAACCGCGGGGCTGGCGGACGCGGCTCATCGGGCCCGCGCCGCCGCGCTTGCCCGCCTTTCGGCGCGCTTATTTGCCGTCGACCCAGCCGACGATCGACTGCCACTGGTCGAGGTCCTTCTCGACCCGGCTCTTCGCGACGTCCCACAGCGTGAGGCCGTGCGCAGCGAGCTGCACGTAGTTCTGCGTGTCGCGCAGATAGCCCAGCACCGGTAGTTCGAGGCCCTCGACGAAGCGCTGCAGCTGCTCGGCCGAGCGCGTGCGCGCATCCACCCGCATGCCCACCACGCCCACCTGGATCGCCCCCTTGCGCACGGACTTTTCCTTGGCGAGGCGGTTCAGGAAGTCCTGGGTGGCAAGAATGTCGAACATCGAGGGCTGCAGCGGCACGATCACCTTGTCCGCCAGCTCGATGATCGCCTGGAGCCGGTTGCCGTGCAGGCCGGCGGGCGTGTCGATGACTGCGTGCTCGAGTCCCTTGGGCGGCTTGGCCGGGTTGTCCAGATCGACCTGCCAGCTTTCGATCGCCGGCAGCGTCGCGGGCCGCAGATCGAGCCATGCGTGCGAGGACTGCTGCCGGTCGAGGTCCGCGAGCGCCACCCACTCGCCTTGTGCGGCGAAATAGCCGGCCAGATTGGTGGACAGCGTGCTCTTTCCCACGCCGCCCTTGGGATTCGCCACCACGATTACCGTCATGAATGCTCCCGTCAGGATGGCTGGCGCAAGGCCAGCCGGATTGCCGTGATTTTGCGTGATGCGTGTTTCGATACCTTGCGAGGCGACTTGCGGACGAGCCGGCGCCCCGAATCAACCGTCCGATATTATCGGCAAATTGCGCGCCGCCGAAGCCCCCCACGAGCGCGCACCCGCAATGTTCATATCAAATCAAGGAGACTGAGCGACCATGAGCACGCTACGCCACGACATCACGATCGAATCCCTGCTCGAGAGGCAGCGCGGCCGCCTGCCCGATTTGCTGGGCTTTCGGCCGCTGGTCCTCGAGCAAGGCCTGCTGCGCGCCGAACTCGACGTGCGCAGCGACCTGCTCGCCCCCAATGGCTTCCTGCACGCCGCCACGGTGATCGGTCTCGCCGACACGGCCTGCGGCTACGCCTGCCTCGCGCACCTGCCGCCCAACGCGAAAAACTTCACGACCATCGAGATCAAGAGCAATCATCTCGGCACCGCGCGCGAAGGCACGATCTCGGCCGTGGCCAAGGGCGTGCACCTCGGGCGCAGCACCCAGGTCTGGGACGCCACCGTGAGCGGCCCGGACGGCAAGACCATCGCGCTGTTCCGCTGTACGCAGATGGTGCTTTACTGAGCCGGGCAGCCGCGCTTTTAGCTGCGCTGTTAGCGGATTACGCCGAACACCTTCTCCAGATCGAGGCTCGCCGCGAGCGTGTCCGCCAGCCGCTCAAGCGACGCCTCGCGCAACGCCGGATAGTCCACCGCGCGCGCCTGCGCGAGCCCGGCCCAGCGCAAGAGCGCCGCGCACGCTTGCGGCGTGTCGAGGAGGCCGTGCACGTAGGTCGCGAGAATCTGGCCGTCCGCCGAGCGCGCACCATCGGGGCGCGTCGCCCCATCGTCTCCCTCAGCGAGCCACAGCGCGGGCGACGCTAGCGCCCGCCCGCGCGTCTCGCCCATATGAATTTCGTAGCCCGCCACGCGCGCCGGGCCCGCGTCCGCATGCCCGTTAGCGCCTTCCAGTGCGAGCGCGCCCGTCACGTTCTTCAAGGTCTTTTCGCGCGTGAGCACGGTCTCGTAGTCGAGCCAGCCGAAACCCTCGACCGCGCCCGGCTCGCCCTCCACGCCGTGCGGATCGGCAATCGCGCGCCCGAGCATCTGCATGCCGCCGCAAATACCGATCACGCGGCCGCCATAGCGCAGATGCCGCGCGAGCGCCGTCTCCCAGCCCTGGGCGCGCAGCCACGCGAGGTCGTCGCGCACGTTCTTCGAGCCCGGCAGGATCACGAGATCGGCGGCGGGCGGCGCTTCGCCCGTGCGCACATAGGTGAAATCGACCTGCGGATGGGCGCGCAGCGCGTCGAAGTCGGTGTGGTTGCTGATGTGCGGCAGCGCCGGCACCACCACGCGCAGCGTCTCGCCGGCGGCCTGCGCGCCGCTGTGGACCGCGCCGGGCAGCATGTCCTCGGCGTCGAGCGTGAGGCCGTGCAGATACGGCACGACGCCCAGCACCGGCTTGCCCGTCTGCTGCTCGAGCCAGGCGAGGCCCGGTTCCAGCAGCGTGCGGTCGCCGCGAAAACGGTTGATGACGAAACCTTTGACGCGCGCGCGCTCGCTCTGGGAAAGACAGGCCAGCGTGCCGATCAGATGCGCGAATACGCCGCCCCGGTCGATGTCGGCCACGAGCACGACCGGGCAATCGACCGCCTCGGCGAAACCCATGTTGGCGATGTCGTTGGCGCGCAGGTTGACTTCGGCGGGGCTGCCCGCGCCTTCCACGAACACCGTGTCGTAGCGCGCGCGCAGACGCGCGTAGGACGCCAGCACGGCCTCGCGCGCGAGCGGCTTGTAGTCCTGGTACGCGCGCGCGTTGAGATTCATACGCGCCTTGCCGTGGATGATGACCTGCGAGCCGAGGTCGCTATTGGGCTTGAGCAGCACCGGATTGAGGTCGGTGTGCGCCTCGATGCCGGCGGCGACAGCCTGCAGCGCCTGGGCGCGGCCGATCTCGCCGCCATCCACGGTCACGGCGCTGTTGAGCGCCATGTTCTGCGGTTTGAACGGCGCGACGCGTACACCCGCGCGGCGCGCGAGGCGGCACAGGCCGGCGACGAGCGTGCTCTTGCCGGCATCGGAGGTCGTGCCCTGGATCATCAGCGTGCCGGTGGGTACGCGGGGCATGGCGGGTAGCGTGGCGGTCATGAAGCGCATGGGGGGCAGCGAAGGCGAACGCGCATTATCCCATCGCGCCGCCGCCCGATGCAGGACCACGGCGCGACATTGACCGATGGGACAACAGCGAGCCTGGGTGCAGCCGTTACAATCACGCGATGAATTCGCGCGATCTCACCTTCATCGTCGGCGGCGCGCGCTCGGGCAAGAGCGCGCACGCCGAACGGCTCGCTGCCGCGAGCGGCCTGCCCGTCACCTATATCGCCACCGCGCGCGTGACGGACGACACCGAGTTCGCCGAGCGCATCGGCCACCATCGCGCGCGGCGGCCCGCGCACTGGGCGCTCGCCGAGGCGCCGCTCGATCTCGCGGGCGCACTCGACGCAGCCGCGGGGCCCGGCCAGTGCGTGCTGATCGACTGCCTCACGCTGTGGCTCGCGAACCTGCTTTGCCCCGCCGACTCCGAAGCGCCGCTGCCCGACTGGCGCGAGCGCCTCGACGCCTTCGCTGCCGCCTGCGAGCGCGCACAGGGCACGGTGCTCGTGGTGAGCAACGAGATCGGCATGGGCGTCGTGCCGATGGGCGCGGCCACGCGCCGTTACGTGGACGAACTCGGCCGCCTCAATCAGCGCATCGCGGCGCTCGCCGATCAGGCGACGCTTGTCGCCGCGGGCCTGCCTTTGGTGCTCAAAGCGCCGCGCGGGACCTCATGATGCTCTCGCTACCCGTCACCGCCGCGCTCGCCGTGGCCGGCGTCGCCGTGGACCGCTGGCTCGGCGAACCGCGCCGTGCACACCCGCTCGTCGCCTTCGGCAAATACGCGAACCAGATCGAAGCGCGCCTGAACACGGGCCGCCGTGGCCGTCCGCTCGGCCTCGTCGCATGGCTCGCCGCCGTCGCACCGCCCGTCATCGTCGCCGCGCTGCTGTGCGCCCTGCTACCCTGGCCGCTCGCCTGGGCACTGCACGTCGCGCTGCTGTGGTTCGCGCTCGGCGCCCGCAGCCTCACGGAGCACATCGCGCCGATCGGCGCCGCGCTCGCCCGGCGCGACCTCGCCGCCGCGCGCGAATTGACCGGCCGCATCGTCTCGCGCGACACAGCAGGGGCGGACGCCACCGCGCTCTCGCGCGCGGCCGTCGAATCGGCGCTCGAAAACGGCAACGACGCGATCTTCGGCGCGCTGTTCTGGTTCGCGATCGCGGGCGGCCCCGGCGCCCTCGCGTTCCGTCTCGCCAACACGCTCGATGCCATGTGGGGCTACCGCACCCCGCGCTTCCTGCGCTTCGGCTGGGCGGCCGCGCGCATCGACGACGTGCTCAACTGGATTCCCGCGCGCCTCACGGCCGCGAGCTACGCGCTGCTCGGCGACACGCGCGTGGCGCTGCGCTGTTGGCGCGAACAGGCGCATCGCTGGGAGAGCCCGAACGCGGGTCCCGTCATGGCCTCCGGCGCGGGCAGCCTGAACGTGCTGCTGGGCGGCGCGGCCGTGTATCACGGCATGCTGGAGGAGCGCCCGGCGCTCGGCGCGGGCTCGCCGCCGCGCGCGCAGCACGTGGACGCGGCCTTGCGGCTCGTCGAGCGCACCACCATTTTGTGGCTCGCCGCGCTGCTCGCGCTGGCCTTCGTGAGCGTGGCGAGCCATGTCTGAACAACCAGCCGCACTCGTCGCGCACGGCGGCAATCTGCACGAAGCCGCGCAGCGTTACGGCATCGCCTGGGACGCGTGGATCGACCTCTCCACCGGCATCAATCCGCACGGCTACCCTGTGCCGCCGGTGCCATCCGCGGCATGGCGGCGCCTGCCCGACGACGGGGACGGCTTCGCTGCGAGCGCCGCGCACTACTACGGCGCGCCCGACGCCCGCCACGTGTTGGCGGTGGCGGGCAGCCAGGCCGCGATCCGCGCGCTGCCCGCGTTGTTGCCGCGCGCGCGTGTAGCAATCGCTCCGCTCACTTACGGGGAGTACGCACCGGCGTTCGCGCGCGCGGGCCATGAGATCGTGCCGCTCGATGTCATGCAGGACACGCTGCCCGATACCGTCACGCATGCCGTCGTGGTGAATCCGAACAATCCGACGGCTACGCATCTTGCTGCCGACCGCCTACTGCGTTGGCATGCGCAACTCGCGGCGCGCGGCGGCACGCTGCTCGTCGACGAAGCTTTTGCCGATGCGTTCGGCCATGAGCGATCCGAAACGCTTGCGCACGCAACCCGCCGTGAAGGACTCGTCGTGCTGCGCTCGCCGGGCAAGTTCTTCGGGCTCGCGGGCGCGCGCTGCGGATTCGCGCTCGGCGCGCCTGCCCTGCTGGCCGCGTTGCGCGCGCATCTGGGCGCGTGGACCGTGAGCGGACCGGCGCGCCACGCGGTCACCCATGCGTTCGAAGACAGCGCGTGGCAGAACGAAATGCGCATTCGGCTCGCCGCCGAAAGCGCGCGCCTCGTCGCGCTGCTGCGCGCTCACGGCTTCACGCCGCACGCCACGCCGCTGTTCGCGTGGCTCGCGGACCCACGCGCGCCGGTGCTGCAGGACGCACTCGCGCGCCACGCCGTATGGACGCGCCGCTTCGACGCACCGGCCAGCCTGCGCTTTGGCCTGCCCGCGTCAGAAAGCGAATGGCAGCGCTTCGAAAGCGCACTCGGACAAGCCATGCGGGCGATCGGCTGATGCGCACAGTCGTCATTGTGTTGGCGCTGCTGGCCGCGACGCTCCTGCCGTGCGCCGCGCATGCGACCGTCACCGCCATCGACGACGCGGGCAACACCGTCACCCTCCCCGCGCCAGCGCAGCGCGTAGTGAGCCTCGCGCCCCACGTGACCGAGCTGCTCTACGCCGCAGGCGGCGGCGCGAAAGTGGTCGGCGCCGTGGCCTATAGCGACTACCCGCCCGAAGCGCAAAAAGTGCCGCGCGTGGGCGACAATCGCGCGCTCGACCTCGAGCGCATCGCCGCGCTCAAGCCCGACCTCATCGTGGTCTGGCGTCACGGCAACGCTCAGCAACAGCTCGATCGTCTGCGCGCGCTGCACATCCCCCTCTTTTTCAGCGAGCCACACAAGCTCGACGATGTCGCGACCTCGCTCACGCGCCTCGGCGTGCTGCTCGGCACCGAAGACGCTGCGCAGGCCGCCGCGAATGCTTACCGCCGCGACATCGCGCAGCTGCACGCGCGCTATGCGCAGCGCGCATCCGTGAGCGTGTTCTACGAAGTCTGGGATCAGCCGCTGATGACCATCAACGGCTCGCACATGATCAGCGACGTGATCGCGCTCTGCGGCGGCCGCAACGTGTTCGCGGCCCTCGAACCGCTCGTGCCGACGGTATCGACGGAAGCCGTTCTCGCGGCCAATCCCGATGCGATCGTCACCGCGTCGCAAGGCGCGACGTCGCCGGAGCGCCCGCTGCCGGGCCTCGAGCGCTGGCGCGCCTGGCCAGCGCTAGCCGCCGTCGCGCGCGGCAATCTCTTCGCCATCGACGGCGATCTGCTCACGCGCCCCGCGCCGCGCATCGCCCAGGGCGCGGCGCAGTTGTGCGAGGATCTCGACCTCGCCCGCTCGCGCAACGCCGTGGCACATTGATTCGGTCTCCGCAGCGACCCGCTAGGCGTTCCAGCGCGCGAGCAGCCAAACAGCGCTCGTCGAGTCGTATTGCAAATGCACGATGGCGCCCATCTCCAGCGGCCAGCGCACGCAACGCGCGAGCGGCATGCCGAGCGCGCGCGCCGTGAGGGTGCGGATCACGCCCGCATGCGTAACGGCCCAAACAGTGCACTTCTCGCGCGCGTCGAGCGTATCGAACCAGCTGCTCACGCGCGCATCGAACTGCGCGACGCTCTCGCCGCCATGCTCGCGCGCGTGCTCGAAATTCGCGGCCCATGCGTCGATCTGCGCGCGTTCGATCGCGTCCCAGCGCTGCATCTCCCACGCGCCGAAATCCATCTCAGCGAGGCGTGCTTCGGCTTGCGGCGTATGGCCGCGCAGACGGCCGAGCGCCGCCGCCACGCTCGCGCAGCGCGTGAGCGGGCTCGTTTCGATACGCTGCGGTTCGCGCACGCCGAGCGCCGCGATCCGCTCAGCGAGCGACGCGGCCTGCTGCGTCGCGTCGCCCGCGAGCGGCACATCGCTCGCGCCGTAGCAGACGCCCGCATCCACCGCCACGGCGGGATGACGGATCAGAACGAGATCCATGCGAGTCCCACGAGGTAGATGGCGATCTCGAACACCTGTTGCGCCAAGCCGAGACAATCGCCCGTATAGCCGCCGATGCGCCGCACGAAGTAACGCCCCAGTGCATAGCGCAACACGGCGAGCACGCCGAGCGTCGCGACGCCCGCGCGCCAGTCGGGCGCACCGGACCACACCGGCCAGAACAGCCACGGCAAGCCGAACACGCACGCGCACAGCCACGCGGGCATGCTCATGCGCTGCGCGACGGGCTTGGCCTTGCCCTCGGCACGCACATACTCGAGCGAGACGAGATAGCTGATCGCGCACGCGCGGCTCGCGGCGTGGCCGGCGATCATCAGCATCGCGGCGCGTGCCGGCGGCAGCGCCGCGAGCGTCTGCCACTTGAGCGCGAGCGCCACCACGAGACCGATCGCGCCAAATGCACCGATGCGCGAATCGTGCATGATGCGCAGCACGTCCTCGCGGGCGTACGCGCCGCCGAATGCGTCGAGGCAGTCGGCGAGACCGTCTTCGTGAAAGGCGCCCGTCGCGAGGAGCGTGACCGCCATCGACAGCAGCACGGCCACGTTCGCCGGAAACACGCGCAGCGCGGCGAGATAGACGAGCGCCGCGAGCGCGCCGATCAACGCGCCGACGAACGGAAAGTAACGCGCCGCCGCGTTGAGCCAGGCGGGCTCGAAGCCCACCCAGCGCGGCACCGGCACGCGCGTGAAATAGCCGAGCGCCGTGAAGAAGTAACGCAGCTCCGCAAGCGGATTCATCGCGCGGCGCTCAGGCGTGGCGATCACTGCGATTGTCGACGCCGGCCGACTCGAAGCTCGCCATGTCGTTGAGGAACGCCACCGCCGCGCGCAGCAGCGGCACCGCCAGCGCCGCGCCCGTGCCCTCGCCCAGACGCAGGTCGAGCGTAAGCAGTTCGCGCGCGCCGAAGTGATCGAGCATGCGACGGTGCCCCGCTTCGTTCGATGCGTGCGCAAACACGCAGTAGTCGCGCACGTTCGGCGCGAGCGAGTCGGCCACGAGCAGCGCCGAGGTGGCGATGAAGCCGTCGACGAGAATCGCCATGCGCGAGCGCGCCGCTTCGAGATATGCGCCCGCCATCATCGCGATTTCGAAGCCGCCGAACGCGGCGAGCACGTCGAGCGGCTCGCGCGCATCGGCGTGATGCGCGAGCGCCGCCGCGAGCACATTGCGCTTTTTCGCGAGGCCCGCATTGTCGAGGCCCGTGCCGCGCCCGACGCATTCATCGATCGGCACGCCGCACAACCGGCTCATCAGGCACGCGGCCGACGACGTGTTCGCAATGCCCATTTCGCCAAAGCCGATCACGTTCGTGCCGAGCGCCGCGTGATGACGCACGCGCTCGGCGCCCGCCGCAAGCGCGGCGAGGGCTTCGTCGCGCGTCATGGCGCGCTCGTGCGCAAAGTTGCGCGTGCCGGCCGCGATGGGCACATCGACGAGTGTCGGCGACGGCGGCAGCGGCGACGCCACGCCCGCGTTGACGACTTCGAGCGTGAGTCCCGCCACGCTGCTGAACACGTTGATCGCCGCGCCCCCTGCCACGAAGTTCGCGACCATCTGCGCGGTCACGGCCTGCGGGTACGGGCTCACGCCTTCGGCGGCGATGCCGTGGTCGCCTGCGAAGACGATCATCACGGGACGCTCGACGCTCGGGCGCGTCGTGCCCTGGATCATGCCGAGCTGGCGCGCCAGGGTTTCGAGGCGGCCGAGACTGCCGGGCGGTTTGGTCTTCGTGTCGATGAGGCGTTGCAGTTCGTCGCGCAACGAGAGATCGAGCGGTTCGACGGCGAGCAGTTCGGTAAGCGATGACGTCATGGTGTATTTCGTTTCAAAGTGATGCGGGCGACAGCGGCGCACTAGTGCACGCCATTCGATCCCGGCGAATGCGGTGATGAAGATGTCGGTACGAGTGCTGGTACAAGCGCCTCGTGCGCGCCCTCGCGTATCAGCACGAGCGGATGTCCGAATGCGGCGCTCGCGCGTTCCGGCGTGAGCACATCGCGCACGGGGCCCGCGTGAAAACCGCCGCGGCCGTCGAGCAGGAGCGCGTGCGTCGCGAAGCGCCGCGCAAGATTGAGATCGTGGCACGAAAGCAGCACGGCGCGCGCTTCACTGCGCACCCAGTGCGAGAGCGCTTCGAGACACGCAATCTGATGATGCAGGTCCAGATGGGCGAGCGGCTCGTCGAGCAGCAGGAGCGGCGCGCCCTGACACAGCGCGGCGGCAAGCGCGACGCGCTGGCGCTCGCCGCCAGAGAGCGACAGCACATCGCGCGCCGCGAACGCTTCGAGGCCGAGCGTGGCGAGCGCGGCGTGCGCGGCGGCGCGATCGGCATCGGCTTCCCAACCCCAGCCGGAAAGATGCGGGTAGCGATTAAGCAGCACGGTGTCGATCACGCTCGCGCTGAAGGCGTCGCGCTGGTCCTGCGGCATCAGCGCGCGACGCTGCGCGAGGCGCACCGGCGGCCACTGTGCGAGCGCGATGCCCTCGACTTCGACGCGTCCCGCGGAGGGCTCGCCCAGGCCCGCGAGCGCGCCGATCAGTGTGGTCTTGCCCGCGCCATTCGCGCCCGCCACACACCAGATTTCGCCGGCGGCAAACTTTTGCGTGAGCGATTCCACGAGCGTGCGCGCGCCCGCGTGCAACGTGAGCGCGTGGACCGCGAGCAGGGGGGGATGCGTATCGCTCATCGTCCGCGCCTCGCGAGCAGCATCCACAGGAATACCGGCACGCCCGCGAGCGCGGTCACGACGCCCACCGGCAACTGCGCGGGCGCCGCCACCGTACGCGCGACGAGGTCCGCGCCCATCACGGCCACGCCGCCCGCGAGCACGGCGGCCGGCACGAGCATACGCTGGTCGTTGCCGAACGCGAGGCGCAGCATGTGGGGCACGACGAGCCCCACGAAGCCGATGGTGCCGCCCGTCGTCACGGCAGCGGCCGCCGCGAGCGACGCAGCAAGATAAATGCCCACGCGCAGACGCAGCACCGGCACACCGAGCGCCTGCGCGGCAGCGTCGCCGCGCAGCAGCACGTTGAGCATCGGCGCGGCGGGCACGATGCACGCAAGGACCACGCCAAGCGTTGCGAGCGCGGGCCATGGCATGCCCGCGCCATTGAGGTCGCCCGTGAGCCAGAACAGCATGCCGCGCAGGCGCGTGTCGGGCGCGAGCGTGAGCAGCAGTGTGACCAATGCGCCCCAGCCTGCCGCCGTCACCGCGCCCGTCAGGAGCAGCCGCGGCGAGCTGTCTTGCGGCTCGCCGCGCCACAACTCGCGGCGCGCGAGGCCGAGCACGAGCAGGATCGAAACGAACGCACCCGCACACGCGCTCGCCTGCACGCCCCACCACGCCACGCCAGCGATCATCGCCACGAGTGCGAATGCGGCAGCGCCGCCAGACACACCGAGCACGTAGGGCTCCGCAAGCGGATTGCGCAGCAGCACCTGCAGCAGCGCGCCCGCCAGCGCGAGCAAGCCGCCGCATGCAAACCCCGCCAACGCGCGCGGCAAGCGCAGCGTACGCACGATTTCGATCGCCATGTCCGGCGCGCCGTGCACGTCATGCGTGGGAGCGAGCGCCGCCAGCGCCTGCGCAAACGTCACGCTCACGCTGCCGGTTGCGAGCGATGCAGCGAACACCACGAGCGCCACGGCTGCGAGCGCGGCCCAGATCATGCATGCACGGCGCGCGCTCATCGAGCGGCGCGGCAGCGCGTGTATCGGCGGCACGGGCGGCACAGCATGGGACTCATCGCGGCTCATGGAACGCATCGGGGAACTCGGCAGCGGATTTCAATCAAGCTCGCACAAAAAGACAGCAGGGGTATACGCAGGCCACGACAGAGCGCAGTATTTTGGTCGCCAAGGATTCTGCATGACGTGGCATAGGCCGTTCGCGAAAGCACTGGCAAAAGACCATGAATCCGTGATGTTATAACGCGCAGACCACGATCGAGACGATGCGCTGCGCGCGCGGCCTTGGCAAATTACGTTCCCGCCCAGCGTATGCAGCACACGTAGCGAGGGTTTCGGGCCTGATTCCGGTAAGAAGCCGGGTTGTTACGTCTGGAAACGACACAATTATCAAAATACGCGTTAATCCGCGCTAGAATGCCTGTCTTTAGAGGACGCAGCACATGCTCAACGAACTCGAAACACTCTCACAAAACATCGGGCGGCTGATCGAGATTAATCAGCGCCAACACGAAGCACGCCTCGCACTCGAAGAGCAACTCGCGCAGCTGCGTGCGCAATGCGACGAAACACGCACCGAACTCGAACAGGTCCGCGAAGAGCGCGCCGCGCTGCAGGCAGAGCGCGATGCACTCTCGGCCAAGATCGACGATGCGCAGGTGCGTCTGAACGCGATCCTCGAAAAGCTGCCACGCGCACGCGCAGGTCACGAGCGCGACAACCAGCTCGATCTGCTCGAGCCGTCGCAGAGCACCGACGACGACAGCAGCGCGGCCCGCCACGGAGAAAATGCATGACCACCAAGCAGATCGAAGCGACGATACTCGGCCAAACCTATCGCCTCGTCTGTTCGCCGGAAACGGAACAGGCACTGCTCGAAGCCGTGGCGCGCGTGGACGCCGAAATGTCGAAGATCCGCAATCACAGCAACGTGCGCGGCACCGATCGCATCGCCGTCATGGCGGCGCTCTCGCTCGCCTCGGAACTGCTGCGCCTGCAAACCAGTGTGCGTCACGGGGAAGCATTCCCAGCCGAAGAAATCCGTCGTACAATGCGCCAAATGAACGAACAACTCGGCGCTGTCATTCATCAGTACGGTGTGCAATAAGCGCTGATGTACACCGCGGTTGTAAGCCGCAGTATTACGCAGCAACGTGCGGTATGATGTTGTTCAAAGGTAGCGTTGATTTGTTTAGAAACGCGCGTTTCTAAACACGCTGCCAACCAGTTTAGTCAGCTTCCCTGCCTGGTTCGCCAAGGTCATATATTCCTTGAACCAATGCCATGTGCACGGTTGCGGAAATTTGTAGCACGGGCGTGCGCGTCACACAGTCTGATGTACCCGAAGTGCTGCTAACTGCGACCAATTCTGAACCCTCGGTTCAGGATGCCGGCCTAGCGGCTATGGCGGGGACCTATTCAAACGGCATCGGACCACAGTCCGATGCCGTTTTCCTTTGTGCGGCGTGCATTGGCGACTTTCGCGGCATGCACGCTCGCCCCTCCCCCCTTTCGACGTGAACTTCGACTCATGCGCTACTGGCTGATGAAGTCCGAACCCGACGAAGCAAGCATCGACGACCTCGCAAACGCGCCGCAGCGCACGCTGCCCTGGACCGGCGTACGAAACTACCAGGCGCGCAATTTCATGCGCGACACCATGCAGCAAGGCGACGGCGTGCTGTTCTACCACTCGAGCTGCCCCGAGCCCGGCATCGCAGGCATCGCGCAGGTGTCGTCCATGGCCTACCCCGATCCCACGCAGTTCGATCCGAAAAGCCCTTACTACGACGCGAAATCGACGCACGAGAATCCGCGCTGGATGCTCGTCGACGTCGTATTCAAGAAGAAGTGCACGCTGATTTCTCTCGCCGCCTTGCGCGAGCACGAGGAACTCGCGGACATGCGCGTGCTCGCCAAGGGCAACCGCCTCTCGATCACGCCGGTCACCACGGCCGAGTGGAAATTCATCACGAAACATCTGATGTGATGCGGTTCGGCCTCGATGGCCGGCACGCATACAGCATTCGTGCGCGACTTCAAGCACAATCGCGCACAGTCGCGCGTCACAACAGATGCCTCGCGCGCGACGCCAGTTCTGCAAGGAGCCTCAATGAACCGAAAAACCGTCGTCACGCTCGCCGCCGCATTGGCTGCCGCCCTCCCCCTCGCCCTGACGCTCGCACCGGGCGCCGCGTTCGCACAGAGCGACGCGCGCTTGCAGCAGCCCTCGGGCGTGCTTTCGCTGTCCGCGCAGGCGAGCGCCGAAGTGCCTCAGGACGTCGTCAACATTACGCTGTTCTACGAACAGGAAGCGAACGATCCCGCCTCGCTCACCGCGACGCTCAATCAGCGCGCCGACTCCGCGCTTCAACGGGCCAGAGGCGTCGCGGGCGTGACCGCGCATTCCGGCCAGTTCTCGATCTTCCCTTCGACGGATCGCGACGGGCGCATCTCCGCCTGGCGCGGCCGCACGGAAGTCGTACTCGAGTCGCATGATTTCGCGGCGGCATCGAAGCTCGCCGGCGATCTCTCGTCGATCATGCAGGTGGGCAACGTGCAATTCTCGCTGTCGCCCGAAGCGCAGCGCGCCGCCGAGCAAAAACTTTCGGGCCAGGCGATCGCCTCGTTCCGCGACCAGGCCCTCTCGGCCACGCGCGCGTTCGGCTATAGCAGCTACTCGATTCGCGACGTGAACGTGGGGCACTCGGGCGTGATGCCGCGCCCCATGATGATGATGAGCGCACGCGCGGCTTCGGCTGACGCGAAGATGTCGTCGCCTGTGCCGCTCGAAGGCGGCACGTCCACGGTGACGGTCAACGTTTCCGGCTCGGTGCAGATGAAGTAAGGCGCGCCATACGAGCCACACAAGCACGCAAGTAAAAAGGCCACGGTGAAAACCGTGGCCTTTTTCATGGGCTAAAACGCGAGGTGCGTTCGCGCGCGTGTCAGCTCTTCGCGCCCGCTACCTGCGCGCGGTCGTTGCCGTCCTTGCCACGTTTGGCGCGACGATACGCCCACGCCATCAGGCCAATCCCCACGATGATCATCGGCAGCGAGAGCCACTGGCCCATCGAGAGGCCGAGCGCAAGCAGGCCGAGGAAGTCATCGGGTTCGCGTGCGAACTCGACCGTGAAGCGCGCGAGACCATAGCCGATCAGGAACATCGCCGAAATCGCGCCGACGGGGCGCGGCTTGCGCGCGAACAGAATCAGCACGATGAAGAGCGCAATGCCTTCCAGCGCGATTTCATACAGTTCCGAAGGATGGCGCGGCAGCAGATGGTACTGCGCGAACACTTCGTTCAGGTGCCACTGCGCGGCCAGTTGCGGATGCGCGGCGAGCCACGCGGCGTCGTCGTTTGCGGCGCCGGGAAACAGCATGGCCCACGGCGAATCGGGCGAGGTCACTCGGCCCCACAGCTCGCCGTTGATGAAGTTGCCGAGACGGCCAAAGGCGAGCCCCGTGGGCACCATCGGCGCGACGAAGTCCGTGACCTGCAGCCAGGTGCGCCCGCGTTGCCACGCGAACAGGACCATCGCGAACGTCACGCCGAGGAAGCCGCCGTGAAACGACATGCCGCCTTCCCACACCTTGAAGATATCGAGCGGATGCGCGAAATACCAGCTCGCCTTGTAGAACAGCACGTAGCCCAGGCGCCCGCCCAGGATCGTGCCGAGCACGCCGTAGAACAGCATGTCGTCGATGTCTTTCGCGGTCCAGCCTTGCGCCGCCACGTACGGCAGACGCAGACGAAGACGGCCGATCACGATCGCCAGAATGAAGCCGACGAGATACATGAGGCCGTACCAGCGCACGGCGAGCGGCCCCAGATGAATGGCGACGGGGTCGAAGTTCGGGTGGATGAGCATCGTGGATGAAGTCTTGTCGGCGATATCGAATGAAATCGGGTTTGTAAGCAGTCGCGCGCCGCTCACACAAGCGGGCAAAGCGCGTTGGACGTTTGCAAGGCGGCGAGGTTCGCCGCCCGCGCGTCACGGCGTGACATTATCGCCGACGCGAGGGGGCGCAAACGAAAATGCACGTTTGGCGATGCGCGGCGAGTGTCACGGTGACAGATGACGCGCGCGGCACACCCAGCTTCAGACTAGCCCTCGCGCGCCGGGCCACCCGCCGTCGCCGCGTGCGCGCGCACGATCTCGATGAACGCCGCGAGCACCGGGCTCACCTCGGCCGAGCGCCAGACGAGGCCCGTTTCGATGGCCGGCACCGCCCCGGCGAGCGGCCGGTACACGACGCCCGTGCGCCGCAGATGGCGCAGCGACTGCGGCACGAGCGCCACGCCCATGCCGGCCGAGACGAGGCTCACGATCGTCTGCATCTGGATCGCTTCCTGGCCGATGAGGGGCACGAGGCCGGCCGCGCCGTAGCAGTCCATGATGGTGTCGTAGAAGCCGGGGGCCAGATGGCGCGGGAAGACGACGAGCGGCACATCGGCGAGATCGCGCAAGCTCACGGGCTCGTCGTGCCAGTCGTCGGCTGAAGGGCCGCCAAGGCGCGCCGAAAGCGCCGAGGGCATGGCGACCACGAGCGGCTCGCGCGCGAGCCGCTGGTAAGCAAGCTGAGCCGCGTGGCGCGGCGGCACGGGTGCAATGACGAGGCCGGCGTCGATGCGCCCCGCCACCAGTTCTTCCACCTGCACGTCGCTCGTGGCCTCGGCGAGTTGCAGGCGCACGCGCGGATAGCGCGCGCCGAACTCGCGCAGCAGAAGCGGCAGCAAGCCGTAGTCGGCGGTCGAAACGAAGGCCAGCGCGAGCACGCCCGCCTCGCCGCGTGCGAGGCTCTGGGCGAGCGGCCGCAACGCTTCCGCGCTCGCCAGCAGGCGCCTGACCTCCGGCAGCAGATCGGCGCCCACGGCCGTCAATTCGACCGAACGACGCGTGCGCGCGAACAGCTCCACCCCCAGCGTCTCCTCGAGCGCGCGAATGGCCTGCGAGAGCGGCGGCTGCGTCATCGACAGGCGCGCCGCCGCGCGGCCGAAATGCTGCTCCTCGGCCACGGCGACGAAATAGCGGAGCTGGCGCAGATCGGGGATAGTCGGATTCATCGGCGGCGGTCTCGCGCTGTTGTCATGTTGATATGTTTTTCGACTCAATAGACCACGAATAATATATTGGACAGCGTTCTCGCGAAATCGCATGCTTCGATAGACGTGCCGGCGCGCCCCCAAAACAGAACCCACTCCCGGCATCCGAGACAAATTCCACCGGAGGTCCCCATGCCCTATAACCGTCGTTCGAAGCACATCACGCAAGGCGTCGCCCGTTCGCCCAACCGTTCGATGTATTACGCGCTCGGCTACGAGAAAGCCGACTTCGACAAGCCGATGATCGGCGTCGCCAATGGTCATTCGACCATCACGCCGTGCAACGCCGGCCTGCAGCGACTGACCGACGCGGCCGTCGACGCCGTCAAGCGCGCCGACGCGAACCCGCAGACCTTTGGCACGCCCACGATCTCGGACGGCATGTCGATGGGCACCGAGGGCATGAAGTACTCGCTCGTCTCGCGCGAAGTCATCGCGGACTGCATCGAGACCTGCGTGCAAGGCCAGTGGATGGACGGCGTAGTCGTGATCGGCGGCTGCGACAAGAACATGCCCGGCGGCATGATCGCGCTCGCGCGCATCAACGTGCCCGGCATTTACGTGTATGGCGGCACGATCCGCCCGGGCAACTGGAAGGGTAAGGCGCTCACCATCGTCTCGGCGTTCGAGGCCGTGGGCGAGTTCACCGCGGGGCGCATGACCGAAGAAGATTTCGAAGGCGTCGAGAAAAACGCCTGCCCGTCCACGGGTTCGTGCGGCGGCATGTACACCGCGAACACGATGAGCTCGTCGTTCGAGGCGCTCGGCATGTCGCTCATGTATTCGTCGACGATGGCCAACCCCGACGAGGAGAAAGTCGACTCGGCGGCGCAATCGGCGCGCGTGCTGGTCGAGGCCGTCAAGCAGGACCTCAAGCCGCGCGACATCATCACGAAGAAGTCGATCGAGAACGCCGTGGCGCTGATCATGGCGACGGGCGGTTCGACCAACGCCGTGCTGCACTATCTCGCCATCGCGCATGCCGCGGAAATCGAATGGACCATCGACGACTTCGAGCGCATGCGCAAGAAGGTGCCGGTGATCTGCGACCTGAAGCCTTCGGGGCAATACGTCGCCACCGACCTGCACGAGGCCGGCGGCATTCCGCAGGTGCTCAAGATCCTGCTCGATGCGGGCCTCCTGCATGGCGACTGCATCACCATCACGGGCAAAACCATCGCGGAAGAACTCAAGGACGTGCCGTCCGCGCCGCGCGCGGACCAGAAGGTGATCTTCCCCATCAGCCAGGCGTTGTACAAGGAAGGCCATCTGGCGATCCTCAAGGGCAACCTCGCGACGCACGGCGCGGTCGCCAAGATCACCGGTCTGAAGAATCCGGTGATTACGGGCCCCGCGCGCGTGTTCGACGACGAGCAGAGCGCGATGGAAGCCATCCTCGCAGACAAGATCAAGGCCGGCGACGTCGTCGTGCTGCGCTACCTCGGCCCGAAGGGCGGCCCCGGCATGCCGGAAATGCTCGCGCCGACTTCGGCGATCATCGGCAAGGGGCTTGGGGAGTCGGTTGGGCTCATCACCGATGGGCGCTTCTCGGGCGGCACCTGGGGCATGGTAGTGGGTCACGTCGCGCCGGAAGCGTTCGAAGGCGGCACGATCGCGCTCGTGCAGGAAGGCGACTCGATTACCATCGATGCTCACACGCTGCTGCTGCAACTGAACGTGGACGACGCCGAACTCGCGCGCCGGCGCGCGGCCTGGAAGCAGCCCGCGCCGCGTTACACGCGCGGCGTGATGGCGAAGTACGCGGCGCTCGCGCGCCCGGCGAACCAGGGCGCGGTGACGGGCTAGGCGGAGCCTGGCGTCATTCGAATCTCGACCTGCAGTCAAACAAAGGGCGCACGTCCAGGACGTGCGCCCTTTGCTTTTATAATGCGACGACACAGCCGGCGCATACGCGGGCGGAGACCAGTATGAAACGGAAGTCGCAAGCGAAGAACAAGATAGCGACGCTCGCCGCCGCGCTCGCCATCGGCCTTGCCGGCGTACTCGGGTCGGCCCCGGCCCGCGCGCAGCATGGCCCCACCGGCCTCGCGCTCGCCCAGCAGCAGAACTGCATGAGCTGCCACTCGGTGACCCGCAATTTCATGGGTCCCGCCCTGCGCGATGTCGCCGCGAAGTACGCGGGCAAGCCCGACGCGCCGGCCTATCTCACCCACAAGATTCTGGAAGGCGGCAGCGGCGTGTGGGGCACCGTGCCGATGCCGGCCAACACGCAGTTGAACCCCGCACAGGCGGCGCAACTCGCGAGCTGGATCCTCACGCTCAAGTGAAGCGGACGATGTGACGGCGGGGCCACGAGGTGGCCGCTCGCCGCCGCGCGCCCAACTGAATCAGGCCGAAGGCGGTCGCCCCGCGCGCGCCGCCAGTTCTTCGCGCACGGCGGCCTTCACCCAGTTCGTGAGTTCCGTTTCGAGCGCAAGACCGATTTCGCGCGACACCTGACCCACGAGCCAGTTCGTATGTTCCTGCATCGCGGCGCTGCAGCGCGCCTCGATCACGGCACGGCCTTCGCCGGTGAGCCAGGTCAGGCAACGGCCGCGCAGCCGCTCGACGAGCGCGTCGGCGTCGTGCGCGAACAGGCCCTCCTCGCGCTCGGCCACGGCGGCCTGGACGGCAGCGGCCGTCGCGCTCTTCGCCTCTTCGACGTTGTGCGCGCGCAGCGGATTGCCGCTCACCATCACCTCGTTCAAGAGCGGAATCGCAGCATCTTCCGAGTCGTGCATGCCGGACATGTTTACCTCCATCGATCGGGGCAGTCGGCCTTGCGCCGGTACGCCTCGCGCGTCCGGCCTCAGCCGCCCTGCTTGTAGTTGTTGAGCGCGTAACCGCGGTCGCGGTAGAAACGATAGCGCTCACGGCCCGACGCGAGTTCGTCGGGCGCATCGCCAACCACTTCGAGCAGGCGCTCGAAGCGTGCGAACTGCGGCGGGACCTCGGCGCCGAGATTGAGCAGCACACGATGATGCGGTGCACGCTCGAGATCCGTTACCAGCACGATGGGCGATTCGCCCGCTTGAGGGCTCTCGGCCATGCAGTGCGGCACGAAGTCGAGCGGCGAAAAGGTCCACAACATTTCGTCGAACGCGCGCAGGCGCGCGGGCTCGGCCAGCACGACCGCCTGCTGACCCGCCTGATACGCCTTGCGCACGAGGCGGCACGCATACAGCAGCGAGTCGCCGACGTTCGTGTGGAAATCGATGCGCGTCATGCCCACACCACTCTACGCACCGTCAGGTGGGCAGCAATCTCCATTCCTGCCCTCATTGCCCGGCACGATCGATCAGGAACTGGGCGAGCAGCGGCACCGGACGGCCCGTCGCGCCCTTGGCCGCGCCGCTCTTCCACGCCGTGCCGGCGATGTCGAGGTGAGCCCACGGGTAGTTTTCGGTGAAACGCGAGAGGAAGCACGCCGCCGTCACGCTGCCCGCCGGACGCCCGCCGATGTTGGCGAGGTCGGCAAAGTTCGACTTGAGTTGGTCCTGATACTCGTCGTCGAGCGGCAGGCGCCAGGCCGGATCGTTCGCTTCGCGCGAGGCGTCGAGCAGTTCGCCCGCGAGCGCGTCGTCCTTCGAGAAGAGGCCGCTGTTGTGATGGCCGAGCGCGATGATGCAGGCGCCCGTGAGCGTGGCGATGTCGACCACGGCGGCCGGCTTGAAGCGCTCGGCATAGGTGAGCGCATCGCACAGGATCAGGCGGCCTTCGGCGTCGGTGTTGAGCACTTCGACCGTGAGGCCCGCCATCGTCGTGACGATGTCGCCCGGCTTCGTGGCGTTGCCGGCGGGCATGTTCTCGCAGGTCGGGATGATGCCGATCACGTTGAGCTTGAGCCCCATTTCGGCGACCGCGCGGATCGTGCCGAGCACCGAGCCCGCGCCGCACATGTCGTACTTCATCTCGTCCATGCCCTCGCCGGGCTTGAGCGAAATGCCGCCCGTGTCGAACGTGATGCCTTTGCCGACCAGCACGATGGGCGCGGCCTTGGCGCTGGCGCCCTGATAGTGCAGCACGATGAACTGCGGCGGCTCGACCGAGCCCTTTGTTACCGAAAGAAACGAACCCATCTTGAGCGTCTCGATCTGGCGCTGGCCGAGCACCTCGACCTTGAGCTTCCAGTCGCGCGCGAGCTTCTTGGCCGTGGCGGCGAGATAGGTCGGCGTGCAGACGTTGCCCGGCAGATTGCCGAGGTCGCGGGTGAGGTCCATGCCGTTGGCGAGCGCGACGGACTGCTTCGCCGCAAGCTTCGCGGCCTTCTCTTCGGCGGCGTCGATGCTGAAGACCACGCGCTTGAGGGCCCGCTGCGAGACGTCGGGCTTGCTCTTCATCTGCGTGAAGCGATAGGTCTCGTTGCGCAGCGCGAGAATGGCGGTGCGCACGCCCCAGTCGCCCGTGCGCTCCTTCACCGGCAATTGCGCGAGCGTGAAGGTGACCTGCGCGATCTTCGTGCCGAGGATCGCGCGCCAGGCGGCCTTGACCGCGTCGCCGTAAGCCTTCTGGCCGAACGCGTCCTGCTTGCCGAGACCCACGAGCAGCACGCGCGAGGCGCCGATACCGCTCACTTCCGGCAGGAACAGCGTGGAGCCGGCCTTGCCGTCGATGTCGCCGGCCTTGACGACGCGCGCGATTGCGCCGCCAATGGCGCTGTCGATGGCGAACGCCGCGCCCGAGAGGGTTTGCGCCTCGAACACGCCGACCACGACACAATCCGACTTGCCGGTCAGGAAGGGGCCGTCCCCGCCTTTGCTCCAGTCACAGGCTTTTATGCTAAAGTCCATCGCGCTTGTCCTCGGATAAAATCAGGGCTTAGGATGAAAGCCGCAATTATCCGCTATTTTTCCCGCGGCGGCTCCTGGGCGGTTGCGCGAGTTGCGCGCCTCCCGGCAAGGTCCGCCTGCCCTGCCCATCAAGAATGATCTTCGAACGTTCCCTGCAGCGCGAACTCGCGTACACGGCCGGCGCCGTGTTCATGGTTCTGCTCACGATCATGCTGACGACGATGATGATCCGCATCGTCGGCTTCGCCGCGTCCGGTCAGATCGACCCGCGCGACGTGCTGGTGCTGATCGGACTCACCGTGATCGGCTACATGGCCGTCATGCTCATCGTCACGCTGTTCGTGTCGATCCTGTTCGTCCTCACGCGCTGGTACAAGGATTCCGAAATGGTCGTGTGGCTCTCCTCCGGGGTGAGCCTCACGCGCCTGATCAAACCGGTCGCCACCTTTGCCGCGCCGATCATCCTGCTCATCGTGTTCTTCGCGTTCATCGGCTGGCCGTGGTCGAATGCGCAAAGCAAGCTGATTCGCGCGCGCTTCCAGCAGCGCGATGAAGTGTCGCTGCTCGCGCCCGGCCAGTTCCGCGAATCGCCCACCACGCACCGCGTGTTCTTCATCGAGAGCATGAGCCCCGACCAGGGCCGCGTGGAGAACGTGTTCGTCACGAGCACGGAAAACGGCAAGGTGAGCGTCATCGTCTCGAAGACGGGCCACACCGAGACCATGAAGGGCGGCGACCGTTTCGTCGTGCTCGAAAACGGCCGCCGCTACGACGGCGAGCCCGGCCACCCGGACTTTCGCATCAGCGAATTCCAGCGTTACGGCGTGAAGATCACGAGCCAGCCGCTCGTGAACACGCCTTCGGCGAGCACCACGTCCACGCCGGGCCTTTTGCGCCACCCGACCAACGACAACCTGGGCGAACTCGCCTGGCGCGCCGGCCTGCCGCTCATCGCGATCAACCTGATGCTGCTCGGCATTCCGCTGGCCTACCAGAACCCGCGCCGCAGCCGCACGATCAATCTCGTGATGGCGGTGCTGATCTACCTCACCTATTCGAACCTGCTCAACGTCGTGCAGTCGCAGATCGAGCAAGGCAAGATGCCCTTCGGCGTCGGTCTCGTCCTGCTGCACGCCGTGGTGCTCGCGCTCGTCGTGTTCATCTTCTGGATACGCGTGCGCAACCGGCCGCTCTTTACACGTGCGATGTTCCGGCGCGCCTCTCCTGGCAACTGAGAGGGAAACTGACCGATGCGCATCTACGAAAAATACTTCGCTCGCCAGGTCTACCTGACGTTCATCTTCATCCTGTTCGCCTTCTCCGGCCTGTTCTTCTTCTTCGACCTCATCAACGAGCTGAACTCGGTCGGCCACGGCAACTACAAATTCCAGTACGCGGTGCTGCGCGTGGCGCTCCAGGCGCCCTCGCGGCTCTACGAGATCATCCCGGTCGCGGCGCTCATTGCCGCGATCTACGTGTTCGCGCAAATGGCCGCGAACTCCGAATACACGATCTTTCGTGTGTCGGGTCTCGCCACCAACCAGGCGCTGCGCTCGCTGCTCAAGATCGGCGTGCCGCTCGTGCTGCTCACCTACCTGATCGGCGAAGTGGTCGGCCCTTACACCGACCAGCTCTCCGAGCGCGTGCGTCTCGAGGCGTTGGGCTCGGCCGTGTCGAGCAACTTCCAGTCGGGTGTGTGGGTGAAGGACACGCTCTCCGCACGCGCCGACGGCGAACAGGTCACGCGTTTCGTGAACGTCGGCGAACTGCTGCCCGATGCGACCATCACGAACGTGCGCATCTACGAATTCGACTCGCAGTTCCGGCTCTCGAACGTGCGCCTCGCGAAGAGCGGCACGTTCCAGCCGCCGGGCCACTGGCTGCTCAAGGACGTGACCGATACGCAACTGATCGGCGTGCCGCCGCCGCAGAACCAGCCGGTCGACGCGCTCAATCCGGTCTATCGCGCCGAGCAGACTTCGGCGCCCGAATACTCGCTGCGCTCGGAGCTCACGCCGAACATTCTCTCGGTGCTGCTCGTTTCGCCCGACCGCATGTCGATGTTCAACCTGTTCCGCTACATCCAGCATCTGACCGAGAACCATCAGGACGCGCAGCGCTACCAGATCGCGTTCTGGCGTAAGCTGCTCTACCCGTTCGCCGTGTTCGTGATGCTCGTACTCTCGCTGCCGTTCGCGTATCTGCATACGCGCGCCGGCGTGGTGGGCATGAAGGTGTTCGGCGGGATCATGCTCGGCATGAGCTTCCAGCTCGTCAACACGCTGTTCTCGCACGTGGGTACACTGAACACCTGGCCCGCGCCGCTCACGGCAGCGACACCGGGGCTCATCTATCTCGCGGTCGGGCTGATCGGGCTCAAATGGGTCGACCGGCATTGATGCCGGTAGCGTTCAGCCGATAGTTCGGCCACTAATTCGCACAGGCTCGCAAGCATGGGCACGCACGGCATGATTCTCTTCGGCCACGGCGCGCGCGACGCGCGCTGGCAGGAGCCGTTCCAGCGGCTCGCCGCGAAGCTTTCCGCCACGCGCGGCGATGCGGGTCCGGTCGGCCTCGCCTTTCTCGAACTCATGACGCCGAGCCTGCCGGATGCGATCGCCGGCCAGGTCGCGGCAGGCTGTGACACGATCACGGTCGTGCCCGTGTTCTTTGGTCAGGGCGGCCACGTGCGCCGCGATCTGCCCGCGCTGATCGCGCAATGTCAGAGCGAGCATCCGGATGTGCGCCTGCGTTGTGCCGGCGCCGTCGGCGAGGACGATGCGGTGCTCGATGCGATCGTGCGGTACTGCATCGAAAACGACCGCGACTAGAACCGCTCACGCATAAAAAAACGGGCTCGCTTTTCAGCGAGCCCGTTTTGCTTTGCTGCCCTCTTTCGCGTGGCGCTTAAGCCGCTGCGCGACGGCCTCGATGGTCGTCCTGCGCTTCGTCCTCGCGTTGCGCCTGCCCCGAACGTTCGGCGAACGCATCGCCGATCATGAGCAGGCTCGGCTGCGCCGGGTCGAGCCAGTCCTGCGCCTCGCCCGCTGCGAGGCTCGCCAGCGTCAGCGTCAGCGTGCGCTCACGCGCCGTGCTGCAGGCTTCGACGATCGCCACCGGCGTGGCGCCCGCGCGGCCCGCCTCGATCAGCTGGCGCGCGATCTCGGGCGCGCTGTCGCGGCCCATGTAGAACACGAGCGAATCGGCGTTGACCTGCTCGCGAATCTCCTCGCTGCCCGCCGCGCGCGAATACGTGGCAAGCGCCACGCTGCGCGCCACACCGCGCAGGGTGAGCGAGCGTTGCAGCGTCGCCGCGCTCGCCAGCGCCGCCGTAATGCCCGGCACGACTTCGAACGCGATGCCGGCCGCTTCGAGCGCGCGCATTTCCTCGTCGGCACGGCCGAACAGCATCGGATCGCCGCCCTTCAGACGCACGACCACGGCGTGCTCGCGCGCCGCATCGACGAGTTGCTTGTTGATGAAGTGCTGCGCCGTGGAGCGCTGCCCGCAGCGCTTGCCGACCGCGATGAACTTCGCGCTTGGCGGCGCGTACTCGAGCATGGCCGGCTCGACGAGTGCGTCGTGCAGCACGACGTCGGCGCTCGCGAGCAGGCGTGCGCCGCGCACCGTGATGAGGTCCGCTGCGCCCGGTCCCGCGCCGATCAGATATACCTTGCCCATATGCTTCCAATCCATTGTTGCGGCCGCGCGCGGCCGCAATCTCGCGCAGCGCCTTACGCCGAGAACGCGCGGATCATGCCCGCGGCCACCGTGTGATGCGTCGCTTCGTCGATCAGCACGAATGCGCCGGTGCCAGGATTCGCATCATACAGGTCGCAGACGAGCGGCTTCTGCAGCGAGAGCGCCACGCGGCCGATATCATTCATCGCGAGTTCGTGGCGGTCGGTCGCGTGCGACAGCGTATGCACGTCGAGCACCTGCTTGACCGCGCCGATCTTCGCGAACACCATGCTCGTGGTCTGCTTGAGCAGGTACTTGCGCTGCGGCGAAAGCGGCTCGTCGTCGAACCAGCACAGGTCCGCTTCGAGCTTCTTCGCGGGTTGCGCGGCATCGGCCGCCGGCACGAAGGTGTCGCCGCGCGAAACGTCCACGTCTTCCGTGAGACGGATCGTGACGGTCTGACCCGCGAATGCGCGATCCACCTGCGCCGTGCCGCCCGGCACCGGCGCGATGATTTCGGCCACCGTTGCGCTGCGGCCCGCCGGCAGCACCGAGATGGCGTCGCCGAGCTTCACTTCGCCCGCTTCGACACGGCCCATGTAGCCGCGGAAGTCGTCGGCGCTGGAACCGTCCTGGCGCGCGACCCACTGCACCGGGAAGCGCAGCGCTTCGCCCGTGGCCTGCGCGAGCGGCAGTTGTTCGAGCACGTCGAGGAGCGGCTCGCCCGCGTACCACGGCATACGCTCGCTGGCGGCGACGATGTTGTCGCCCTTGAGCGCCGACACCGGCACGAAACGCACGTCGGTGAGGCCGAGCTGGCGCGCCAGCACGACATAGGCTTCGCGGATCAGATTGAACGTCGCTTCGCTGTAGTCGACGAGATCCATCTTGTTGATCGCGACGATCACGTGCTGCAGGCCCAGCAGCTTGACGATGGCGCTGTGGCGCTTGGTTTGCGGCAGCAGTTGCGTCACGCCGTTCTCGACCGTCACGCGCGTCGGGTCGATCAGGATGATCGCGGCGTGCGCCGTCGAAGCGCCCGTGACCATGTTGCGCGTGTACTGCTCGTGGCCCGGCGTGTCGGCGATGATGAACTTGCGCTTGGCCGTCGCGAAGTAGCGGTATGCCACGTCGATCGTGATGCCCTGCTCGCGCTCGGCCTCGAGGCCGTCGGTGAGCAGCGACAGGTCGATCTCGTCGCCCACCGTGCGCTTGTTCTTCGCACGCGACAGCGCCGAGAGCTGATCGCTCAGAACAGCCTTGCTGTCGTACAGCAGGCGGCCGATCAGCGTGCTCTTGCCGTCGTCCACGCTGCCCGCCGTGATGAAGCGCAGCACGCCGAGGTCTTCAGGTTGATGCGTCGTAACCATGTCTATTCTTTCCTCCGCGTGCTCTTTAGAAATAACCTTGCTTCTTGCGCTGTTCCATCGCGGCTTCCGACGCCTGGTCGTCCATGCGCGTCGCGCCGCGTTCCGTGATCTCGGTCACGGCCGTTTCGGCGATGATCTTCTCGACGTTGTCGGCATCGCTCGCCACCGGGCACGTGCAGCTGATGTCGCCCACGGTGCGAAAACGCACCTGCGCCATTTCGCTGACCTCGCCTTCCTTCATCGGCGTGAGCGGCGTGACCGGCACGAGCAGGCCGTTGCGGCGCACGATCTCGCGCTGGTGCGCATAGTAAATCGACGGCAGTTCGAGCTTCTCGCGCTCGATGTATTGCCACACGTCGAGTTCGGTCCAGTTCGAGATGGGGAACACGCGCAGGTGCTCGCCCTTGTGCAGACGCGCGTTGTACAGGCTCCAGAGTTCCGGGCGCTGCGCCTTCGGGTCCCACTGGCCGAATTCGTCGCGGAACGAGAAGATACGCTCCTTCGCGCGGGCCTTCTCTTCGTCGCGGCGCGCACCGCCGATCATCGCCGTGTAGCCGTATTGCTCGATGGTTTCCAGCAGCGTGACCGCTTGCGCGGCGTTGCGCGAATCGGTTTCGCGGCGCAGGCGCACGGTGCCCTTCTTGATCGAATCTTCGACGTGACCGACCACGAGTTCCGCGCCGATTTCGGCTGCGCGGCGATCGCGGAAGTCGATCACTTCTTCGTAGTTGTGGCCCGTGTCGATGTGTACGAGCGGAAACGGCAGCGCGGTCTTGCGGTTCGCGCCGAGGCCGAACGCCTTCAATGCGAGCGCCAGCACGACGACCGAGTCCTTGCCGCCCGAGAACAGCAGCGCAGGCTTGCTGCATTCGGCGACGAGTTCACGCAGGATGTGGATCGACTCGGCTTCGAGCCAGTCGAGATGGTCCATGCGGTTCGCCGTGACCTGGAGCGGTGCGTTCACTGCTGAGTCGAGCGTGGTGCTCATGTTCGGATCCTTCCTTTGTTCGCACCCCTTTTGCTGGGCGCGCGGTACTCGGTATTCGACGTTCGCGCCGTCGTTTCGACAGCGCGACAAAATTCAATCTTAGTTCGCCTGGCCGATGGACGACACTTCGACGACCGGAATGGCCGACACGGACGTGATGTGCAAGCCACATTCCTTCGTGTCGCGCGATTCCCACCACCAGCGGCCCGCGCGGCTGTCTTCGCCGGGACGGATCGCACGGGTGCAGGGCTCGCAGCCGATGCTCGGATAGCCGCGGGCGTGCAGCGGGTTCACGGGCACGTCATTGGCGCGCAGGTAGGCCCAGACATCGGCTTCGGTCCAGTCCGCGAGCGGATTGAACTTGTCGATATTGCGCGCTTCGTCGCGTTCTTCCTCGTGCAGCTCCGCACGCGTGACCGACTGCTCACGGCGCTGGCCGGTGACCCAGGCGGAGACGCCCGACAGCGCACGGTTCAGCGGTTCGACCTTGCGGATTTCGCAGCAGCGCTTGCGCAGATCGACGCTCTCGTAGAACGCATTCAGGCCGTGCTGGGCGACGTATTCGTCCACGGCGTCCTGTTGCGGACGAAACTGCTCGATCTCGTAGCCGTAGCGCTCGCGCACCACGTCGATCATGCCGAGCGTTTCGGCGTGCAGGCGGCCCGTGTTCAGCGAGAAGACGCCGATTTTCACGCCGCGCGAAAGAATCGCGTGCGTGAGCAGCATGTCTTCGGCTGCGAGGCTGCTGGCCAGCTTCACGTCGGCGTGACGCGCCGCAATCGAATCGAGCAGCGCGTCGAGGCGCCCGATCTTCGCCTGCAGCTCAGCCGTGATTTCGTTCGCGACGGTGCTCATGCTGCCGAACCTTGTCGCGCTTGTTGGGCCAGACGGCGGCGGAACAGCGGCGACGGTTCGTCGAAGGCGCCCTGGTATTGCACCGTGAACTCGGTGAACGCCTTGAGCGCGTCGTGGATGTCCTTGTCGGCGCGCACGGCGAACGCATCGAAGCCGCAGCGCTCGTGAAAGCGCAGCTGGTCGCGCAGCACGTCGCCAATCGCGCGCAGTTCGCCCTGGTAGCCATAGCGCTCGCGCAGCAGACGGCCGATCGAGAAGCCGCGGCCATCGCGGAACACGGGGAAGTCCACGCCGATCAGCGCGAGCTTGTCGAAGTCGGCGGCGATATCGGCCGGTTCGCTGTCCGGCGCGAGCCACACGCCGAGTTCATCCTTGCCGCGCGAAGCGACCAGTGCATCGCGCTGCGCTTGCCAGTAAGCGAGCGGCACCAGCACCTTGCCCGCGGGCAGCGCGGCAACCTCGGGCAATGCGCCGTCTTCGGCCGCACGCACGACTTGCCAGTTGTCTTCAACGATCTCGCGTTTTTTGATGATCAATGCCATTGCTCGAATCTCGTAGTCTCGTTGCGTGCTTCAGTTGCGTCCATTAAGCGTGGGCCGGCTGGCGCGATGCGTACACGCGCTCCTTGAACGGCGCGAGGCCGATGCGGTCGTACGTATCGATGAAACGCTCGTCGTCGATGCGATGCTCGACAAACGTGTCGATCACCTTCTGCACCACGTCGGGCATCTCTTCCGCCGAGAACGACGGGCCGATCACGCGGCCAAGGCGTGCGCCGTTGGCGCCGTTGCCCTGCTCGCCGCCGAGCGTGACCTGATACCACTCCGAACCATCCTTGTCGACGCCCAGCACGCCGATGTTGCCGACATGGTGGTGACCGCATGCGTTGATGCAGCCCGAGATGTTCAGCGACAGGTCGCCCAGGTCGTAGACGAAGTCGAGGTTGTCGAAGCGCTCCTGGATCGCCAGCGCGATGGGGATCGACTTCGCATTGGCGAGCGAGCAGAAGTCGCCGCCCGGGCACGCGATGATGTCGGTCAACAGGCCGATGTTCGCGGTCGCGAAACCTTGCGCCTTGGCCTTTTCCCACAGCGCGAACAGATCGCGCTTCTTGACGTCGGCGAGGATCAGGTTCTGCTCGTGCGAGACGCGGATCTGGCCGAACGAGTATTCGTCGGCCCAACCGGCCACGGCTTCCATCTGCACGTCGGTGGCGTCGCCCGGCGCGATGTTGCGCGGCTTGAGCGAGAGCGTGACCGACGCGTAGCCCGGCACGCGGTGCGGGCGCACGTTGCGCTCGACCCAGCGCGAGAAGGCGCGATTTTCCAGCAGATGCTTCTCGTACGACGTATCCGTGTCGGCGATCTTTTCATACGCCGGCGGCACGAAATACTGGGAGACGCGATCGAGTTCTTCCTGCGTGAGCGTCGAGGGGCCGTCCTTCAGGTGCTGCCACTCTTCTTCGACCTGCTCGGCGAACTTCGCCGGCGAGAGCGCCTTCACGAGGATCTTGATGCGCGCCTTGTACATGTTGTCGCGGCGGCCATAGCGGTTGTACACGCGCAGCACGGCTTCGCAGTAGGTCAGCAGGTGCTGCCACGGCAGGTCGCGCTTGATGATGCTGCCGACGATCGGCGTGCGGCCAAGACCGCCGCCCGCCAGGATGCTCGCGACGATTTCGCCCTGCTCGTTACGGTCGAGGTAGACGCCCAAATCGTGGATCTGCACGGCGGCGCGGTCTTCCTTCGAGCCCGACACGGCGATCTTGAACTTGCGCGGCAGCCACGCGAATTCGGGGTGGAACGTCGACCACTGGCGCAGGATTTCGGCCCACGGGCGCGGATCGACGATCTCGTCGGGGGCGACGCCCGCGAACTGGTCGGCGGTGATGTTGCGGATGCAATTGCCCGACGTCTGGATGCCGTGCATCTGCACCGACGCGAGCTTGCGCAGGATTTCCGGCGTTTCTTCGAGCTTGATCCAGTTGTACTGGATGTTCGAACGCGTCGAGAAGTGGCCGTAGCCGCGGTCGTGCTCGCGCGCGATCGTGCCGAGCATGCGGAGCTGGTCGCTGCGCAGATTGCCGTACGGAATCGCGATGCGGTGCATGTAGGCGTGGCGCTGGTAGTACAGGCCGTTTTGCAGGCGCAGCGGACGGAACTCTTCTTCGCTCAATTCGCCTGACAGACGGCGGCGGACCTGGTCGCTGTATTGCGCGACGCGTTCGTCGACGATGGTCTGGTCGTACTGATCGTATTGGTACATTCGGGGACCCCAGGGTTTGGTTCAATCGCGGCGTTCCGGTTACGCCGCGCTCCGACTTCTCGACTTCGCTCTTTCCGCTCTGTCCTGCCTCTGGCGAGGCGGCCGCGCCTTCAATCGCGCCGGTCATTTGCTAATGACCAAAACAGATATCCATATTGGAAAAGTTGGAGGAATGGTAATAAACTCGCCTTATATTTCAAACGACTCAAAAATCAGGTCGATATGCAAACAGGTTATAAGGATTATCTATGAACCTGCACCAGTTCCGCTTCGTCCGCGAGGCCGTACGCCAGAATTTCAACCTCACAGAAGCGGCCAAGGCACTGTATACAAGCCAGCCGGGCGTCTCGAAGGCGATCATCGAGCTGGAGGACGAGCTTGGGGTCGAAATCTTTACGCGCCACGGCAAGCGCGTGCGCTCGCTCACGGAGCCGGGCCGGATCATTCTCGCCTCGGTGGAGCGCATTCTGCAGGAAGTGGAGAGCCTCAAGCGCGTGGGGAAGGACTACGCGGCGCAGGACCAGGGCAACCTCACCATCGCCGCCACGCACACGCAGGCGCGCTACTCGCTGCCTGCCGCCATCGCCGAATTCAAGCGGCGCTTTCCGAAGGTGCACCTGTCGATCCTGCAAGGCAGCCCGACCCAGGTCGCGGAAATGGTGCTCCATGACCAGGCGGATCTGTGCATCGCGACCGAGGCCATCTCCGGCTACAAGGAACTGGTCTCGCTGCCCTGCTTCACGTGGCATCACGTGGCGGTGATGCTGCCCGACCACCCGCTGCTCGAACGCAAGCCGCTTTCGCTCGACGATCTGGCCCAATATCCGCTGATCACCTACGACAATGCGTTCGCCGGGCGTACCAAGATCAACGACGCGTTCCGCCTGCGTGCGCTCTCGCCCGACATCGTGCTGGAAGCCATCGACGCCGACGTGATCAAGACCTACGTGGAACTGGGCCTCGGCGTCGGGATCATGGCCGACATCGCCTTCAACGCCGAACGCGACCGACATTTGCGCGCGGTGCCCGTGGGACACCTGTTCGGGAGCAACGTCACGCGCGTCGCGCTCAAGCAGGGCGCTTACCTGCGCAGCTATGTGTATACGCTCGTCGAACTGCTGTCGCCGAGCCTGAATCGCAAGCTCATCGAGCAGGCGCTCAAGGGCGAGCACGAGACTTACGAGTTGTAAGCCGCTGCGCGAGCGGCGGAAGAAAAATCAGACAAAATCCGCATTACAACAACATCACTTCTCGCCTGGAGACTCAACGGATGAAGCTGTACCCGCTTTTGCGCCCGCTCGCCGCGGCTGCCGCCCTTGCCGCTGCCACTTTCGCGCCGGCTGCCCACGCCGACATCAAGGTCGGCATCGACCTCTCGAGCACGGGACCCGCTGCCGCCATCGGCATCACGAGCAAGAACGCCATGCTGATGTGGCCCGACACGATCGCGGGCCAGAAGGCCGACTACATCGTGCTCGACGACGGCTCGGACCCGGGCGCGGCCGTACGCAACATCCACAAGCTCATCAACGAAGATCACGTGGACGTGATTGTCGGGCCGAATATCACGCCGGCGGCGCTCGCGGCGCTCGACCCGGTGGCGCAAAGCAAGACGCCGATGATCACGCTGGTCGGCTCGGGCTCGGTGGTCGAGCCGCAGCAGGGCGCGCGCGTGTGGGCCTTCAAGATGGCGCAGACCGATGCCGCCATGGCCGACGTCATGACGCGCTACATGGCGGCGCATGGCGTGAAAAGCGTGGGCTTCATCGGCTTCGCGGACAGCTACGGCGACAGCTGGCTCAACGAATTCACGAAGTACGCGAAGGAACGCAACATCCAGATCGTGGCGACCGAGCGCTACAACCGTACCGACGCCAGCGTGACCGGCCAGATTCTCAAGCTGATGGCGGCCAGGCCGGACGCCATGCTGATCGCGGGCGCAGGCACGCCGACTGTGCTGCCGCAACGCACGTTGATCGAGCGCGGCTACAAGGGGCCGATCTACCAGACGCACGGCATCGCCACGCCTGAATTCATCAAGCTGGGCGGCAAGGACGTGGAAGGCACCCTGTTCCCGACCCAGCCCGTGGTGGTGGCGCGCACGCTGCCGGCCGACCAGCCGGCGCAAAAGGCGGCGCTCGCCTTCGTCGACGCCTACGAGGCGAAGTACGGCCCGGGCACGGTCACGCAATTCGCAGGCGACGCGGCAGGCGTGTACCCGCGACTGCAGGACGCGGTCGCGCGCGCCCTAAAGACCGGTCAGCCGGGCACCGAAGCGTTCCGTGTGGCGTTGCGCGGCGAGCTGGAGCACGCGCACGAAGTGGTTGTGCCCAACGGCATGGTGAACACGAGCCCGACGGACCACGTGGGCCTCGACCAGCGCGCTAGCGTGATGGGCACGGTCCGCGGGGGCAAGTTCGTGTATCTCGCGCAATAAACCGAAGCGCTATGGCCGCGAGAGACGGCAAACCGCGACGCGAATGCGCGGCCGCCCGTCGCCGCTCATTCGAACCGTTCAAGGCAGCAGGCAAACGCGCTGATGGCGAAGAACCGTCAAGCCATCATCTCTCAGGATTCGCCTTGTATGCGCGGCGCGTTGTCTGTCGAAACTTGTCGGCAACGCCAGGCATGCCCTGTCCGGCGATTCAATCAACATTGTCAGCCTGTTTGGCGAGCGGCTTACGCGGACGCGCGGGTAACGTTTTTTTTAACCGCCTCGCCCACAAAAATGCGGAGGTTCTTTCAGACGCAGTGAATGAACGAAACCCCGTGCGCGACCAAAATCTGTGCCAGATCCGCAGGGAGCCTGGCCGTCAGGGTGGCCGCCGGAGCCAAAGGGCATCAGCACCGGCAATAGCGTTCCTTCATTCACAAGCATCGCTATCTGCTGCTTCCACGACAAAACCGTTGCGTACCAACTGCCAGGCCGGCTTCGACCAGTTCGGGTTTCAGACGCTTGAGCGGCTTCTGCGTACAGTAAAAGTAAGGCATGAAGAAAAAGAGCAATCCTGTGAAAAAATGCGGTCGTACGCCTGTTGTGCCAGCATGACGTACATCTGACGGAGAAATTCCCATGACTACGACTACCCGCTCCGCCCGCCTGGGTTTGCGAGCCACGCCGCAGCAGGAGGCAGTACTGCGCCGCGCAGCCGAGATCGCGCACAAATCAATGACCGATTTCATTCTCGACAGTGCCTGCCAGGTTGCCGAACGAATCCTGCTCGACCAGCGTTTATTCCTCGTGACCGAAAGCCAATCGCAAGCGCTGCTCGACATGCTTGAACGGCCGGCTCAAGACAACGCGGGCTTGAAGGAGTTGTTTTCTCGAACGACGCCTTGGGAGAACTGATGCCGCTGTCGCCACCGCAGGCACTGGTCGCAAGCCACGATTGGAAGACTTCGATTGTGGCAAGCCCGGCCTGAATGACTGGCTCCTGCGCCACGCACGCCAGGCTCAGGCAAGCGGTTCGACCAAGACCTTCGTCGTCGCCGACGGTCAACGTCTCGCAGGGTTCTACAGTCTGGCTGTAGGGCAAATCGACACCCTGGAGGCGCCTGACCGGGTACGCAAAGGGATGGGAGCCTATCCCGTTCCCGTTGCAATCCTGGCTCGGCTTGCGGTCACAATGCAGGATCATGGGCGTGGAATCGGGATCGGCATGCTAGAAGACGCAATCCGGCGTACCGTTGCCATCTCCGGACAAGCCGGAGTTCGTGCGCTGCTGACACACCCGATCGATGTGGATGTGGAGCGCTTCTATCAGCGTTTCGGCTTTGAAGCTTCGCCGGCGCAAGAAAAGCAATTGCTTCTGTTGCTCAAAGATGCTCGGCGATTGCTCATGCCCGCAGAATCAGGCAAACAGAAGTCGAGATAACCTCGTCATCATCGACTAACGTCTCGCTACAACCCGCGTAACACGACGGTATACGTACATACTGTCCAGGCGCAAGCTTTGCCGGACAAGCCTTCCGAACCAAACTCAACGCAGTCGCTCGGTACACCGAAAGGATTCTGTCGTCGGCAGCGCCTATATAGCGTAGCTGAGCGCTGCGGTAAGCGACGCTGCATGGCTGTCTTTCGCTCGTCGGCAAGTCGACCATCGGGCGACTCTGTAACCCGTAGCCGCTTTGCATCCGGCGCGTCGAGTATCGGCCCTCCGACCTACTCGAGCCGGATTACGCTGCGGCAAATCGTAATCAGGAAGCCGCTCCCCCACCGTTCGTCAACGCTTTCAACGCCCGCTCCGGAGACACCGGTCCCTTGTAAAGCGGGCTACATGGCGTGCACGCCAGTTTTAGCGACGACTCGATGAGTTCGGTCGGTTTGTCGTGGGTGCGGTAGGCTTCGGCGAGATGCGCGAACTCCGTCATGATGCCGACAACGCTGCGATTTTGTGTCTTCGTGTATTTGACGACCTGCATTTCGCTCACTTCCGAGTCGACAAACGAACGCGGCACTCCGTGCGGGGCCAAAATATGCGCCAGAGCCGCAGGGAACCTGGCCGTCAGGGTGACCGCCGGAGCCAAAGGCATCAGCACCGGCAATAGCGTTTGCTCATTCACCAGCAGCGCGACCTGAGGCCGCCATGGCAAAACAGTTGCGTACCAATTGCCGAGCTTCGTCGTGCTGCTTCCAGCCTCGACCATGTCGGATTTCAGCCGTTTGAGCAGCTTGTGAGTGCAGTAGAGATAGAGCATAGAAAGGGGAGCAACCTCGTACCAGGAGAAGATGTACGCCGAGCTAACATCGCGTACCTCCAACCGACTCCGGTGCGATGAGCGGTAGGCCCAAGCATGGTTCGGCACGGCTCACCGAAGCATGCCCCTGCAATTATACGCAGGTAGCGTATAATTTATTGATGCAAGCGACCTTCATTGAACTGCCGCCGTTTTCCCGTGAGCGCGAGAGCTACCTGGCGGATGACGAGTACGCCGTCCTGCAGCAAGAGCTACTGGCTAATCCCGCGGCTGGCGACAAGATCAAGGGAGCCGGCAGTCTGCGGAAGTAGAGGTTCGCCGACAAACGCCGCCAGAAAGGCAAACGCGGTGGCCTGCCAGTGATCTGTTACTACTGGGTCAGCGGTTATCAATTCTGGTTGTTCACACTGTACGACAAGGACGAAATGGCAGACCTCTCCCGTGACGCGCGCAAAGCCTTCGCGAAGCGACTGGAAAGAGAGGTCACGATACGGAGCAAGCAATGAAGAAGCGAAATCTGTTTGCTGAATTGACCGAGGATCTCGGCGCCCTTGCTGGCGAGCGCGAAGGGAAAATCACGCTGCGCAAGATCAAGGCCGATGTGCCCGATACGCTCGAAGTTTCGCCGGCAGAAATCAAGGCCGTGCGCGAAGCCTCTCACGCGTCGCAAGCCGTCATGGCCCGAAGCCTGCGCATCAATGTGCGCACGTATCAGAATTGGGAACAAGGCAAGGCCAAGCCCAACGCACAGGCGGCCACGCTGATCCGACTGGTCGCCAAGCACCCGGAAACGCTTCAGATGCTGGAAGCGCTCTGAACGATTGCGGGCAACGTCCACCATCGACTGTCGTCGTCCCGCCCCAAGCACCGTAACGCGACGATATTTCTGACGGTATACGAGCTGCTTTTCTTGATCCCGTCTATGTGGGACTTGGCGTTCCCGCCAGACTCAACATGATCGCGCGGTACACCGAACGGATTCTGTCGTCGGCACCTATAGGACGCCCATAGCTTGTCAAACCAGCGGGAATTTCGAAATTAACCGTGCGTCCTAGCGTCGACTTACTCGGCGATCCGCTGTCGGAACCACTCCGCCAGCGCAGCTTCGTCGAGCACGCCAGCAGCAACCATTTCCATGGTCCTAACGGCGTCGGCCGGATCAAACTTCAACCGATAGCCGTTATCTGCAAGGAAAAGCCGAGCAACCACCCAAGCGGTTCTCTTGTTGCCGTCCGCAAAGCCATGATTCCGCGCCACCACAGTCGGTGTTCAGGGACAGAAAGATGGCCATCCCGTTCGGGACGCAGTGGCGTGAATGCCAATGGCCCAATGACCGGCGATGCTCTTGAAGTTGGTGCGAACGCGGTCGGCCGGTTTGCACCACGGCGCCGGGTCGCGTGCATACTCGATCGTGGTGCCGGAGGCGTGCGACGCCTTTGCGCGGTGAAACAAGATGTGCCGACCGACTTCCATCTCGGCGTTGTAGTCGACCAGCAGCAAGGCGACGTCGGGAATGTCAGCCACGCGGCTGACCTCCTTGTAGACGGTTGCAACGAGTCCAAGCTGGGCGAGTAGCGCGGCGATCTGCGTCTCGCCGAGGTAGTACGGCCCCCGTGCAAGATGCTTTGTCTTGGCGACAGCGATCTCCCTCACTTCTTCGATCGTCTTGCCCGAGAGCATCGCGGCGCACGCAAAGACATCGTCGAAGTCGTTGGTCTGCGCGACGAACGGGAACGCAGGCGTGAAGGTCGTCGCTGTGCTCTCAACTGTGGTTGGAATTGTGATAGCAGCCATGGAAGCTCCTGAAAACGCGAAAAATAGAGCGCGCAGCAACGCCTGCCGGCGGCATCGGCCACTTCGGGCAGATCAGAGAAAGAAAAGTGAGGCGAAAATCCGGCAAATTTCCTGCGGATTCGCTCTGGCATGCGTTGCGACGCGAGCGGCGAGCCGAGAACCGGCGAATTGACGGTTTTTCGACCGTATCGTCATTTAATAAGGACCATATCGCCCTCTCAACGGCCAAATAACTTTGGTTAGGCACGTGAAAGCCCCGAATTTCCAGCGTTTCGGACGGGGCCGGACGTCCTGTTTTCTCCGTTTCGACGCATCCAGCGCGTCGAGGGACAGCGATTCCGACCGTATTATTGTTTTATAATAGAGTCTGTTGCTGATCAATAATCGAGGTGTGTGATGGTTGCTGAGACTCGAACGCTGACTGCCCAAGTGCCGGTCGAACTGGCAGAAGAAGTGGACGCTCTGTCAGAGCAGATCGAGCGGCCGCGGCAGTGGATCATCAAGAAAGCGTTGGTCCAGTACCTCGCGCGCGAGGCCGAAAAGCGTCGTCTGATTCAGGAGGGCCTAGACGACGTTACCGCCGGGCGCTTCGTGTCAATGGAGCAGGCTCGTGCGTGGGCAAACAGCCTCGGCACGGATAACGAACTGCCGGTGCCGAAAGCGTGAGCGTCAAGGTCATCCCCACCGGCAAGGCGATGTCAGACCTTGAAGTCATTGCCAGGCACGTCAAAAAGTTCAATGATGCCGCCACTGCTCGCAAGGTCGTCAATGCGTTGCTCGATGAGTCGGAACGACTCGGACAGGACCACTTCCACCGGCTGGGCGAAGAGCTCGACGGATACGACGGACCACCGGCTCGCGAGGTACATCGCTGGGTCTGTCTCGCGGGCCGATACGAACTGCACTACGAGGTTTTGCCGCCGTATGCAGAAGAGCCCGCGACCATTGCTATCCTTCGCGTATGGGACACTCGACAGGACCGTTGAAGGAGCAACTGTAAATGGGTTATTACATTCGCACCTTCGCGACCTTGAACCACGAAGGTTCACAGGTTTGGAAAATCGAAGACGACGTCGCCATCCGGATCGGAGTCTCTAACCCTGAACGGAGCCCGGGTTCCTAGGCCAAGGGCAAAGCGCGCACGCCGTACGAATTCGGCGTCAAGGTGTCGATCACGACGACCCACAAGGAAGGCTCGTGATCGGAGCGCGCTCGATGCCGGGCAATCCGTATGACGGCCATACGCTGGCCGAGGCACTGGAGCAGGCGGCAATCCTAAGCGACGTGAAGCCGGAAGTGGCCGTTGTTGATCGAGGCTACAAGGGTGTCGCCGTAGATGGCGTGAAGATCTATCACCCGGGATTGCGACGCGGAATTACGCGGAACCTGCGCGCGATGATCCGACGGCGAAGCGCGATCGAGCCGGCCATCGGTCACATGAAGGCCGACGGCAAACTCGATCGGAACTGGCTCAAAGGCGCACTCGGCGATGCGATGCACGCGGTGCTGTGCGGCGCCGGCCACAACCTGCGCATGATCCTCAGAAAGCTGCGGCTTTTTTACGCCCTCATTCTGATCGCTTTGCGCAACCGCTCGCCCACTGTCGTCTTCACGGCATGATGGCCGCGCCGCGCAAAACGAATTATAAGGTCCGACTAAGAACTCCAGTTACTGCTTCCCGTCGACTATCAAATTTAAAGGAGAAGTTCGATCCTGGCGGGCAAGCAATTTTCCCGGATCCGCTTTCCGCAGGAGTAAAACGACGTCCGCCGCTGGAGTCGGCAGTCCATTCATCCAGATTTCCATGACCACGCGACGCGCCATTCACGCTCGGGAGATGCTGCGCCAGACGCCACCCGCCGCGCTGCTTGCCAGCACGGCGTCGATAAAGCGCAGTCCCTCCACGCCGTCGTCGACCGTCGTCAATAGCCGGCTTGCGCTCGGCGCGGGCTCACCGGCCTCGCGCGCGAGGATCTGCGCGGCTGCGTCGCGATAGAGCTGCGCGAACGCTTCGAGATAGCCTTCCGGATGCCCCGGCGGCACGCGCGTCGCGTGCCGTGCGGCGGCCCCCGTCACGCGGCCGCGCGTGAGCCGCTGCGCCTCGCCGCCCTGCGGCGTGAACCACAGCAGGTTGGGCTCCTCCTGATCGAACGCGAGGCTTGCCTTCGTGCCATATACGCGCAGCCGCAACGCGTTCTCCGCGCCGCTCGCCACCTGGCTCGCCCACAGCATGCCGCGCGCGCCGTTGGCGTAGCGCAGCATGGCCTGCACGTGATCGTCCACGCGGCGGCCCGGCACGAAGGTGTGCACTTCGGCCGCAAGCGCTTCCGGCACGAGCGCACTCACGAAGGCCGCCAGCTGATAGGCATGCGTGCCGATGTCGCCCAGACACCCCGCCGGGCCCGCGAGCGCGGGATCCGTGCGCCACATCGCCTGGCGGTTCGCGCCACTGCGCTCGACCGGATTGGCGAGCCAGTCCTGCGCATACTCGACCTGCACGATGCGCACCTCGCCAATCTCACCCGCCGCGACCATCTCGCGCGCATGCCGCACGAGCGGATAGCCCGAATACGTATGCGTGAGCGCGAATACGAGATTCGCGTCGCGCGCGTGCCTGGCGAGCGCTTCGCCCTCGGCGAGCGAGACCGCGAGCGGCTTGTCGCAGATCACGTGGATGCCCGCCTCCATGAACGCATGCGCCACCGGCGCGTGCAGATGGTTCGGCGTGACGATGGCCACCGCATCGATGCCGTCCTCGCGCGCGCCTTCCACGCTCGCCATCTCGCGCCAGTCGGCGTAGCTGCGCGCGAGGCCGAGCGCCTCGGCGCTCGACTGCGCGCGCGCCGCATCGGACGACAGTGCGCCCGCGACGAGTTCGAAACCATCGTCGAGACGCGCCGCGATGCGATGCACGGCGCCAATGAACGCCCCCTCGCCGCCGCCGACCATCCCGAGCCTGAGTCTTCGAGTCATTGCGTGTCTCCTGCGAGAATCTCGTTCAGAGGCCCAGCACGCCCTTCACCTGCGCCGCATCGACGCCGCTGCCCGCGAAGTCGTCGAACGCGTGCTCCGCCACGCGAATGAGGCGCCGCTTGATGAACTCCGCGCCCTCGCGCGCGCCATCGTGCGGATGCTTGAGCGCACACTCCCACTCGAGCACCGCCCAGCCCGGATAGTCGTACTGCGTGAGCTTCGAGAAGATCGCGCCGAAGTCGATCTGCCCGTCGCCAAGCGAGCGAAAGCGCCCCGCGCGCTCCACCCATGTGCTGTAGCCGCCGTACACACCTTGTTTGCCCGTGGGGCGGAATTCGGCGTCCTTCACGTGAAAGGCCTTGATGCGCGCGTGATAGAGGTCGATGAACGCGAGGTAATCGAGCTGCTGCAGCACGAAGTGGCTCGGGTCGTAGAGGATGTTCGCGCGGGGATGCTCGCCCACTGCCGCAAGAAAGCGCTCGAACGTCACGCCATCGTGCAGATCCTCGCCCGGATGCAGTTCATAGCAGACGTCGACGCCCGCTGCATCGAACGCGTCGAGAATCGGCCGCCAGCGGCGCGCGAGTTCGTCGAAGGCGGCTTCGACGAGCCCCGCCGGCCGCTGCGGCCACGGATAGACGTACGGCCACGCGAGCGCGCCCGAAAACGTCACGTGCGCGCTTAAGCCCAGATTCTTCGAGGCGCGCGCGGCCAGCATCAGCTGCTCGATGGCCCATGCCGTGCGCGCGTCGCGCTTGCCGCGCACCTGCGGTGGCGCGAAGCCGTCGAACAGCGTGTCGTAGGCGGGGTGCACGGCCACGAGCTGTCCTTGCAGATGTGTGGAAAGCTCGGTGATCGTCACGCCCGCATCGTCGGCCTGCTGGCGCAGGTCGTCGCAGTACGCCACGCTCGACGCGGCCTGCGCGAGATCGACGAGGCGCGCATCGGTGGGCACCTGGATGCCCTTGTAGCCGAGCTGGGCCGCCCAGCCGGCCATGTGCGCGAAGCTGTCGAACGGCGCGTCGTCGCCAAGAAACTGCGCGAGGAAAATCGCTGGGCCCTTGATCGTCTTCATCGCAAGCCCCGTCCTCAGAACGGCGAATCGGGGAAGTAGAACTGCTTCGCGTTCTCCTTGGTGATCAGCACCGAGGGGATGATCGTCGTGGGCGGCAGCGACTTGCCCTGCAAACGTGCTTCGGCCGTGAGCTTGATCGCGTCGTAGATGAACTTCGGCGAATACGACACATCGGCCTTGATGAGCGGGTCGCCGTCCATCACGCGCTTGACCATCTCCTTCGAGCCCGCGCCGCCGAACACGATCTTGATGTCGTTGCGCTTGGCCTGGTCGATCGCCTTGAGCACGCCCACGGCCATGTCGTCGTCGGCGGCCCAGACGGCGTCGATGTGCTTGAAGCGCGTCAGGTAGTCCTGCATCGTCTTGAACGCGTCGTCGCGGTTCCAGTTCGCGTATTTCGCGTCAAGAATCTTGATGCCTGGATAGTTCTTCAGCACGTTCGTGAACGCCGTCCAGCGCTCGTTGTCGAGCGTGGTGGGAATGCCGCGCAGCGCGACGATGTCGCCCTTGCCGCCCAGCTGCTTCGCGAGATATTCAGCGGGGATCTTGCCGAACGCCGTGTTGTCGCCCGCCACATAGGCATTCTGCGCGCTCGTGTCGGTCAAGCCGCGATCGACCACCGTCACGTACACGCCCTGCTTCTTCACCTGCGCAACGGGCTGCGTGAGCGAAGCCGATTCGTACGGGAAAATCACGAGCGCGTTGATCTTGTTAACGGTCACGAGGTCCTGCAGCTGGTTCGCCTGATCGGGCGCATTCGCCGCCGTCTTGACGATGACCTTGAGGTCCGGGTGGGCCTTTTCGAGGTCCTTCTTCGCCTCGTTCGCCCACCAGACGATGCCGCCCGTGAAGCCATGGTCGGCCGTGGGAATCGCCACGCCCAGCGTGACCTTGTCGTCGGCGCGCGCCGCGCCCGCACCGAACGTCGCCGCTACGCCAAGCGCCAGCGCGCCCGCACACATCGTTCGAATCATCTTCTTCATGATGCCGTCTCCTGTCGTGCGCTCCCGCGCCCGTTCCTGCGTTGAGTTTTCGCTGCCTCCTTCGACTTCCCCACCGCCCTGCCAGATCTGCTTCGAATCCTTACCGTCTGCCGCGCTGCAGGAACGCGACGGCAATGATCGCCACGCCCTGCACCGCCGCATTCAGATACACGCTGATGATGCTCGTGAGATTGAGAATATTGGCGATGACCGAGAGCAACACCGCGCCGACCACGGTGCCCGCCACGCGCCCTTCGCCGCCCTTGAGCGCCGTGCCGCCCACCACCACCGCGGCGATCGCCTCCAGTTCCCACAACAAGCCCGTAGTCGGCGTGGCGGAGCCCAGACGCGGCACATAGAGCACCGTCGCCACGCCCACGCACACGCCCAGCAGCACGTAGGTTGCGCACTTCACGCGATCGACGCGGATCGCCGCATAGCGCGCGACCTGCTCGTTCGAGCCGATCGCCTGCACGTGCCGTCCGAACGCCGTGCGGTTGAGAATGAGCGCACCGCCCGCCGCCGTGAGCGCGAACACCCACACGGGCACCGGAATGCCGAAAAGGCTCGCGTAATAGACCGGCCCGTAGAGATCGACGAGATTGTTCTGCAGCGTGAGCGCGCCGCCATCGGCAAGCCATGTCAGCACCGAGCGGAAGATGCCTAGCGTGCCGAGCGTGACGATGAAAGGCTCGATGCGTCCGCGTGTGATCAGCAAGCCATGCGCGAGCCCAAACGCCGCGCCGAGCACGAGCGCAATCGCAATACCGATCGCGACGATGGCCAGGGGTGCAAACGCGTGTTCGCTCGCCGCCAGCGTATTCATCACCCAGATCATCACGCCCGCGATCAGCGCGGCCATCGAGCCGACCGACAGGTCGATGCCGCCCGAAATGATCACGAACGTCATGCCCACGGAAATGATGCCGATGAACGAGGTGCGCGTGAGCACGTTGAGCAGGTTGCCGGCGGTGGCGAAATCGCGGTTGAGCAGCGTGCCGAGCACACAAAGCAGGATCAGGCCGATGAGCGGCCCGACGCCTGCGAGCCGGTGCACGAATCGCGCCGCGGCCGAGCGCGCGCCACGGCCTTCGGACGTAGCGTCAGTGGGTGCCGGTTGCATGAGCGATCAGCTCCTCTTCGTTCAGATGTTCGTGCCCGAGCGTGGCGACGAGCCGGCCCGCGCGCATCACGGCCACGCGATGCGCGAGCCCGATCAGCTCGACCAGTTCGGACGAGATCACGACGACCGCGCGCCCCGAGGCCGCGAGCCGCTGGATCAGGAAATAGATGTCGCGCTTCGCGCCCACGTCCACGCCGCGCGTGGGCTCGTCGAGCACGATCACGCGCGGGTCGGGCTGCAGGAACTTGGCGAGCGCGAGCTTCTGCTGGTTGCCGCCCGAGAGCATGCGCGCGCGGCTGTCGAGGTCGCCGGTGCGGATGCCGAAGTCGCGCACCGCTTTCTCGAGCGCGCGGCGGCCCGCCTTCAGATCGAGCAGCGGATGACCGTAGCGCTCGAGTGTCATGAGCGTGAGGTTGTCCTGCAGCGTGAGGTTCATGTGCAGGCCGCGGCCCTTGCGGTCTTCGCTCAGGTACGTGAGGCCGTGGCGCATCGCGTCGCGCGGGTGGCGCAGCGTGACCGGGCGGCCGTCGATCTCGATCTCGCCTGCGTGCTTGTGGCGCAAGCCCACGATCGCCTCGAACGCCTCGCTGCGTCCCGCGCCCACGAGTCCCGCGAAGCCGAGAATCTCGCCCGCGCGCACCTCGAAGCCCAGATTCTCGACCCAGCCCGGCACGGTGAGATGCGTCACGCGCAGCGCCACGGGGGCAAGCTCGGGCGCCGCGCCTTTCTCCGGAAACATGTCGGAGACGTCACGGCCCACCATGAGGTTCGCCATCTGCTGGCGCGCGAGCCCGGCCGTCGCGCTCGCGGCCACGAAGCGACCGTCGCGCATCACGACCACGTCGTCGGTGATGCTCTCCACCTCGTCGAGCTTGTGCGAGATGTAGACGAGCGTCGTGCCAGATGCGCGCAGCTTCGTCATGAGCGCGAAAAGGCGCGCGGTTTCGGCGAGCGTGAGCGTGGCCGTGGGCTCGTCCATGATCAGGAGGCGCGCGTGCCGCGAGAGCGCCTTGGCGATCTCCACGAGCTGTTTTTCGGCGACGATGAGGTCGCGCACCTTCACGTCCGGGTCGCGCGCGAGGCCCACCTGCGCGAGCAGTTCGCGCGCTTCGCGGCGCATGGCAGCGTCGTCGACGAGCCAGCCTTTGCGCTTCTCGTGGCCGAGGAAGATGTTCTGCGCGATCGTCAGGTGCTCGGCCAGGTTGAACTCCTGGTGGATCAGCACGATGCCGGCGGCTTCGGCCTCGCGCGAGCCGTCGAAGCGGCGCGCCACGCCGTCCACCAGTATCTCGCCCGCGCTCGCGTTTTCGTAGCCCGCGAGAATCTTCATGAGCGTCGATTTGCCCGCGCCGTTCTCGCCCAAAAGGCCGTGAATGCGCCCCGGCGCGAGCTCGAAGCTCACGCCGTGCAGCACGCGCACGGGACCGAAGTCCTTGCGGATGTCGTTGAACTTGACGGCGACGCTCATGCGCGTGCGCTCCTCCAGTGGCCTTGTCGGCGGGCTCCGGCGGGCGGCGCTCGCCGCCCGCCTTCGCTCCGCTGGTCTCCCCTGCTATGTGTTCGTTTGCGTTATTTCGACTTCACCCGCTCTCGCGCACCACCAGCCGATGCGGCAGCAGCACGCCCGGCACGCTCGCGCGCGGGTCCGCGAAACGCCGCAGCAACAGACGCGCGGCCGTCTCGCCCAGTTCCCGCATGGGCTGCGCGATCGTCGTGAGCGGCGGGTCGATCTGCGCGGCGAGCGCGATATCGTCGAAGCCGACCACGGCGACGTCGCGCGGCACGCGCCGTCCCGCGCCGCGCAGGCCATTGACCACGCCCACCGCGAGCGTGTCCGACACCGCGAAGATCGCGTCCGGCGCTTCGCCCGCCGGCAACTGCATGAGCGCGGCGGCGGCCTGCGCGCCCGCGTCGTAGTCGAGGCAGTTCACGTTCACGCGCCACGCGTCGCGCATCGCGATGCCCGCTTCGCCGAGCGCATCGCGCCAGCCCTCGCGGCGCTGCCGTGCGTAGAGATAGTGCTCGTCGGAGTTGATGAGCGCGACACGTCGCCGCCCCCGCGCGATCAGATGCCGCACGGCGTCGTGCGCGGCCCGGTAGTTGTCGATGCCGACATACGGCACGCCCACGTCCGGATCGAACTCGCAGCAGGCCACCCACGGCAGCGCCGTCGATTCGGCGGCCAGCGCATGTTGCACGGTTGCCGGGTCGAGGCAGATCGCCCCGTCCGCGCGATGGCGGCGCAGCAGGTCGAAGTAGCTGCGCTCGCGGCCGGCGTCCGCGCCCGTGTCGCACAGCAGCAGGAAAAACCCGTGCTGGCGCGCGACGCTGTCGATGCCGCGCACGATCTCCGCATAAAACGGGTTGCCGAAGTCGGGCACCATCGTCAGGAGCAGGCGGCTTTCGGCCGTGCGCAGGTTGCGCGCGAGTTCGTTCACGCGGTAGCCGCTCGTTTCGATCTCGGAGAGCACGCGCTCGCGCGTGGCGGCGCGCACGTTCGCATGACCGTTGAGCACGCGCGAAACCGTCGCGACCGAGACCCCCGCGCGCTGCGCCACCGCCGCGATCGAGCCGCCGCGCGCGGCGGTATCGGCGCGGGCGTCTTCAGACGGCTGCGGCCGCAGTTGCGACGTTCTGGACGAGCGAGCGGACATGGGCGAAGGCGATGGTGACCGGTTCGGAAGCCTGCGGCGGCCGCGGCGTGAGCCGTCTGGGCGCGTCAAAATGTAATCGATTACATTTTTGGTACGAGAACCGCAAAACCGCAAGGCTCACGAAGCCAGGACAAACACCGATCCGTCAATCCCGCCGGAACCCCTTCGGGCTGTCGGCGGCGCGGCCGGGCCAGCAGCCGGTTTGCTACAATTCTCCGATTGCCCGACACCCTTTTTGCCGGGCTTGGACCGAACCGATCCCGACCACAACGCCGAGTCACCATGAACATCGAACAAGCGCGTTTCAACATGATCGAACAGCAGATTCGCCCCTGGGAAGTGCTCGACCAGGACGTGCTGAACCTGCTCTCGATCGTCAAGCGTGAGCATTTCGTCCCCGAGGCCTATACCGCCCTCGCGTTCGCCGACCTCGAAGTGCCGCTGCCGAACGGCCAGCACATGATGGCGCCGCGCGTCGAAGCGCGCGTGCTGCAGGAACTCGCGGTCAAGAAGCATGAGAGCGTGCTCGAAATCGGCGCGGGCTCCGGCTACATGGCGGCGCTGCTCGCGCACCGGGCGCAGAAGGTGCTGAGCGTGGAGATCGACACCGAACTCGCCGAATTCGCGCGCGCGAACTTCGTCAAGAACGGCGTGCTCAACGCCGAAGTCGTGGTCGGCGACGGCGCACGCGGCTGGGCCGCGAACGCGCCGTACGATGTGATCTGCGTCTCGGGCGGCCTGCCGGTCGTGCCGCAGGAACTGCTCGAGCAGCTCAAGGTGGGCGGGCGACTGGCGGCTTTCGTGGGCGGCGCGCCCGTCATGGAAGCGCAGATCATCACGCGCATCGACGAAAAGCAGTTCCGTATTGCCGGCGTGTTCGAAACGTATGTCGAGCCGCTGCAGAACGCCGTGCATCCGCCGCGCTTCAAGTTCTAAGGCGCTTCCAACCTGCCGCATCGCCGGGTTCCGTGCACGGCAGCCCGGCTTACTTACCCGATTGAGTGTTCCATGCAGAATCTGACCGCCCCCGCCCTCGCCGAATGGCTTGCCGACACCTCGCGCGAGACTCCCGTACTGCTCGACGTGCGCGAGCCGTGGGAAATCGAAACGGCAAAGATCGCCGGCAGCCTGTCGATCCCCATGCGCGAGGTCCCTGCGCGAAGCGAGGAGCTGGACGACGAGGCGCAGATCGTCTGCATTTGCCACCACGGCGCGCGCAGCGCCCAGGTGGCGATGTTCCTCGAGTCGCGCGGCTACACGAAGGTGTTCAACCTGCAAGGCGGCATCGACGCCTGGTCGCGCCAGGTCGACCCCAAGGTGCCGACGTACTAAGCAGGCGCACGCCAGCTTAAGGAAGGGGGCGCGGCTCAGGCCGCGCCCTTTGTCATTTCTGGACCATTCACCTCGGTCCACTGCGTGCAGCCACCGGCCCGCCCCTCATGCACAACGATGCAGCGTGCCCCGACGCGCCATTCGTCCGGCTTCATGCACACGCGCACTGAGACGATGCAGCGCGCCCGAACATGCATCTCGCTGCACCACAATCGCCCGCCCGTTGCGTCGCCGCCGATGCGCCCCGCATCGCCGCGCGCCTTATGGGGCAAGCCTGGCGCTTGACCTTCACGCTGGCACAACGCTTGCAGAAGGGTATACGCAAGACAGGCCACACACACCGGGCGGCGCGCAAGACGACAAAACGACCCCGCGCCACGGCCCACGACTCACTCACGGACAAGAGGCACAAAAATGAAACGTCGCAGTCTGTTGAAACTCGGGACGATGTCGGGCGCACTCGCGGCCGCGGGGCGCATGCCGTTCGCGCACGCGGACACCGGCAGCGGGCCGATCAAGGTCGGCATCCTGCACTCGCTCTCGGGCACGATGGCCATTTCGGAGACCTCACTGAAAGACACCGCGTTGATGACGATTGCCGACATCAACAAGAACGGCGGCGTGATGGGGCGCCAAATCCAGCCCGTAGTGGTCGATCCGGCCTCGAACTGGCCGCTCTTCGCCGAAAAGGCGCGCCAGCTCCTCACGCAGGACAAGGTGGCCTGCGTATTCGGCTGCTGGACCTCGGTGTCGCGCAAGTCGGTGCTGCCCGTGTTCGAGGAGCTCAACGGCCTGCTCTACTACCCCGTGCAATACGAAGGGGAAGAAATGTCGCGCAATGTGTTCTACACGGGCGCGGCGCCCAACCAGCAGGCGATTCCCGCGGTGGAATACCTGATGAGCGCGGAAGGCGGCGGCGCGAAGCGCTTTTTCCTGCTCGGCACCGATTATGTGTATCCGCGCACGACCAACAAGATCCTGCGCGCTTTCCTGCACTCGAAGGGCGTGAAAGACAGCGATATTCAGGAGGTCTACACGCCGTTCGGCCATAGCGACTATCAAACCATCGTCGCGAACATCAAGACGTTCTCGCAGGGCGGCAAGACTACTGTCGTCTCGACCATCAACGGCGACTCGAACGTGCCGTTCTACAAGGAGCTCGGCAACCAGGGCATCAAGGCTACCGACGTGCCCGTGGTCGCGTTCTCCGTGGGCGAGGAAGAGTTGCGCGGCATCGACACGAAGCCGCTCGTGGGACACCTCGCGGCGTGGAATTACTTCATGTCGGTGAAAGGCCCGAACAACACGAAGTTCAAGGAGCAGTTCGAAGCCTGGGTGCAGGCGAACAACCTGCCCGGCGGCAGCAAACGCGTGACCAACGACCCGATGGAAGCGACGTTTGTCGGCATCCACATGTGGAAGCAGGCCGTGGAAAAGGCGAAGAGCACCGACGTCGACAAGGTGCGCGTTGCCATGATCGGCCAGACCGTGGCGGCGCCCTCGGGCTTTACGCTCACGATGGACGGCAACCACCACCTGCACAAGCCGGTGATGATCGGCGAGATTCGCGGTGACGGCCAGTTCAATGTCGTCTGGAAGACGAAGACCGCCGTGCGCGCGCAGCCGTGGAGCCCGTTCATCGCCGGCAACGAAGGCAAGCCGGATGTGGTCACCTCGAACGCGCTGCCCGCCTTCCTGCGCCGCTCGCGCGTGGCCTGACGTTGTCTTCGCGAGCGCCGCGCCGCAACGTGGCGCGCGCTCGCGTGCTCTGTCTACGGGCCGCGGCGTAACTTCAGGCTGTTGCGCTGTGGCCCGCACCAAAAAAGAAAGCACCATGGCTCTCTCACTCCCGAGGTACGCGCAAGCGGGCCTGCGCCACGCGCTCGCCGCCGCTGCGCTCTTCACGGCGCTATGCACTTGCGCGCACGCGCTCGATGCGGCCGACGTCGCGCCGCTCGGCGGCGACGACTTCGACGCGAAATCCGCGGCCATCGACAAGCTCATCGCCACGCACGACGCCGCTTCGCTTGCGCTCCTGAAAGCGCTGGCCGAGGACAACGTCACGGCAACCGATTCGGGCGAAGTGCTCGTGCAAGATGGCGACAATGCACGCGACGCAGCCACTGGGCAACCTGTCGCCGCGAACATCGCTTCGAGCGCGCAGCCCATCACGCTGAACAACCTCTTGCGCTCGAAGGTCGCGGGCGCGGTCTCGGGCCTGCAACTCGCCTCGCCCGATCTGGAAACGCGCCGCGCCGCCATCGCCGGGCTGCTGAAGAACCCCGATCCCGCCATGAAGCCGATGATCGACGCCGCGCGCGCGAAGGAAACCGACCCGGCACTCAAGCGCCGTCTCGACACGCTCTGGGCGATGACCGCGCTTCACGATCCGATTGCGGCCACGCGTCTCGAAGCGGCGAAGCTCGTCGCGGCGCGCCGCGACGTCGACATGTACGAACTGCTGCGCCCGCTCGTCGCGAAGAACGCGAGCGGCGCGTACAGCGAGCCCGATGCCGATGTGCGATCAGCAGCGCAACAGGGCATCGATGCGCTCGATGCCATCCAGCGCCGCAGCGAGATCGCCGGCACGCTGTTCGCGGGCCTCTCGCTCGGCAGCGTGCTGCTGCTCGCGGCGCTCGGCCTCGCCATCACCTATGGACTCATCGGCGTCATCAACATGGCGCACGGCGAGTTCCTGATGATCGGCGCGTACGCAACCTACGTCGTCCAAACGCTCGTGCAGCGCTATGCGCCGGGCGCGTTCGACTGGTATCCGCTCTTCGCGATTCCCGCTTCGTTCGTTGCTGCCGCGCTCGTAGGCGCGGTGATCGAGCGGCTCGTGATCCGTCACCTCTACGGCCGCCCGCTCGAGACGCTGCTCACGACGTTCGGCATCAGCCTCATCCTCATTCAGGCCACGCGCATGATCTTCGGCGCGCAGAACGTGCAGGTCGAAAACCCCTCGTGGATGAGCGGCGGCGTGAGCGTCATGCCGAACCTCATCCTGCCGTACAACCGCCTCGCGATCCTCGCGTTCTCGCTGATCGTGGTGGGCGTTGCGTGGACCGTGCTCACGAAGACGCGTCTTGGCCTGTTCGTGCGCGCCGTCACGCAAAACCGCCGCATGGCGGCCTGCGTGGGCGTGCGCACCGCGCGCGTGGATGCGTGGGCTTTCGCGTTCGGCGCGGGCGTGGCGGGACTTGGCGGCTGCGCGCTCTCGCAGATCGGCAACGTCGGTCCCGATCTCGGCCAGAGCTACATCATCGATTCGTTCATGGCGGTGGTGTTGGGCGGCGTCGGGCAGATTGCGGGCACCGTCATCGGCGGCTTCGGTCTCGGGCTCGTCTCCAAGGCCATCGAGCCGTTCTGGGGCGCCGTGCTCGCGAAGATCGCCGTGCTCGTGCTGATCGTGCTCTTCATCCAGAAGCGTCCGCAGGGGCTGTTCGCCCTCAAGGGCCGCAGCGCGGAGGCATGACATGACGAGCGTCACTTCCTCTTCCGCGCGTCACACGCTGGGCGCCTCGCGAACTTCAGCCGACGGCGCCGAAACGTTCGCCCTTGGCTTGCCCGCGCGGCCGGCCCTGCTCTCGCCGCGCGCCTGGCTCGCGCTCATCGTGCTGATCCTCGTGATCGGCGTGGGCGTCCCGCTTTGCGCGCTGGTGCTGCCGCAATCGAGCGCACTGCATCTTTCCGCGTATGCGATGACGCTCGTCGGCAAGCTCATGTGCTATGCGATCGCTGCACTTGCGCTCGATCTCGTGTGGGGTTACTGCGGCATTCTGAGCCTCGGGCACGGCCTCTTCTTCGCGCTGGGCGGCTACGCCATCGGCATGTACCTCATGCGCGAGATCGGTCACGACGGCAAGTACGGCAGCGACCTGCCCGACTTCATGGTGTTTCTCGACTGGCATGCGCTGCCGTGGTACTGGCAAGGCACAGAGCATCTCTGGTATGCACTCCTGCTCGTCGTGCTTGTGCCCGCCGTGGTCGCCTGGGTGTTCGGCTTCTTCACGTTCCGCTCGCGCGTGAAAGGCGTGTACCTCTCGATCATCACGCAGGCCATGACGTTCGCCGCGATGCTGCTCTTCTACCGCAACGAAACCGGCTTCGGCGGCAACAACGGCTTCACGGACTTCAAGCGCATCGCGGGCATGCCGATCACGCATCCGGGCACGCGCACCGTGCTGTTCCTGCTGACGTTCGCCGTGCTCGTGCTCGCGTTTCTCGGCGCGCGGGCCATCGTCACCTCGAAGCTCGGGCGTGTCGTGACCGCGGTGCGCGACGGCGAAACGCGCCTCATGTTTCTCGGCTACAGCCCGCTGGGCTACAAGCTCTTCGTGTGGACCGTCTCGGCCGTCCTGTGCGGCATTGCGGGCGCGCTCTACGTACCGCAGGTCGGCATCATCAACCCGAGCGAGATGTCGCCTGGCAACTCGATCGAAATGGCGATCTGGGTGGCCGTGGGCGGACGCGGCACGCTCATCGGGCCGATCATCGGCGCGTTCGCCGTGAACGGTGCAAAGAGCTTTTTCACCGCGCATTTCGCCGAGTACTGGCTGTTCTTCCTCGGCCTGATGTTCGTGCTCGTGCCGCTGTTGCTGCCCAACGGCATCATGGGACTCATCGAACTCATCCGGAACCGGATCACCACGCGGAGCGAACGCCCATGAACGGACATAGCGTGATCAGCGACCCGCTCAACCACAACCCCTTCGACGACGCCCTCAAGTACGACGAACTCGCCCTCTCCGGCGTGGCGGAACTGGGGCACGTGGTCGAACCCGGCGCGATCGACATCTCGCACGGCACGATCCTGTATCTCGAAGACGTGACCGTGAGCTTCGACGGCTTTCGCGCGCTCAACAAGCTTTCGCTCGTGATCGACGCGGGCGAGCTGCGCTGCGTGATCGGCCCGAACGGCGCGGGCAAGACCACGATGATGGATGTCATCACCGGCAAGACCGCGCCCGATTCCGGCAAGGTGTTCCTCGGGCAGACGCTCGACCTCACGCGCATGAACGAGCCGGCGATCGCGCGCGCGGGCATTGGCCGCAAGTTCCAGAAGCCCACGGTGTTCGAGCAGCATCCCGTGTGGGAGAACCTCGAACTCGCGATGAAGGCCGACAAGGGCTGGTTCGCCACGCTGCGCGCGCGCCTTGGCCGCGAGGCGCAGGCGAAGATCGAGGAAACGCTCGAAGTGATCCGGCTGGAGAGCGACGCCCGACGCCTCGCGGGCGAGCTCTCGCACGGCCAGAAGCAGCGGCTCGAAATCGGCATGCTGCTCATGCAAAGGCCGCAGCTGTTGCTGCTCGACGAGCCCGCCGCCGGCATGACCGACGACGAAACCATGGAACTCGCCACGCTCCTCAACCGCCTGCGCGGGAGCTGCTCGATGATGGTGGTCGAGCACGACATGGAGTTCGTCGCGGCGCTTGCGGGGGAAACCGGGCGCGTCACGGTGATGGCCGAGGGCAGCGTGCTCGCGCACGGCACGCTCGAGGACGTGAAGCGCGACGAAGCGGTCATCGAATCGTATCTGGGCCGCTAGGGCCGTTTTGAATAGATCAGCCATGCTAACCATCGAATCGCTGAATCAGTACTATGGCGGCAGCCACATCCTGCGCAACGTCTCGATGACGGTGCCCGAGGGTGAACTCACCGTGCTGCTCGGCCGCAATGGCGTGGGCAAGACCACGCTGCTGCGCTGCCTCATGGGCGTCGTGCCGACGAAGAACGGTTCGATCGCGTGGCGCGGCGAAGCGCTCACGAAGCTGCCCACGCATGCGCGGGTGGCGCAGGGCCTCGCTTACGTGCCGCAAGGGCGCGATATCTTTCCGCGCCTGAGCGTCGAAGAGAATCTGCTGGTGGGCGCGGCGAGCAAGAAGCGCATGCCGTCGAGCGTGCCCGCGCACATCTACGAACTCTTTCCCGTGCTCAAGGACATGAAGGCGCGGCGCGGCGGCGACCTCTCGGGCGGCCAGCAGCAGCAGCTCGCCATCGGCCGCGCGCTGATGAGCGATCCGCAGCTGCTCATTCTCGATGAGCCTACCGAAGGCATCCAGCCTTCGATCATCCAGGATATCGGCCGCACGTTGCGCAGGCTCGTGGAAGAGATGCACATGACGGTGCTGCTGGTCGAGCAGTACTACGACTTCGCCAAGGCCATCGCGGACCGCTACTGGGTGATGAGCCGCGGCGAAATCGTGGCGGGCGGCGCCGGCGCGAGCATGGATGCGGATGGGGTGCGGGAGTTGATTGCGGTGTGAACCCTGAAATTGGCGACCAGCCGCCACGACGAATGCCGGGCAGGCTTACGAATTTTACGTGGATCTGCAGGGACCGGACGGCGCTCGTCGCCCCTGAACCACCTTTCAGGCGCATGCAACGTCAAGGCAGCTTCCAAAGCGCAACAGACCGCTGGTTGTGCGCTGGGGTCTGCGCATCTGGCGTTATGAAAGAACATATTCGAATTTATCAATCATCTTGTCGATAAGATTCGTGTCGATATTTTTCTTGCTGGGAACGATGAATAGGCACTGCCGGCCGAAAGTGTCGGCGCGAGAGATGAAGTCCTCGACTATATGATAATGGGGACGATTTGTGTAATCATCGAAGATAATTTTCGTCCCTTCATTGGATAATTTCAGTGTTGTTAAAAAACAGAGAACGCGAAATCGTCCATCAATAAGAACAATGTCGGGGTTCTGATGATTTGCCCATGGAGCATTGGCGTATCTAAGAAAATTTTGCCTTTTTTGGTAATTGATTGGAGCGCCCCACTGCCCCAGCTCACCGCAATCTACCCACTCAATTGTGGCATCTTTCCGGTCAATTCTATTCTCCACAAAATCAATCCATTCCTTGCTCGTGTCTATGCTATGAATTTTTGCATTGGTATTCTGCGCTACCCAAATCGTGCTTTCTCCGCAGCCGTACTCGAAATAAAGCCTCGATGAGGCCGTGAGTCGCTTGAACATTGCGTCATCGCCATCGAAAGAACCTTCTTCTTTTCGGGAGATAGCAATTTCCCGGCTCCAATGGTAATCAGGGGAGGAGCGATAAGTTTAAGGCATTTAATTGCTGACATTGTTGTCTCCACTCATAATTTGAGACAATAAAAAATCCATCAATTGGGGTGGTGCAGTTTCCGAATAACCTTTAACGAACGCTTTCAGACAGGTTTACGATTTCCTGTCTGTTACGACACGAACGTTTCCCCCATGACCATGCAGGACATACAGGCGAACTTCTGTGTCCTTTCGCACAGTAGTGCCCCTAACCAGGCATCCGCTCTAGGCGCGCTGGTACGCGCCGTGCGCTTGGAGGCATTCGTGCTCTGCGATGGCAGGGGCGACGCGATCCCTGTGAGGGGCTTGCAGCAGACGTGCCCACGAAGTACGGCTCGATCGCCTGGCGCGGAGAGGCGCTCACGAAGCTGCCCACCCATGCGCGCTTGGCGCAGTGCCTCGCTTACGTACCGCAAGGGCGCGATATCTTTCCGCGCTTGTACGCAACGGTCATCCCCGCATTGCCGTTATGCGCGGCGGCGCCGGGCTTGAGCTTGCTGTAATGGAGAGCGGGTAGTCAGCCTTCATCGCGGCGAGCTCAAATGAGCTATAATGGAGGCTCATTTGATTTACGACGGAAGCGCCATGCAACTCGTTTCCCCCGAGAAGATCGCTGCAGTCATGGGACTGAGTCCGGTGCCCCATTCGATCGCCGAACTCGAGGCGCAGGTCGCAGAAGGCCTGCCCAAATCCGCCTTGCGTAACGGCGTCGAACAGATCGCCCTGACCGCGGAGGCAAGGCGCGCGCTCCAGGCACGCATCGTCCCTGAGGCAACCTACAAGCGCCGTCGCGACAGGCTGACACCTGATGAATCGGAGAAGACAGAGCGCCTCGCACGGGTCTACGCGAGCGCGGCCTACGTCTGGGACGATCCGGCGGACGCACGCACCTTCCTTGCCACGCCCCACCCCCTGCTGGAGGGGCGCGTGCCCCTTGAGGTTGCCCTGACCGAGCTGGGTGCGCGCCGCGTGGAAGAACTCCTCTGGAAGCTCTTCTACGGGCTACCGGCCTGATGAGGATTTTCCGCATTGCCGACAGGCGGCATCCGCTATGGAGCGGCACCGGCGCCATGCTCGTTGGCGGCCGATTCAACTGCCCCGGCCGTCCCGTGATCTATGGCGCGCTCACGTTCGCAGGAGCCATGCTCGAGGTACTGGTACACGCACGGATCGGCAAAGTGCCGAAGACACACGTCTGGGTCGAGGCGCAGGTTCCTGATGATCTTCCCGTCGAAAGGTTCACTCCCGGCACACTGCCTGCAGGTTGGGACGGGCAATCCACTGAAATCGCACGTGATTTCGGAAACCGCTGGCTGGAGGAATGCCGCTCCGCGGTCCTGATCGTGCCTTCTGTAGTCGCACGTGCCGAGTCCAACGCGCTGGTAAATCCCGCCCATCCAGACGCTGCGCGGATCGTCGTATCAGAAGCGCTGCCGGTCTTATGGGACGAACGCCTGTTCGTTCTACCTGCAACAGGGAGTCCGGGAAAACCGGAACAGCACTGAACGCGCAGTCACTGTGCGGTCGCAATCTTCCAGACTGGTATCACGTCGGAATTTCACCAGGCAGAGACGAACTGGCCGTTGTTCCTTGCCTGATGCAATCCGGGAAATCCTGCGTGATCTCTCACGACCTGTCAGTTTCAGCCGTCAGATTCTCACTGCAGGGCGCTCGCTGGCCGACTAAACAGCGGCTCGAAATCGGCATGCTGCTCATGCAAAAGCCACAACTGCTGCTGCTCGACGAGCCCGCCGCCGGCATGACCGACGACGAGACCATGGAACTCGCCACGCTCCTCAACCGCCTGCGCGGGAGCTGCTCGATGATGGTGGTCGAGCACGACATGGAGTTCGTCGCGGCGCTCGCGGGGGAAACCGGGCGCGTCACGGTGATGGCCGAGGGCAGCGTGCTCGCGCACGGCACGCTCGAGGACGTAAAGCGCGATGAAGCGGTCATCGAATCGTATCTGGGCCGCTAGGGCCGTTTTGAATAGATCAGCCATGCTAACCATCGAATCGCTGAATCAGTGTCACTGACCGGCATATTCGAGCCATTCCGGGATCGGCGTAATCGAGCCACCGGATGTTCGCCGCAATCGAGCCAGTGCATGATCGGCGCAATCGGGCCACTCGATGATCGGCGTATTGGAGCCACCTCGGGATCGGCGTAATCGAGCCACGTAGCGGGCTCAGTGTTGTGTCAGGCGCCGGCCCGAAACGCATTTCGAATTTCCGCAACCCGGTACCTTCGGACTTTTTGCCCGGAGGGCCGATGAGTCGAAGGAGGTTCGAAGTGTTTGAGTATCGACAGGTTCTGGCGCGCATGCGTCAGGGCGATTCCGACCGCGACATTGCCAGCGCACGCCTGATGGGGCGTGGGAAGCTGAAGACCGTCAGGCAGCTCGCGCTCGCTCGGGGCTGGCTCGATCCCAGTCGGCCCTTGCCGGACGACGCCGAACTGGCAGCGATCTTCGGACGCAATCCGAAGCTGCCGCGTAGCTGCGTGTCCACGATTGAACCGTTTCGCGATCTGGTGCGCGGCTGGTTTGACGCCGACGTGCAGGGCACGACGATCTTCAACGCGCTTCAGCGCAACCACGGCTATACGGGCAGCTATTCGGCAGTGCGGCGCTTCCTGCTGCACCTGAAGGCCGAGCGCGGCGTGAGAGCGACGACGATCCTGGAGTTCGCGCCGGCGGACGCCGCACAGGTCGACTTCGGCGCCGGTCCGGTGCTCATGCATGAGTCCGGGGGGCTGCTCAAGACATGGTTCTTCGTGATGACGTTGTGCTGGTCGCGTCATCAATACGCCGAGGTCGTGCTGGATCAGACGGTCGAGACGTGGCTGGCCTGTCACCGGCGCGCCTTCGAATGGTTCGGTGGCCGCGTCGAACGCGTGATCATCGACAACGCCAAGTGCGCGATCACAAAGGCGTGCATGTACGACCCCGAGGTACAGCGCTCGTACGCCGCGCTGGCCGAGGGGTACGGCTTCCGGATCGATGCATGCCCTCCACACGATCCTGCGAAGAAGGGCGTCGTTGAGGCCGGAGTCAAATACATCAAACGATCCTTCGTGCCGCTGCGCGAATTCCGCGATCTCGCCGACGCCAACCGTCAATTGCGCGACTGGGTGATGCAGCAGGCCGGCACGCGCGAGCACGGCACGACGCGCGAGCAGCCGCTTGCACGTTTCGCCATCGAGAAGCCGCTGCTCGCCAGACTGCCCGATGTGCCGCCAGTGCTGGCCGTATGGTGCGAGGCCAAGGTGCATACCAACGGGCACGTCGTCTACAGGAAGGCGCTGTATTCGGTGCCGTTCACGCTCGTCGGCAAGCAGCTGTGGCTGAAGGCGACCGACACGGTCGTGCAGGTGTTCCACCGCCATGAGCTCGTCGCGACGCATCCGCGCCTGCGCAAGCCCGGCGATCGCCACACGGTACGTGACCACCAGCCGCCTGAAGCGCAAGCGTGGCTCGAACACGATCCCCAGTGGTGCCTGGCGCGGGCAAAGGATATCGGACCAGCCTGCCACGCGCTCGTTCTCGCGATGTTCAACGACAAGGTGCTCATCAACCTGCGCGGCGCGCAGGGCGTCGTGAGGCTTCGCGAGAAGGTCGGCGATCAACGACTGGAGGCTGCGTGCGAGCGTGCGCTCGTGTTCGCCAGCCCCAAGTACCGCACCGTCAAGACGATCCTCGACAAGGGGCTGGACAGCCAGCCCACCGCACCAGCGCCGACGCCGGCGCCTGCCGACACCTATCTGAACGGCGGCCGCTTCGGCCGTGACCTCCATTCCCTTCTGATCCATTGAACGCCTATGCATCCCAGTCCAGAACTGAACACGATCCTCAAGCAGTTGCGCCTCTCGGGCATCCTCGACTCGCTCGAGCAACGCAACCGTCAAGCCATCGACGGGCAACTTGCCTACACGGAGTTCCTCGCCACGCTTCTGCACGACGAGGTCGCGCGGCGAGAGCAGAAGAAGCTCGGTGTGCGGCTCGCCCGCGCTGGCTTCTCAATGGGCAAGACGCTCGAGAACTTCGACTTCGACCGCGTGCCCAAACTCAACCGCGCTCACATCCATGATCTCGCCGCCGGCCGCTACATCGACGAGAAGGTTTGCGTGCTGATGGTCGGCCAAACCGGCGTCGGCAAGTCGCATCTCGCGCAGGCCCTGGGCCACTGCGCCGCACGCCAGGGCCGCGATGTCCTGTTCATCACGCAAACCGAATTGCTCAAGAAGCTGCATGCAGCACGGGCGACTGAGCTCTATGAACGCAAGTTGCAGCAGTTCGTGCGCGTTCCGGTGCTGATCGTCGATGACTTCGCACTCAAACCCCTGCGTGCGCCCCACGACGAAGACTTCCACGACCTGATCGCCGCCAGGTATGAGCGCGCGGCGACGATCCTGACGTCGAATCTCGACTTCAGCGAATGGGGCGACGCGTTCCCCGACAACCGCATCCTCGGAGCTGCCACGCTCGATCGGCTACGGCATGGCGCCTACCGTGTCGTCATTGAGGGTGAGAGCTTCCGCAAGCCGAAACCGATGCCCGAGAACGGCGAAAACGCGGTTGCAAAATCAGGCAAAAAAACGCATTCTTGAGTCCCTTCGAAATCGCGTTTCGGGGCCATTCCAGGTGGCCTCATTACGCCGATCATCCCCGGCTCGATTACGCCGATCCGTGACAATTGTCACTGACCGGCATATTCGAGCCATTCCGGGATCGGCGTAATCGAGCCACCGGATGTTCGCCGCAATCGAGCCAGTGCATGATCGGCGCAATCGGGCCACTCGATGATCGGCGTATTGGAGCCACCTCGGGATCGGCGTAATCGAGCCACGTAGCGGGCTCAGTGTTGTGTCAGGCGCCGGCCCGAAACGCATTTCGAATTTCCGCAACCCGGTACCTTCGGACTTTTTGCCCGGAGGGCCGATGAGTCGAAGGAGGTTCGAAGTGTTTGAGTATCGACAGGTTCTGGCGCGCATGCGTCAGGGCGATTCCGACCGCGACATTGCCAGCGCACGCCTGATGGGGCGTGGGAAGCTGAAGACCGTCAGGCAGCTCGCGCTCGCTCGGGGCTGGCTCGATCCCAGTCGGCCCTTGCCGGACGACGCCGAACTGGCAGCGATCTTCGGACGCAATCCGAAGCTGCCGCGTAGCTGCGTGTCCACGATTGAACCGTTTCGCGATCTGGTGCGCGGCTGGTTTGACGCCGACGTGCAGGGCACGACGATCTTCAACGCGCTTCAGCGCAACCACGGCTATACGGGCAGCTATTCGGCAGTGCGGCGCTTCCTGCTGCACCTGAAGGCCGAGCGCGGCGTGAGAGCGACGACGATCCTGGAGTTCGCGCCGGCGGACGCCGCACAGGTCGACTTCGGCGCCGGTCCGGTGCTCATGCATGAGTCCGGGGGGCTGCTCAAGACATGGTTCTTCGTGATGACGTTGTGCTGGTCGCGTCATCAATACGCCGAGGTCGTGCTGGATCAGACGGTCGAGACGTGGCTGGCCTGTCACCGGCGCGCCTTCGAATGGTTCGGTGGCCGCGTCGAACGCGTGATCATCGACAACGCCAAGTGCGCGATCACAAAGGCGTGCATGTACGACCCCGAGGTACAGCGCTCGTACGCCGCGCTGGCCGAGGGGTACGGCTTCCGGATCGATGCATGCCCTCCACACGATCCTGCGAAGAAGGGCGTCGTTGAGGCCGGAGTCAAATACATCAAACGATCCTTCGTGCCGCTGCGCGAATTCCGCGATCTCGCCGACGCCAACCGTCAATTGCGCGACTGGGTGATGCAGCAGGCCGGCACGCGCGAGCACGGCACGACGCGCGAGCAGCCGCTTGCACGTTTCGCCATCGAGAAGCCGCTGCTCGCCAGACTGCCCGATGTGCCGCCAGTGCTGGCCGTATGGTGCGAGGCCAAGGTGCATACCAACGGGCACGTCGTCTACAGGAAGGCGCTGTATTCGGTGCCGTTCACGCTCGTCGGCAAGCAGCTGTGGCTGAAGGCGACCGACACGGTCGTGCAGGTGTTCCACCGCCATGAGCTCGTCGCGACGCATCCGCGCCTGCGCAAGCCCGGCGATCGCCACACGGTACGTGACCACCAGCCGCCTGAAGCGCAAGCGTGGCTCGAACACGATCCCCAGTGGTGCCTGGCGCGGGCAAAGGATATCGGACCAGCCTGCCACGCGCTCGTTCTCGCGATGTTCAACGACAAGGTGCTCATCAACCTGCGCGGCGCGCAGGGCGTCGTGAGGCTTCGCGAGAAGGTCGGCGATCAACGACTGGAGGCTGCGTGCGAGCGTGCGCTCGTGTTCGCCAGCCCCAAGTACCGCACCGTCAAGACGATCCTCGACAAGGGGCTGGACAGCCAGCCCACCGCACCAGCGCCGACGCCGGCGCCTGCCGACACCTATCTGAACGGCGGCCGCTTCGGCCGTGACCTCCATTCCCTTCTGATCCATTGAACGCCTATGCATCCCAGTCCAGAACTGAACACGATCCTCAAGCAGTTGCGCCTCTCGGGCATCCTCGACTCGCTCGAGCAACGCAACCGTCAAGCCATCGACGGGCAACTTGCCTACACGGAGTTCCTCGCCACGCTTCTGCACGACGAGGTCGCGCGGCGAGAGCAGAAGAAGCTCGGTGTGCGGCTCGCCCGCGCTGGCTTCTCAATGGGCAAGACGCTCGAGAACTTCGACTTCGACCGCGTGCCCAAACTCAACCGCGCTCACATCCATGATCTCGCCGCCGGCCGCTACATCGACGAGAAGGTTTGCGTGCTGATGGTCGGCCAAACCGGCGTCGGCAAGTCGCATCTCGCGCAGGCCCTGGGCCACTGCGCCGCACGCCAGGGCCGCGATGTCCTGTTCATCACGCAAACCGAATTGCTCAAGAAGCTGCATGCAGCACGGGCGACTGAGCTCTATGAACGCAAGTTGCAGCAGTTCGTGCGCGTTCCGGTGCTGATCGTCGATGACTTCGCACTCAAACCCCTGCGTGCGCCCCACGACGAAGACTTCCACGACCTGATCGCCGCCAGGTATGAGCGCGCGGCGACGATCCTGACGTCGAATCTCGACTTCAGCGAATGGGGCGACGCGTTCCCCGACAACCGCATCCTCGGAGCTGCCACGCTCGATCGGCTACGGCATGGCGCCTACCGTGTCGTCATTGAGGGTGAGAGCTTCCGCAAGCCGAAACCGATGCCCGAGAACGGCGAAAACGCGGTTGCAAAATCAGGCAAAAAAACGCATTCTTGAGTCCCTTCGAAATCGCGTTTCGGGGCCATTCCAGGTGGCCTCATTACGCCGATCATCCCCGGCTCGATTACGCCGATCCGTGACAATCAGTACTATGGCGGCAGCCACAGCCTGCGCAACGTCTCGATGACGGTGCCCGAGGGTGAACTCACCGTGCTGCTCGGGCGCAATGGCGTGGGCAAGAGCACGCTGCTGCGCTGCCTCATGGGCGTCGTGCCGACGAAGAACGGTTCGATCGCGTGGCGCGGCGAAGCGCTCACGAAGCTGCCCACGCATGCGCGGGTGGCGCAGGGCCTCGCTTACGTGCCGCAAGGGCGCGATATCTTTGCGCGCCTGAGCGTCGAAGAGAATCTGCTGGTGGGCGCGGCGAGCAAGAAGCGCATGCCGTCGAGCGTGCCCGCGCACATCTACGAACTCTTTCCCGTGCTCAAGGACATGAAGGCGCGGCGCGGCGGCGACCTCTCGGGCGGCCAGCAGCAGCAGCTCGCCATCGGCCGCGCGCTGATGAGCGATCCGCAGCTGCTCATTCTCGATGAGCCTACCGAAGGCATCCAGCCTTCGATCATCCAGGATATCGGCCGCACGTTGCGCAGGCTCGTGGAAGAGATGCACATGACGGTGCTGCTGGTCGAGCAGTACTACGACTTCGCCAAGGCCATCGCGGACCGCTACTGGGTGATGAGCCGCGGCGAAATCGTGGCGGGCGGCGCCGGCGCGAGCATGGATGCGGATGGGGTGCGGGAGTTGATTGCGGTGTGAACCCTGAAGGGCCGCAGCCACCATAAGCAATGAGGGTCAGCTGCAGTCTCCGGGAATCATCGGTCGTTAGCCCAATCCATGCAACCCTGGTTGGTCGCCCACCTTCTGCTGGCAAGTAGCCGGCGGCCAGCCGGGCTACCGGGGAATTCCTCTCCAGCGTCCACGTACAGAACAACGCCGGTAGCAAGGATCACAATGTCCACGCAGGTGCTTGGTGCATCCGCGAAGTCCGATTCATCGCCCGCATCGTAGTACCACATGATTTGACTCCCGGCTGGAGAGTTCGTCGGGTGCGTTCCCCGACCCGATTACAGCGTAATCAGGGTAACGCCCGACGTGTGGCGTATCCGTTAGATGCCGAACATAGCCGCAAAATCGCCGGCTGACCGGAAAGGAGCATTTCCACGTCATGCGGGATGCGTGCGAGCGGGGGGCAACCGGGCGTGACCGGGTCGGCAAGATGCCTTACGATCGGTATGAGGATTGCCCAATCCGGGAGATTCCAGATGGAAGTCGTGTCAAGCTCGCATGAACGGCTTGACCGGCGCAGCCTGGCGATGCATCGCCTGATCGCCGGGAAGATCCGCGCCGAGCCGAAGCTGTTTGAGATCGCGTCTCAGAACATTGAGCGCTGGTCCCGCATGCCCGGCCGCAACGGCCCGCTGCTCGCCGCCTGGTCCAGGCTTCTGGAACAGGGGATCCCGGCCGCCCTGGCCGCGGCGACCGAGGACAGCGAGCGCGCCAGGGAACTGCGGCAGTCCACCCCGTTCGCGGGCGTACTCTCGCCACAGGAACGCTGGAGTTTTCTCAGGCAATGGAACGCGACCAACTCGAACATGTGATCCGCGCCGCGTCGGCTATCACGCAGGAAACCGAATTCGTGATCGTTGGCAGCCAGTCGATTCTCGGCGCATTTCCCGATGCGCCCGAGTCGCTGTTGCAGTCGAACAAACTCGACATCTACCCGCGCGTGAACTGGGAAACGTTGTCGGACCTGATCGACGGCTCGATCGGCGAGGGATCGCCTTTCAATGAGGCTTTCGGCTACTACGCGCAGGGCGTTGATCCCCGCACCGCGGTGCTGCCGGCAGGCTGGGAAGATCGCCTGACCCAGGTGGCGACGCCTGCCACAGGGGGCGGCATCGGCTACTGCATCGACGTGCACGACCTCGCGCTGTCCAAGTACGTGGCGGACCGGCCCAAGGATCGCACATTCAACCAGGAGCTGATCCGTCACGGCATGGTGGATCTCGCCAGGCTCAGGAAGCGCGTGGACCTACTGCCGCTCGGGGACGACCGCAAGACCCTGATCCTGTCGGCGATCGACCGCGACGAGAAGGTGGTAGCCGACGCCTCCCCACCGTCGGGTCCCACCGCGCGCACGCGCTTCAAGACCTGAGCGGCACACCACGGGTGCGCACAACGTTCCACCTCAGCCAGCTATGCATGCGCTGCGGCAACCCGGGCGAGCCGCGCGCCCGTGCACCCGTGCGCGCTTGACCGCCCTCGCCCGCTTTGCCCGCGCCTTGCAGGTGGGCTTTGGAATCCGGACAATAGCGCACGTCAAGGGGTGAGCGCGGGTTGCCTGGCCGCGCGTTCGTGCCCGCCTCCCGGTAAATTCCGCGTGTCGGGCAACGCCCTGGAATGGGCAGCCCGCGAAGGCGCGCCACAAAGCGCTGTGGGAGAACGGTGACGGCCTCCCGCTCACGTCGACATCGCTGTTGTCATACGAAAAACTGTCGTATTGCTCGACATTTCTTCAGTCAGCCTTGCCATTGGCGCTCCATACTCGAAAAACTGTCGCGCCACGCGCTCTCAGGACTGCGAGGATTCGCCGTCACTGCGGGTGTGTGCCGATGCCGGGTCGAAAGCCTCGCGCACCACCTCTTCAATCCGGGCAATGACCTCATCGGGCAGATGCGGGTACGTCTTGCGTTTGTTCGACGACAGCTTTCCGTTGTTTGATTGCACCATGCGGATGAGCGCCGACAGGTCCGGGCGGGGAAGATTGAGTTCGCCGTTCAGCTGCTCAAACGCGGCGTCGAAGCCGCTTATCCAGTGAAGTTCGCGTGGCAACTCGGTCCTCACGGCGTCGATGAGCATGCGGTGCAGGAAACGGACCTCCCCTGTCGCGTCGAAGAACCGGTAGGGTCGCCCTCCCGGTGACGAAATTACATGCGGCGCGTCCTCGCCGGGCGCGTATCGCCACAGTCGCGTGGTCGGGCGGGAGAACCCATTTAGCACGTCGAGATACAAGCCTTCGTGGCGCTTGAAGACCGCTGAAACCGGCACAATGGCCCCGCCCTTCAATCGCCGGGCACCGTTGATCACGTGGTGGATAAGGAAGCGGTGGATTCGCCCGTTCCCATCCAGAAAGGGATGCAGGTAGACAAATCCAAAGGCCGCACAAGCGGACCGCACGAGCACGTTGGAGCACCGATATCCGCCGGCGCCCGACTGCTCGTTGATGAACGCCTCCCAGCCCCGCATGGCGCGCGGAAGGTCTTCCGGCAGTGGCGGGAAAAACGTGACACGCCCCGTTCCATCCTCGAGCCAGTTCTGTTTCGTCCGGTACGATGCCTCCTGAGCATACGTGTCCCTGACGATGACGTTCTGCAACTCGACGAGCCACTCCTCGGAAATGCGCTCTTCCTCGCCGGCCCGGGCAAGAAGCTGGACAAAGCGCTCGCCCTTGTGGCCGCTGGGCGTTTCGCGTTCGATGCTGTAGCTGCTGCGCGTCTCGGAAAGGAACAGGTAGCGGACCGTGCGCTCGTACAGTGCTGCGTCGGTGACCTGCTCCAGTGTCAGACTCGCCTCATCCAGCAAATCGTCCAGAGAGGGCCCACCCGCCAGTGCAACGCGCCGCACGAGCGGGCAGAAATCGCGCGTACCAGGCAGGTTGTCTCGCACCCGGAACTTCGGGTGGCGGGTTGCGTGCGCGGAATCCGCCGTGAAGTAATCAGCCTCTGGCAGTGCATCGACGTAGGCGCCTGTGGGGCTCCTGTCGATGACCAGATTGCCGCCGGTTAGCCACTCCCAGAAGAAGCATGCCCTTCGTACGAACGCACTGTTGGGCGACTCGGACCACCGGCGCAGAAGTTCCGCCTCAGCCAGGTGCTCGAACGCCGCCTCAAGCACCTCAAGATTCACCCCCTCATTGCGAAGCGCGAATTCGATGTGCCCGATAAGTGTTTGCTCCACCGCAGTCTTGCGCGGATACCAGAATCCATTGTGGCCACGCACTTTCTGGTTCACGGAACCGTTGAGAAAAGCGGGCGCCTCAAGCGGCCGAACCTGACGTTCCAGGTTCAGGTGCTCGATGAGGTGCTGGTAGCCAACGGGTTCCAGTTCGGCCATACGACTCGAAAAACGTTCAGAAGTCTCGAAATACTATCGCAAATGGCCATTTCGAACGATAAATACTCGAAAAATCGTCGCTCCGCGCCTTATTGACAGGCGCGACCTCGTCGGCACCGTTGCACAGTGGCGGCAAGAAAAGCCGCGTCTGGCATCGCTGAATGCTCGAGCTTGCACCCTGCGATTCTTTTTCCCGCGCCGCCCCGTTGCACGAAACGGAACTTGCGCGGCTGAGCTGCGCAAGGCGGCCGACCCCTGAACTGCTGCAGCCGGTCAACGCATTGCAATCGCGCCTTGACTGGCACAATGCTCGAGCGCCTCGGCTACGACTTACCGGCTGGTGAGAGTGCCGTCCCGTTCCTGATGATCAGGATCGCGCGAGCTTTTCGCGTTCTGGACGTCCAGGACGTCATCCGTCCGAGCGCTGAACCGCCGGCGTGACGTGCCAGCAGCCATGACACGCACGCTTCCCCGGCCCCTGATCAGCGCTCGCGAGCACGCGTGCTATCCTCCACGCCATTGCCCCGTCCCCCTCGCCACGCATGTCGCTCCACGTCGATCACGCCGCACTCGCCAACACCACGTTTCGCAGCACGGCGCATCAGGAATGGGCCGCGAAACTCGAGCTCGGCTTCGAGCGCCAGGGCGAACGTACCGCACTGACGCATCGCCTGCACGCGGGGCCGTTGCGCGTGCAACGGCCGCTCTACCCCGAAGGCGACGCGATCTGTCACGCGGTGATCGTGCATCCGCCAGCAGGCATCGCGGGCGGCGACCGGCTCGACATCGACGTGAACGTGGGCGATGGTGCTCACGCCGTGCTCACGACGCCGGGCGCGACCAAGTGGTACAAGGCGAACGGCCGCGTGGCGCGCCAGCGCATCAACGTGCACGTGGGCGCAGGCGCGAAGCTCGACTGGCTGCCGCAGAACAACCTCGTGTTCGACCACGCCCACGCCGAACTCGAATTCGCGCTCACGCTCGGCGCGGGGGCCACGGCCATCGGCTGGGACGCCACGCAACTGGGCCGCCAGGCCGCGGGCGAGCGCTGGTCGGCGGGCATGGTCCGAGCGCTCATGCGCGTAACGCGCGCGGCGCCCGAAGGCGAAGCCGACGATCAACTGCTCTGGCTCGAGCGCGCCCTCATCGACGCCAACGACCCGCTGCGCGACGCGCCGCAAGGGCTCGCTGGCTACCCCGCTTTTGGCGTGCTGTGGGCGATCGGCCCCGCGTGCAACGAGGCGCTCGCGCAAGACCTCGCCGCCATCCTGCCTTTCGACGACACGCTGCGCTCGGGCGCGACCTGCATCGCGCCGGGCGTGGTGCTCGTGCGCGTGGTGGGGCGTTCGATGGAACCGCTGCAAAACACGCTCACGCAGTGCTGGACGGCGCTGCGGCCGTTCGTGCATGGCGTGAAGGCCGCGCCGCTGCGCTTGTGGACGACTTGAGCGCACGTCACACGCACCTCTGCGGTGCGCATCGGCGCCTCCTTGCACGATAACGCAGCGCAGCATCTCCATCGAGGTGCATACGTACCTCGTGATTGGTGCATTCACGCTGTCCCCTTCATTGGCACACACCTTGCTGAGAGCTTGCATCGATTCGTGCGCGCCGCGCGCGAGGTCGCAAGCTGCGCGTAACCTCGCTCCCGTAAGCTGGGTCGGCAGACTTGCCCCAACCGACCCACTACGATGACGCGATGAAGCTCACGCCACGCGAGAAAGACAAGCTCCTGATCTTCACCGCTGCGCTGCTCGCCGAAAGGCGGCGCGAGCGCGGCCTCAAGCTCAACTACCCGGAGGCGGTCGCCTTCATCAGCGCCGCGCTGATGGAAGCGGCCCGTGACGGCAAGACCGTCGCCCAGGTCATGCATTACGGCACCACGCTCCTCACACGCGAGGACGTGATGGAAGGCGTGCCCGAGATGATCCCCGACATCCAGGTCGAAGCGACCTTCCCCGACGGCACCAAGCTCGTCACCGTCCACCATCCGATCCCCTGAGCCGGGAGGAGCCAGCCATGATCCCCGGCGAAATGCTGATCGACGACGGCGAAATCGAACTCAACGCGGGCCGCGAGACCGTCACCGTAAAGGTGGCCAACACGGGCGACCGCCCCGTGCAGATCGGCTCGCACTTCCACTTTTACGAGGTCAACGCAGCCCTCTCGTTCGACCGTGAAGCCGCGCGCGGCTTTCGCCTGAACATTGCGGCGGGCACGGCCGTGCGCTTCGAGCCGGGGCAGGAGCGCACCGTGGAACTCGTGGCGCTCGCCGGCGCGCGCGCCGTATACGGCTTCAACGGCCAGGTAATGGGCCCGCTCTGAGCGCGGCCGGCGAATTCAGGCGAATTCATCAGGAATCCGACATGACATTGAAGATCGGCCGCCGCGCGTACGCGGAGATGTTCGGCCCCACCACCGGCGACCGCGTGCGTCTTGCCGATACCGAACTCATCATCGAGATCGAGCGCGACTACACCGTCTACGGCGACGAAGTGAAGTTCGGCGGCGGCAAGGTGATCCGCGACGGCATGGGCCAGTCGCAGCAGGTGCACGCGCAAGTCGCGGACACTGTGGTCACGAACGCCGTGATCGTCGATCACTGGGGCATCGTGAAGGCCGACATCGGCATCAAGGACGGCCGCATCTGGAAGATCGGCAAGGCGGGCAACCCCGACGTGCAGCCGGGTGTGACGATTCCCATCGGCGCCGCAACAGAAGTGATCGCGGGCGAAGGCCAGATCGTCACGGCGGGCGGCATCGACACGCATATCCACTTCATCAGCCCGCAGCAGATCGACGAAGCGCTCGCCTCGGGCGTGACGACGATGCTGGGCGGCGGCACCGGCCCCGCCACGGGCACCAACGCCACCACCTGCACGCCGGGCCCGTGGCATATGGAGCGCATGCTGCAGGCCGCGGACGGCTGGCCGATCAATCTAGGCTTTCTCGGCAAGGGCAATGTGAGCCTGCCGAAACCCGCTGAAGAACAGATCGCAGCGGGCGCGATCGGCCTGAAGCTGCACGAGGACTGGGGCTCGACGCCCGCCGCCATCGACAACTGCCTGAGCGTCGCGGACGCAACCGACACGCAGGTGGCCATTCACACCGACACGCTCAACGAGTCGGGCTTTGTGGAAGCGACGGTAGCCGCCTTCAAGGGCCGCACGATTCACACGTACCACACCGAAGGCGCGGGCGGCGGCCACGCGCCCGACATCATCAAGGTGTGCGGCGAAGCAAACGTGCTGCCCTCTTCGACGAACCCCACGCGCCCGTACACGATCAACACGCTCGACGAGCATCTCGACATGCTGATGGTGTGCCATCATCTCGACCCGTCGATCGCCGAGGATATTGCGTTTGCCGAGTCGCGCATCCGCCGCGAGACCATCGCCGCCGAGGACATCCTCCATGATCTCGGCGCACTATCGATGCTTTCTTCGGATTCCCAGGCGATGGGCCGCGTGGGCGAAGTGATCATCCGCACGTGGCAGACCGCGCACAAGATGAAGGTGCAGCGCGGCGCCCTGCCCGGAGACAGCGCGCGCCACGACAACTTCCGCGTGAAGCGGTATGTGGCGAAATACACGATCAATCCCGCGCTCACGCATGGCATCGCGCACGAAGTGGGATCGCTCGAACCGGGCAAATGGGCCGACCTCGTGTTCTGGGAACCGGCGTTCTTCGGCATCAAGCCTTCGCTGATTCTCAAGGGCGGCATGATCGCGCTCGCACAGATGGGCGACCCGAACGCCTCGATTCCGACGCCCCAGCCCGTGCATTACCGTGAAATGTTTGCCACGCGCGGGCGGGCGCTTGCACAAACGTCGCTCACCTTCGTCTCGCAACTCTCGCTCGACAAGCGCATGCCCGAGCGCTACGGCCTGCAAAAGCGCGTGGTGGCGGTCCGCAACTGCCGCAGCGTGACGAAGGCCGACATGATTCACAATGCGTGGCAGCCGACGATCAGCGTCGATCCGGAAACGTACCAGGTCGTCGCCGACGGCCAGTTGCTCACCTGCGAGCCCGCCACGGTGCTGCCAATGGCACAGCGTTACTTCCTGTTCTAAAGTTTAGCCATGCGCACCATCGATAAACGACTCAATGCGAAGCTCGCGCCCGTTCTTGTGAAGCGGGCGCCCACGCTCACGCTGCCCTACGACGCGCGTTGCAAGAGCCGCCTGGCGGCCACGCTCGACACGGGCGAGGAAGTCGGCGTCGTGCTGCCGCGCGGCACGGTGCTGCGCGATGGCGACCTGCTTGTGGCTGACGACGGCGGCCTCGTGCGCGTGATCGCGGCGGCCGAGAGCGTGTTGCGTGTACGCGCGCCCGACCGCCTCACGCTCACGCGCGCCGCGTATCACCTGGGCAATCGCCATACGCCGGTGGAAGTGGGGGCGGACGAACTCAAGCTCGAAGCGGACCCCGTGCTCGAAGACATGCTCAAGCGCCTGGGCGCGCAGGTGCAGCGCGTGGAGCTGCCGTTCCAGCCGGAATCGGGCGCATACGGCGGCGGCCACCGCCACGGCCACGACGAAACTTTCGCCGACGACTACGCGCTCGCGCAGCGCGTGTACGACGAACACCATGGGCATGCGCACTCGCACGACGATACACACGGTCATTCGCACAATCACGCTCATGGCGACGATCACGCGCATGACCACGATTGCGGACACGATCACGGTCACTGCGACGGCCACGCGCACGACCACAGCCATGAACATCGCTGAGCTCACCGCCCTGCTGCATCTCGCCTCGCCAGCGCTGCCCATCGGCGCGTTCAGCTACTCGCAGGGACTCGAAGCGGCAATCGATGCGCAGCTCGTGACGAACGCCGACGACGCCGCGCACTGGATAGCCGGCGGCCTCGCGAACGTGCTCGCCTGCGGCGAGCTACCTTTTGTGGCGCACCAGATGGAACGCTGGCGCATGCACGACGAGCACGCGCTGATCGTTGCGAACGAGGAATTCGTCGCGAGCCGCGAATCGGCGGAATTACGACGCGAGACTGCGCAGATGGGCTGGTCGCTGCGCCAGCTCTGCGCGCAGCTCGACTGGGGCGATGCCGAGCGGCGCGCCACGCTCGAGCGCATGATGCCCATTGCGCAACCCACTACCTTCGCATTCGCCGCATGGGCCCACGAGGCCGCGCCGGACGCCGCGCTCGCCGCCTACGCGTTCAGCTGGATCGAGAACCAGACCGCCGCCGCTCTCAAGGCGGTGCCGCTCGGCCAGCTCGCCGGGCAGCGCATCATCGTCGCGCTGCGGCCCGCCATCGAAAAGGCCGTGGCGCGCGCGCTTGCGACGCCCCCCGAAGCGCTCAATACCTTTGCGCCACAGCTTGGCGTTCTTTCTGCACGCCACGAATCGCAGTATTCGCGGCTTTTCCGCTCCTGAAACACACACACGAACCATGAATTCGCACGCACCCAGCAAACGAACGAAGAAGCTGCCGCCGCTGCGCGTCGGCGTGGGCGGACCGGTCGGCTCCGGCAAGACGACCTTGCTCGAAATGCTCTGCAAGGCGATGCGCGAGCGCTACGACCTCGTCGCCATCACCAACGACATCTACACGAAGGAAGACCAGCGCCTCCTGACCGTCGCGGGCGCCCTGTCCGCCGAGCGCATCATGGGCGTGGAAACGGGCGGCTGCCCGCACACGGCAATCCGCGAGGACGCATCGATCAACCTCGAAGCCGTCGACCAGATGCTCACGCGCTTTCCCGATGCGGACATCGTCTTCATCGAATCGGGCGGCGACAATCTCGCGGCCACCTTCAGCCCCGAGCTTTCGGACCTCACGATCTATGTGATCGATGTGGCGGGCGGCGAAAAGATTCCGCGCAAGGGCGGCCCGGGCATTACGAAGTCGGACCTGCTCGTCATCAACAAGACCGACCTCGCGCCGCTGGTGGGCGCGAACCTCGACATCATGGCCTCGGACGCGAAAAAGATGCGCGGCGAACGGCCCTTCGTGATGTGCAATTTGAAAGCGCTCGAGGGGCTCGGTGAGGTGATCGCGTTCATTGAAAAACGAGGCCTGCTCGTCACAGAAAGCGCTTGAACACATCGACGTGACGTCACCCGCCTCTCAGATCGACGGATCGATGTAGTCGGCGTTTTTCACGATCCAGTCCGGGTTCAGGTGTGATCTGTCCTCATAGAGGGCCGACCACTTTCCCGTCACGCGGATGCACGCTTCATCCACACAAAGGCGCGCGTCGGGGTCGATGATCGATGCATGATCGCGTTTGGCAAGCGCGATCAGTTCCTTGCGAACGCTCTGCTGCAGGCCGTCGATCTTCACGCGTTGCTCAGCCTCGCGTGGGTCGAAGCGGCCGAGTCTCGATAAAAATACGTGTGGGTCAAACGGGTCGCCTATCGGATTGTCGAGCAGCACATAAACCTTTTTGTTCTGCGCCTGCAGCTCCCTGACTTCCTGATCAAGCTCGGCGAATGCCGCCGCTCTTCCTGGTGGCGTAGCCAGACTCAGCTCCTTTTGGCCGCTGACCAGGTAGTAGCCCGGGGCGTTGAAGTAGTAACTCCAGTAGCCGCCGATCACAACTGTCGTTATCCGGCGATTCGCGGCCTGCGCCAGCGCCTCGCGCCGGAGCGAGCCACACTCCGAACCGACCGGCAAATCATGATCGAAAACGTGTGGAATGGGAGGACACGCCGCGGCGACAGCAAAGATGGCGCCGTTTTTTGAAGGGTTGGCCTCCTCATCCGCGTAGACGCGTTCGGCATACTGGGCGACATGCGAATCCCCGAGAAAAAGCGTCGTCGTCTTGCGGTCTTCGTGCAAGGGATAGATGCCGTCCCGAGCCTGCCCATCTGGACTTCTTAGCGCGAGGAAGTGCCACCCGGTCCGCGTGGCCAGGTTGACGGCGTCGAAGCGGGGACCGATAAGCGCATCCTTGATCGCCACGCCGCTAACCATCATCAGCACCAGGCCGAGAACCAGCAGAAGCGCCGTTCGATTCGCAGAGCGATGCCAGCGAATCTTCCGCTCGACAAAGCGGTGCGTGAGCCAGGCGAGCAAGACTGATAGCAATACCACGGCAATCTTCGTCGGGTGACCATTGTCCGGCCAGACCAGATGTGCGAAAGACAACAACGGCCAATGCCAGAGATAAAGCGGGTAGCTGATCAGCCCGCAAGTCACGAAGGGGCGACTCGAGAGAATAGTGCGATTGATCCACGCGCCTGAACCCGCTGCGATAACGAGGAATGTGCCCATCGTCGGCAACAATGCCCAAAATCCTGGAAATGGCCGCTCATGATTGATCAGCAAGAATCCAGACAGCAAGAGGCCCACTCCCATTGCACAGAGCAGATTGGCGTATCGGCCGACCAGATCCGGACGACGCAAAGCGATATAGGCAAGCGAGCCGCCAGCCATGAGTTCCCAGAAGCGGGAAAGGGGCGAGTAGAAGGCAGCAACGGGGTCCCGCCAGGCAAGCCATACGCTAATGCCAAAGGACGCCGCCAGGATCGCCCCATTGACGACCGTGAATCGCCAGCGATGCGTCCACGCATAGCTCAATAGCAGGGGCCAGAATATGTAGTATTGCTCTTCAACCGCAAGGCTCCAGAGATGCAACAGCGGTTTGGCCTCGTGACCGCTATCGAAGTAACCGCTCTCGCTCCACAAGACAAAATTCTGGACGAAGGATGTCCCGCCGACGATGTGCTTCCCGAGTTGCGGGTACTCGTCTCGCAGCAGCACGAGCCAACCGGCAACCGCGCAAAAGAACAATACAAGAAGAAGCGCGGGGAAGATGCGTCGGATGCGCTTGGCGTAAAAATCAGCAATGCTGAATTTGTCGTGCTCGAGATTGGTGAGAATGATGGTGGTAATGAGGTATCCGGAGATGACGAAAAAAACATCGACTCCGATAAATCCGCCTGCCATCCGGCTGGGAAACGCATGAAACAGAATCACTGCCATAACCGCGATCGCGCGCAGTCCGTCGACGTGCGGACGATATTCATGCGTCGCTACGCTATGGGTCGCGGCTCGATTGGGCGAACTGTCGATGATCTCCGTCGCTGGCGGAACAGGCAGCACTTGCGGGGTAATCGTCGGTGGCATGAACTGGCCTTCGTGACTGCATATCGGTGAGGCGGACGCCAGCGTACCGATATTCAGCAATGCGTTCCTTACGCAGACGTGGCCCGAACGCGGGTCAACCACGTGAACCCAGTACACGCGCGCTCCGGCTTGAGCGTATGTGCGCATACGTACGCATCGCTGCGCAGGAAGGCACGCAATGACCCAACCCTTTCATACGTCTATACGCCACCCTTCATGCGTCTATACATTGCCCTTCACATAGCCGCGCTTCCCCCTTTCAAAAATCGGACTTTCAAATAACAAACAACGCGTTTCAGTGCGAAAAAATAAGCTTTTTTACGGGGGTGATCCATGTGCCGAATCGCGCCCCTCCTGAAGGGCATTCAGTCGCACCCAGCTTGCGAGCGATGGGTCTGCGTGGCGACGGTCGCCTGTCTGTCGATGTTGCCGACTGTTGTCTCACCATATTTCCAGTGGAGGTTTCTTTCCCGGTTCGCACGCTTTGCTCTGATGCTCACGTTCGCCTTGTCATCTATCAATATCATGGAAATATAATTAGATATCCTTTTTATTTTCTCTGCGGGCATGTTTCAAGTCACGAACCTGTTGCGTCAAGAAATACGCCAAAAGCATAGCGAATCGACTTCGCGCGGCGGGCAAGGTGGGCATTGTGAGGCTCGCGCTGGGCGACTTTTGCATGCCCTACCGCGCGCGAATTCATACATCGCAGACGAGCGACTGCACAACATCCACCGTGCGAGTCGTCGCGCCGCGGTGGTGCTAGGCGAATGCCGCCGCAGCCGCGCCCATGGCGACCCGGTGCGGTTTTCGTCGAAGGGTTCGTGCAAGGCGTATGCGAGATCGACGGGTTCTTGCACCTGCTGGGCCGCGCCAGCGGCCGTGCGCCAGCCGTAGCCTGCGTGAAGTTGAACACGTGCGGCCAGATCCGCACCGGCACGCCACGGCGCACGCTTCGACCCGTTTCTCCCCACCGAGTCGCAACAGACTGCCACCAATGAATGCAAGGTCAGCGATGGCGGAGTAAGTGCCCATCTCACCCATCGAGTCGCCGCGCAGGACGCTTACGTCCTGAGGGAACAACCACACACCCGCATGCGCCAAGGCCACCGCAGCCAAACGGATCGTCCGCACGTGCACAATGATATGGTACTCATTTATTGAGAGAAGGCCGGCGGCTCGAATAAATGAACATACTCATGCGCCAGCAAACGGAAATCCTTCAAGACAGCCGGTTCTTCATTTGCGCCGCGTTTATACTCTTGTGCTGCATTCGGCCACTTATGGGCTTTGCTTATGCTGCTAATGCGCGCTTTTAGGGGCTTCATCTTCCTGTTCGTGGTCATCGCCGGCGTGCTCTTCGGTTCGGCGGGGACGCTGTACGATGGGCGCGCGTGGGCGATGCTGGTGGTGTTCTTTGGATGCGCCGGGGCCATCACCGTCTGGCTCTGGTTCCGCGACAGGGCGCTGCTGGAGCGGCGAGTGAAGGCGGTACCTGGCTCGGAGCCCGATCCGATGCAGAACGTCGTCCAGGGGCTGGCGGGATTTGTCTTTCTGGCCATCTTCGCCGCGTCGGGGTTCGACAGACGCTTCGGCTGGTCCCAGGTGCCCGCCGCCGTTTCGCTCGCTGGCGACTCCATGATCGCCATCGGCTTCCTGATTGTTTTCCTTACCTTCCGCGAGAACACTTTCACCGCCAGCACGATCGAGATCGCCGAGGGCCAGCACGTCATCGACACCGGTCCCTATGCCATCGTGCGCCACCCTATGTACGCCGGCGCGCTGATCATGATCGCCGGAATACCCCTCGCGCTGGGCTCGTGGTGGGCGCTTATCCCGGCTGCCTTGATCGTCCCGGTCATCGTGTGGCGGCTGACGCGCGAGGAGGTCTACCTGGCGGCCAACCTCGCGGGCTACTGCGACTATCGAGGCCGGGTACGTTACCGGCTGGCGCCGCTTCTCTGGTAGTGGCGCATGCTGTCGATGGGCGGCCTAAGATTCCGTTCAACCCGGACGGCTTCGCCGCCGGTTACCTTAGGCGTCCCTCGCTGCTGCAGTTATCTGTTCACGTTTCGTGGACGACTTGCGCTAGCGATTCTAAGGCGTCGCCGGAGCGCGAGTACATCGGACACACGGTGGCATAATAGGCTTTCGGTCAAAGGCTAAGGACGTTGCGGGCAGGCTCATGCAGAGTGAAAAAAGGAAAGTCGAACCGGTCCATGGTTTTATAGATAGAAGCCTTCGCGTTCCTCATCCGGGAATCATTCAGGATGAGGTCGAGAATCTCTCTTTTTATAAGAAGATTTCGCTTCTGAAAAAGCAGTTGCATAAATGGTCGATACTTTCATTTAACCGGCAGCTCGGCCTGTACACGGAAGCCGCGGACTTGCATGATGGCGCCCGGATCTTATTGGCGTACAGCGGCGTCAACAACATCGGCGACGCGTTGATGGACCTTTCCGGGCGCGCGTTAATTGGCAGCACCCCCTACAAGCTGGATGTTGTGCTCGACCCGTCACTGGCCGAGCTCTTTCGGCATGACCGGTACATATCGAAAATCTACACGGATTATCGTCAAGTCAATTTCGGCGAATACGATTTCATCATACTGAACAAGCTCGGAATTCGCGTAATAAAAGAAAAAATAAGGCATGCGAGCCAATCCAGATTTACCAGCCTGATCGGATGGTATGCAGGGCGTAATTTCAATCACATACAGTTCAGCTACTACGCGTTCAACAAGATCCTGAAATGCGGCATCGCCGAGAGGGACCTGTATAAAAGTGCCCGACTCGTCCTCGACGCTCCCAGGTGCGATGATTTTCCATCGGAGGGCTGTGCCGGGAGAGTCGCCATTTCGGTCGGCGGCAGGGAATCCCCCCGTATCTACGGTAAGTGGGCAGAGGTTCTAGCTCGGCTCGACGATGATGCGGGGTTGTCGCGTTACGAGTTCGTCCTGGTCGGATCGGATAATGGACTCGCGGAAGCAAACGATCTGATCGGCATGCAATTCAGGAATCTGAAGCTCACCTCATTGGTTGGCAGGTTGAAGATCCATGAATGCTTTTCCCTGATAAGCCAGAGCAGGCTATTTGTAGGGGCGGACGGCGGGCTTCTGCATATTGCGCACGCGGCCGGCGTGCCGACCATCGCTTTGTTTAGCAATGACATTGACCCGAGAACCCGCTACGTCGAGAACGATTTTTTTAAATGTGCTCCACTCACGGGGGCCAGTGATGTGACGAGCATTGAGCCAAATGATGTGGTGAATGTCATGAAAGATATTCTGCCTGGGTGAACCGCGCGAGCAGGCGGATTGCCATGCTCTGTTCGAGCTTGGCGCAATCAAAGCTCGTTCAGGTCGGCAAGCGGTGTACGCACAACCTGCCATTGAGGTGCGGCGAGCGCGATGGAATTGAGCGAACTACGCGCTACCGCGCGCGAACTCATACATCCGAGACGAGCGCCTCTACAACATCCACCGTGCGCGCCGTTGCGCCGCGGTGGCGCGAGGCGAATGCGGCGGCAGCCGCACCCATCGCGACCCGGCGCGGCTTGTCGTTGAAGAGTTCGTGCAAGGCACGCGCGAGATCGGCGGGATCCTTAACCTGCAAGGCCGCGCCCGCGGCCGTGGCGTCGGCGGTGGCCTGCGTGAAGTTGAACACGTGCGGCCCGATCAGCACCGGCACACCCACGGCGCACGCTTCGATCAGGTTTTGGCCGCCGAGCGGCAGGAGACTGCCGCCGATAAACGCGAGATCGGCGGCAGCGTAGTAAGCGCCCATCTCCCCCATCGAATCGCCGAGCAGCACACTCACGTCCTGCGGCAACACGCGCACGCCCGCGTGCGCCGCAGCGGCCGCAGTCGCGGGCGGCGCCCAGCGCGAGCGCCGTTCGAGCTTGTAGTTCCTGCGCTCCACGAGTGCTGCTACCTCATCGAAGCGCTGCGGATGGCGCGGCACGAGGATCAAAAGGGCGTCGGGCACATCGAGTGCTGCGAAGGCCTGCAGCACGAGTTCCTCTTCCCCTTCGCGCGTGCTCGCCGCCACCCACACCGGCCGCTCGCCGATCGCGCGCCGCCATTCGCGGCCCCGCGCGATCAGCGCCGGCGGGCTCGCCATGTCGAACTTGAGGTTGCCAAGCACCGCCACGTTGCGCGCGCCAAGCGAGGTGAGGCGCTCCGCATCGGAGGGACTTTGCGCGAGCACACGTGTGAAACCGCCGAACACCTCGCGCGCGCCCGCGCCGAACTTCGCCGCGCGCTTGAACGAGCGCGCCGACATGCGCGCGTTGGTGAGCACGAGCGGCACGTCGGCACGCTTGCACTCGTCGATGAGCGTGGGCCAGACCTCGGTTTCCATCACGAGGCCGAGCGACGGCCGCCATGCGTGCAGGAAACGCCGCACGGCGTGCGGCATGTCGTACGGCAGGTAGCAGCGCAACACGCGGTTGCCGAAAAGCTGCTCGCCGGTGGCGCGGCCGCCCGGCGTCATGTGCGTGAGCAGAATACGCGCGTCAGGCCGCGCCGCCAGCAGCCCGTCGACGAGCGGCTGAGCCGCCCGGGTTTCGCCCACGGATACTGCATGCACCCAGATGAGCGGCGCGTCGTCCTCGGGCAAACGCCCCGCCGCATAGCCGAATCGCTCGCCGATATGCTCTCTATAACCGCGCTCGCGGCGCGAGCGAATGAATAGCCGCAGGACCGCGAGCGGGGCAATGAGCCACCAGGCCGCGCGATAGATCGCTCTCAGCATCGTGCCTCCGCGTCGGCCACGGTCATGCGAAACGCCGCGGCCGCGCGGCAGGAGGCGTGGATCGGCAAGCTCATCGCACGTGGATTCAAACCAGTTCCTTGCCCTTGAGGCGTTCGAGAATGCCGAGCGGCGCCCATTCGGGATGCACCATCTCCTTCACCGGCAGGAAGAAGGTCTGCTCCATCATGAACTGACCGGACATCACGGCATGCGAAGTGTGATCGGAGAAGCACACCCAGACGCTGCCGGGCGGAAAACCGATGGTCTCCTGCGGGCACGCCTTCTGGTAATCGAGATCGGCCTTCATGCCGTCGTGGAGATTGAGCATCAGATGGTCGTACTCGCTGCGCTGCGACTTCGTGATGTGCAGCAGGTTCTGCAGCCACGCCGAGCCCGGAAACTGCGGCTTGATGTTGGGCAGGAAGCGCTTTGCCATGTCCTCGAACGGCTCGCCCACGCGCCACACGCGCGGCACGCCGTTCGGGTTGACGTTGGTGAACACGCGCAGGATGCGCTCGCCGTAGTTCGGACGCGAGGGAAAGGCATCCACGTGCAGGCGCGAATCGTCCTTGCGCCACGAGGTCTCACGCGTTTCCACCTGATGCAGGCGCAGGCTCGTAGGCGCCACGCGCAGCTTGCCGGTGTATTCGGGAAAGAGGCCGTCCACCAGCGTGCGCGCGCACGTCTGGTAGCGCGCGATCAACGCACGCACGGCCGTCTGCGTGACAGTGTCGCCGAGCACGCCGTGCAGCGCGCCGCCGTTCGGGTCGAGGCTGATGTTCTTGCGCTTGGGGTCGGCGATCGCGGGGTCGAGCAGCGCGCGCTCGCCGCCTTCGATCGCAAAGGCCAGATTCGGAAAATACAGCACCTTGCCCTGCTCGACGGCGTCGAGAAGCGTCTCGCGCGGTTGCGAGAGCTGCTGGCCATGCCAGTCGGCGGAAGTGATTTCGATGATCTGGGATTCGTTCATGGTCGCCCCTGGAAGCGATGGATCTGATTGCCTGCCGGTGTGGCGCGGTGCGAGCGTGGCGTGCCCCGTTGGCCGCCTCTTTGCCATCTCGCGCGATTCGTGCCGGCCAAGCCCTGGCGCTCGCTCGTGCACATTTGTGCACCCTCGCGAGCGCCGATTCTTATACCCGCAGCCTCAGTGGTCCGCCTTGACGCGCCGCAGCCCCTCAGTTTGTCAGGCGCCTGCGCTGCGGCGGCGCGCCGCTACAGCAGCCCGAAGCCCGCCAGCGCGCCCTTCACCTGCGCAAGCGTTGGCGGCTGGCCTGCCGTGCCCAGATTGACGACGTTCGGCGACCAGTAACCGCCCGTGCGCCAGGCGGTCGCGAAATTGTACAACTCGACGGTCGGGCGCTTCAGCGCCGCCGCGATGTGCACGAGCCCCGTGTCCACGCCCACCGTGGCCGCCGCGCCGTCAATCAGGCCCAGCACCGCCGGCAGCGGGAGCTTCGGAGGCACGATCGCCGCTTCGCCGAATTCGCGCGCGAGGCGCTCGCTCGTGGCGCGCTCGGCCTCGCTGCCCCAGGGCAGCACGAGCGACGCGCCGCGCCGCACGAGCGCCTGGCCCAGCTCGATCCAGTGCTGGTCGGGCCACTGCTTGTCGGCTCGCGACGTGGCGTGCACGAACACCACGTAGGGGACTGGCAGGTTCAGCCCGACGCCCGCGAGCGCCTGCGCGGCGCGGTAGGTGTCGAGGCCGAACTCGATGTCGTCGGTGGGCGACGGCGGCGCGAGATCGAGCGCGCCCGCAACCAGTTGGCGCGTGCGCTCGACCACGTGGGTGCGTGGCTCGATGCGAATCGAGCGGTCGTAGAAGAAGCGCACGGGCCATTCGTAGCCCGCGCCATCGGTGCGGTTGCCCAGGCCGACGAGTGGCCCGCGCGCCCAGCTCGCCACCCACGCCGTCTTGATGAGCCCCTGGCAGTCGATCACGAGGTCGTACTTCTCGGCCACGAGCGCGCGCCGGAACGTGCCGATCTCGCGCCAGTTGGCAGCAGAGAAGAGGCCCTTGCGCCAGCGGCGCAGCGAAAACGGGATCGCGCGGCGCACGCCCTCCACGAGCTCGACGAGCGACTGGAAGCTCTCTTCGACGAGCCAGTCGATCTGCGCGTCGGGGTACCGCCGCCGGATATCGGCGATGGCGGGCATGTTGTGGACGACGTCGCCAAGCGACGACACGCGCACGATGAGGATCTTTTGCACGCTCAGGGTTCTTTGTGCGGACGAATTTAAAAGGTCCGCAATTTTAGCGCGCCGCACGCAAAAGCGAAGAAAAACCGGGGAAATGCGCGGAAAGGAACGCAAACGGCGCCGCGCCGTGACTGGCGCGGCGCCGTTAGGCGCGTCATATGAACGCAAGGAGCCGCAAGGGTTTAGCGGCCCCAGGGGTGGCTTAGAACGGCAGCTTCGCGTCCGGCTTCTCGGCGAGAATCACGCGTTTGAAGTCGGCCTGGATGCGCGCGAGCGCGGCATCGTTGTCGGCCTCGAAGCGCATCACGACCACGGGCGTGGTGTTCGACGAGCGGGCAAGACCAAAGCCGTCCGGATATTCCACGCGCAGGCCGTCGATGGTGATGACCTCGTCCTCGCCCGTGAACTTCGCGTTCTTCTGAAGCTTGGCGATCAGCTCGAAGTTCTCGCCTTCCTCGAGCTTCAGCTGCAGCTCGGGCGTGGCGTGCGAATTCGGCAGGTCGTTGAGCAGCTTGCTCGGATCGGCCACGCGCGAGAGGATTTCGAGCAGACGCGCGCCCGTGTACAGGCCGTCGTCGAAGCCGTACCAGCGGTCCTTGAAGAACACGTGGCCGCTCATTTCGCCCGCGAGCGGCGCGCCGGTTTCGCGCAGCTTCGCCTTCACGAGCGAGTGGCCCGTCTTCCACATGAGCGGCTCGCCGCCCTTTTCCTTCACCCACTTCGCGAGATTGCGCGTGCACTTCACGTCGTAGATGATCTGCTTGCCCGGGTTGCGCGAGAGCACTTCCTCGGCAAACAGCATGAGCTGGCGATCCGGATAGATGATCTGGCCGTCCTTGGTCACGACGCCCAGACGGTCGCCGTCGCCGTCGAAGGCGAAGCCGATTTCCGCATCCGTTTCCTTCAGCGCCCGGATCACGTCCTGCAGATTCTCGGGGTGCGCCGGGTCCGGATGGTGGTTCGGGAAATTGCCGTCCACTTCCGTGAAGAGCTCGACCAGCTCGCAGCCCATCGCCTTGAACAGACGCGGCGCCAGGTCGCCCGCCACGCCGTTGCCGGTGTCGACGACGATCTTCAGGGGGCGCGCGAGCTTCACGTCACTCAAGATGCGATCGACATAGGTGTCGGCAATGTCGTACTTCGTGTAGCTGCCCTCGCCCGCGTCGAAACGGTCTGCAACAATGCGGTCATACAGCGCGAGGATCTGGTCGCCGTAGATGGCCTTGCCGCGCAGGACCATCTTGAAGCCGTTGTAGTCGGGCGGATTGTGGCTGCCCGTCACGACGATGCACGAGTCCACGTTGCGCTCGCCGCCCGCGAGCTTGAGCGGCACGCTCGCGGCGAAGTAGCCCACGGGCGTGGGCACCATGCCGACGTCGACCACGTCCACGCCGGCCTCGCACAGGCCGTCGGCCAGGGCTCGCGAGAGATCGGGACCCGAGAGCCGGCCGTCGCGCGCGATCACCACGGCGTCGCCGCCCTGCGCGCGCACTTCGCTGCCGAAGGCGCGGCCGATGGCGCGCGCGGTGTCGGTGTCGAGCGTCTTGCCGATCACGCCGCGAATGTCATATGCCTTGAAAATCGATTTCGAAATCATGTTGGGGCTCACGTCCTGATGGGGATTCGGGTCTATCCGTAACACGGACAGGCAGCTGAAAGCCTTTCGCGTTACGAAAAGTGGGAACCGTTACAAACTATAATTGCCGTTTTTCGGCAGTGGTATGCACCCATTTTAATGCTTCGCCGTTTCCTTTTATTGCCAAAATATTCGTCAAAAATGGCGGAAAGATTGCGCATGCCGCGTGCCTGCCCCTTTTTTAGCGATTCCCGCCATGGCGAGGCGCGATGCTGAGCCTCAAGCGCTTTGGCAATCCCGACGTCGCCCGTGCGTTTGCGAACATCGTGTGGCTCGGCCTCGAGCGCGTCACGCAGATCGCGGTGGCCATCGTCATCAGCGGCGTGCTCGCGCGCTATTTCGGCCCTGACATCTTCGGCAAGTGGCAGTACGCCAACACGCTTTTGCTCGTGCTCGCGCCCGTGACATGGGTGTGCGGCGCCGAGATTCTCGTGCCCACCATCGTCAACCGGCCGCAGGAGCAGCTCGGCACCGTGCTCGGGAGCGCCTTTGCGCTGCGCATCGGCGTGTCGACGGCGGCGCTCCTCGTCACGTGGGCCGGCATTGCGCTCGGCGTGACCGACCCGATGGTGGGCGCCATGCTCGCCGGGCTCGCCGTGACGATGCTGTTTCGCGAGCCGTTCGTGGGCGTGATCAACGCCTGGCTGCAGAGCATGACGTACAGCAAGCCGCAATTGCTCGCGAGCATGACGACGGCGGTGATCAAGGCGCTGCTCGTGTACCTGCTTGCGCGCGCGGCGTTCGCGCCCGCCACCTTCGGCTGGCTCTGGGCGCTCGAATCGGCGGCGATTGGCGCGGCGCTGGTGCTCTACTTCCGGCGCCGCCACGGCGACAAGCTCGGCTGGCACGTGGACCGCTCGCTCTTCAAGCATTTCGCGAGCGCGGGCACGGTGTTCTGGCTTGGGCTCATCTGCATGTACCTGTTCCTGAAGCTCGACCGCCTGATGCTCGAGCGCACGATCTCGTTCGCCGATCTCGGCCGTTACTCCGCTGCGCAGCAGCTCAACGAGAACTGGATCACGCTCGCGCTCATGCTCTCGCAAACGATCGCGCCCGCCTTCGTCTACCGCGTGCAGCAGACCGCTCAGTTGCGCCGCAACCTCGTGCGTCTCTTCGCGATGACGGCCGTGCTGATGGTGGCCGGCGCGCTCGTGCTTGATGCCCTCGCGGGTTTCATCATCGGCCGCGTCTTCGGGCCGGACTATGAAGGCGCGATCGGCATCTTCCGTTGGGCCGTGTGGCTTTCGGTGCCAGCAGGGCTCGAAGCCATCGGCAACCTCGTCGTGCTCAAATATCAGGCGAGATTCGTGCTGCTCGCGAAATGGCTGCTCGCGCTCGCGGTGGCGTTCGCCGTGAATCTCGTGGCGATCCCGCGACTCGGCTCGTATGGCGCGCTGTGCGGCCTCGCGGCGGGCTATCTCGCGGCGGCCTGCGTGAACCTCTACTACATCCGCTTCAAGCTCGCTTCATGATGAATTCCTCCGCGCTCCCGGCAAACGACGCACGCGTAGGCGCGCTTGCCGATGTCGCCGTTCTTATGCCCGCATATAACGGCCAGGACGACGTTGCGCGCACGCTCGCTTCGTTCGATGAGGACGCCACCATCTATGCGCTCGTCGTCGATGATGGCAGCACGCCCCCCATCGTCGCGCCCGAGGTGCCTGGCATGTGCGTGGAAATCTTGCGGATGGCGCAGAACGGCGGCATCGAGCGCGCGTTGCAGGCTGGCATCGAGGCGCTCGCGGCGCGAGGGTTTCGCTACGCGGCGCGTATCGATGCGGGCGATCTCGCAGCGCCCCAGCGTCTCGCGAAACAGCGCGCGCGTATGGAAGCGGAGCCCACGCTCGCGGCGCTCGGCACGTGGACCCAGGTGGTCAATCGCGCGGGCGAGCCGCTTTTCATGCTGCGCCCGAGCAGCGACGCGCGCGCGCTGCGCCGTACGCGGCTCTTGCGCTCGCCGCTCGTGCATCCTTCGGTGATGCTGCGTGTCGATGCCGTGCTCACTGTAGGCAACTATCGCGTCCAGTATCCAGCCGCTGAGGACCTTGATCTGTTCCTGCGCCTCATGGAGCACTACGAGTGCGCGAACCTGCCTGAACTCGGTCTGTACTACGAACTCAATGAAGGCGGTATCAGCGCGACAAAGCGGCGCCGGCAGATCGTATCGACCTTGCGTCTGCAGTTGCGCTATCTGGACGTGCTGAACTGGCGCGACTGGGCGGGCGTTGCAAAGAGCCTGCTGCACTTCGTGACGCCGTACCGCACCCTGCACAGGATGAAGCGTGCGCTGTTCGCGCGCGGCACATAGCAAGGCAAAAGCACAGTCGCCTCCGCGATCAACGAGAGCCGTCCTCACTCCGCTCTCAAGGTCTTTGCACCGGCTGGGCTTGCCCGTCAAGATGTGCTTTCGCCGGGTCCATCTTGACCCGAAACGCCCGAAAAGCCCTTCCCGGATGGTTCCAGAAAATCAAGGCGGATCAATCGGCGTCGAAGACTAACATTGGACAGTGTCAGGAAAACCCGGGCGTTTCTAGAAAAACAGCCCAAAAGCTGGATTTGCGTCTAGCGTTCGGCGGTGCAGTCCGCGCAGGCGGCTTGTTGCGAAGCAGAGATGGATCAGGCCGGATCGAACGGGTGAATCGCGTCGAGTTGACGAGCCAACTCATCTTACATACGAGCGGTATCGAAGCCCAGTTGAAGTCTCGTCCAGATTTCATCGCTGGTGCCAAAGAAGCGGGGAGAGGTGCAGGCCGGTATCTACCGTAATGGCGCGACGGCCTGAAACGATTTCGCCGATGCGCGTTTGCTCAACGCCGATTTCCTTCGCGAGACGGTACGCTGCGATATCCATCGGAAGCGTGAATTGCTCCGACAGAAATTCCAGGATAGGAAACGTCGCGCGACATAGGCAGCACCTACTGGGGTAGTCGACGATCTCAACTTCAAATACGTTGCCCGCATGAAGCGCAAACACACTCGATACGGGTCGTTGATCCTGATGTTGTGCTGACCAACCCGATCACGCCCAAGCGCTTCCAGCTCATTGCGCGGCAGCACCTTCAGGTCATTCAACGCCTGCGCACGATTGGGCATCGCAAGCCTGCGCATGGCGACTTGCTCAAAGTTCACAAAGCCGGCAACCCGGGGCCCATTGACAAGGGCAGCGCTGTCGGCACTTTTGAAGTGAAGTCGGGCGGTTGGGAGCGGTAAAATCTGGCCGCGCTCGCATGGCCTATCCGGCTGTGAGCGCGAAGCGCTTCCGTCCCGCCTCATCAGATCGCCCGGCTCACATGAGAAACGGTAATATCAAACTTCGCGGTCTTCCCGCTGTTCGAAGAGACGGACGACCCGGACGACGCCGATGCCTTCGTCTACCTCATAACGCACTTCATAGCGGGACCAGAGTGCACGACGTACGTCGCCGTCGAACTGGCGCAACTGACGCCATACACGCGGCGCTAAGGGCAACTGCTCAACGAAATCGTAGAGGCCCTGCGCGACGCCCTGCGCGGCACGCTCTCCGTTATGGACGAGCTGGAACAGGACGAGACGCTCCAGGTCCTGAAGCGCCTCGTCGGCCCATTCGATTCGCAATAGCATTAGGCATCGCGATCCGTGGATTGCGGAAGAGCGGAGAACTTGCCCGCTGCGATGGAGTGCACCCAGGCGCGCACGCGCTCGTGCGCGACCGTGCGGCCCCCGCGCGCGCTTTCCAGGCCTTGCCGCGTCAGTCGATCACGCTCGTTTTCCTGCTCTACCAGATCAGCAAGAGCGCGATTCAGGATCCAGCCGCGTGGACGGTCCCAGCGCGCAGCCAGCGCATCTACCTGTTCGGCAAGCTCAACAGGCACATGCGCGGTAAAGGTCTTCGTGGCGTTTTCCATATCCAATAAGTCCCCTAATCGAGAGTAATCAAAACGATTAATATATTCTACGCCGATGCCAGGTCGCATGCGGCAGGCGAAGATGCCGCGCCGCCCGGTCTACCCTGGTCAAGGCGCCACGTTGCTGTGCACAAATAGGCGACAGCCGACCGCGCTCGCCTCGTGACGCCGAGTGCCGTGCACTTGTGTACTACCCTCATGTCTTGCTCGACGATAACGCAGTGTGTGACCCGATTTGAATCAGCGGTACTGGTTGATGCCGTAGGGGCACTGAAAGCACCGTGTCGCAGAGGGCCAGGACTCCGTCGCCGCAGCGCGGGGGCTTTCACCGCCCTCTTCCAGCCAAGACGCCCGGTAGTGCTCGGGACTGTCCAGCCACGCGATCACGTCGGCCGAACGCCACAGGGTGCAGCGTGGGCCAAAGCGGACAGCACGCGGAAAGCGACCGGCGTTCTCCAGCGTCAGGACCGTCTGCCGGGAGAGGCGAACGTGAGGGCGAAGGTCAACGAAACGCAGCAGGTAACCGGGGACGAGCGGCGCGGTCGGAATTGGAACGGAAGTTTTGCGGGCCACAGGACTACCTCCTGAACGCAGGCAGCCTCTTTTACGGTCGTAAGGACAAGCACGCGGCGCGCGCGGCAAGAGGCGGAGGAATCCGCGCAACGCTCAGGCGTGCGCGGCCCCGGGCGGAACGAGGCGCGAGGCGGTGAGCGTGTGATCGATCAAGCCAAGCCGCAGTCGCAGACGGCCTCGCAGCCGACAGAGAATGACCGGCAGCCTGTTGAGCATGGTCCGCGCGTGCAGCTCAACGACATGCCGCAATGAAAGCGTGAGCCGACCTAGCATGGTTGCCCACGCATCGATACGCGCGGCCTCCAGCCGGTTCACCGAGCGCATCTGCTGCGCATACATCCGCCCGGACAGTCCGTAAAGAATCACGATCCAGGCGAGCACGCCTGCGAAGCAATCGAACGTGGGGCCGCGCCAGGAGTGGAGGGCGAACAGGAATGTGAGAGCAACGAGCAGGACAAACGGCCCGATAACCACGGCAGGCGCAAAGCGCCACCGGCGTGTTTCCGTGTTCACATGCTGGCGAAACCCCTCGCAGCACATGCCAATCGCGTGGGCGGACAGGGCACCTGCGTCGCTCGTGCAACAGCGCAATTGCAGTTCGAGGGAACAGGGAATCTCGCTCATGATGAAAATACGTCAGGCTCCCGGCGCGAAAATCAGCAATCCACCTGCAACGCCTCGCAATTGAGGCCGTCGGCCACGTCGCACGAACGCAGCGCCCTTACCCGGGCTGCCCCTCTCCGCCATTTTCCTCGCCCTCCGACGCACCGATCATCGCCGCGACCAATGCCAACACTCCCCTCTTCTCCCGGGGCTTCAGTTCGCGATATCCGGCGAGCAGGCGCTCCTCATCGTGTTCGAGTGCCAGTGTTGCAGGATCCGACGCGCGCCCGGTCAGCAGGTACAGGACGTCGACGCCAACCTCGGCGATTCCTGCCAGATAGTTCGCGTCGGGATATCTCATACCCTTCTCGTAGGTAAATTGCGCCTGCTTCTGGACGCCGCCCGCATTGGCGAACTCTGTCTGGTTCATGCTCAAACGTCGCCGCTCCTGTTTCAGACGGATCGAAAAATTATCCATTTGCGTAATTTTTGTTGACATAGACGCCTTCAGTTACTAATCTGCCAAATGTACGCGTTCGAGTACTAACGGTAGTGCCCACGCGCCGCACGTCGGTTCTCGGCCCGCGTCTTCACACTTGCGGAGGAATTCTCCATGTCCACCAATGACGATATCCGCCGCGGCGCTCCAGCCGCCCATCCAACGCCACTCGCTGAGAGTCTCTTGAGGCCGGCCTACGCGTATTTCGCAAGCGAGGCGGTGACCGACTTGCCGGCGATAGGGGTGCGTGGCGTAGGCATTAGCCAGCGACGCTGTCGCGAGTCTCACCGGTGTTCCCGCTCTCGGGTGAACCGAGAATTGCCGCTACCAGCCCCTGCACGCCTCGCTTCTCCCGGGGCTTCAGTTCGCGGTATCCGGCGAGCAGCCGCTCCTCATCGGGATCGAGGGCCAGTGTTGCGGGATCCGATGCCCGCCCAGTCAGCAGGTATAGGACGTCGACGCCGGCCTGCGCAATGCCGGCCAAGTAGCTTGCGTCCGGATACCGCAATCCCTTCTCGTAGTTGGACTGTGCCTGCTTCAGCACACCACCTACGTTCCCAAAGTCTGATTGATTCATGCCAAGGCGGCGACGCTCCTGTTTCAGTCGAGCAGAAAAGAAGGAACTCGAATGTGGATTTTCAATTGACATGAATGAATTTGTTGACTAATGTGGTTGTACCGAAGCCCCGGGCACGACATCAGATCGGATACATCCCGGCCAAGCAAAAGCCGGCCGTTGCTCAAGGACGCCGTCAGTCACGATATGAATCACGAATCTGTTCATGTCTCAGCAGACGTTTTGCTTCTACCCGAAAGGAGAGATGCCATGTCGTTCAACTATGAAATCTGCGGCGCCCTTCCGGTCCGCGCCAGCTTCAAACATGCCCACGCCCAGAAACTCGCTGAAAGTCTAGCCAGGCCAGCCGACGTCTACTTCGCAACCGATACCGTGACCCATTCGCTCGTAATACGCGTGCGTGGCGCCCTCTCGCAGGACGAGCAGCAATCCATCGAGGACACGCTTGCACGTTTCGCGCAGAAGTGGGCAGCCGCCGGTGCGATCTTTAGCCGGCGACGCTATGGCGAGCCGTCATTCGTAGCATTCGGGCTTTCTCCCCACGTCGAACTGCTCGACGAGCTTGCTGACCTGCATCTCCAGATGGAAACGCTGCTGGGTCGCCAGGCGTTCATACTCGGCGAGCTCGGCGCAACGGACAAGGAAGCCTTGACCGAAGCGATCGTCGACGCGTGACAAGTGTACAGGGATGACTGTCATGGAAAAGGGAACCTACGTCCTGTCGGGCTCGTTGCCCGTGCACGACGACCTGGAAGCTGACCAGATCGACCGTGTCAGGCGGCACCTCAAGGGCTTCGCCACGGTGTATCTCGCACACGATCAAACCGCGCATACCGTTTCGCTGAATGTCTCCGGCACGATGCTGCGGGATGACGCGCGCATCATCGAGCGGCGCATCGAGAAGTTCGCAGAAGAAAACGGCACCGCCGGCGCCATCCTCCTGAGCGAATGGAATGGTTTGTCGGACTGGCTCATGGTTGGATTGAACTGGCATGTGCAGTGCCTCCTCAAGCTTGATGCCGTGCAGGAACAGTTCGCAAGGCTCGTGGAACGCGAACTCGACTTTGTCGTGCGGCTTGAGCCACCCGGCGACAACACCGACGGCCGCGCTCAGCCCCTCATGTGTGTTTCGATGACGACGTGACAGTTCGACCCGTCGCCAGGAGCCACAACTCATCACGGGCCGCGCCTCCCGATGTTGGGCAGTATTCTTCCCTGCTGCCCGGTGCAGAATCGCCTTGACATGGGCCGCCAGGTCGTTGCGCCCTCAACAGCCTTTCCGGTATTCGTGGCCGAAAAAGACGCTTGAGGCGTGCCGCAAGCGCGATCAGGCGGGAACCAGACTCTCGAATCGCCGCCACCGGCACCAGTGAGCGGCCGAGGGCGCAAGCCGGGTATGGACCGCGTCTGGCTTGAACAGCGAGAATTTCACGTGCAGCCTCCGTCTCCATGAGGCCCGGAATATCGACGGCGCAATTGGGCGACCTGTGACACCACCTGACAGAGGCTGAGGCCAAGCGAGGAAAACCGCAACCTGAAAAGCCGAAAGCCTGCTCGCGCAGGCTTTCGAATGTTGCTACGTCACGGCGCGCATTTGCACATCGATATAACGGGCCGCTAACGCGTACTCGGTCGTGCTTCGCACGTTGACCGGATCAGGTTGTCCCTGTCTTTATAGTCCAGTTCTGCGCATTCGACAAGAAACCGGCATCAACATGGCGTGCTAGTCCGGCGCCCGCGACCAGTCACGTACGACCTGTGACAATCAGTCACGCTCTGCGGCCCCGACGGGGCGGGGTATGCCACGCCCACCAGACATGAAGCCCGCGTCGCGGGCTTCATGTGCGCTGCGCATCCAGCGCAGCGCACAGCGATCTTCCGAACCACAGCGTCGTCCGGACTCGAACGATGTTTGCCGTTCGCTAACGCTCTGGCCCGTCCACCGGTGCTTGCGAGGGCATCGGTTGAGGTCCGCGCTCTCGCGATCGATTGATGGATTGATCTACCACCGGTGCGCGCGGCGCGGCCCGATCGGGCGCCTCTCGAACCGTATGCGCAATGTCCTGCGCCTCCCGCTCCCGGACGAGCGCCTGTCGCGTTGCCTCGAGCGCCGCGTCACCGAACTGGATGTCGAGGCGATACTTCACCACGAGCACGGCGGTACGTTCACGAAAATGCTCGCTGCCCGTCACGTCGATGCGCGGCCCGAACTTCTGACGCGCGAGCAACAGGCCGGTGAGCATGGCATCCTGGTGCGCATCGTTTGAGTCGAACACGACGCGCCACCCCTCGTCGGTCAACCGCTGCTCGCCCTGGTGCAGATAGTGCACATTGCCATTTGCCGTATCGACGCGCCACGTCCAGTTTTCCATGACGTGCGCGCGCCCCGGCGGGAACGGGTAGGCGTGCGGTGAGTGCGTTGCCGAAATCCAGTTGCCCCGCGGCGGTTGCGTGACGTGCCTTGGCGCGCGACGCCGCGCCCAGCCATAAAGTTGCGCGATGGCTGCCTCATCACCCTGCTGCGCCTGCATCTCCACCCACTGGCGATAGGTCTGCGCCCTCGTGAGCGTGTCGCGTTCCGCCCGTTGCTCTTCACGCAGGCGTTCGAGTTCACGGGCGCGCTCGAATGCCTCCACGGACGAGGCTGCCCGGCGTGCAATCGATGAGAGCTCACCGTGGCGGATATGCTCACGCACGAGACGGTGCCGTTCGAGCAGCTCGCGATATTGCGTCTCGTGGCGGCGTCGCATTTCCTGCATTCCGGCCTCGAACGCGTGCTCCTGGCGTCGCCTTTCATCGGCATACCTCGCGCGCAAGGCGGCCCAGCTGCTGGCACGCGCCTCCCGCCTGGCCGCATCTGTCTCGTCGATGTCACGCTCACCGTAGTGGCGCGCCGCCTCCGAGACCCGGACCATGCGCGCGGGCTCAACCCACGGCCCCAGGCGCCTTTCCAGGCTGCCCCGGCCCAGGCGCTCATCCAGGCTGCTGGGCTTGACTGGCGCGAGGCTATCGCGCCCTTTCGCATGGATTGCAAGCCCGCGCCCCCTGATGCGCAACTCCAGTGCGTGTTGCGCGAGCGCCTCGTGGAGATCCTGCCAGGTGACGCCGGGTCGGGACAGCGCAGCCAGCACGTCCCGCAGTGGCGCCCCGCCAATGTACGTGGCGAGACTTTCGATTCCGCTGAAGCTCTCCATGTCGCGCGCCCGCGCGGGCAGGCTGTGTCGCGCATTGCCCGGCGATGGAAGGTCGCGCTCAACGACGGGTTCTCCGTCACGCTCAACGACCACAAAGGGCCCACGATCGTGCTCCCAGCCCTGACGCAATTCCAGCTCGCGCATGCAGCGACCGAGTTTCAGGTAGCTCAGGCCAGGATGCACGGCGTGGCCCGTTTGCAGGCTCACGCGGTTCACGACGACGTGCAGATGTACCCTGGCAGTATCGCGATGAACGGCGAATACGTACTGATGCTCCCCGTGCGGCATGCCCAGTGCTTCGAGAGCGCAGCGGCCTGCCTCGAACACCTGGGCGCTGTGCGGCTGCTCACCCTCGCGCCAGGCAACGACGAAATGGAAAACCGGTCCGCGCACACGGACGTTACGGTGCGCCACGGCGCGCATCTCCAGATGCGCGGTCTCAAGCGACAGGCAGTTGGTGAGCAGCTCGACTTCGGGTTCGCCCTTCTCAGCGGAGCGCATCACATAGCTGATCAGCGAGCGACACCCGCGCCCCGCGTCACGCCCTTTGGTCAGTACCCTTGCCAGCATCGTCGAGACCGCGGATTGCGTCGATGACAGCCTGCTGTGCGGCTTCGATTTGCGCCACGAGCACCGCACGCTCCGCAACTGAAAGCATCTGCGCGTCACCCAGGCGCGTAACCAGTTCGCCTATGCGGCGCTGCTCGTGGCCAAGCATGACCAGCGCATCGAGCATGCGGCTTGTGCTGACATTGCGTGTCCTGCGCCCGAGAGCGCAGGCCCGCAGATACTCGGAAAGCGTGATGCCGCAGTCGGCGGCCTTCTGGACGAGGATGCTGTGCTCATCTCGCGTCAGGCGCGACCTGACATTCGTGTACTGCGTGGCTTGCTCGCTGGCGGACATGCTGTTACCTCCATGGATGTTGCCAGTACCATGCGCGAGCCCGCACGAGCGCAGAACCTCGCCGCGCACAGCCTGGCAAACGCCGTTAGCGGCCACGCTCTGGGCGCCAGTAGCGAGCGCGTCATCGATACATCGCTCATGCATCGCCTGCGGCAGAGCTGCACAGGCGACCGCCGGGCGCCGGATTGCCAGGTACTGCCATGCATGACACCTCGCGCCTGGCGAGGTCGCCGGGATGCAGGCGAGCAGCCGGTGAGCTGTGCTCATGAAGTGCCGGTGAGACGGGGGCGCGAAACCAGTGTGCATCCGGTGCACGCACCCGCGAAGGAAAAATTGGTAAGCGAAGATTTCAGGTATGGATAACCACGAACAACCGCGGCGTATCCAGGCGGCAACCGTGAAGTAAAGCGGGTCTGTGCGTAACTGATGGCGCGCCGGGATCTGTGTATGGTTCAGTCACGCCCTGAGGGAAACGACATCGGGAGGACCGCACAATGAGCGCGAAAGGTGAGCGGACTACGCCTGAACAGTGGGCAAAGCTGGACGCAGCCCTTCAGGGGCTGCATGAGCGCCCGCCGCCTGAGCCTGCGCGCTCGCTCACGTACGAGATCGCGCGGCGCGCCGACGTGCTGCGTGAGGCGCTGCACTCGGGCTGGCGCCTGCGCGATCTCTCCGCATTCTTCCGCGAGTCCGCAGGCATCGATGTGTCGCCCAACACGATCCAGACGGCGCTACGCCGGGCGCTGGAAGACGCAACGTCCGACAGGCGTCGGGTGCGCGCAAAACGTCCCAGGCCCAAGACTGCATCGGCTCACGCCGTTAGGAAAACGGCGGGAACCAGCCGTATCGCAACGCCACAGGCTGGACCACCAACGCAGACCGCGGCGCACGTCACGCAGCAAAACGCACACGCGCAGCACGCCGGGGACACCCCCGCCCTGGGTACTACGCTGACCCCGGGGGCAACGAAGCGAGGACAGCGATGAGACGGTTCGTGATGGTTTGCGGTGACAAGGGTGGCACGGGCAAGAGCCTCATGACGCGGGCACTGGCTGATCGCCTGCGACGTGAGCAACGCGATGTGCTGATGATTGACGGTGACGGGGAGGTCGGCAACCTCTTCCAGTTTTACGCCGGGCTCGATGAGGCGGGCTCACCGCTTGCGGACCAGGTCAGGGACGGCGTCGTGCCGCTGCGCTTTACGGGCACGGAGCGTGAGCGCGACCAACTGCTCGCCGCCATCGATCCCGGGCGCGCGCTCATCCTCGCGGACCTGCCTGCGGCCTCGCTCACGCAGCTTGGCGCGTTCGATCGCGATACCGGCTTTTTTGCGGAACTGGCACGCTGCGGCTACCGGCCTACGCTCGTCAACGTCCTTTCGCCATTCAGCTCGAGCACCCGCACGGTTCGCGAGATGATCGAACTCGCCGGCAAACAGGCCGACTATGTGGTGGCGATCAACCAGTGGTTCGGTGATCGCGAGGATTTTTTCATGTGGTATGGCGGCACGCATGCCGAGGCCAGTCCCGGGCGCGCGATGCTCAGCGAAGCGGGTGGAATCGAGATCACCCTGCCGAAGCTTCAGGCGGGCGTACTCGTTGCGATAGACGACCTGATGCTCACGTTCTCGCAGGCGCGCGAGGACAGACGGCTGACGACGCCCCAGCGTTCGCGGCTGCACCGCTGGATGCAGGCGCTTGACGGCGAGCTGGATGAGGCCGCGCAGTGGCTGGGGCTCACGGAGAAGAAGAAGTGAGCACGGAGGCATTCGACCGGCTGCTTTCGCGCATCGACGACGAAGAGCGCGCACGTATCCACGAAATGGCCATTGCGTACGGCCTGAGCTTTGACGATCCGTCATGGGTGCCCTTTGCGATCACGCAGATGACCCTGGACGAGCTGAAAATGCAGACGGCTGACGCGGCGAAGGAAATCGGGCAGGCGGCCGACCGCGCCCTGCGCAAGATCGGCAACAGCGCGCAGTCTGTGAGCGCCCAGGTCCAGCGCATGGCCGAAGCGCAGTCAGCAGCACTAAAAAGCCACCAGGATACGCTGGACACCCTGGAGCGGAATTCAACCGCCCGATACCAGAAGCTGCTGGCCGAACTCTCGGCGCAGACGATCAGCCGGCTGATCGAAAAAGGCGCAAATGGCATCGCGCAGGACGTCAGCCGCCAGTTGACCGGTGAGCACGGCATGCTTGTGCGAAGCGCCACTGACCACGCCGCGGCGCTCGAAGAGGCCCGTGGGCGGTTTGTTGCCTCCATCGATGCGGCCGTGCCCAAAGTGCACGAGGCGGCTGGCAAGGCGGCAGGCTCGATGCGCCGGGGCGTGCAAGGCACGGCACTGCTTGCAATGGGCGTTCTGCTGCTCCATGCGCTCGCGGTTCCGGGCTTCGTGATCTTCTGGACCCGGCATCAGCTGTTTACCGAGCCTGCCGTCCCGGCAACGTGCAGCGTCCCACAGCCGCCCGCCGGCCCTCGCGAGGCGTCGGCCGAAGCACGACCCGTCTCCCCGATGTCACATCGCGCCAGCCCCCGAAGAACCGGGCTGGAATCGACGACACAACGTTGAGACACAATATGGAATTTCGCGAGTTGGGGACGCCACGCCCCCAAGAACGACCGGCAAAACGGGACACTGCAGCACCGGCAACGAGACGCGCACGGATGGCACGCCGGAGCTACCCGCGCATATCGACGATGACCCCAATCAAGTCCCCGCCAGTCAGCCGCGCCATCGTCGACCGGCCGCCCCCCTTCCGGTAGGTCCTGCCGGGCCCAGCACCAGCCTTGCGCAGCAGAGTGCACCTCTACCGTCCGTCAGGCTGAACACCGGTAAATCCGGAGCAGCCGAAAACGGACAAGCCACCCCGCACGCGAACGCTCTACAACCACCGCAACAGCACCGGCAGCAGGACAGGCACGACGAACGCAGTAAAGACACCGTTTAGCCCCATGCCAAGCCCGGAAAAAGCGCCCATCTCCTCGCTCACCTGAAACGCACGCGCGGTTCCAATGCCGTGCGAGGCGACGCCGATTGCGAAGCCGCGCACCTCGGTCTCGCGCACGCGAATCACATTGAGAATCCAGCGAGCAGTCACCGCGCCGAACACGCCCGTCGATATCACGAGCACGGCAGTGAGCGACGGAATACCGCCGACCTTGTCGGCAACCGCCATGGCAATCGGCGTAGTGACCGACTTTGGCGCAAGCGACGCAATGGTCTGATGCGAAGCGCCGAAGAGCCTGGCGACGCCGACCGCCGACACGATCGCCGTAAGCGAGCCCGCAACGAGCCCGCCGAGCAATGGCAGCGCGCCGCGCTTGAGCTTGTCCCACTGACGATAGAGAGGCAGCGCAAGCGCGACCGTGGCGGGACCGAGCAGGAAGTGCACGAACTGCGCGCCTTCGAAATACGTGCGATACGGCGTGTCAGTAATCTTGAGCGCCGCGACGACGAGCGCCACGGCAATCAATACCGGGTTCGCGAGCGGATTGTGCTTTGCACGCGCATAGATATTGATGGCGATGAGATAGGCGACGAGCGTCACCGTCAAGCCGAGCAGCGGCGTGGCGGCGAGATAGACCCAGATCGCGTCGAGCTTCGTGATGGGCAGGTGGCTATTCATGATGCGCCCTCCCCGGCCGCTGGGTTGCGCCGCTGGCGACGCAGCAGTGCGCGTGTGACGAGCGCCGTCACCGCGATGCCGAGTGTCGTGCTCACGACGAGGCTCGCGATCACGGCGAGCGCCTCGCCGCGCACGGCCTGCGCGGACACCATGATGCCCACGCCCGCCGGAATGAAGAGCAGCGAGAGATGGCGCAGCAATTCGAGCGCGGTCGGCTCGATGGCCGCGGCGGCGGCGGGCCGCATCAACGCGAAGGCGAACAGAAGCAGCATGCCGATCACGGGACCGGGCACGGGCAGCGAGAACACGTAGGACACGCTCTCGCCGAGACACTGGAAGATCAGGAGGGCGGCAAGGGAACGAAGCATGGCTAAGGGCAAGGCGGGGCTGGAAACATGCGCGGCGCGCGCAGTGTAGCCCAATGATGCGCGATGCGCAGCGAATCTTCATGCTAGCTTGCAGCGCGCGACCTGCGCGCGCCGCTTCGGTCGGGCGGGTCCCGGTGCCCGTCGGCTAAAATGTGCGCCCCGGCCGCTGCCGCCATCGCCTGCCAACAACGCCCCCCGCTTTCGTGAACTCCTCGCCCGCCCGAACCGCTGCCGCCAGCGCGCCCCAGTCCGCCGCGCATCGGCACCCGCTGCATGTCGCCCTCGTCTGCAATACTGCCTGGGCGATCTATACCTATAGGCGCGGCTTGCTGCGCGAGCTCACGCAGGCGGGCGCGCAAGTCACCGTGATCGCGCCGCGCGACCGCACTTTCGAGCCACTCGCCGCCATGGGTTGCCACTGCGTCGAACTGCCGGTCGCCTCGAAGGGCACGAATCCGCTCGACGATCTGCGCACGTTCCTCGCGCTCTATCGCCACTATCGCGCGCTCAAGCCGGATGTCGTGTTCCACTACACGATCAAGCCGAATATCTACGGGTCGATCGCAGCCTGGCTCGCGCGCACGCCTTCGGTCGCGGTCACGACGGGCCTCGGTTACGTGTTCATCCAGAAGAGCCGCGCTGCGCAGGTCGCCAAGCGCTTGTATCGCTTCGCGTTCCGCTTCCCGCGTGAAGTGTGGTTCCTCAATCGCGATGACGAGGCCGCTTTCAAGGATGGCAATCTGCTCGCGCATCCCGAACGCGCGAGGCTGCTGCACGGCGAGGGCGTAGATCTCGACGATTTCCTCTTCACGCCCCTGCCGGAGCGCGCGGAGTTTGCTTTCGTTCTGATTGGCCGGCTGCTCTGGGACAAGGGCGTGGCAGAGTACGTCGAGGCCGCGCGCTCGCTGCGCGCGCGCTATCCGCACGCGCGTTTCCGGCTGCTCGGCCCGGTGGGCGTGGACAACCCGAGTGCGATCTCGCGCGAAGAAGTCGCGGCCTGGGAACGCGAAGGCGTAATTGAATATCTGGGCGAAACGGCCGATGTGCGCCCCTTTATCGCCGATGCGGACTGCGTCGTGCTGCCCTCGTACCGCGAAGGCGTGCCGCGCACGCTGATGGAAGCGAGCGCAATGGGCCGCCCGATCGTGGCGACCAACGTGCCCGGCTGCCGCGAAGTGGTTGCCGATGGCGTGAACGGCCTGCTGTGCGAAGCGCGCGACGCCGCCTCGCTCGCCGCCAGCCTCGCGCAGATGCTGGACCTCGACGGACCGGCGCGTGCTGCCATGGCCGGGCGCGGCCGAAAAAAAATCGAGAAAGAATTCGATGAGCGCGTTGTGGTACAACGCTACCGGGAACTGATCCGGGAAATCACCGGGTCGACTTTTTGATCGAGTCTGGATTTCACGGGAACGAACACGGCATGACTGCGACGAACTCAAAGGGCACCATCCTCGTCACCGGCGGCGCGGGTTACATCGGCTCGCATACCTGCGTCGAGCTGCTCAATGGCGGCTATGAGGTGGTCGCCATCGACAATCTCGTGAACAGCAGCAGCGAGTCGCTCAGGCGCGTCGAGCAGATCACCGGCAAGCCCGTGGCGTTCTACGAAGCCGACGTGCGCGACGCGGCCGCCGTTACGCGCGTTTTTGAAGCGCATCGCATCACCGGCGTGATTCATTTCGCGGCGCTCAAGGCCGTGGGCGAATCGGTGGCGAAGCCGATCGAGTATTACCGCAACAACGTCGACGGCCTGCTCGTGGTGCTCGACGTGATGCGCCAGCACGGCGTGAAGCAGTTCGTGTTCAGCTCTTCGGCCACGGTGTACGGCATGCCCGAACGCTCGCCGATCGACGAAACGTTTCCGCTCTCGGCAACGAATCCCTACGGCCAGTCGAAGCTCATCGCCGAGCAGATCCTGCGCGACGTCTCGATCTCGGATCCGGAATGGCGCATCGCCGTGCTGCGCTATTTCAATCCGGTGGGCGCGCATGAAAGCGGGCTGATCGGCGAGGACCCGGCCGGCATTCCGAACAACCTCATGCCTTATGTCGCGCAAGTGGCGGTGGGCAAGCTCGAAAAGCTGCGCGTGTTCGGCGGCGACTATCCGACCCCGGACGGTACGGGCGTACGCGACTATATTCACGTGGTCGATCTCGCGAAGGGCCACCTCAAGGCGCTCGATGCGCTTGCCGCGCGTAGCGAAGGCCTGGTCGTGAATCTCGGCACCGGGCGCGGTTACAGCGTGCTGGAAGTCGTGAAGGCGTTCGAACAGGCCTCAGGGCGCCCTGTGCCCTATGAGATCGTGGCGCGCCGCCCTGGCGACATCGCCGAGTGCTATGCGAACCCGGTCGCGGCGGAAAACGTCATCGGCTGGAAAGCGGAGTTCGGAATCGAGCGCATGTGCGTGGATCACTGGCGCTGGCAGGAGAAAAATCCGCGGGGTTTTGAGTAAGGCTGAATGCAGCCGCGCTGCTCTTCTGGCAGGTGCGGCTGCAAAGAGTGACACGTGCGCAGTACCTCGGCGCGACGCATTTGGTAGCGGGCAGAATGCACTCTGCCCGCCTCGGTCAGGCGACGCTGCTATCGGACAACATCCAGTGCAACGTGTCGTAGAGCGTCGGCGCATCGAGCTGGCCGATCGCGCTCAACAGCTTGTGATTATCGCCGCACTGCGATTTCACCTCGTGCTCACGCACAAAGGCGGGATTGGTCCGCGCTTCGATGTCGTGACCGGTGATCGTGGACATTGTCTGCAGTACGTGCGTCAGCGTGACTGCATGGCCCGAACACACGTTGAAAACTTCGCCGACTGGCGCCTTTTCGAGCAGCCTGCAATACACGTCGGCCACCCAGCGCACATCGGAGAAGTCGCGAGCCACATCGCGATTGCCCAGCTCGATGACTGGCGCACGCCGACGGAAGTGATCCGCCATCTTCGCAACGAGAAAACTCAGCGATTGGCCAACGCCGATGCAATTGAACGGGCGCACCGTGATGATCGGCAACCGGTCCGTCCAGAGTTGCGCCATGTATTCGAGCGCGACCTTGCTCACCGCGTAGTCGTTCGCGGGGTGATACGGCGCCGTCTCCGGGATCGGCAGGCCTAGCGGGCCCGCACCATAAATGTTCGCGCTGCTTGCAAGCAGCACCGCCGAAGGTTTCTTTTCACCGGCGGCGAGCGCCTCGAGCAGATTGCGCGAACCCACGACGTTGGTCGCATAAATTTCCCCCGGATTGCCGTGCCCGACGAACGAGATGGCGGCCAGATGCACGACCCAGTCGGGTCGCACCCGCGCCACCACCTCTGCAAGCCCCGCGCGATCCTGAAGATCGCACGCGTACACGTCAGGTTTGGGCTCATCACACCGTCGTACGAGACTCGAAATCTGATGGCCGCGCGCGCGCAATGCCTGAGCAACATAACGCCCCGTGAAGCCCTCGGCTCCCGTAATCAGCACTGAAGCCATTAGAACGACGTCCCCTTCTTGTTGCGCGCGACATCCGCTTCAACCATCATCTGGCACAGCGTTTCAAGTGACGTTTTCGGCGCCCAGCCAAGCTCGTCGTGGGCCTTTTGTGCATTGCCAATGAGAAGATCGACTTCGGCCGGCCGATAGAACGCGGGATTCACACGCACGATCGTCTTGCCGCTCTTGCCATCGCGTCCAATTTCGTTTTCCGCGGTGCCTTGCCATTCGATCTCGATGCCAAGGCACTTCCCTGCCGCGTTGACGAAATCGCGCACGCTTACCGTGCGGTTGGTTGCGAGCACATAAGTATCGGGCTGACCGGCCTGCAACATGCGCCACATGCCTTCCACGTATTCCTTCGCGTAGCCCCAGTCGCGCTGTGCGTCGAGGTTGCCGAGCTCGAGCACGTCGAGCTGGCCGAGGCTGATTTTCGCGAGCGAATCGGTGATCTTGCGCGTCACGAACTCGCGGCCGCGCAGCGGCGACTCGTGATTGAAGAGAATGCCGCTCGATGCAAACATGTCGTAGCTTTCACGGTAGTTCACCGTGATCCAGTGTGCGTAGAGCTTGGCGACGCCGTACGGGCTGCGCGGGTAGAACGGCGTCGATTCCGTCTGAGGAATAGCCTGCACCTTGCCGAACATCTCCGATGTGCTGGCTTGATAGAAACGCGCCTTCGGATTGATGATGCGAAGCGCCTCGAGCAGATTCAGCGCGCCGACCCCGGTCACCTGCGCGGTGAGCGCCGGCTGCTCGAACGACACGCCAACGAAGCTTTGCGCAGCGAGGTTATATACCTCGTCAGGCTGGGCGCGCTCCACCAAGCGAATACAGCTGCCCGCATCGAGCAAATCGTGCTCGACGAGGCGCAGATTTTGATGATGCGCGACGCCAAGCTCTTCCATACGCCAAAAATTGACGGAACTCGTCCGGCGGTAAGTGCCGTAGACGATATAGCCCTTCTCTAGAAGCTGCTCCGCCAGATAGGCGCCGTCCTGGCCGGTTATGCCAGTAATGATTGCTGATTTCACGATGTTCTTTCCCTCAAGTATGCGAATGATGCCATGCGCGGGTTCTTCGCGAGCGGTTTTGGAACATCGATTAATCAGAGATTCAAAATGCGGGGCGCAGGTTCCTCATCGGCGCCCTTTTGCCCGATGCGCGAATCGAAGTGCCTTCCAAAAATCTGATTGTTCACCGTGCCCGCGACGGGCAATCGCATTTGGGGCGCTTAAGTCTTCCTGCATCCGCATAATATTTATTCTTGTGCAGCTTGCTGCACGGCGGTGCGATCCTGGAACGCAGACACGCTTATGTCAAGCTCAACGACTATTCGCGCCCTTATTTTGTGGGCGTTGACGGTCTTGGTGTAAGCATTTCTCGGGGAAAACGCGAGCGGGTGGAATGTGTGCGTACAATGGCGGGTTTCCCGTCATACTTCGTAACCGAGAGGGTACGATTTGGGGACGTAATGCGGGAGACGTAGTCAGTCCCGCCCTTACCGACAAGAGCAGTGTAGCGATGCAGACAGCAGTGACGATTGACTCCCGACGCACCGAGCCTGGCGACTGGCTGACCGCGGCTTTCCTGCTCGGCTTTCCCTCTATTGCAATGCTCGTGCAGGGCGCCTCGAGCGCCGTTTCGATCGGCGCGGGTGTCATTGCCCTGGCGGCGCTGTGCTGGCGACCGGCTGGCGCGCCATACGGCTACGCGCGTCCCGACCGTCTCGGGCTGGCGTTGTGCATTGCACTGTGCGCCCCTGTTGCCGCCGTGGCGCTGAGCACGCTCTCGCACGACCATCCGTTGCTCCGCACCTGGGATTCGCCCTCGCGGTTCCTGCTTGCAGTCCCGATCTTTCTCGCCCTGCGGCGCGCGCCGCTGCGGATCTTCGCCTGGGCGGATCTCTCCTTTGCGCTGGGCGCGCTCTCCTCGCTCGTGATTGCCGTCATCCTGCCGCGCGATTGGGGCGACGGACGCATCGGCAGCGCATTCCTGAATCCGATTCATTTCGGCGATCTCGCAGTCGCGCTCGGCGTGCTGTCGGCGATTACACTGAACTGGTGGCGCAAGGATTCGGCGTTCCTGCGTGCGATCAAGTTCGCAGGCCTCTTTGCAGGCCTTGCCGCTTCGCTGCTGTCGGGCTCGCGTGGTGGCTGGGCTGCGATCCCTCTCGTAGCCGTACTGATCGTATGGGAACTCGGCCGCGGCAAGCCGCTTCACTGGAAGGTACTGATGCCGGTAACCGTCGCGCTGCTGCTCGGGATGGTGTACGGGCTGTCGGGGACGGTACGCCAGCGCGTCGGCGACGTGTCATCCGACCTCGCGCAGTACACGCAGGGCCACCGCGACACGTCGGTTGGCATACGCCTGCAACTCTACGAGGCAGCTTCCACGCTGATCGCCGAACACCCGGTGCTGGGCCTCGGTGGCGATGGGTTCCGCGACAAGATGACCTCGATGGCCAAGCAAGGCGCGCTCACCCCGAAGGCGGCCGCATTCGGCGAAGGTGAAGTGCATAACCAGTTGCTAGCCTACATGGCCAACTACGGCATTGTGGGCGGCCTCGCGCTGCTGGCGATCTACATCGCGCCCGCGATATTTTTCGCGGCGAAACTCAAGTCCGAATCGAGGACAACACGGCGCACAGCGCTCATGGGGCTGTCCTTCGTCCTGATGTTTTTCGTTTTTGGTCTGACCGTCGAGACGTTCGACCTGAAGAGCACCGTGTCTTTCTACGCGACCATGCTGGCCGTCCTCGCGGCGATTGCGGAACGCTCGGAGGTTCATGCGAACCTTATCTAGGGCAAAAGCTCAGGTCTGCGCCTCCATTTGATTTTGGGTAATCTGCTCTTCGCAATATCGCACGACTTCGCCTGCGATTTTTGCGTCCGGGATTTCATTGATACTGCCGTCGGTGAAAATCGGTCTCATCTTAGAGCGGGTATGCAAGCGCCATTCGGGGCGAATCTCACTAAAAATGGCGACACCGGGCTTCCCGAGCGCTGCCGCGATATGCATCAGCCCACCATCAGCGCCGAGAAAGAACGAACAGCGGTCAATGACCTCGGCAGCAGCCCGAAGATCCGGCATATCCGTGACAGTAACGAGGCGTTGTGCGGGCAGATGCGCTTCAATCTGCCTTACCGCCTCGCGAGCAGGTTCGCCATTTCCTAGCAGCACGTAGCGAGGTTTGACGTACGATTTCGGCCAGAACGCATCGACTGCCCGCAATAGTTTTGACCAGTCGTCGATCCGGCGCCGTCTGTCGTTCCCGCCTACCGCAACTAGGATCTGGAAACCATCAGCGTCGGCCGTCTCGTCGTGCACGACCTTAAGGGACGGCTCGATCGGTCCCGTGCCGTTTGTTACGTCGAAAATCTGAGCGAGTCGTTCGTAGCTCAACTGCATGCGCGAAAAATCTTCGTTCCGCCTATGGCCCATAATCGAGCAGAATCTTGTCCGCGGGAAAAAGCGGACTTTTTGCCCTAGTGTTTTGGTCGTAATGTTTTGGACGATAGCAAGGTCGTATCGGTCGTCGGCGTCCGACAACGCCTTAAATACACGCCTGAACCGACTATCGCCGGTGAACAACTCTATCGGCCCGTAGGGCATGCACAGATCAATCTCGATGTCCGCATGAATCAGGAAACGTTGCGACAAATCCATGATCGAATCACCGATCGTGCCCCAATCGTAATACCACAATACCTTTCTGGTGTTTCGGGGTGCCGTTTCCGTCATCAGGAATTGCTGACCGGACATGACCATCAAGGCCGCGCGTTTTATGGTGGCTAGAGTGCTCATTCAGAGTAGCGGGATTCGGTTCAGTCGTTTCAGTCCGGTATCGTAGCAGCAGTCTACACATGAATGTTCGGCGCACGAGCCGGCGTCGCGCATCGTGGACAAACCGCGCAATTTCGGGGCTGAGCTACGCTGTGGAGACCGGTAACCAGGTAGAAAAGGGAAGGCGGCTAGCCCCCAGAACTAGGGGCCAGCGATTGCGGCAAAAAAGCTACATCGGGATAAAACGAGGATTGCGCCATGCCTGCACGCCGTCCACGGCCAACTCTGGCTTTCGGTTGTTGACCTGATAGAAGGCGGGCCGCTCCATCTCGATGACCCAGTCGGTGGGCGAGAGAATGTCGTACAGCCTGCCCTCGATGTGTTTCGAGTGCGTGCCGATTAGCAAATAGGCCAGCTTCTCATTGAGAATCGGCAGGCACGCTTCGATCAAGTCAGCTTCTCCACCCTGAATGTCGATGTGCAGCAGGTCAATGCGGTCGCGCCCTGCAATGGCCGCTTCGAGCGAGATCATGGGCAGCAGGTCGTGACTGCCGCTCGCCACGGCTTGATCCTGTTGAGCTTGCGTGGCGTTAAATACCGGCGCCGATCCCCAACTGTGTCCGGGGTGCTCCTGGCGCGGAAATAAAGCGGTTCCGTCACTGGCGGCTGCAATACCGCGATGGAGGGTGTACTCGTCGCTGGTGAATCCATTGCGGGCTAATGCCTCACGAGCGAATTCGACGTGACCTTCGTCGCCCTCGATGCCGATGACATGGACCTTCCGGCCGGTGCGCTTCGCAGCCACGCCCATGTTGTTCATCCAGCAACCCAGCCGCAACCCAACTCGATCATTGTGAAGCTGTCGGGCCGGGACAGTTCCACCGCATGCAGTGCCGACGCCCATTCCGCGATGTCGGCATGCCAATTAGCCGGCAATGGAAACTGCTCCAGCTTTCCACCTTGGTCGGCCAGAAAGCTAAAGATCTTGGGGTCCACTAACACCCCGAGCCAGTTTGTCTGGAATCCCGGCGTAGGTTTGCGATCTTGTACTTCGTGTCGTCGCATGCACGCCAGCGCATCGAAACTGGCGAAGTAGGCGAAGAAGGGAGTGCCGCGAGCCGCCTCGACAAGGGCTTCCAGATTCCGTACACGCTCTTCGGCGGAGAGCAGCGCCACCGCTAGATCGTTGCGGTTGTCGTGCAGGCGACGCAAGGGGCCGATCGTGCGGCCGAGGCTTGTCATGATGGTCATTCAGTCTCCTCTTATGAAGGTCCGGGTGCAGCATCACTCAAATCGGCGCACGTGCGCTAGTCCTCAATCGGCCCCTGATATCCAAAATCCAACCGATCGTGCAAATCGTACCTGCTGAAGGTAAACGATTTTTGTCACTACAGTACTAGCAGGGTTCTCGGTACATGAATCATTACACAGAATTACAAGCCTGCAGATTTGTTGCGGTTTATTACATCCGCGTTACACGAACTGCTTCGAAACGTTAGAATGCGAATCAGGTTTACGTTGATCGAGGCGGCAAGAAGTGAATACAGCAACGTCGGCTGGAGTTGTCATCTGGCTCACCGGCATGTCCGGAGCGGGCAAGTCGACAGTCGCGCGCGCGTTGGTCAATCGACTGCAAACGTTTGCCCTTCGAGCAACGATGCTCGATGGCGACGTGTTGCGTACGGGCCTCAATTCAGATCTTGGTTTTAGTGACGCCGAGCGTACGGAAAATCTCAGGCGCGTGGCCCACGTGGCGGCGCTGTTTTGCAATGAGGGGTTTGTAGCCGTCACGGCGACCATTTCACCCGAGCCCGAGCACCGCGAAAATGCACGGCGCATTGTCGGCGAATCCGCGTTTGTCGAGGTGTTTGTCGACACCCCGCTCGAAGTTTGCGAAAAGCGCGACCCCAAAGGGCTATATCAACGCGCCCGCCGCGGTGAGATCGCACAGTTCACCGGTATCGCTTCACCCTATCACCCACCGGCTCATCCAGATCTCACACTGCATACGCAAGACAATACGGTCGAAAGTTGCGTCGACCGTATTGTCGATTATCTGGTGCGTAACCGCCGTTTCGCCATTGGCAGTGCGGGAGAGCGATCGCTCAAGATGACGAATCTTCGTGCTGTCGTTAGCGGGAAATAATCAAGGGCCGGCGAATCGCACTCGCCTCTTCGCCCCCGGAATCAGCCAGTGGCTCTGACCGACGTTCCACCCACACTTTGGAGCTTCGACACGCTCGACGGTTGGTACTCCGGCACCCAGCGGCGAAGATCGCGGCGCACTTCGTCGTCGCCCGGAACGCGGTGCTGCATCAACCACGGCAACAATTCGTCCAGCAGATTGACGGGCACCTCGCGCGCCCGCGCGATGCGCAGCTTCGGGTGCGCCGTACGCGCGGTCATCTCGTCATCGGCCAGCAACTCCTCATAGAGTTTCTCGCCGGGACGCAAGCCACTAAACTCGATACGGATCTGATCTTCGGCAAAGCCATAAAGCCGGATCAGATCGCGCGCTAGGTCGACGATCTTGACCGGCTTGCCCATGTCGAGAATGAAAATCTCGCCGCCCTGCCCCATGCTAGATGCCTGGAGCACGAGCTGCGCCGCCTCGGGAATCGTCATGAAAAAGCGGGTTATCTCGGGATGCGTGACGGTCACGGGACCGCCCCTCGCAATCTGCTGCTGAAACTTCGGGATGACACTTCCCGCGCTACCCAGTACGTTTCCAAAGCGAACGGTCTCGAACTGTGTGCGCTCGCTCGTCTGCTGCAGCGCCTGGCACGCCATCTCGGCGAGGCGCTTGCTCGCGCCCATGACATTGGTCGGGTTCACGGCCTTGTCAGTCGAAATCAGCACGAAATGGCGCACGTTGTTGCGAATCGCCGCGGTCGCGACACGGTATGTGCCAAGCACGTTGTTGCGCAATGCCTGCCATGCGTTGAGCTCCTCCATCAGCGGCACATGCTTGTATGCCGCCGCATGGAAGACGATATGCGGGGCGTAACGCGACATGACGTGGTCGAGCAGCAACGAGTCCTTCGCATCGCCGATGAACGAGATCATCGCCTGCTCGGGAAAGCGCTCGCGGATCTCCTCAGTGAGGCGGTAGATCGCGTATTCGGACAAGTCGAATGCAATGAGTTGCGCAGGCTGGAACTTCAGGATCTGGCGGCAGAGTTCGGAGCCAATCGAGCCACCCGCGCCTGTGACCATCACCACGCGATCTCGCAGCAGCGCCTCGACGTGGGCAGTGTCGATGTTGACCGCTTCACGGCCGAGAAGGTCTTCCAGATCGATCTGGCGAATCTGGGAAAGAAAACCCTGGCTAGGCATCAGGGCCGTGAGCGAAGGCAAGACCATCGCCCTGACGCCAAGGCGCACGCAGAGCGTAGCGAGGCGTCGCTGCGTCTCCATCGGCGCGGACGGAATCGCTATGATCACATGCTCGACCTTGAGCGTCTCCGTCCAGTGCGCGATCTCGTCGATCGTGCCGAGGACCTTGTAACCATAGATCTCGCGGCCCCGCTTCGCGACGTCGTCGTCGAGCAGACCAACCAGGCGCCATTCACCCGAGCGCGACAGCTCACGCGCGAGGCTCGCGCCCGCGCCCCCCGCACCAAGAATCAGCACAGGCTTGCCGCGACCGACAAGACCACCGTACAGATAGAACTCTTTACTGGCCCGGTAGATCGCTCGCGCGCCGCCCATTGCGAGGAACAGCAGCATCGGCGTAAGCAGGAGGACCGAGCGTGGAATGATCGGCTTCGGCTGAAACATGACCGCGCCAATCATGACGACGAGCGCACCGACCACGATCGCCTTTGCAATGCGCATCAGGTCGGGCAGGCTCGCGAAGACCCACAAGCCACGATACAAGCCGAAGGTGCGAAACATCGCGCCGTAGACGGGAAGGACCCAGAGGAGCGCAACGCATGCGCCCTTAAAAAAGGGAACCGGAATTTCACCGTTGAAGCGGACGACGTACGCGACGAGCCACGCCGCCACTGCGGCTAGCATGTCGAAGAAGAAAACACCGAACGACAACCAAGATGCCTTGGATCGCAACATTGGCGGCAAACCTCGAAATTATTTCGCGTCGGATTCTGGGGAGCCTACCCTGTGAAGATCGATGACGACCTCCCGGGAGGCAAATCTCCAGACCACGCACCTAAACTTGGCCATTGCTGCCACAGGGACCCGCTCCATGCCGCGGCGCCGCAGCAGTTATTATGCCCGCAAGCCTGACGAGGTACCAAACGATCGGAGCGCACCGCGCACTGATCTTAATGCTTGCGATGCGCCGCAGGAATTTCCCTGAAGAAACAAACGTCTCAGCCGCGTTACAGATGCGTCAGCATTTAAAGGGAAGAATCAACTGCGGAGATAAGCTAATTGTCGTTAGAATTCTGAAAGCTTCGCCAATGCATATCGATGACGACGGCACAGCACCCCAGAACGCCGTACCACGCCGCAAAAATCAGCCATTGCTGCCACATTGGCCGCCCCAGCGCCCATAAGGCGACGATGACACCCGCAAACATCACGGCATACCAGTAGATTGCGGTGCGACTGTGACCGATACCCGAGCGCACCATGCGTTGATAGTAGTGCTCCCGATGCGCTTGCCAAAATCTTTCCCCACGACAGACGCGCCTCAGCAATGTAATCGACGCATCCGCAATAAACGGGGAAAAAACCAAGGCTGGAAACCAGAGCGGCCAGACGGCGCCGCGCCAGCCCCAGTAGCCGAGTGCGCCCGCCAGAAAGCCGAGCGTGATCGAGCCGGCGTCACCCAGGAACAATTTCGCCGGGTGAAAATTGAGGAACAGGAAGCCGAGTGATGCCCCGGCGAGGGCGGCGCCGGTCTGCGCCAACGCCAACGAAGGATGCCCTGTAGCCAGCGCCGCCGCCGCATAGGCGCCGAAACCAAACAGTGCCATGCCGCCCGCGAGGCCATCGGCGCCGTCCATGAAGTTGTACAGGTTGATCAGCCAGAGCATCAGGAAGCCGATGCCTGCGAGTAGCCACCAAGGTGCGTCCGCCGGCCAGATGACTACCAGCGCGACCACTGCCGCGAAATGGACGGCAAACCGGATGCGCGCGGGCAAATCGCGACGATCGTCGATCTGCGACACCAAGGCGAGCGCCACCGCTCCCGCCGCGATCAACCACATCTGCGATGCGTGCCATAAGAGCGCCGCGAGGCCGACCGGTACGATCCCCCAACCGCCCACGCGCGGAATCGGCTTGACGTGAAGCGAGCGATGATTCGGCACATCCGTCGCGATACGCCAGGCGAGACCGGTCGAAAGCAAGCCCCGCAGGATCAGAAAACTCGCCAGAGCCGATACCGCGGCAATGAGCAGCACAGTCGAACCGGATGTTCCGAATACGTCGAAAGCCTCCCTCATGCGCGCCCCTGCTCCTTGCGACATGCGCGATACCAGTCGGCCGTCGCGCGCAGCCCCTCGTCCAGCGTGTACGGCGGGTGCCAGCCCGACAACTGTCGCCGGATCGCGGATGCATCGAGAACCAGACTTTCGGTGAGACGCTCGATCTGCGCGGTTCTTCCCGTGAGCCTGCCGGCGAGTTTGAGTAGTGACACGGGCACCGGTATGAGCCGTGCCGGGCGGCCGAGATGCCTGCCAATGGCACGCAGCAGGTCCGCGACGGAAGGCGCAACATCGTCTGCCAGATGAAAACAACCGTTTGCTGAGCGTGCGTCGGATGCGCAATGCATGAGCGCATCGGCCAGATTGTCGACGAACAGCAGGCTGCGCTGGGCATCCACGGCGCCGAACGGCAAGGGTGTCCCGCGCCAGACGGTATCGAGCATCTTGCGGAAGTTGGCGCCGACGTCCGGGCCATAGACGAGCGGTGGCCGTACGATGACGACATCGAGCCCCGTATCCGTGCGCAGATCGGCCAGTGATCGTTCCGCGGCAAGCTTCGAGCGGCCGTAGGCGTCGTCGGGTTGCGCGAGCGCGTCTTCTCGCAGCGGTTCGCGCGTGCCCCCGCTCCCCGCGATTGCCTTGATGCTGCTCACGTAGATGAAACGCCCCACGCCATGGCGCTGCGCGGCGCGCGCGACGCGCAGGGTGCCTTCGACGTTGGTCGCATTGAAGGCTCGCTGCGTCTCGTCGCTCTCCGTTTCATTCATGACGTGCACGCGCGCGGCAAGATGCACGACACAGTCGACATCGCCGGACGGCGCCGGCCAGTGCATGTCGATATCGGCGAATTCTGGCGTGCCATGAACCCATTCCACAACGCCAGCCGGTGCCGTGCCGGCCCGGCGAACGATACCGGTTACGCGGTGTCCGTTTTCGACCAGGGTACGGCATAAGGCGCGGCCCACGAAGCCATTCGCGCCCGTTACCACGACATGCATTGGTGTTGGTTCCTGGTAGTTCTAGACGAGAAAAATACGAATACGGCCAGTGAAGGAGCGCGATCGTACGGCGTTCGCGCTCGATTGGCGCATAACAATAGTGTAACGGATGGTCGCCCCCGAATCGGATCCATGGGACGCGCACCTGCAATCATGTTGTTATAGGAACGCCACTTGCGCCCTGCTATCAGTTGGCGGCCAACGCTTTGAGTTTTGCCCGAGGGCGCGAACAGACGCATGTATCTTCAACCGACCCACGTCAATGCAACGCGGGCGTGGTCAAGGACGGAAAGCAAACAGGTATGCAACAACCGCAGTCCTGCATCAGCAAACGCTTTGGAGCCGACCATCTGAAAGCCGATCTGCCCGCCTCGCCAAGTACGTCAATAGAAGCCGGAAGCGGCCGGAGGCAGCACAAACAGCGGTTCCGGCGGTTGCTATGCAACGCCAGAGCGGAACAATATAATGCTCGGGTTCCGCTCCCAAGACCTTACAAGATCGTTCGAAGCAAGCAGCAGGAATGATGCCCCAATAATCACGCAGTGCCCCACGGTGAATCGCGGCGCAGATCTGCGGCTTTAGTCGCCTCGGCCCGTAAGCCAAATCATTGCCTTCCAGAATCTACCGAATACACCACAGGATTTCGATGAAAGCTATCATTCTCGCAGGCGGACTTGGGACTCGAATTTCCGAAGACACGGCCAATCGCCCGAAGCCAATGATAGAAATCGGAGGGAAACCGATTCTGTGGCACATCATGAAGATCTACTCGGCTTACGGGGTCAACGATTTCGTGATCTGCTGCGGCTATAAGGGCTATGTAATCAAGGAATATTTTGCGAACTATTTCCTTCATACGTCGGATGTGACGTTCGATATGCGTACGAATGAAATGAAGGTTCATCAGCAATATGCCGAGCCCTGGAAGGTGACGTTAGTCGACACCGGAGAATCGACGATGACGGGCGGCCGTCTGCGTCGGGTGAAAGACTTCGTTAAGGATGAGGAATCTTTTTGCTTCACCTATGGTGATGGGCTTAGCAACATCAACATCAATACGCTCACGGAGTATCACAGGCAGCGCGGAACCCTTGCGACGCTCAGCGCCACTTACCCGCCAGGCCGTTTCGGCGCACTGGATATCCGGGAAAACAAAGTCAGTTCGTTCAAGGAAAAGCCGAAGGGCGACGGCGGAATGATTAATGGCGGATTCTTTGTGCTATCGCCGAAGGTGATCGACCTGATCCCGGACGACCAATGCATTTGGGAACGCGAGCCGCTGGAACAACTCGCCAGTAGTGGTCAACTTTCGGCGTACGAGCATGAAGGCTTCTGGCAGCCCATGGATACGTTGAGGGACAAGAATTACCTGGAAGAGCTTTGGCAGAGTGGCAAGGCGCCCTGGAAGGTGTGGTGATGACGGACAGTTCATTCTGGCGTGGCAAGAAAGTCTTTCTTACGGGGCATACCGGTTTCAAAGGCAGCTGGCTGACGCTCTGGCTACAGGCGCTCGGCGCCAGAGTCACGGGCTTTTCGCTCGCCCCCACTACCGAGCCGAACATGTTCGCGCTTGCGCGGGTTGCTGACGGCATTGAATCGATCATCGGGGATATACGCAACCGCGAGTCCCTGTTGAATGCGATCAAAGAGGCTGCGCCAGACGTTGTGATTCATATGGCAGCCCAGCCGCTCGTGCGCGAATCGTATGTGAATCCGGTGGAGACGTACGAGACGAATGTACTGGGTACAGTGCACTTGCTCGAGGCTGTTCGACACGTCCCCACCGTGCGGTCCGTCGTTATTGTCACCACTGACAAGTGTTACGAGAATCGGGAATGGGAATGGGGCTACCGCGAAAACGAAGCAATGGGTGGCTACGATCCGTACAGCAGCAGTAAGGGCTGCACTGAGTTGGTCACCGCCGCCTACCGTAGCTCTTTCTTCAATCCCGCAGCTTACGATAAACACGGCGTAGCAATCGCAAGCGCTCGCGCAGGCAATGTCATCGGGGGCGGAGACTGGGCAGTAGACCGGCTCATCCCCGACATCATCCGCGCAATCGGCAATGGAGAGACAGTCAGCATCCGCAGTCCGCACGCGATTCGGCCGTGGCAACACGTCCTCGAACCACTCAGTGGTTACCTTGCCCTCGCAGAAAGCCTGCATACCGCTGGACCGCGTCATGCCGACGCGTGGAACTTCGGGCCAAATGATTCGGATGCTCAGCCTGTTCAAGCGATCGTCGAGCGGCTCACATCACAATGGGGTGACAATGCGCGCTGGGCGCTGGACGGCAATGAGCACCCGCACGAAGCCACTTATCTGAAACTGGACTGCTCGAAAGCGCGTACGCGCCTCGGCTGGCGCCCCCGGTGGAGTCTCGACCGGACACTTGACAACATTGTCAGCTGGTACAAGGCCGCCGCCCGTGGTGAAGATATGCGCGCAGTTACACTAGCCCAAATTGACGAATACACTCAGTCTTAAGACTACCCGCCATGAATAAAGATCAGATCCGCGAGCAGATTATCCAACTCGTGCAGCAGTACGGTTCGCTTGCCACGCAACGGCCCGCATTCGAACCCGGAAAAACCGTGATCCCGCCCTCCGGCAAGGTGATTGGCGCACGCGAGATGGAGCTCATGGTCGAAGCATCGCTCGACGGCTGGCTTACGACCGGGCGTTTCAATGACGAGTTCGAAAAGAAACTCGCAGCGTATCTCGGCGTGAATTTCCTGATTACCGTCAACTCGGGTTCGTCCGCTAATCTGGTTGCGTTCTCAACGCTGACCTCCCCGAAGCTCGGCGATCGCGCGATCAAACGCGGTGACGAAGTAATCGGAGTTGCGGCGGGTTTCCCGACCACCGTCAATCCTATTATCCAGTTCGGCGCAGTACCGGTTTTTGTCGACGTAGAACTAGGTACGTACAACATCGACGCAAGCAAGATCGAAGCAGCCATTTCGCCGAAGACGAAAGCGATCATGCTCGCTCATACACTGGGCAATCCTTACAATCTCGAAGTCATCGTCGCCCTTTGCAAGAAGTACAACCTGTGGCTCATCGAAGACTGCTGCGATGCGCTTGGCGCGACCTATAACGGTCAACTCGTAGGTACGTTCGGCGATATCGGCACGCTCAGCTTCTATCCCGCGCACCACATCACTATGGGTGAAGGCGGCGCTGTCTTCACGAATAACCCCGAACTCAAGTTGATCGCGGAATCGTTCCGCGATTGGGGGCGCGACTGTTACTGCGCACCTGGCAAGGACAACACCTGTGGCAAGCGGTTCTGCTGGAAGCTTGGCAACTTGCCAGAAGGCTACGACCACAAGTACACCTACACGCACCTCGGCTACAACCTGAAGATCACGGACATGCAGGCGGCGTGTGCGCTCGCGCAGATGGATCGCCTCGATGGTTTCGTGCAGGCGCGTCGCGAGAACTTCGCATATCTGCATGACCGGTTGCAAAGCTGCAAGGACTTTCTGATTTTGCCCAACTCGACGCCGAATTCCGATCCGTCATGGTTTGGCTTCCCGATTACCTTGAAGCCAGAAGCCGAGTTCAACCGCGTTGACCTGCTTGACTACCTCGATCAGAACAAGGTCGGTACGCGACTGCTTTTCGCTGGCAACCTCACGCGTCAGCCGTACATGATTGGCAGGGAATACCGTGTCAGCGGCGAACTGACGAATACCGACATCGTCATGAACCGCACCTTCTGGGTTGGCGTGTACCCTGGCCTCAGCAAGGAGATGCTCGACTTCGTCGCCGAAAAGATCGAAACATTCCTCGGCGTCAACTTCTGATTTACAAATATGCGTAAGCCGCTGCCCGTTGAGGATCTCGATTTGATCGTCGACCAGACCGCCGAGGTCTGGTCTGCGTTCGATCGCGCGCGGCTTTTCATCACCGGTGGAACAGGTTTTATCGGCTCCTGGCTGCTCGAGGTGGTGCAGCATGCCAACCGCGTCCGAGGTAGCAGGATCGAAATCGTCGCCCTGAGTCGTGACCCCGACAAGGCACAAGGCCACGCGCCTCATCTATTCAATAGCGCTGAAGTAACGCTGATCAAAGGCGATGTGGCGGATTTCAGGGCAAACGCCGGACCAATAGATTTATGCATTCATGCGGCAACTGATGTTGCCGATCCAGCGAAGGCCTCGGACAGGCTACGAATATTCGATACGAATATCATCGGTACGCGAAATGTGCTCGACTTCGCCCAGGCACACGGCGCGTCGCGCTTTCTGCTCACATCGAGCGGCGCGATATATGGTACTCAGCCGCCAGCGCTCACCCACGTACCAGAGACATTTAGCGGAGCACCCGATCCGCTCGATGTGAGCGCTGCGTATGGTCAAGGCAAGCGCGCAGCGGAATGGCTGGTGTCGGCGTACGGGCGCCAGAGCAATATGTTCGCCACTATTGCCCGGATCTACGCACTCATTGGTCCAGGCATCCCGCTTGACGGCCCGTTCGCGGCTGGAAATTTTATTCGTGATGCTTTGGCTGGTCGCCCTATCACCATCAACGGTGACGGGTGCCCGATGCGCAGTTATCTCTATATGGCGGATGCCTGCATTTGGCTCTTTCAGATGTTGCTTTCCGGCGAACGCGGCCAGGCATACAACGTAGGATCCGAGCGTGAAATTTCGATTATTGATCTCGCACGCATGATCGAAGCCCAGTGCGGCTCCAACATCCCGGCGACGCCGCGCATATCCCCGACAGGCGCCCCCGCCCCGAGGTACGTTCCGGATACGACAAAGGCGCGCAGCGTCCTCAATGTCGCAGAAATAACGCCTCTCGAAGACGCCTTACTCAAGACGATCAACTGGAACCGCATGGCGGTCACGGCATGACGAAATTCGATGCAGTTCGCCTGCGCAAGACCATATTGGATATGGCATTTGCGGGGTCGACAGTTCACATTGGCTGCGCATTTTCAATCGTGGAGTTGCTTGCAGTGCTTTATCGAAGCCATTTGCGCTTCGATGCAAACGACCCACGCTCCGCACGCCGCGACTACATGGTGCTCAGTAAGGGGCACGGCGTTATGGCGCAATATGCCTGCCTGCATGAAATCGGCTGGCTCGCGGCGCAGGACATCGCTCGGTATTTCGGAAACGGCACCCATCTTAAAGGGCTGGCAGATACACACGTGCCGGGTATCGAAGTCACTTCCGGTTCGTTAGGGCACGGTCTGTCTGTTGGCGTCGGACTCGCATTGGGTGCGAAGAGAAAGAAGACGGAGCAAATGTGCTACGCGCTTGTTGGAGACGGCGAATTGAACGAAGGGCCAATCTGGGAAGCTGCCCTTTTCGCTGCTCAGTTCAAACTGGACAACCTGGTAGTAATTGTAGACGTGAACGGTTTTCAAGCCATGGGTTCGACCGATGAGGTCATCGGCCTTGGCGATATAGCCGCGAAGTTCGCGGCTTTCGATTTTGACACGTTGAGCATCGACGGCCACGACGAAGCTGCGATTGGTGCCGCCTATCAGCAGTTCAAAAACCAGAAGAACGGACGTCCAAAGGCGCTAGTCGCCAAGACAGTCAAAGGGAAAGGCGTCTCGTTCATGGAACACGACAATATCTGGCACTACACGCGGCTCACACCCCAGACCTATGAAGCTGCCGTGTCTGAACTGGGAGGCCAGCAATGAGAGATGCATTTTCGAACGCATTGGTAACCGCAGCCAAACAAGACCCCAAGGTGTTGCTGCTGACAGGCGACCACGGTTACGCGCTTTTCGATGCGTTCCGGCACGCATGCCCCGATCAATATCTGAATTGCGGCATAGCCGAGCAAAATATGGTTGGCGTCGCTGCCGGACTCGCGAAGGCGGGGTTCCGCCCGATCGTCTATGGCTTGGCAGCGTTCGTGCCGATCCGCGTGCTTGAGCAGATCAAGATCGATGTCTGCTATGAGAATTTGCCCGTTACCTTTATCGGCGACGGAGCTGGAGTCGTTTACGCTCAGCTTGGTACTAGCCATCAATCCACCGAAGATATCGCCGCGTTGCGCGCTGTACCCCAAATTTCGATTTATTCGCCTGGCGACAGATTCGAATTGACTGCATGCGCAGAGCGCATCATGCGCAATCCGGGTCCCGCGTACCTTCGAATTGGCAAGGCCGACCTCGGTGACATCCATAGTGCACCTCTAAGCAACTGGTCAAACGGCGATTTGATTGCGGCGACTAACACTGGCGCGCCCTTTCTGTTCGTTGCCACTGGCTCTGGCGTCAAGTTGGCACAAAAAGTGGCTTCAGCACTGGGCAATGCAGACGTCGTTTCCGCCCCTTGTCTCAAACCATTCCCGGAATTGTCACTGCGTACCTTGGCCAAGGGCCGAGAGGCAATTATCACGTTCGAGGAACATTCGATCTACGGCGGACTTGGCGGCCTGGTCGCTGAAACGTTGATGGGTCACTACCTTGGAACATTTGTACGCGTCGGCATTCAGGATCGTTTCAGCGAGATATGCGGTAACTATGCGTATCTGATGGAGAGCCACGGTTTGGCCCCTGAGAGTGTTGAGAAACGGATCAGAAAGGCACTTGATGCAAGCGCCCAACTCCAACAGTAAGCCCGACGAGTTTGTAGGCGAGACGGGAAGCGAGCGTGGTCTCGCTGGCGAGCCAATGCGAAAAACGGCAACTCAGCTTGTTCGTTTTCTGGTTGTCGGCGGGCTGAACACCGCATTCGGATACTCGTTGTTCGCCGTACTCACCTACGTTGGTGTCGTCTACCCAATCGCAATCGGCCTCGCAACGGTCGGCGGCGTCCTGTTCAACTTCCAGAGCGTAGGGCGACTGGTTTTCTCTGGTGCGCCTCGCTCGCGTTTCTGGCGTTTCGTGGGCGTCTATTGTGTCGTCTACCTGGTAAATCTCGGCGGCGTACGTTTGTTGCTAGATCATGGCGCCAGCATTTACGTCGCAAATGCACTCATGCTGATTCCACTCAGCCTGCTTGCATTCATCCTTAACCGTCAGTTTGTTTTCAATTTCCCATGAAGCACGTTACGGTCGTCACTCCCTGTTTCAATGAGGAGGAAAACATCGAGGCGGTGTACAACGAGGCTCGCCGAGTATTCTCGACGATTCCCGGTGTGACATACGATCACCTGTTCATCGACAATGCGTCCACAGACGCGACTGTCAGCAAGCTGCGCAGTATTGCGGCGACAGACCCTGCCGTTAGTGTGATCGTCAACGCGCGAAATTTCGGGCATATCCGCTCTCCGATGTATGGACTGATGCAGGCTAAGGGCGACGCTGTCATTCTCCTCGTCGCCGACCTCCAGGATCCTCCCGACTTGATGCGTGATTTCGTCGAGAAGTGGCTTGCGGGCGCACCAATCGTAATCGGCGTAAAGCCTGAATCGAAAGAGTCTGCGCTCTTCTTTGCACTCCGCCGCATGTACTATCGTTTAGTCACGCGCATTGCAAACGTAAAGCTCATTCAAAACTTCACCGGGTTTGGGCTCTACGATCGGAAAATTATTGAAATTCTGCGGAAAATTGACGATCCCTATCCGTACTTTCGCGGGCTCATCTGCGAGATCGGCTTCGATGTGATCCAGTTGCCTTATGTGCAACCGCGACGCAAACGTGGGATCTCCAAGAACAACTTCTATACGCTGTACGACATCGCGATGCTTGGCATCACCTCGCATTCGAAGGTGCCGCTCAGGCTTGCTGCTATCGGAGGGTTTTTCCTGTCAGGTGTAAGCCTCTGTCTATCGCTCGTCTACCTCGTGTTGAAGTTGATGTACTGGAACAGCTTCACCATGGGAAGTGCACCGATGCTCATCGGGTTGTTCTTTTTTTCGTCAGTGCAACTGTTTTTCATCGGTTTGCTGGGTGAGTACGTGGGCGCAATTCTGACTTATGCCCAGAGACGTCCGTTAGTGATTGAACGAGAGAGAATCAACGGCATCGCTGCGTCCGACGACGCTAGCTCGGCTACCGCTGAGAAATCGGACTCTATTGCGCCCGCAGCCTAACCCTAGAATTTAATTCCATGACAGATCTCACCGTAAAAGATACGTCGGCTGTACATTCACCAATAAAAGGTAAGTTTTTGGTGTGGGGCATCCCGACCGTATTAGTTCTGGTGTCACTAGTTGTTGGATGGTGGATGGTCGGGGGCAGGCATTTCGATCTCAATGTACCGCTCATTTACTCTGGCGACGTATTGCTGATCCTCTCATGGATCAAACGTGCTATGGAAAATCCATGGATTTTCCATAGCACTCTGATGGGCGCGCCATTCGGCGGATATCTCTATGACTATCCAATTCCGGACTCTGGAAGCATTCTAGCTCTGAAGATTTTTGGCATTCTCTCAGGGAGCGCCACCCGAGCCTTCAACATCTACTTTCTTGCCGGCTTTCCGATAAACGCGATCGCGGGATATTTTGTATTGCGTCGTTTTTCGATATCCCGGGTGTTTAGCTTTGCGGGCGGCTTCGTTTTCACGATCCTGCCATTTCACTTTCTGCGGTACCCTCATCTTTTCTACACTTGGTACTTCGCCGCCCCCATTTTTATCTGGTTCTCTTACCGAATTTATGTGGGCGACCTCACCTTTACCGATAAAAGACGTCATTTGGCGAAACGCGCCATTGATGTCGTCACGCTTGCGATACTCTCGTGCTTTGGTGTTTACTATTCGTTCTTCGGCGTTATCGCATTTTTGACTGCAGGTGTGGTGCGCTACGCACGAACACGCACAATCGCGTCCACATATGCATGCCTGATTGCGACGGCGATCGTATCCACCGGCATTGTTGTAAATCTCGTCCCCAATGCCATTTATCGTATCGAACACGGCGCAAATCAAGAGGCGACTGATCGCTCCCCAGTGGAGACGGAAATATATGGTCTAAAAATTGCGCAGCTCCTGTTGCCGCGCCCGGAGCATCGATTTCGGCCGTTTGCCAAGTTGAATTTCAAGTATTCATCGACATTTCCACTTGTTAACGAGAACGGAACTTCCTCACTCGGACTCATTGGAAGTGTCGGTTTCATTGCTCTGTTTATCTTTTTGATAGCACCCAGGCAGAGTAAGGAAGGGGAGCGCGATCGACTCAACGCTCTTGCAGTGCTTACCTTTTCACTAACACTGTTTTGCACCATCGGTGGATTTTCAACAGTATTCAGTCTGTTGATTAGCCCAATGATGCGAGCAGGGAATCGAGCTAGCGTCTTTCTAGCATTCACCTCGATTGCTGCAACGTTGATTTTAATCGAGCAGCGACTGATTTACGGTAAGGTGCGTAACAATCTCACTCGCTCAGCTATAGTTGCGAGCGTTGCTCTTTGCGCATTTGCCGTGTGGGATCAAACGGCTTCAACGTCCACCGACTACCTGAATGCAACCCAGGCGGAGTATCACAGCGATGCCCAATTCGTCGGGAAGATTGAACGGATCGTTCCTCCGGGGAGTGCGATCTATCAACTCCCGTATGCCGGATTTCCCGAGACGCCGCCGATCAATGCTCTGCAGCCATACGATCTAGCCAGGGGTTATTTGCACTCTTCGTCGCTGGCGTGGAGCTATGGGGTAATGAAGGGCCGATCCGGAGATTTCTTTTTCCGAGCGCTGGCACGTGAACCGCTGGAACGACAGATCGAGGTTGCAAGAAAGGTTGGCTTTAGCGGCCTGTATTTGGACCGGCATGGATACGCGGACAACGGAGCGGCGGAGGAGGCTGAGCTCACTCATATCTTAGGGAGTCCGCCCGCGGCGATCAGCGAGAACGGCCGTCTGGTCTTCTTCGACTTGAGAGTGAATGGCAAAAACGTCGACAAGCTCCCCGCCAACCTGTCTCCTGCGCAAATCATGGAGCATGCAGGTTTTATCGCGGATGCGCGAGGCGTCAGGTATCACGGAAGCCTTGCCGAAGGAATTGATTTCACGCGCCAGGGCCTGCCGACTTTTTTGGATGACGTGAATGGTTTGTCAGTCCCGGAGAGTTGGGGACGGTGGTCGGACGCCAACGTGTCGCCCGTGGTCACTCTACAGTTCGCACAGCCACTCCCGAACCACTTCATCCTTCATTTGCGTGCTCACGCTTTCGGCCCGAACGTAGGGCAACCCGTTGGCGTGGCCATCGGTCAGCAAGTTCAAAGTTTCGTTCCAGCCGCCGATATGCGAGAGTTCTCCATGCAATTTGAAGGCGTAAATGGAGCACAACGCATCGAGATTCGCCCACCGCAGCCGGTCTCCCCGACCTCCCTCGGAGTAAGCCCAGATACCCGGAAGCTCGCAGTTGGCATTCAAAGGCTATGGATTGAAGCAGCACCGTGACCGATTCACGGAAGATGGGCCGCCTGCCGGATGTCTCCTTCATTGAAGTCAGGCGGCCTATTGCAGGAATCCACACGCTGATGAGTGAATTCTGCAAACTCTGATAAAGTAAGGAAGGTTGCGAAGGCACCGCCGTAACCGAGACGATCAAGGTCGCCAAACGGTCCGACGGCGGGACGAGGATAAGCATCAAAGCGCGTCTATTGATGCAACTATCCTTTGAAAGCGGTCGTCCATCAGACCATTGACGACGGATCGAGCGGTGCCGGGTAGATTGTGAGAAATGGGGCGAGCACCCCTACCTATTGGGCGTGGCGCGGCGACGGAAGTGGCCCTTCGAGTGCCAAGCTAGAAGATCGTTGACGTATTCCTGGACAGGTCAAGTGAGCGTACTCCATCAAGAAGGGCGCGCCAAATCTCGCGAGAGCAGCATATCTAGTCGTGCAAGCAGCGGATCAATCATTCTCCCCCAGCCGTGCTCGCGTTCAACGAACCTTCTAGCGTGCGCCGCCATTTCAACCGCCGCGGCTTCGTTGACCATGAGCCACTCAATCCGATCGACAAATTCCTGCGGCGTGTTCGCGATCACCAGATCTCGACCGGCCTCGGCATGCAGCCCCTCATGCCCGGATGAAGTCGCCACTACAGGCAGCCCCAGCGCCATATACTCCAGAATCTTGTTCTGCACACCTGCCCCGATCCGCATCGGGCACACGCCGATTGCACCGTCTCTGGCGGCGTCTCCCACCGACGCAACCCGCCCCGTCACCTCGACTCCGTCATAGGCCCTAAACCGCTCGGCAAGCGCAGGCGAAATCGAACCCACAATCCTGAACCGGTAGTCCGCACGCTTGCGCAGCAAGGGCAGCACCTCTTGCGCAAAGAAGTGGCACATGTCCTCGTTCTGGACCGTCCGCATGTCGCCGATAAAGATGAGCACGCGGCTTGCCGTGCTTCGTACCGAATACGGCAACCCAGACAAGTCGACTCCGTTCGAGCACACAATTACATTCCCGGCGTTCGAACCGGGAAACAGGTAATCCTTGTCGGTCTGCGAAACCAGCACGGACAAATCGAAGTCGTTGACGATCGTTCGCTCGTAGTCGCCCAGGCGCTGCGCTTCGAGACTGAGCACGCGCGACTTGAGCCCCCGTGCGTTCTTGAGCTGCTTGATCCGGCTGTAGTTCAGCGAAATCGCGTCGGTCATTTCGAGCACGCGCGGCTTGTCCGACTTGCGCACGTACTCGGCACAGCGCAGCAGATGGACGAGTACGCCGTCATGCGAGGGCAACAACCGTTCGACTGCCGCGGCAAATGCCCGACTCCGGTAGTAGGCGACCTGCAACGGCGTCCGCGTGGGCAGCGCAAGCAGCGTATTCATGTACGAACGCGCCTTCGACAGAAAGACTCGCTCGACCCGGTCGAACACGCCGTCGTCAGGCAGCTCGCAGTCCACCTCTTCGCGCGACTCGCACAAGCTCAGCAGCGTCAGCGAATATTGGCGCGACAACGCCTTGCAGAGGTGATAGATCCTCAGTTTGTCCCCGCCGATCACCGGGTAGGGAAGTCTGGGCGTCAGCACCAGCAGCTTTTTCTTATCTGTGGTCACGACAAACGTTCCCAGAACTCCTGAATCGACGGGGCGACGACCGACTCCGAAAACAGACGCGCGCGGTCCACTCCGTTGCGGACCCTCGCCTCGAATGTTTCGCCGCCGCTGCATATGCCGCGGATCTGCTCGGCCATCTCGCCAACCGAAAATGGGTCGAAATGCAGACCGGACCCACCAACGATCTCAGGCATCGAAGTCGTGTTACTGCACGCGACAGGCGTACCCGATGCCATCGCCTCCAACAGCGGTATGCCGAACCCTTCGAACAACGAAGCAAAGATGAATGCCCTTGCTTGACGGTAGTGCAGCTTCAGTTCCTGGTCGGATACATACCCGAGCAGCTCGACATGACCTGCGAGTCCCAGTGCAGATGCCCGCCGCAGGAAATATTCGTGATGCGCCGACTTGATCCCGGCAATGCGCAACCTGATGTCGTCATCCAGCGTCGGCCTCGCCAATGCGAACGCTTGCAGGAGGCGATCGACGTTCTTGCTGGGCACTTCGCCCGCCACGGTAAACAGGTAGGGTTGGCGAGCTGCCTCACTGAGTGGACGAGCGAACCAGTCATCCGGAATCGAACACGGAATGAGGTGCACATCCTCTTCCGACAGTCCGAACTGCTCGACCAGTTCCCGCTGGGTAAAGCGGGATACAGTCAGCACGACGTCGGCGCGGCGAGCCAGCCGGGGCACCACCTGCCGCCTGTACACCCGCCCGAACGTTTGATACAGGGATCTCGACGGAGGCAGCACCCGCCAGGGTTGCAGATAGATCAGGTCATATATGACCGAGATCAGGCGGGTCCGGCCCGTTGAACGCAATGGTCCAGTGTTGTACGGACACAACAGGTAATCCAGCTTCTGCGCTTCGCACAGGCGGGGCAGTTCGACCTGCTCCCACCATGGAAAGAAACCGCGGCCATCACTAACGCATGGCCAATCCGTAGTGGTCACGCCGCTTGGCGCGAGACCCAGCACCGACGCACTCACCGGCTCGATGAGCTGACGCGCGAATCGTCCCATGCCACGGTAATTGCCAACCATCCAGGTGACATCTACCCCCAACGTCACGCTGCATTGCCCCGAGGCAGTTTGAGTCAGGAGCGACATGAACCATCCAGGACAGATTGATAAACTGCCACGGTCTTCTCGGCGCACGCCTGCCAGGTGAACGCTCGCGCTCTCGCCAACCCAGCCTCGCGGATCACGTCCGCTTCGCGAGGACCCTCGATCACGAGGCGCATGGCATCGGCAATGTCACCTGCGTTGCTGGGATCCACCATGATGGCGGCATCTGCCGCCACTTCGGGAACGGACGTCGTATTGGACGCAATGACCAGAAGACCCGAAGCGAGCGCTTCTACAACCGGCAGTCCGAATCCTTCGCACAGCGACGCAAACACCAGCGCGGTGGCCGATTGCATCAGCGCGCGCACGTCGAAATCCGGCAGATACTGCAACCAGCGCGCACTGCCTTCGGCTTCGCTCGCGCGCAGGCGGGCGACAAGGCTTTCGCACCCCCACCCGGCCCGGCCCACGACGACCAATGGCACATCCCGACGCAGCCCGGCCGGCAGACTCGCATGCGCGTCCAGAACCCGCTCGATATTCTTGCGCGGCTGCAAGGTGCCCACGCACAGGAAGAACCGCTCAGGCAGGTCCAGGCGCTTCAGCACCTCGTCACGGGCCGACTGGTCGATCTGTTCAAAAAACCGCGGGTGAACACCCAGAGGAACAACGGAAATGCGTTCTGGCGCGATGCCGAAGTGCTCCACGATCGAGCGCTTCGAATACTCGGAAATCGTGACGACATGATCCGCCCACGCGCCCGAGCGCCGCAACAGCCAACGGCGCAACGCGGCCAGCTTCACGGTCGTCCACTCGGGATTCGACAGCGGAATGGCATCCATCAAGGTCGCGATGACAGGTATCGCAGACAGTTTTGGAATCAGGTGATCGGTTGCATGGAACACGTCCACGTGCTGTGCGACGAGGTCCTTCTCGGCGACGCACTTCCACGGGCTCACGGCGCCCAGTGTCGCCATGACCGCGTGGCGGCCGAGATTTACGGGCGGGCGGGCACCCGCCAACACGTCTTCGCCGACGAACGCACGAAAGCCGACGGGGACGAGATCGACCCCGCCGCCGGCAAGCAGGGCTCGCCCCAGCTCCCGGGTGTACGAGCCAATGCCGTCCACCCCGCCGTGCGCAATGCTACGGGCCAATGCCGTCGTACCAAAACCAACCTTCACCCATGCCCCTTGTTGTACATCCAGCGCGGTCTGTCTTTCCGCATTATTCTTTTAAGCGACCCGACGACGGGATCACCCACTGCAGCAAACAACCGTGCGAAGACACGGCCCATGCAGCCGGCGAGCCCCGTCACCGGCGCTCGAGGTGCCTCAGAACGAGAAGCCGCGCTCGTTGCGGCGCAGGTCGGCTTCGACCATCATCGCGCACAGCTGCTCGAGCGTCGTCTTCGGCTCCCAGCCCAGTTGCCTCTTTGCCTTCTCCGGATTGCCGATCAGCAGATCTACTTCCGCCGGACGATAAAACTTCGGGTTGATCCTGACGAGCGTCTTGCCGGTCGCGGCGTCGATCGCGGTCTCGTTTTCGTCACGGCCCTTGAACTCGAGGTCGACCCCGGTTGCCTTGAATGCCATGCGCACGAAATCGCGTACGGTCTCGGTACGATTCGTGCCCAGCACGTAGGTATCCGGCTCGTCGGCCTGCAACATGCGCCACATGCCTTCGACGTATTCCTTCGCGAAACCCCAATCGCGCTTCGCGTCGATATTGCCCAGTTCGAGCACGTCGAGTTGGCCGAGTTTGATCTTTGCAACGGAGTCGGTGATCTTGCGCGTCACGAACTCGCGGCCACGCAGGGGCGATTCGTGATTGAACAGGATGCCGCTGCAACCGAAGATGTTGTAGCTTTCGCGATAGTTCACCGTGATCCAGTGCGCGTAGAGCTTAGCCACACCGTACGGGCTGCGCGGGTAGAACGGCGTCGACTCGATCTGCGGAATGGCCTGCACCTTGCCGAACATTTCGGACGTGCTCGCCTGGTAGAAGCGGATCTTCGGGTTGACGATGCGGATGGCCTCGAGCAGATTCAGCGGGCCGATGCCGGTGATCTCCGCCGTGGTGGCCGGCTGGTCAAAGGACACACCGACGAAGCTTTGCGCAGCGAGGTTGTAGACCTCGGTCGCGCCGGTAGTTTGCAGCAGGCGGATGCTCGACGACAGATCCGTCAAGTCGTATTCGACCAGATGGAGGTTGGGGTCCTTCGCAATGCCCAACTCTTCGATGCGCCAGAAGTTCACCGAACTCGTGCGGCGGTAGGTGCCGTAAACCGTATAGCCCTTCTCTAGCAGGAGTTGCGCAAGATAGGCACCGTCTTGGCCAGTGATGCCGGTGATAATGGCTGTCTTCATAGTGATGCTCTTTCCTTACGAAATTGATGCGCTTTTTGTGAAAAGCTCCGCCAAGGCTTGGGCGCTTTGCGCCCAGGTCAAGAAAGGCATGCCTTCGGAAGAAGGCGCTTGCCCCATCTTTTCAAGTCCCAACCAAGCCTTGATTTCAACGGCCAGATCCTGGCCAGTCTCTGCGGAAAAATAATAAGCATGATTGCCCGCGACTTCCCGGAACACAGGAATATCCCGGGCAATGATCGAAATCCCCTGCTGGGCTGCCTCGATCAAAGGAAGGCCGAACCCTTCTCCATACGAGCCGGCGATCAGGCATGAACACGCGGCATAGATCTTTTCCAGGTATTCGTCGCTAATACCTTCCAGCCAGAACAGTTGACGGCCGAATGCTCTATGTCCCTTGATCCGCGAGACCAAATCCCCCATCAACCACCCTTGCTTACCCACCAGGACGAGGTTGACGTGTTGATCTTCTTGCCAGAGCCGATCGAATGCCTCCAGAACCTGGGCATACCCCTTACGGGGTTCCAGCGTCCCGACCATCAAAAAGGAGGGCGATTTTTTCAGCTTCTCGAGTAAGCCCTCGGCGTCAGCGGGGACTCCCGTCGAAGCGACGGAGTCTAGAATATTCGCGCCCAGGTGGAACCAGTCAATCGCGAATCGGGCATTGCGCTGAGGTGCATGTTGCGCCACCCATGTAGCAAGATCGCCCGCGACGGCCTCTGAAATACAGAAAGCGCCGTCATTCTCCGCGACGACCTCCAGCCATTCACCAAAATTCTCTGCAACGCCCGGCGCAAAATATTGCGGCAGGAAAATGCACAGCAGGTCGTACACGACGAACTTGACTTGCACGCCCTGAAACCTGAGCTTCTGGTAAAACGCCCGCTGCGCCGGCACGATCTCCGGCGCCAGGTCGAGACCGAGAAACACGTCTCCCGCGCCGTAGTCGACAGGAGCGTCCTGCAGCCACGCATCTTCAAAACCCATCAGCTTTGCCGTGAAACGCCGGGCGTAGTTATACGACTGGGCAGTCGTCGCATAGACCGGTTCCACCCTGAAGCCGCTCGGAGGGCGCTCCAGCCATTCCTTGATCAAGCTTCTTACCACGCGCTGGATACCGCTTTTCGCATCGCGCTGAACCAGCTCGGAGATATCCACTAGAAGCTGCCGCTTGCCATTGCGCAACGTGGTATTCCTGGCCATGGCCATCGCGGCTTGCTGCAGTTGCCCGTCATCAGCCGCCCCGACCTGCCTGGCGATCGCGCGCGCCAGTATACCGGGGTGTGACAACCCGGCCACATGGAAGTGCTCAATCGCGTCACGATACTGCTTCGCACACAAGTCTGGAGCGTGGTGATCCAGGATGACTTGCCTTGCGATACGACCCATATTCGTACGCAATTGGGCGTCAGAGCGCAAAGTCTCCAGAGCTTCGATAAGTTGCTGTTCGGTAAATGTCTCAGGCAATTTCCAGACTGCGTCATCGTCGAGGTCGGCCATGCTGCCGTTGGCATTGACAATAACGGCCTTACCGTAATTCATGCAGTCCAGCACGGCTGCGGAAGTTTCCCCTCTCGACAGGGTTCGTAACTGCACGCCGACATCGGCGGCCGTCAGATACTGGCGGAAGGTTGAAACATCGGCCCAGCCTGTGATCCGGACGTTAGCTTTCGAACCGAGGTCACGGATCAGGCGAGACACATCCTGCCCATATTGTCCCTGATCATTCTCCCCAACAAAGACAAGATGGCAAGTCGAATCTTTCGCAAGCGATGAATCTGCCCAGGCCTTCAGAAGTTGAAGATTCAACTTCATGGGACCCAGCAAGCCAAACGCGCACACTAGATAGTCATTTTCCCCAATGCCCAGTGCGGCGCGCGCACCAACCTTGTCGAAATCGACATCGGCAACACGCATAAGTGGAATCTCGACCCAGTCCCTTACGTCGCCGCCATACCATCGCTCGGCTTGACGTTTCGAATTCCCGGAGTGGACGATCAGGCCCAGACTCTTCTGAATCACATCCAAACTGCACGGGTACTTCCAGACGGTATCTATGATATCCGCCTTGTGATGGCGCTCTGCCAACCCGACGTAGCCATGGTTTTCATACAACGCCTGCGACCAGCACCCCGGCAGCCAGCCTTGGGTATCCATTTCCGCAACAATACCTGACAGGAAAAAGTCATGCAGAACCACCACCCCGGGAACGACGTCCAGAAGCGGGAACATGTAGCGATGGAATGACGAATTGCCAAAGTGATAGAGCACGCGGTCATATCGACCGACATTCTCCACGAACCACTGAGGCGACCTCACCGTTACCCCATTGAACTGGGCATTTCCCACGGTATCGGGGTCGACGATGACATCAATGTCGTAATGATTCGCAAGCTCGGGCAGCAGGTCGGCACTATAGTCCGCGATACCCGTACGAGCAGGCGGCAGAGGAGACACATAGGCCAGCTTTAGCCGCCGCGATTCGCGTGGAGATGCAGGCCGCTTACCCTGGACATGCCACCGCTCCATGGCTGCAATGGTGCGGCGTGCGCTTTCATCCCACGAAAACTTTCGCGACTGTTCTTTGCCGTGCCGGATGAGTGCTTCTCGGAAGGGAGCGTCGTTCAGGCCACGCTGTATCGCCGCAGCAATGGCTGCGTCGGAATGCGGATCGAACATGGCGTCATCCCAACCGATGACTTCCGGCAGACTGGATGTGTTGGCGCCAATGACAGGAGCCCCGCAGCGCATAGCCTCCAATGCAGGCAAACCAAAGCCTTCATGCCACGACGGGAAGACGAACAGCTTGCACAGGTTGTAGAAAAACAGCAGATCTTCGTCTGGTACGAATCCGGTCAGCACGACATCGTCTTTGCGCAGACCGTGTTGCTGCGCAAGGCGTTCGAGTTCCTGCCGATTCGCGGGTTGTACCGAACATACGATCGCGAGCTGATGGTCGCGCCGCACCTTGTCAGGCAGCAGCGCGTACGCTCGAATCAGGCCTTCTACGTTCTTGCGGTGGTCGATGCCGCCCGTGTAGAGCACGAACGGTTTGGTCAGCCCATACTGCTTGCGCAAAGCCGATTCGCGTTCTGGGGAAACGTCGATGGACAGGAATGAATCGTCAGCGTCGGTGCTGATGTTGACCGACCACTCCGCGGGCAGACCGAGATGTGCGATGCCTTCCTGTCGCGAGGACTCCGAAATACCCAGCCACAAATCGGCCCGGCGCAAATGCTCGATCTTCTCCAGATACCAGGACTTTACGGCTGGATTATCCAGATACGGAGTGGGATTGATATACGGAATCAGGTCATAAAGCGTGACAGCAACCGGAATCTCGTGTTGCAGGCGATGTACGCTAGTTACCGCGTCATCGCCAAGCCCTTCGATCAAACTCGTGATGTAGACAAAATCGGGCTTCAGCGAGCACAGAAAGGACTCGTATCCCAATTCCGCCGCACGCCGCCGCCAGTCGTTGGATTTGTCGGCATGCGTCACAGGTCCAGCAGCGTGCCAGACACGAATGTTCTCGAGCGGCAGCAGGTCCGAAAAAGCCTCGCGAATCGGCCCGATGGTTTCCGGAAACAAGCCGTTGAGAGCGAGGATAATTTCATGCTCTCCACGATTGCGCGCCAGCCCTCTGGCAATGGCCTGGGTATAGCGGCCTATGCCTCGATTGCGCGAACCCGTGCTTTGTGCACCCTGCATATCGATGACGATGCGCATCAACCCTCTTCCCTCTTCTCGTAGTTCTTCACTGCAAAAGCTAGCGCAGCGTAGGTTTGTTGAGCACGCGGGCTCAAACCCTCCGGCGCAACTTCAGGCCGGGGACGATAGAGATGTACGGTATCCGAAACAACGGGGATCAATCGTTGCTTGACACCAGGAACACGATTGAGAGCGAATACGGCGAGCCGCCTGAACCAGGGATGTTTCCCCCCGAATTTTGCGGCACGCTGAATCGCGCGTTTGGCTCCGACCTTAAAAACAACTTTTCCTTGCCCTTTTAGCACGAGCTTCACGCCTCGAACCGGCCGGGTAATTCGCCAGGACGTGCTCTGATAGACGGCATGCAATTGCGCGTTCGCCTGATGCAGCATGGCTTCGGTCTGCTCAAGCCGCGCCTGCATCTCCAGCACCTGGCTCTCGACCTGTTGGCGCCGCCCATCGGCACGCTGGTATCGTTCCTCCGAGTGCTGGTATCGCTCTTCGAAGTACTGATATCGCTCCTCGAAATGCTGGTACCGCTCCTCTGCGTGTTGATATCGCTCTTCTGAGCGTTGGTATCGTTCCTCGGAACGCTGATATCGCTCTTCGGCGCGCTGATATCGCTCCTCGGCGAGTTGCAGCTGCTCCGACAGCGAATGAAGCTCGTCTGTCAACTGCTCGCCGGATTCCCGCGCAGCCTCCTCCGCGCGCTGCACTCTTGCCTCGATCTGGGCAAGACTCGACGCAAGCTGCGTTTCGTATCGCTGCGCCAGGACGTCGATCGTCAGACCGTATTCGGCCTCGAATGCACTATCGAATGCGCCCCCCGCTGATCCAGCCTCCTTCTGCGCGACGATTGCATAGTCGGGGCTCACGCCGCCGAGGACATTCATAAAATGAATCTGCGCCTGTGCGTCAGTCAACGTCGCTGATTCCTGCAGGCGCACGACCTTAACGCGGTCGAATCCCGCATGTTCCGCAACGAAAGAAAGCAGCAGCGGTGGAATCGGCTTCTGGTGCGTCGGATCGATGTAGAAGTTGCACGTCGCCACAGCGATGTTTTCCGGATTCGGCGTCTCGAGAATGAGCAGGCCACCGGGTTTCAACACGCGCAGAGCCTCGGTCACGAGCCGCTTCAATTGCTCGAAGCTCACGTGCTCGACGACGTGAAAGGCCGAAATCAGTGCATGGCTGTTCGAATCCAGCTTCGCGAGATGCTCGATCGCATCGCCCTGGGATACCGACAGGTTTCGCTCGCGGCATGCCTCGAGCATATCGGCGTCGAGATCGACACCCGTCGCGGCAAACCCGGCGTCACCCATTAGCTCCAGCCACTCGCCGCGGCCACAGCCAATGTCGAATGTCTGTGCACTCGGGTACATCGCCGCCAAAGGCTGAACGAACGGCGAATACTTGCCCAGTCGACCTTTGATCAGGTCCCGTGAGCCGCGATGCCGATCTTCAAACGCACGATAAAAGCTTTCCACTACGGCAAACTCCTCACCGTCGTCCGTAGCCAGGCTACTCCGACAAAATCTTCCACTTTCATATTGACGACGTTGAACATCAACACCCGATCACGCCATTCGTAATTGTTGGCCAGATGGGCATCTCCGGTGTGGAGCGCCACCGCGACCGAATAACTACCCACACCAATGTTGGCCGTAAATTCAAAAAGCAATACCACTGACTGGCCCTGGGCCAGATCGACAAGTACCTGCTTCAGGTGATAGGTATTCGTCCCGAACACCGTCTGCCCAAGCCGGTCCTTGATCATGTACCCCACCACCAACTCGGGGATCGCATGCACGCATTTGACCTTGATGCGCAGCGTAACCGGCTGCCCGACCCCGACCACCTCGACCGGCTGACCGGACTCGTCCAGCAGCGTGACCTCGTCGACCACGGCCTCGCCGGTACCTGAAATGGTCTGCACCGCCCCGCTGCCGGTGGTTTCCTGCTTGACAGAATGATTCGCGCGATCAGCTAGCATCGCGTTGTAGTAGTCCATGACCTCTTCAGGCGGCCCTTCGATCTCCAGCTTTCCGGCATTCAGTAGAATCGCACGATCGCAGATAGCCTGGATCGCCGCCTTGTCATGCGCCACGATCAAGAGCGTCGTGCCTTGCTTGCGAAACTCGCGGATGCGGTCGAAGCTCTTGTGCTGAAAATACGCGTCGCCGACCGAAAGCGCTTCGTCGACGATCAGCACATCAGGGCGGCGAGCGGTCGCGACGCTGAATGCAAGACGCATCTGCATGCCGCTCGAATACACGCGTACGGGCTGATCAATGTATTCGCCGATTTCGGCGAACGCCTCGATCTCCGGCATCAGCGCGACAAGTTCGTCAACGCTGAAACCGAGCAACTGCCCGGCCATCATGACGTTCTGGCGCCCGGTGAAATCCGGATGAAACCCCATCCCCAGTTCCAGCAACGCGGCAACACGGCCCGTCATGGTCACGCTGCCCACCGTCGGCTGTGTCGTCCCAACGATCATCTTCAACAACGTGCTCTTGCCGGCACCGTTGATACCGATGATGCCAAGCGCTTCGCCTGACTGAACGGAGAAGTTCACGTCCCGCAGCACCCAGTGCGGCGTGTGATGTAGCTTGTTGCGCGGATCGATCCACTCGAGAAGGCGGGACCAGCGCGTCGGGTACTGCTTATATGCCTTGCCGAGATTGGTAACGGTAATGGTGCCCATCAGAGTTCATCCACCATTTCGCCCACATGTTTGCGGAACAAGCTGAAGCCGGCGAGGCACAACAGAACGCCCAGAAGCGCAACGAGCCACAATTGCGGCCATTCCGGCCAACGACCTTGAACCATCACAACCTGGAAGGCTTCGATCAACGGCGCCATCGGGTTGAACTGCATTCCTGTCTGGACAGACTTGGGCAGAATGTTGATCGCATACACGATCGGCGTCAGCCAGAACCAGAAATTCAGTGCGATGCCAAAGAACTGCCCGACATCACGGAAAAATACGTTCAGCACGCCTAGCGTAATGCCGAGGCCAATGGCAAACAGCGTCAGCAGAAGCAGCAGCGGAATGATGGCCAGGTACGTCAAACCGGGGAAATTATCGGTAATCAGCACGAAGACCGTGAACAACCCAAAGACAATCGCGAAATTGACCAGCGCATTGACCACCACGATCACCGGCAGACACAGGCGGGGAAAGCTTAACTTCTTCAGCAGGTTGGCGTTGTCGATGAACGCGCTCTGCGCGCGGCTCACGATTTCGACAAACATGCCCCACGGCAGCACGCCGGCACACAAGTGAATGCTGTATGCAAACGTGCTACCCACGCCGGGCAACCGGGTGTGCATCACCTGGGAGAAGATCACCGTATAGACGACGATCATCGCAAGCGGATTGAGCACGGTCCACGCCGCGCCCAGCAGGGAATTCCGGTACTTTGACTGAAACTCCCGCTTGACGCTTCCGAGAATGAACCCGCGATAGGCCCAAAGGGCTCGTAGCATTCCCTGCATCAAGCCCGCCCGTAGACGTCTTGGAAGCGAACGATGTCGTCCTCCCCAAGGTACTCGCCACTCTGCACTTCGATCATCACGAGATCGAGCACGCCCGGGTTTTCAAGGCGATGCTTGTGGCCGGCAGGGATGTACGTGGACTCGTTGGTGCGAACGAAGATTTCCTTTTCGCCGTTGATGACCTTGGCCATCCCGCACACGACGATCCAATGCTCGCTGCGGTGATGATGCATCTGCAGACTCAGGCTAGCGCCCGGCTTGACTTCGATACGCTTGATCTTGAAGCGCGGCCCTTCTTCCAGCACGGTGTAGGTGCCCCACGGACGGCTAACGGTGCGATGCAGCTTGTAGGCATCGTGATTCTGCTTTTTCAGGCACGCAACCACCTGCTTCACATCCTGCGCGCGATCGGGATGCGCAACCAGCAAGGCATCCGGCGTATCGATGATCATCAGGTCAGCGACACCCACCGCCGCCACCAGGCGGTCCGGGCTTTGCACGTAGGTGTTGTGGCTATCGACAAAGATTGCATCGCCGACGGCACGGTTGCTGTCCTGGTCCGGTGCGACCAGATCGCGAATCGCACCCCACGAGCCGATGTCGCTCCAACCGAAGGTGGACGGCACTACGGCCACGTTCGACGAGCGCTCCATCACCGCGTAGTCGATCGAGATATCGGGCATCTTCTCGAACGTCTCGGCAGGAATTTCGAGCATTTGCCCCGACGACTTGTCGGCATGCAACGATGCCCAGCACGACTCGGTCGCTGTCGCGACATCGGGGGCATGGCGTTTCATCTCGTCGAGGATCACCCCGGCCTTGAAACAGAACATGCCCGAATTCCACAAGTAGTTGCCCGTTGCAACGTACTCGGCAGCCTTCACAGCGTCCGGCTTCTCGACGAAACGCAGCGCCATACGGCCGTCGCCGATTTTCTCTCCCGCCTCGATATAGCCGAAACCGGTGTCCGGGCTCGTCGGAACGATACCAAACGTCACCAGCTTGTCGCGCTTCGCCAATTCGACGGCGCTCGCAACGGCTGCGGCAAAGCCCGCCTGATCCTGAACCAGATGATCGGCGGCGAGTACCAGCATCAGCGCATCGCGCCCGTACTTTTCCGCCACGTAGCGCGCGGCCATGGCCACGGCAGGCGCCGTGTTGCGGCCCATCGGCTCGAGCATGAATGCGCCAGACTGGGTTTCGCCAAGCTTCGCGCAGGCAAACTCGTCCTTGCTCATGAAGTAGTAGTCGCGGTTCGTGACCGTCAAGATCTCTCCGCGCTGCGAAGGCGCACCGATTCCGGCGACCGCCGCCGCCCGACAGTATGTCTTCAGGAGCAGGCTCTCACCATCGGCGAGCTTCATGAACGGCTTGGGATGCCCTTCACGGGAAACCGGCCAAAGTCGCGTACCAGCACCACCGGACAAGATGACGGGGATTAACATCACATTCACTCCAGATTCAGTATCCGCTGGCGAAGGAAATCCTCCGCCACTTATATTGGTATTGATGAACCGCCAAAGTAGTGTCGGCTTAACAAGCCAAACCGGGCCGGGCAAGGATTATATCCGGCGAACTACTCTCGTCCGTAACACAAGGTAATGATCGCCCCCCAATGAAGCCCAATCGACAGGGACCTGTCAACCTGAAAGCAAAAACCTTACCTGACAGTTACTTCGACCTCGGCAAAGGCGTTCGAATCTCCATCGTCGAACCAGGCAATGCCTTCCTGGACGAGGGTCAATCGCAGAACGTACGTCCCGGCGACGGATGGCGCGACAACGAGCGCCTGCATTTCCCTTTCCTCACCCGGCATCAACGACGCGTGCAGCGTTGTGCGCTCGCCGTCGAACACCACGGCCTGTGAACGCGTCGCGTCAAGCCAGTGATACGCGACATGCACCGGATTCGGCGCGCGACTGGCGATCTGGTAGCGAGACTGGTTGCGCAACCCGACCTGAACGAAGAACCGCTCATCCGCAGCCATGTGCGGCGGTGCAGAGAGCACACGTACCCCGAAGTGGGTTCGGGCCTGCTCGGCAACAGGCTCGTGCCAGGACTTCCTGACCAATATTTCCGCCTGCCGATAGCGCTCCATCAATAGCGAACGCATCATCTCGCCCATGCGATCTTCGAAGAGCTGGCAAGCCCAAACGTACAATTCCTGATCGAGCGCGGTCAGTTCGCGAATCGCGTCGATTTCCGCCGCCGCCAACTCGCCATTTCCCGACCGATTCGACGAGGTGTTTAGTCTGGGCACCGCGAAGTTGGGAAAAAACTCGAGCTCGTGGGCAAGAAGACTCATGGAGTCGCGCATTCGCTCGGTGATACCGAAAAACGCGAATGATTCAAGCCGCCTTTTTGCGAGATCCAGCAATTTCCGATCGTTTCCACGTGCGGCGAATTCCTTGACGGCCGCGCGTCCGTACCCAACGGGATCGCGCGAGAGCTTTTGATAGTCAAGGTCCGCCGCCAAAAACAGCGTCTGCGTATTGACGATATCCCAGTTCGTTTCAGGATCCCGAACAAAATCCAGCAGTGACCAGCGTTCACTCTTCATTTGCTGATGCCGGTATGCGTTTTCATCGCGCATCGCATGCAGGTACCACGAAACGGTACGTTGCAGCGGGTCCCGGAGCATCGTGATGTAGGTCAGATTCCGCTCGAGGTAGGTGCCCAAACCATGCCAAAGATGACCACGGAACAACCTGTACCGCTCCATCGATTCCAATGGGAGGTCGAACAAGTCCGGAAGCAATTGCGCCGGACAGATCTCTTCCGGGCCGTATTGATCATCCAGAAAAGAGATAAGCGAAGTTCCCCCCGTTTTCGGGATATGGAGGTAATAAACAGGATCGGTCATTCAATTAATCATCTTGATGAAACTTCAAGGTTGAGAGCGCAACCTTCTCAAACTGCTGTCGGATCTACTCAGCCAAACACAACTGCAGCGCATCGTGCCAATCCGGCATCCGCAAACCGAACACCTCAGTCAGCTTGTCCAGCGACATTCGCGAATTGGCCGGCCGCTTCGCAGGCGTCGGATAGTCGCTCGCGGGAATCGGCAAGACCGTCGGCGCTTCAGCGCCCATTGCGGCCGCGAAGATCGCGTCAGCAAAGCCGTGCCACGACGTCGCTCCGGCCGACGTCAGATGGTAGACGCCGGAACGACACACCCACCAGTCGACGTCGTCTGCCGCTGCACCTTGCGCGACGATGTGCGACGTCGCAGCCGCAATCGTCTTCGCCCAGGTCGGCGCGCCGATCTGGTCCGCAACGACTCGCAATTCTTTCCGCTCGCGGCCTAGCTTCAGCATCGTTTGCAAGAAATTCTTACCGCGCCGGCCGTACACCCAACTCGTGCGCAGGATCAGGTGCGCGCAACCCGTCGCCGCAATCGCACGTTCGCCTTCTAGCTTCGTTTCCCCATACACGTTCTGAGGATTCGTCGCGTCGGTTTCCACGTACGCGCGCAATTTCGCACCGTCATACACATAGTCGGTCGAAAAGTGGATGAGCGCACCACCAGCACGCGCAGCCTCTTCCGCGAACACGCGCGGCACATCGACGTTCAAGCGTCGCGCAGCCTCGATATCGGTCTCGGCCTTGTCCACCGACGTATACGCAGCGGGATTCACAATCAGCGACGGCTTCAGATGTCGCACGAAGTCCCGCACACGCTCGAGATCGGAGAGGTCAAGCGTCGACCTGTCGCACGGCACCACGCGGCCAAGCCCCTGCAGCGACCGTAGCAACTCGAACCCAACCTGGCCGTTCACGCCCGTTACGAGGATTGTCATTTCCCGACTCATACCCGCCTCAAGCGTAGAGTTCGGCTTCGGCCAGACGCACGCCTGCCGCGTCCTTCGCCGCCAGCAGCGGCTCGCCCTCTATCGGCCATGCGATGCCGATATCCGCATCGTTCCAGATGATGCTGCGCTCGTGCTCCGGGTACCAGTAGTCGGTCGTCTTGTACAGGAACTGGGCGGACTCCGACAACACGACAAAGCCATGCGCAAAACCCGGCGGCACCCACAACTGGCGATGATTGTCGACCGACAGTTTCACGCCTACCCACTTGCCAAAACGCGGTGAGCTCTTGCGGATGTCGACCACCACGTCGAACACTTCACCTTCGACCACACGCACGAGCTTCCCCTGCGCATGCTCGAGCTGAAAATGCAGCCCGCGCAGCACCCCACGCGACGAGCGCGAGTGGTTGTCCTGCACGAATTCGACGCCCTGCTCCACGTGCTCGGCGAACTCGCGCGCATTGAAGCTCTCGTAGAAGAAGCCGCGCGCGTCACCAAACACCTTGGGCTCAATGATCTTGACTTCGGGCAGTGCCGTCGCCGTTACCTGGATAGCCATGCAACCTGATGAGTGAGAATGTTCTGGAGGTACTGCCCGTAGCTGTTCTTCGCCAGCGGCTTGGCAAGCTTCAACACCTGCTCCGCATCGATCCACTGCTTGCGATACGCGATCTCCTCGGGACACGCGACCACGAGACCCTGGCGCTTCTGCAGCGTCGCAATGAAGGTCGCCGCCTCGATCAGCGAATCGTGCGTACCGGTATCGAGCCAGGCGTACCCACGCCCCATGATCTCGACACTGAGCGCGCCGTCAGCAAGATAGCGCGAATTCACATCGGTGATTTCGAGTTCGCCGCGCGCCGAAGGCTTGATGTCGGAGGCGATATCGCACACGCGGTTGTCGTAGAAATACAGCCCCGTGACCGCATAGTTCGAACGCGGCTTCGCGGGCTTCTCTTCGATCGATACCGCACGGAACGACTGATCGAATTCGACCACGCCATAACGCTCGGGATCGTGCACGTGATAGGCGAACACCGTCGCGCCGCTCTCTTGCGCATTAGCATGCTCGAGCTGCTTTGCGAGATCGTGTCCGTAGAAAATGTTGTCGCCAAGGATCAGCGCCGACGGATCGTTGCCGATGAAATCCTTGCCGATGATGAACGCCTGCGCGAGTCCGTCGGGCGACGGCTGCACCGCGTACTGGATATTCATCCCCCACTGGCTGCCGTCACCGAGCATCGCCTCGAAGCGCGGCGTGTCCTGCGGCGTCGAGATGATCAACACGTCCCGAATGCCCGCCATCATCATCGTCGACAGCGGGTAGTAGATCATCGGCTTGTCGTACACCGGCAGCAGCTGTTTCGACACGACGTGCGTGATTGGATACAGCCGCGTACCGGAGCCGCCCGCGAGAATGATGCCTTTACGTGCCATCGCCTTGTTCCTCACCCGCGCTTCGCATAATTCGTCTCAACCCACTTGCGATAGTCGCCCGACACCACGTCGTCGACCCATGCCTGATTGTCGAGATACCAGCGCACTGTCTTCGCAAGCCCGGTTTCGAACGTCTCGGCAGGCTTCCAGCCGAGTTCGCGCTCGAGCTTGCGCGCGTCGATCGCGTAACGGCGATCATGGCCCGGACGATCCGTCACATAAGTAATCTGCTCGCGGTACGAACCCGCCGCCTTCGGACGCAGTTCATCGAGCAAGTCGCACAACGTGTGCACGACTTCGAGATTCTTCTTCTCGTTCCAGCCGCCGATGTTATAGGTCTCGCCAACCTTGCCCCGCATGAGCACTTCGCGGATCGCGCTGCAATGGTCGCTCACGTAGAGCCAGTCGCGCACGTTCTGACCGTCGCCGTACACCGGGAGCGGCTTGTCCGCGAGCGCGTTGGCAATCATCAGCGGAATCAGCTTCTCCGGAAACTGGTACGGGCCGTAGTTGTTCGAACAATTCGTCGTCAGCGTGGGCAAGCCGTAAGTGTGGTGGTAGGCACGGACGAGATGGTCCGAAGCCGCCTTGGTCGCAGAGTACGGGCTGTTGGGCGCATACGGTGTTGTTTCCGAGAATTGCGCGTCGGTTGCCGAAAGCGAGCCGAACACTTCGTCCGTGGAGACGTGCAGGAAACGAAATGCGGCCTTCTCGGCGGCGGGCAGATCGCTCCAGTACTGGCGAGCCGCTTCGAGCAACGTGAAGGTGCCGACGACATTGGTCTGAACAAAATCAGCCGGACCGTGAATCGAGCGATCGACGTGGCTTTCGGCCGCGAAGTGCAGCACCGCGCGCGGCTTGTGCTGGGTGAAGAGCGCGTCGAGCGCTGCGCGGTCGCAAATGTCCACGCGCGCGAACGCGTGCCTCGCATCGTCCCGCAAGGACTTCAGCGTCCCGAGATTGCCCGCGTAGGTAAGCTTGTCGACGTTCAGTACGGCTTCGTCCGATTGACTCAGCCAGTCAAGCACAAAGTTGGCGCCGATAAAGCCGGCACCGCCCGTAACCAGAATCATGGAACTCCTTGTATTGCGCGAGTGCGGAAGCAATTCTGGCGTCAATCTTTACACCAGATGGCCTGAAAGCTAACTGTAGAAATAGCCTTCGTGCGGGAGAAGCGCCCGATCCAGCAGATTCAGCCTTAACTACCCCCGCAGATTCTGGTTCTAATTTTATAGATAGAGAATTATAAGGATACCGTGCACGAACGCCACCCCTCTAACATCTTGAAACAGCTTGACAAATTCGTTTGGCATTTTTCGTGCCATGCCGGGGTCGAATCGTTCGTCCGCCATGCATTATCTGGTTTCCGCAACGTCACGCGACGGCACGCATCTTGTGATACCGTCATTGCCTCGCGCCACGCCGTATACCGCAAGCAATCAACCGAATGAAAGAGCAAGCGCCGCATCCCGCCCCTCTCGCTTTCGGCGACCTACAGGGTTGCCTCACCCCGTTTCGCGAACTGCTCGCCAAAGCCGCCCCTTCCCCGGACACGCCGCTCTGGTTCGCGGGCGACCTGATCAATCGCGGTCCCGCGTCGCTCGAGACGCTGCGCGAGGTGATCGATCTCGGCGAGCGCGGCGTGGCCGTGCTCGGCAATCACGATCTGCATCTGCTGTCGGTTTCGGCAGGCATCCGCAAGGCCAAGAAAGACGACACCATCGGCGACATCCTGGGTGCACCCGACGCCGAAGATCTGCTGCACTGGGTGCGCCATCGCCCGATCGCGCACTACGAGAACGGCATGCTGATGGTGCATGCAGGCGTGTTGCCTCAGTGGGACGTCGATCTCACGATGGAACTCGCGCACGAACTCGAAAAAGCGTTGCGCCGTGACAACTGGCGGGAAACACTTGCCGGTCTCTATGGCAACCAGCCGAACCGCTGGTCCAAGGATCTCAAGGGTATCGAGCGCCTGCGCGTGACCTGCAGCGCGCTCACACGCGTGCGTTTTTGCGACCGTGACGGCGTGATGGACTTCTCAACCAGCGGCGGCCTCGACTCCGCGCCGCCAGGCTTCATGCCGTGGTTCGACGTGCCGGGCCGGAAAACCGAAGACATCACCGTGGTGTTCGGCCATTGGGCGGCGCTTGGCCTCACCCTGCGTAGGAATCTGGTCGGGCTCGACTCGGGCTGCGTCTGGGGCGAGGAGCTTTCGGCAATCCATCTCGTCGGCGATCCGGGCAAACGCATCCTCACGCAGGTGCCCTGTGAGAGTTGCCGTGCTATTACGAACGATTAGCGCACTAACGCACCCACGAGCGCGCAGGCACACGCCTTCTGGCGTCAAGTCGCCTGCGCCACGCCATGGGGATGCGCGGCCGCCTCACCCCGCATCGCCTCCAACGCCTGCCCCACCGCCTCCTGCGCACGCGCCGCCAGCTTGCGCCGGTCATCTCCCGCTTCGATCGCGTCGCCTACATAAACGTGAGCGGTCAGCGGCCCGGACTTGAGCATCGCGTCGAGCGAGTCTTTCAGCGAAAGGTCGTCGATATACGCCGGCGCCACCGACTGCCGCCCCTGCGCATCCTCATACAAAATGCACAGCGGCTGCACGGGCCGCCCAGCCGATACCGCCGCCTGGAACATGTTCGAGTGAAACGGCTTGAGCGCGAGGCCATCCGAGGTCGTGCCTTCGGGAAACACGCACATCAGTTCGCCGCGCTCGAGCCGCGCCGCCAGCTCATGCATGATGCGTTTCGCATCGCTGCGCTTCTCACGCTCGACGAACACCGTGTCGAGATTCTGCGCAAACCAGCCAATGAGGGGCCAGTTGCGGATCTCGGCCTTCGAGACGAACGGCGTGGGCCGCCACGCGTTGATCACGTAGATATCGATCCACGAAATGTGGTTGCTCACGACGAGCGCGCCCGCGTCGAGCCGAGCCGCGTCGTTGTGCACGACGAGCTTCAGGCCGCACAGCTCGAGCATCTTGAGGGACCACGCGCGGTTCATGGCGTGGCGCTGATCGGCGCTAGCGCGCGGAAAACGCAACGCGACGGTCAAGGCGCCGCGCAGCAGATGCGCGAGCAGGCGGGTCTTGCGAATGAAGAGGCTCATATTTGACGATAGGCTGAATCGCGAGATCCTAGCAGACCTGCATGACACAAATCTGTCATGCGCTTGCAACTCGATCCAACCCGCGCTCAAAGCCCACCTGCCCCGCCACGAGCGTTGCGCGCACCACGGCGGGCAGTTCATAGCCGAGGAACGGCGTGTTGTGTCCCTGACTCTTGAGTGCGCGAGGCTCGACGCGCCAATGCGCATGGGGATCGAACACGCACAGGTCCGCGCTCGCGCCCACGGCGAGCCGTCCTGCCGGGCTTGCCAGATCACGCTGCATCACGGCTGCGGGCGCCGACGTCACATGGGCGAGCGCTTTCGCGAGCGGGATGCGCGCTTCCTGCGCCCATTTCACGGTGAGCGAGAGAAGCAGTTCGAGGCCCGTCGCGCCGGGCGTCGCTTCGGCGAAAGGCAATAGCTTCTCGTCGTCGTCCACCGGCGTGTGCTGCGAACAGATCGCGTCGATCGTGCCATCGGCGAGACCCGTGCGAATCGCCTCGCGATCGCGCTGCTGGCGCAGAGGCGGGTCGAGCCGGAACTGGGCGTCGAAATAGCCGATGTCCATGTCGATCAGATGCACGTGATTGGCCGTCACGTCGCAGGTCACCGGCAGGCCCTCGGCCTTCGCTGCACGCACGAGCGCCACGCCCGCCGCCGACGAAAGATGCTGCACGTGCACGCGCGCACCCGTCACGCGCATCAGTTCGAAAAGCGTATGCAGCGCGATCGTCTCCGCGCTCACCGGCACGCCAGAGAGGCCGAGGCGCGAAGCCAGAGCGCCGCTCGCGGCCACGCCACCCTTCGACAGATACGCGTCCTGCGGCCGCAGCCACACGGCGTAGCCGTAGGTGCTCGCATACTGCAGCGCCCGCAGCAGGACCTGGGTATCGGCGATCGGCGTGTCGGCTTGCGTGAAGCCGATGCAGCCCGCCTCGGTCAGCGACACCATCTCGGTGATCACCTGCCCTTTCAGCCCCACGGTCAGCGCGCCCAGCGGATGCACGCGCGCTCGCGCGAGCTTGCCCGCGCGGTGCTTGAGCATCTCGACGAGGCCGGCCTCGTCGAGCACGAGGTCGGTGTCCGGTGGGCACACGAGGGTCGTCACGCCGCCCGCGAGCGCCGCGTTCATCTCCGAACCGAGCGTGGCCTTGTGTTCGTAGCCCGGCTCGCGCAGGCGCGCGCTCAGGTCGACGAGACCCGGCGTGACGACGAGGCCGCGCGCGTCGAGCGTCCTCTCTGCCTCGAAGCCCGCGGGCGCCGCACCGATCGCGGCGATCTTGCCCGCTTCGATATACACGTCCTGCTGCTGTTCGGTTCCGGCCGCCGGATCGATCAGCGTGCCGCCTTGAATATGGATTTTCATGTGCTGCCCTTGTCGTTCTTGCCGCGTGAGCGCTTCAATCGTTGTTACCGGCGACGATGCCCATCACCGCCATGCGCACCGCAATGCCGAAGCTCACCTGGTCGAGGATCACCGACTGCGGGCCATCGGCGACCTGCGAGTCGATCTCCACGCCGCGATTCATCGGCCCCGGGTGCATGACGATCGCGTCGGGCGCGGCGAGCGCGAGGCGCTCAGGCGTCAAGCCCCAGCTCTTGAAATACTCCTGCGCGGAGGGCAGCAGCGCGCCACTCATGCGTTCGTTCTGCAGGCGCAGCATGATGATCACGTCGACGTCCTTCAGGCCTTCGTCGAGGTTATGAAACACGCGTACGCCCATCTGCTCGAGGCCACCCGGCAAAAGCGTGCGCGGGCCGATGGCGCGTACCTCAGGCACGCCGAGCGTGGTCAGCGCGTGGATGTCCGAGCGCGCCACACGCGAGTGGAGGATGTCGCCCACGATCGCCACGCGCAGGCTCGTGAAGTCGCGCTTGTAGTGACGAATCGTGTACATGTCGAGCAAGCCTTGCGTCGGGTGCGCGTGGCGGCCGTCGCCGGCGTTGATCACGTGCACGTGCGGCGCGCAGTGCTCGGCGATCAGGTACGGCGCGCCGCTCGACGCGTGGCGCACGACGAACATGTCGGCGTGCATCGCCGAAAGATTGCCGATGGTGTCGAGCAGCGACTCGCCCTTGCTCGTCGATGAAGCGTTGATGTTCAGGTTAAGCACATCGGCAGAAAGACGCGTGGCCGCGATCTCGAACGTGGTGCGCGTGCGCGTGGAGTTCTCGAAAAACAGGTTGAACACCGACTTGCCGCGCAACAGCGGCACCTTCTTCACGTCGCGATCGGTCACGCTCACGAACTGAGTGGCGGTGTCGAGTACATGCGTGAGGATCGCGCGCGAGAGGCCCTCGATCGACAGCAGGTGTTTGAGCTCGCCGTTCTTCGTGAGCTGCGGATTGCCCTTGAGGAAGCCGTAGCGAAAACGCGTATCGTCCGCTGGGGACGCTGCGGGCGTGGGCTGTGTGTTCATCGCGTGAATCCTGGATGTGATGGGCGGCGTGTGGCCAGCTCGCATGCCTGTGCGTCTGCCGTCGCTGCCGCCGAATGGGTTCGATGCGCGCGTCAGCTACCGCTGCTCTGCTCGACTTCAAAGGCGAAGCGGCCGTCGGGACTGTGCGCAAGTACGAGCGTTTCGTGTGCGCCGACGCTCACTGCGCCGCCGGTGAAACGCGCAGACACCGGCAGTTCGCGCCCGCCGCGCTCGGCGAGCACCGCAAGTTCGACGGAGGCCGGCCGCCCGTAGTCATAAAGTTCGTTGAGTGCGGCGCGCACCGTGCGGCCCGTGTAGAGCACGTCGTCGACGAGCAGGATGTGGCGGCCTTCGACCGCGAACGGCAGCGCCGTTGCGCTCGCCTTGCGATGCAGGCCCTTCTTCGCATAGTCGTCGCGGTGCAGCGCAACGTTGAGCACGCCCCACTCGAGCGTCCCGACGTCCTGTGCGAGCCGCTCGGCGATCCACGCGCCGCCGCTATGAATGCCGACGATCGCCACGCCGCCGGGCGCGCCAAACGCATCGGCGTCATAAGCCGCGCGAATCTCGTCGAGAAGGGCGAAGTACAGCGCTTCAGCGTCGGGAGTAATCATCAGGCAACTCGCATCGGGCAACTCGCGGGCTAATCAGAGCGGGAGTTCGTCGAGGTACTGCTGGAGAATCACGGAGGCCGCTTCGGCGTCGACATGGTCGACGCGTTCGCCGCGCTCGCGCAACCTTGCTTCGGCGTCGACAGACGAATAGCGCTCGTCCACCCAGACCACCCGCAGACCGAAGCGGCCGTTGAGCTGGTTGCCAAAGCGCTTCGCGTGCTGCGTCATGATGTGCGGCGTGCCGTCCGGATGGCACGGCAAGCCGACCACGAGCGCATCGGGCTGCCATTCGCGCAGCAACTCGCCTATCGCTTCGAAGCGGTAGTCGCGACTCTTGTTGGGAATGACGGTAAGCGCCCGGGCACGGCGCGTGAGCGCATTGCCGAGCGCCACGCCGATGCGCTTTTCGCCGTAATCGAACGCAAGCAGGGTGGCCTCGCCGGCCCCTCGCCCCGCGGCCACGCTCATGCGTGACCCGCCTCGCCCGACAGCATCGTCGAAGAAATGCCGAGCAGCGCGAGCGCCGCCTCGAAGCGTTCTTCGGCGGGCACGTCGAACACGATCTTCGGATCGGCCTCGACCGTGAGCCAGCCGTTCTTCGAGATTTCGTCTTCTAGCTGACCCGCGCCCCAGCCGGCATGGCCGAGCGTGAGGAGGAAACGCTCAGGGCCGCTGCCGTTGGCAACGGCTTCGAGCACGTCCTTCGACGTGGTCATCTCGAGCCCGCCCGGCACCGACATCGAAGACGTATAGCTCGTGCCCTCGGCGGGCGCGTGCAGCACGAAGCCGCGCTCGGTCTGCACCGGGCCGCCGAAATAGACGGGCACGTGCAGGAGCGGCTCGATTTCGAGCTTGAGGTCGATGCGAGAAAAGAGTGCCTCGAGATCGATGTCGGTGGGCCGATTGATGACGAGACCGAGCGCGCCGCGCTCCGAATGATCGCAAAGGTAGACCACCGTTCCTGAAAACGTGGGGTCCGCCATGTTCGGCATGGCGATCAGGAACTGGTTGGTCAGATTGATGCGATCGGTACTCTTGGACATGGTTTGAATTCTAGCAAAGACGATGCGCAATGGCGGCGCGCTGCCAGGCCGGAAGTCGGGCGCCCGATGGCCGCCTCGCACTTTGCCAGCCGCTACGCGTTGCGCATTGCAGGGAATGGCTCACTCTAACACGCGCGCGCTGTGCCCTTGCAGGGCACTGGGCCGATGGCGCAAGGCCGGTGCCCGGTGCCTCGGCAGCCAGACGCGCGCGTGGATCCGCCCGCCCCGTGCATTCAGTGCGCAATGGATTGCAATGCGGGCTGCGCCGCGGTTTGCGCCGCGCCGCCGACGATCGCCGCCCCAAGCGCACGCACCGCCGGCGTGGCGTCGGGCTGCGCGATGCCTGCAGCGACCTTGTGCAGCATGGCGCGCAGCGCCTCGCTGGCGTGCTCGATTGCCTCGGCTCCGGGCGCCTGTACCGACGGCGCGCCCCGCGCCTCGAGGGCCGCGAGCGTTGCCGCATGCGCGGTGCGCCGCCAGGCGAGGCCCAGCGCATCTGCGAGCTGGCCGACATGACCGAGCCCGAGCGCCCAGGCCGCAGCGCCGATGCGGTACGCCGCGTCGGCCGCGACCAGCGCGTCAGCGGGCTCCGGGGCAGCGCCCGCCCCGCGCAACGTCAGCGTGCGTGAGTGCGTGCCGAGCGCGATCATCGCCGCATCGGCAGTCTGCAGAAAATCTTCATACGCGTTGCCGTTCACGACCAGCGCACCCAGCTCGCGCGTGGGCGCCACGCGTGCCGCGAGCGCGCCGGCCTGCGCGCTGCCGGCTTCCCACAGCGCCTCCGAGGCTTGCGTGCCGGCAATGTGCCATTCCACGGTCAAGCCGTAGTCGTGCAGCAGATCGACGTCCGCGGTGTCTTCCGCGGCGGCCCCGAAGAGCGCGTAGTCCCGCCAGAGCAGCGCCAGCGTCGAGCGCACGAGCGTTTGCGGCGCGAAGCGCAGGCCGCGCGCGTGCTCGCCAATCAGCAGGTTGCAGCGCGCGTAAAGCCGCCGCACGCCCTCGTCGCCCCACGACGCCACGCCACGTCGCAGCGCACGTCCACACGCGGATGCAAGCCGCCAGAAGTCGTAGGGATCGGGACTCGATAGCTCGGCCATGCAGGCGTCCATCTCGTCGAATGCCGCGAGCGCGAGCGCGTTGGCCGCACGGCTGCCGTTGCCGACGTGCGATTTCAGCGCATGCAGCAGCGCCTGCTCGAAGCGCGCGCGCACCTGGCCGAAGCGTTGGGCTGGCTGCGGATGCAGCGAAGCAGGCGCGAGCGGCCGGCCCTGCAGCGCCACGTCCTCATAGGCGAGCGCGATGCCCGGCACGTGCTCCGCGAGCGCGGCCACGAGCGCATGCTGCCGCGCAAAAAGCGCGGGCGAGCACGCCAGCTCGCGCAGATTGCGTCGCTCGAGCGCGGCGACGAGTTCCTTGAGCGCCTCACTGAACAAGACGCGGAATTCAGCGCCCTGCGCTTCCTCGGGTGCGTGGAGCGGCCGCACGGGCAAGCCCGGCGGCGGCTCTACGGGCACGGGCGCAGCGAGCGCGAGCGGGGAAGCGAGGAGCAGCGTATCGGCAAAGCGCGCGGCGGCAAGCCAGCCGGCGTCGTGCAGCGTGCGGGCAGCCTGGCGCAGCGGCCGGGCCACATCACGCTGCTCCTCGAGCGCGTCCAGCGCCTGGGCGAGCGCGCCGTGCGCGAACGGCACCGTGCCGCCGCGCGGATTCGGCAACGCTTCGAACCGCACATCAGAGCTTGAAGGATGACTCATAGGGCAGCGCCGAAAACGTTAGCGGGCCGACCAGGCGGGCAATCTCGACAATGGCGTCGACGCTGACGTCGACAACCGCGATGGCAAGCGCAAATACGGTGCCCGCTGTTGCGACACCGCACTCCACACCCGCCACACTTCTGGAATCTGCAGCCAGACTGCGCGCCGGCTATCGCCAGCTATCCGGGCAACGCGCTCAGATCTGGACCATCTCGAAGTCTTCCTTGCGCGCACCGCACTCAGGACAGGTCCAGTTGATCGGGACATCCTCCCAGCGCGTGCCGGGGGCAATGCCTTCGTCTGGCAAACCGGCTTCTTCGTCGTAAATCCAGCCGCAGATCAGGCACATCCAGCTTCTATATTCCATTCTTATGCCGCGTCGAAAAGTCCGAAACCAGTCGGAAAAAAAATCGGGGAAACGAGAGCCATGATGGTACCTTGTTGCCGTTTCCATGCCTAGCAAGAGGAAATCTGGCCTGCACGGGATCAAACAGCATGCGTTGACGCGGGCGGCGCGTGCAGCGCGGAGAAATCCTCGCGCGCGCGCCGGGGTCATCCGTCCCCCGGATTCGTCGATAGGCCGCATAATTAAAGCATTCGCTTATGACGGCACGGTACGCCGCGCCCGAAGTCCAATCCATCTCGCCACGTTCATGCCCAGCGACACCCCTCCCATCGTCCTCACCTTCGGCCTTTCCGACCCGACCGGCGGCGGCGGACTTCAAGCCGACCTGCTCACGCTCGCCAGCATGGGTTGCCACGGCGTCACCGCGCTGACCGGCTACACGGTGCGCGACTCCGCAGGCTGCGACGAAGTGACTGGGCTCGACCCCGAAACCGTCGCCACCCAGGCGCGCATGCTGCTCGAAGACATGCCCATCGCGGCGTTCAAGGTCGGCGCGGGCGCGCGTGCCGAGGTCGTGAGCGCGATCGCCGAGGTGGTCGCCGACTATGACGACTTGCCGCTCATCCTCGCCCCCGACTTCACGCTCGACGACGAGCACGTCCTCGCCGCCGACGAACTGCGTGAAGCGATGGCCGACCTGCTCGTGCCGCAGACCACGCTGCTCGTGGCCGACTCCGCCACGCTGATCGCGCTCGCACAGCCAGACGGCGACGCGGAAGCGCCCAGCGTCGACGCGGCCATTGCGCACCTGCTCGCCACCGGTTGCGAGTACATCCTGGCGATGGAAACGGGCACGCATCGTGTGGTCAACACACTGTATTGCGAAGACGGCCAGTTGCGCCAGGATCTGTGGGACCGCTCCACGCAGCCGATGATGGGCGTGACCGACACGCTCGGCGCCGCCATCGCCGCGCTGCTTGCCAATGGGCAAGAGCCGCCAGAGGCCGTGCGCGAAGCGCAGGAATATGTGTATCAGGCCGTGCAGAACGCGTTCAGGCCGGGGATGGGCGCGTGGCTGCCCGACCGGTTCTTCTGGGCGCGCAGCAACGACACGGACGCGGACGAAGCCTCGCCCGGCGAAGCGAAGCAATAAGACCACGGCCTGGCCTTCTGCGCGGAGGCCAGGCGTGCAAACCGCACAGACGAAAAAAAGCCCGCATCGCTGCGGGCTCTTCTTTTCGGGCTAGGGGCACACGCCTCACGGCGCGTCCCCTGCACTTCTGCACTTCGATGTAATTTCGGCGTGAGCCTGGCTCTGCATGGGACCGGAGTAGGCGCTGAAGCACCAACTCCGGATCGCGATTACATGTCCATGCCCATGCCGCCCATGCCGCCGGGCATGCCGCCAGGCATCGGAGCATCTTCCTTCGGCACTTCAGCAACGGCTGCGTCCGTCGTCAGGAGCAGGCCGGCAACCGAAGCTGCGTTTTGCAGTGCGGTACGCGTGACCTTCGTCGGGTCGACCACGCCAGCTTCGACCATGTCGACGTACTCGCCGGTCGCTGCGTTGTAGCCGTAGTTGCCTTGGCCAGCGGCGACTGCTGCCACGACGACCGAAGCTTCTTCGCCGCCGTTCGTGACGATCTGGCGCAGCGGCTCTTCCATGGCGCGCAGGACGATCTTGATACCGGCGTCCTGGTCTGCGTTGGCGCCCTTCACGCTGGCGATTGCCGTGCGTGCACGGATCAGCGCAACGCCGCCGCCCGGGACGATGCCTTCTTCAACGGCAGCGCGGGTTGCGTGCAGCGCGTCTTCCACGCGTGCCTTCTTTTCCTTCATTTCGACTTCGGTCGCAGCGCCGACCTTGATCACTGCGACACCGCCTGCCAGCTTGGCAACGCGCTCCTGCAGCTTTTCACGGTCGTAGTCCGACGTCGCTTCTTCGATCTGCGTGCGGATTTGCTTCACGCGCGCTTCGATGTTCACGGCTTCGCCTGCGCCGTCGATGATCGTCGTGTTTTCCTTGCCCACTTCGATGCGCTTGGCTTGACCGAGTTCGGCCAGCGTTGCCTTTTCGAGCGTGAGGCCGGTTTCTTCAGCGATGACTTGACCGCCGGTCAGGATCGCGATGTCTTCCAGCATGGCCTTGCGACGGTCGCCGAAGCCCGGAGCCTTGACGGCGACGGTCTTCAGGATGCCGCGGATGTTGTTGACGACCAGCGTTGCGAGCGCTTCGCCTTCGACGTCTTCAGCGATGATCAGCAGCGGACGGCCAGCCTTCGCGACTTGTTCCAGAACCGGCAGCAGATCACGGATGTTCGAGATCTTCTTGTCGAACAGCAGGACGAACGGGCTTTCCAGCACGGCGACTTGCTTGTCCGGGTTGTTGATGAAGTACGGCGAGAGGTAGCCGCGGTCGAACTGCATACCTTCGACGACTTCCAGCTCGTCTTGCAGCGACTTGCCGTCTTCGACGGTGATGACGCCTTCCTTGCCAACCTTGTCCATCGCTTCAGCGATACGGTCGCCGATCGACGTGTCGCTGTTTGCCGAGATCGAGCCGACTTGAGCGATTTCCTTGTTGGTCGTGCAGGGCTTGCTGACCTTGCGCAGCTCTTCGATTGCTGCTGCGACGGCCTTGTCGATGCCGCGCTTCAGGTCCATCGGGTTCATGCCCGATGCGACGTACTTCATGCCTTCGCGGACGATCGACTGGGCCAGAACCGTAGCCGTCGTCGTGCCGTCACCGGCGTTGTCGCTGGTCTTGGAAGCAACTTCCTTGACCATTTGCGCGCCCATGTTCTGGAGCTTGTCCTTGAGCTCGATTTCCTTTGCGACCGAGACACCGTCCTTGGTGACCGTCGGGCCGCCGAACGAGCGCTCGAGCACCACGTTGCGGCCCTTCGGACCCAGCGTGACCTTCACTGCGTTGGCGAGAATGTTCACGCCTTCAACCATCTTGGAACGGGCGGAATCGCCGAACACGACGTCTTTAGCTGCCATCTTCTAACTCCTTGAATTCTTGAATAGTGAGCGGTGGAATGAACTTACTTGTTCACCACGGCCATGATGTCTTCTTCACGCATCACGAGCAGTTCGTTGCCATCGACCTTGACGGTCTGGCCAGCGTACTTGCCGAACAGAACGCGATCGCCGACCTTCACGTCGAGCGCGATCAGGGCGCCCTTGTCGTCTCGCTTGCCCGGGCCGATGGCCAGGACTTCGCCTTGATCCGGCTTTTCTGCCGCTGCGTCCGGGATCACGATGCCCGAAGCGGTCTTGGTTTCTTGATCCAGGCGCTTGACGATCACGCGATCATGCAAAGGACGAAGGTTCATGGATAGATCCTCTCTTGATTAGGACTTGAAGCGACTCAAGAAAACCTGGCTGCCGACTACCGCCAGCCAGAGATGTTGTTCGCACCGGAGTTGTTAGCACTCTCATGCGGTGAGTGCTAATTATATGGACGGGGAGTGACAAATTCAAGAAGGGGCGGAATGGGGAATTTCCGTTGAGATTGATTCAACCCCGGAGGCACTCTTGCTAGTTCAGGTTGGAACTATTGGATGTCGGGCTTCCGTGCCATATCTAAGTATTTTCTAATAAAAACAATAGGATAGATCGCCTCAATATCCGACCCCATAAGAAACCGCATGACTCTGGCAGCAACGGCATCCAGCAAGCGGGCCCCAGCCCGCCGGGTCCTCCGGGACGCCTCTCGGGGAAATCCCCGATCTTGCCATGATCCGGCGCGATTTATATGCGCAAGCGGTTTGTTGGCGCCCTACTGCTCGTAGGCAGCGCATATGTGCGGTAGGCAACACCGGCAATCAACGGATGAACGGAAAATCACTCATATGATCTTTCGAGCGGCTGCGCCCGATCGGGCACCGCCGCTCTCCTGCGCATGCAGATCGTGAGTTCCGCGAGGCTTCGCCGATCGCTTCAACGACGATCCTGAACATGCCGAAATGGCGTCGCCATGACGGTGGAACGACAGCATGTCAGTTCAGATGACTCGTAACCGGGGTTTCCCCACACCATGCAAGTTCTGTGGCGGGACGCTCTATCAGCATGTCGATTCCTGCCCTTATTGCGGCACGGATCGCCCGCTCGACGCGGCTGCGCACGCGCGCCCGAAAGCCACCTTAAGAGTCATCGGTTCCGCGGCAGCGCCTATGCCTGCCGTTGCAAAGGTGCCGCTTGCCGGCGCGGCCGCATCCCATCGCCCGGCGGTGCACGCAGACTATTTGCACCACTATCAACTCGAGGAACACCGGCCGTTCTGGCGCACCGGTAAAGGGCGCTTCGTGAAGGGCGTTTTGCTCGCCTGGTTCATTGTCGCAATCGCATACGCTGCGTTTCTGCTATACGGCGAAAGGCGCGGCCAGGAAAGAGAAGTACGCGTCACGCGCGCGAGCCTCTCTGAGAAAAGCTTGCCAAGCGCGAATGCCACACTTCCACGTGGCGCGAACAATCAGGCAGCGCGCGAGATACAGCGCGACAGCGCACCTGCGGAGCAACGCCGCGAGGATGCGCTGCAAAGCGCGGACCGATGTGCCTCGCAACGTGTCTGGGATTGCGTGCGAGAACAGGCATCGTTGGCGCTCGCGATAGATCCGGCCAGCCTGCACGCACGATCGCTGATGGAGCGCGCCATCCTGGCGACGGGCTGGTCGCCGCTTCGTACGCCGATCGGCCCCGCGCAATCGGACGCGGCTGTGCCGCGGCCGCGCGATGCAAGCAGCGTTCCGCTTCCGTCGTCGCGGGATTGGGGCGCCGCTGCGCCGGCCGCGCCGAACGCCCCAGCCATAGTCGCGTCACCTCCCCCGCTGCCGAGCGCGAGTAGCACGTCAGCTAACGGACATCCAACGGACGTCGAAAGTGCGGATACGAGCGTTACGTCGGCAGTTGCGAATCAATCCGCTGCCGCCGGCGCAAACGTCCCTGGCAGCAACGACGACGGCGTCGATACCCAGGAGCGCGCGATTCGTCAACTTGGGTGGAAGGACGCCCCATCCACCGACGGCACGCATTGAAAACGATTACAGATTAAATCGAAGTCTGTCGTAGAACGTATCCAAGGCGGGAGAGAGACCATGCTGAAAACGATGCTCGCAGGACTGGCGGCGCTGATTACCCTGCTCTTTTCGACACTCGCGCTCGCCGCTGCCGCAGACGCGAACTACAAGATCGTGACCGGCCAGGAGCGCGGGACGTACATTCAGATCGGCCAGGACCTGGCGAAATGGGTCGCGCAGCCGGCGGGCATCGACCTCGAAGTGATCCCATCGAAAGGCTCGGCCGAAAACGTGCAGCGCATGCGTTTCGAGCCCGGCGTGAAGCTCGCGCTCGTGCAGTCCGACGTCTACCAGGCCTACGTCGACATGGCCAATTCCGGCAACGAAGAGGCCGGCACGCTGATACGGCCGCTGCGGCTCATCATGCCGCTCTACGACGAAGAGATTTACTTCGTGGTGCGTACCGACTCGCCGATGAAGACGATCAACGAGATCAAGGACAAGGTAATGAGCGTCGGCCTGATCGGCAGCGGCACCGCGCAGTCGGCGACGACGCTGTACCGACTCATGTTCGGCCAGCCGATTCCTGAGCAGAACGCGCAGCACCTGAGCAACGAGGACGCGCTGGCCGCGCTCATCGTCAAGAAGATCGATGTGGCCATCATCGTCGCCGGGCAACCGGCCAAGCTCTTTACCGACATGAACCCCGAACTGCTTCAGCAGATCCGCTTCCTGCGCGTCGATGCGAACGCGCCGGAAACGGCACGCGCCAAGCAGACCTACTATCCTGCGACGATTCACGTGTCGAGCTACCCGAACTGGCTCAAGGAAGACGTGCCGACGTGGACGGTCAAGGCCTTTCTCGTCACCTATGACTACAACCTGCGCGATACGGTCGGCAACCTGAAGCGCTTTGCCGATTCGCTCTGCGCGAACTTCGACAACCTGCAGGAACACGGCCATCCGAAGTGGAAGCAGGTGAAGCTCGAGCTGCCGGGCCTCGGCAAAGGCTGGCAATACTATCCGCCCGTTGAGCGACGCCTGAAGGCGTGCTTCGCGCATCGTGCCGCGATGCAGGCGGCCGCGGCGCCGCGCGCCGTCGCCACAGAACAAGTCAATGCACGGCCCTGTTCGGACCCGGAGCGCCTGCTTCTGCTTTGCAAGTAATTTGACACTGCATCAGCAGTGTGCGACAGATCGGGGGAACGCGCGATGAACACGAGCGCCCAGAAGATGAGCGACGCGGACGACCGTGCATGTCAGAAGTGCGATCTTGTAAGTGAGAGCGGTTGCCGCAATCAATCAACGCGAGCGCCGAAAATGACCTGCATACGCAGATGGATGTTGGTCCCGGCCATACATGATCGCAATCGTTTGTACCCAGACAAATGGCAGGCTTGTTCCGCCATATAAAGCTGCGCCACTCACAGATGCGATAGAAATACACGGCTCGGACCACGAGATCGCCAGGCAGTTCGCTCGCCCCGGTTTAAGCGACGCCATGTGTCGCTTTTCCTGAGGAACGTATCGAGATCGCATGCAAAGCCTGTGATCCGGAACGCTGCCGTCGGGGCAGAGTTCGCGAGCGGAGGACGGTCTTTGTGTTCCGGCGCACGGTCATCCCCGCGCAGCCTCCCTAATATGCGCCTACTGTTAATCCATTAACCGGCGACCGCACGTCATGAGCATCTCGAAGCTCAGCTCCTGGGGCCACTACCCGTATGCACCGCAAACCGGCCGCGAGCCCGGTTGGCGAGAGAACGCGCAGGCTGCGCTGTGCGACGCCGCCACGCGTTTCGGCACGACATTACCCTTCGGCAATGGTCGCAGCTATGGCGACAGCTGTCTTGCCGCCACCGACCACGTCCTTATGCTTCGCGGTCTTGGCCGCTTCATTGCCGCGGATTGGAAAACCGGCGTCATTCGTGCTGAGGCGGGCGTCACGCTCGGCGATGTGCTTGCGCTTGCGGTCCCGCGCGGGTGGATGTTGCCTGTCACGCCCGGAACGCAATTCGTAACGCTCGGCGGCGCGATTGCCAACGACGTGCACGGTAAAAACCACCACGTGCGCGGCACCTTCGGACGACATGTGCGTCGCTTTTCGCTACTGCGCTCCGATTGCGAGCCAATTGAATGCGCGCCCGAGGAAAACGCTGTGTTCTATCGCGCAACAATCGGCGGCCTTGGCCTGACAGGAATCGTCGAATGGGTCGAACTGCAACTGATGCCTGTCGAGTCGAGCCGCCTGGCCACCCACACACGTCCCTTCGGCAATCTCGATGAGTTTCTTGCGCTGTCGAACGAGTACGACGCAAAGCACGAGTATGGCGTGGCGTGGATCGACTGTTTAGGACGCGGCGCCTCGCTTGGGCGCGGCATCTACGTCAGCGCTGACCACGCAACCGACCATTGCTTCGACATGCCGCGCCGCCCCGTGCGGCGGGTGCCGTTCGCCCCGCCGTGGTCTCCCGTGAACCGCTACACGCTGAAGCTCTTCAACGAGTTCTACTACCGCCGCGCGACGAGCAAGACAGGGCCCGCCGTGGTTAACTGCGCGAGTTACTTCTATCCGCTCGACAGCATCGAGGAATGGAACCGTCTGTACGGGCGGCGCGGCTTTCAGCAGTATCAATTCGTCGTGCCTGATGACACGGCCCGCGACGCTCTGTACGCGTTCCTCGACGCGATCGCCTCGACCCACGCGGGCTCCTTCCTTGCGGTGCTCAAGCGCTGTGGTCCGCTCGTCTCTCCAGGGCTGCTTTCGTTCCCAATGCAGGGAATTTCGCTCGCCCTCGACTTTCCCCAGCACGACACGCGCAACGCGACGCTTTTCGCGCGACTCGACGCGATCGTGCGCGAAGCGCGCGGCCGCCAATACCCGGCGAAGGATGCCCACATGACTGGTGCGGATTTTCGTGCCGCCTATCCCGCGTGGCAAGCGCTCGAACAACTGCGCGACCCGGCCTTGATGTCGCGCTTCTGGCAACGGACAACCCGGTAATGGACAAGAACATTCTGATCGTGGGCGGCTCTTCCGCCATCGCCGTGGCCTGTGCCCGGGAATGGATCAAGCGTGGGGCGAACTTCATGCTGGCTGGGCGCCATGCGCCGCGTCTCGACGCGGTTGCCCAGGACCTGCGCGTGCGCGGTGCAGGCCGAGTCGGCACGTTCGTGCTCGACGTGAACGATTTCGAACAGCACCGCGCCATGCTCGACGCCGCCATGACAGAGCTTGGCCGCATCGACATCGTTCTACTCGCGCACGGCACGCTCTCCGACCAGTCGGAGTGCGAACGCGATCCACAGGCCGCGGTGCGCGAGATCACCGTCAACGCCCTCTCGACGATCGCCCTGCTCACCCTGCTGGCCACCGTGTTCGAGGCACAAAAGAGCGGTTCGATCGCCGTCATCTCGTCGGTGGCAGGCGACCGCGGCCGCCCTTCGAACTACGTCTACGGCACCGCCAAGGCGGCGGTGACGACCTTCTGCGAAGGGCTGCGCGCGCGGCTGTTCAAGTCGAACGTGAGGGTCCTCACGATCAAGCCGGGTTTCGTGAACACGCCAATGACAGCTGGACTCGCGCTGCCGGGCCCGCTCGTCGCCTCGCCCGAGCGCGTAGCGACGGACATCGTGCGCGCCGTAGAACGCGGAAAGGATTCGATCTATACGCCGTGGTTCTGGGCAGAAATCATGCTCGTGATCCGCTCGTTGCCTGGTTTCGTATTCAAGAGGATTTCCCTATGAGCAGTCCGGCTGCCAGCATGACGCTCAGCCGTTCGCGGCTCGTGTTCTGGTACGCGGTGTTCGCTGCCATTTCAATCGGCGCGAATTTAGGCAGCCAGAGCCTTGCGTTCCACCTGTACCAGGGCCTGTATGCAGTTGCAATTTCGGTCTGCATCGGAACAGGCGTCGGGTTGATCGTCAAATACTTGCTCGACAAGGCGTGGATATTCCGCTACGAGCACCGCAGCGTTGCACACGGTGTGCGTACGTTCACGCTGTACGTTGCCATGGGACTCGGCACCACAGTCGTTTTCTGGACGGTGGAATTCGCCGCGGATGCGCTCTTTCACGAGGAAATCGCGCGCCTGGCGGGTGGCGCACTCGGTCTGGTGATCGGCTATGTCACGAAATACCACCTCGACAAACGCTTCGTTTTTTCCTGACCACGTGTGCGTTGCAGCACAGAGGCTCCACGCTGCCATAGTTACGATCTTTTTCCGGATCGCAGACTATGCGAGCGCGGGCTCTGCTGCGCTCCGACCAACGCCCCGAGGACCGGTCCACCTGTTCCTGTCCCGGCACGGAGAATGAAGATGGCCACGCCCGCAGCACACCCTGTTCCGCTGTGTGTGGACCTTGACGGAACGCTCACGCGCACCGACCTGTTGTTTGAAGCCTTCTTTGTACTCGTCAAACAAAGTCCGCTATCGATCTTTCTGTGCTTCGCCTGGGCGCTGCGCGGGCGCGCCTACCTCAAGGAGCAGATCGCACAACGCGTAAACATCGACGTTGGCGTGCTGCCCTACAACACCGAGTTGCTCGCCTGGCTACGCGACGAGCGAGCAAGCGGGCGCGAACTGTATCTGTGCACGGCCACTAACCAGCGCCTCGCCTCCCAGATCGCCGCGCACGTTGGACTCTTTACCGGCGTGCTCGCGAGCACGGTCAGCAACAACCTGCTCGGCAAAAACAAGGCGCAGGCGCTCGTTGAGCAGTTCGGAGATCACGGCTTCGACTATTGCGGCGATGCGCGAGCGGATTTGCCGGTATGGCGCCAGGCCCGCCAGGCGATCGTGGTCGGCGACAAGCACATTGTCGCCGCAGCCCGCAAGACAAATGCTGCGATCATCTTTTTCGAGGAAAAGCGCCGGCTGATTCCGCTCGTGCTCAAGGAAATGCGCGTGCATCAGTGGGTGAAAAACGTGCTGATCTTCGTGCCGCTTCTCACCGCACACCAATTCATGGACCGTTCCTCAGTCGCTGCCGCCTGTATCGCTTTTCTGTCGTTCAGCCTGGCCGCTTCGTCGGTGTACCTGCTTAACGACATGCTGGACCTCGACGCCGATCGGCGCCACGCGCGCAAGCGCAGCCGCCCATTCGCCTCGGGCAAGCTGTCGTTGAAATTCGGCATCGTGCTCACTGTAGGGCTGCTCGCCGCCGGTGGCGGTCTCGCGGCACTCCTGCCGCGCGAATTCGGTGTCGTAATGGCCGCATATTTCGTAACGACCGTTGCCTACTCGTTCGCACTCAAGCGCATGACACTTGTCGATGTGTTCACGCTTGCGTGCCTGTACACCGTGCGTGTGATCGCCGGCGGCGCTGCAACAGGCATCCCGCTGTCGTACTGGCTAATCTTGTTCTGTGTGCCAATTTTCCTCTCGCTTGCAATGCTCAAGCGTTATGTCGAACTCGACATGATCGTGCGCGAGGGCAAGACCGAAGCCGCCGGCCGCGGCTACATCACGCAGGACATCTCGATCTTGCGCTCGTTCGGCACGGCTTCCGCGTACCTCGCCGTGCTCGTGCTCGCACTTTATCTGAACACGCCGGAAATGAAGGCGTTGTATCACCACCCGAAGGCATTGTGGGCCACATTCGCACTCACGCTCTTCTGGGTGAGCCGGATCTGGATGTGCGCGTTTCGCGGCATGATGCACGACGACCCGATCGTGTTTGCGTTCAAGGATCGTGCGAGCCTTGCTGTGATCGCGCTGTCTGGTCTCAGCATGCTGCTCGCGATCTGAATCGCGCCAGCGACAAAGACTGAGCAGGGTGCACTTCCCGTTACGGCGGCAAGTTCGGGGCGAATGCCCTCTGGCTCACGAACACATCGATGACACATGCGCACGAGTGCTCGGCTACGGCGCGTAGCACTCGCAAGTCGAGCGATGTTTCGTATTTGCCTGGTCGAGCGACGTACGCTGGCGCACAGACCCACTTATGACCATGCTCTATGGTTGACCACTGAATCCGGCCGAGTGGGTGTGCGGCCGTCCGAAGAGCCTAGGGACCTTGGACAGTGCTCCCGTTTTCGCTCTATGGGCTACGTCGTTTTGGGTTTCCCACGTTTCCCAACGAATGCCCGAATTCGCGATCGACTTCACGATCAAATCTGCGCGATCTGCGCGGCGACCGGTTTGCGAATTCGCACACGGGATTCATGCTCAGCGATTTTCCCGCCATAGAGTTTGACGGTCATTAACCGAGATGGGGATGGACTTGAAGCTAGATATGGCAAGCGCTAACGACGACAAGGCATGGCTTCTATGGAGCTTATCTGCCGCCACTTGTTTCATATTGATTCTCGCATTCAGCGGAACAAGCGGCTCGTTTTTCTGGGACTACCATGTCTATGAGAAAGGCTTGAGTTGCTATTCGCAGGGACCGGATCCCTACGCGTGCGCATCGGGTGATTTTCCATTTGTTTACCCCCCAGCTTTCCTCAAAGTGTTTTCCGTTGTCGACTTCCCGACCGCGTTTGCTTTCCTGGTTCTAGCCTCTGTCGCAGGTATCGTCTGCGTTAGCCTGAGTCTCAAGTCTCAAATTCCCTATCATCGCCTGGCTCCGTGCCTGATTCTTGGCTTCCTGATAGGCGGATCGGGCTTTGCTTCGATCCAGACAGGAAACATCAGCGTCTTCGCACACCTACTCCTCGTATCGCTGTCCTATTTTCTATACACGAGGCGGTCGGTCTACACGTTGGCGCCACATGCGATCGCAATCATATTATTTTCTGCCATAAAGCCCTACTTCCTTGCCTATGCCTTGCTCTACCTTTTTCTGCCCCGCCGCAGTTTGATCGCATTCGTCGCAGTGCTGCTATCGGTTGCCGGCATCTACATTGCGCAACCTGCGCTCTATCCTCAGCTGTGGGCTGGGTTCCAGAGCGCCATTTACAATCAGATCATCCGGCATGGGGATGCAGGGCTGACAATTTTCGGCGTGTTCTCCAGGTTTGGGATGGGGAAAGTCGGCTTTGCTCTCCATCTTCTCCTGATACTTCTCGTTGTACTGACATCGGCAGCTCTTCGATACAGGCATGGGCAACGCGCTGTACAGATCAGCTCCGCCAGCGAGTTGTTTTTTTTCCTCGCCATCCTCATTCTGCTCAACCCGAGGTTGATGTCGTATGATTTCAGCGTTTTTGCGGTTTGCCTCTATTTGTCCATGATCCTGTCGTCACGAGGTGATGGGTGGGTGGGACTGTTCTTAAAGATTTTCCCTTTCTTGACCATTCTGCCTCTATGCCTCGAAGGATTGTTTGATATTCGAGTGCATTCTCTAACGTACTACTTCCTCGCAACCTACGTCCTGCTGGTTGCCGCAGTGGCCTGCCATTGGCCCTTGCGTGCCACATGGACAAAAGCACCTGGCAGCGTTGCGCACGAGAAGTAAGTTCGCACGAGCGGGAAATGTTCCGCCGCCAATTCAGTCCTCCGAGCCAGTGGCAGGCCGATATCTCGCACAGATTCGAACTCCACGGCTTGCTGCTAATTTCCGTCAAAGTGGGAACCACGCCAACGCATTCAAAGCGACTCTTCCAACGCGCCACGCTTCGCAAAGATGACCTGGCGCACCCACCTGCTAACACTTTCGGTGTATTGCATAGCGGGCTTCTCGATCAATCGAAAGGTCGTATAACTGACAAGAACCAGGACGGGGGTGGTCAGCAGGATCGTGAACCAGTGCTCCAGAGGGGTGAATACGCGTGCGCTTTGCTTTCCAACGACAAGGTTGAAGAGCGTAAACAAAATGAACCCGTGCAGGAGATAGATGCTGTAAGCGAGCTCCCCTAGCATGCGGGATAGCTGGCTGGTCAAGGCGCCGAACAAGGTGGCGCCGCCGGCAATCGCGGCAAAACTCAGGGAAAGCAGCGCTAACGTGACCCACGCATAGGTCGTTGGAAACAAAGTGACCGCCACGGTGATCGCGGCGATTGCAACGATCGAGGCAATGCTCTTCTGTGAAAGGTTACGGAACCAGGCGTGACGACAAAGAAGTGCCGAAATGATCCCCCCAAGAAACGGTGCCAGGAATCTTGATTCCGCATGAAAATGGACAAGATCCAGCACGCCGACAAATCCGATTATCAATACCGCAAGCGACGGAATAGCTCCAATCATCACCGCCAGCAAAGGGAGGCAAAGATAGAATCCCCATTCATAGGCGAGCGTCCACGGCACACCCGACAAAATGAGGTTGGTGTCCTTGACCCCGTTGAGATCCGGCTCACCAAAACTTGAAAAAGCTAACCATCTCGATGCGTTGATCATTAGCGTCAAAGGAGATTGCGTTAGCGCGAAACGTGACATGAAAGCGACCGCAACGAAAAGCAGCAGCATTGCGAACAGATACAACGGCGTCAGCCGCAGGACTCGGGAGACGTAAAGCTTGGTCCAGTCAACTCCGTTCTCTTTGTCATTGATTATTTTGGTAGAAAACAAAAATCCGGTAATCATAAAAAACAGGGACACGCTGGCTCGTCCGATATTTGCCATGAAATTCGATGGGGGGGAGTCAAACTGTGAGGTCCTGATGTAGTAGTACCATATGCAGGAATGGTGCAGGAAAACGAAGAACGCCAGGTACCCTCTCAATCCGTCAATCGTCGCAAAGCGTCCTGCAGCGTTTGGGGCGCCGAATCGCCAAATCAAAACCCTGGCAGTGGCGAGTGCGAGGAGCACCGCGGCTAACACCGGGAAAGGACTAGTCGGGGTTATCATTCCTTTTTCGACCTCTCAGAAGAGCCAGCCTGCGGGAGCGCCACGTCAGCATACTGGGCCTTCCCACCTGCTTGCCTTCATTGGGCGCCGAGGATGGCGATTGAGGCGCTTGCGTTGTATTGCAAGCGCCTCAATCAAGCGCAGCACTAAATCCGCACAGGTGGAAACTCGGCCGCGCCCAGATTCTCGATCTCGATGTAGGACGGCAGCTCATTCGCGGTCCGCGAGTACAAACCCACGGCCGTTTGGGAGAACCCGAGCCGTTTGAAATAGTCGTGGCAGGTCGCATTCCTCCCGGTATCGACCAGCTCAGCGCGGACTTCAGAGCCGGATTTCAACGCCAACCGCGTAGCAATCGCCCCGACGACCAACTCTGCGCCGAGCCCAAACACGCGGCACGACAGGACAACCTGAACAATCTTCTCGCCATTGATCAGGCAAACGGAGATGATGCCGTTGTCGATCAATTTATCCCGCAGCGAAGAGACCACGCAGTACCCGCCCTGGCTGATGAACGCCTCGAACTCCGACCGCTCCCATCTTTTCCCGGTCGTATTGAATTGATTTGTCTTGTTGATAAGCTCGAACGCGCGATCGAAGTGCCTGGATTGCGGCGTCTTGATCAAGAAGAATGACTGGCGAAGCTGTAACGAAGCTAGCCACTCTTCCCGCGAAACGCCATTGTTCGCGTCGGCACTCGCTTCGCGCTGCGAAATCGCGCGCACGAGTTCGGTACGGCGCGATGACTCTTCGGTGACGATGGGGACCTGCGTTTCGGCCGATCGCAGAATGATTCGTCGCCAGTCGTAATGATTGCCGCCGAGGCAGCGCATGGCAGGAATCGCCGCCTTCACCTCCGACAACTCACGGTCGTTGTCGTCGATAAAGACACAGTTGCCCGGAAGCAGATTCACCTCCTTAAGGATTTCAAGGATGTTCTGCGACTTGGGCTTCCAGTTGATGCGCACGCACGCGAAGTCGTCCACGGTAATGGCGCCGCGCCAGATGGCGTTGAACCGTTCAATGGTGGGCGCTTCTTCATTCTTGCTGCAGATCGCCAGTAATCCGCCACGTTTTTTGAAGTACAGCAAGGCTTCAGCGAGGCCGATAGGCCAACCTTCGATACGCTGCTCCTGGCTCACACTCTCGCCTTCCGCTGCCACGCCGCGCCACAGGGTGTCGTCGAGGTCGACGATAATCAGCTTGACGGGGTCTCGCTGCTCGATGACCTTGACTATCGCTTCGACCCGGGAAAGGAACGCGAGGGTAAATTCGCGCGACGCGACCTCATATGTCAGGATATGGCCAATCGCTTTGGGCGCAATCAGCCGATTCGCGTCCAGCTTGAAGTCCCAATCGTTGATGAACGAAGCGTGGGAACTGCTCAACAGGACATCGTCCTGCAGGTGCCGGCGGCCGACAAAATTGAGTATCTCGTTGGCGTCGAGAAAGTAGCAATTGTTTGTCTTGCGCACAGCGTCCGACAAGAGCCGGTTAATCTCACGTACGAGGTATCCGGGCGATGTCACAGCGAATGGATCGATGAGATCGCCGTCGTAATTGAAGCTCGGCTCGAAAAACGACATGAAGACGATCGGAGCTGTCGTGATCTGCGCGGCGACCTGCGCCACTTTCTCAGCGAGATATTCTCCTGTTCTCTCCAGCAATGAGCGCGCTTCCTCGTCCGAGCGCAGGCGCGAAAAGACCATGTCAACCACAGGTTCGGACGTTTGCGTCACTTCGCCCAGAATGTGGCGGAGCGTGAGATTCACGACGACGACGTCATCGGTTGGCGCGGCGTCTGGAATCGGAGCGTAGCGTTTCGATCCCATCAGTATGTGCCGGATGTTGTGCCCGGAGTTTGCGCTTCGCTTGACGAGCATCTCCACAGAACACGTGCCGAGCAGCAATATATTGAGCTTGCGCGAATGGATCGCGAGCGACGTCGGTGGCAGCGGCAGGTTGACCTGTTTATCGGCGACCGACGAGTAAAACAAATCGCGGACAAATTGACGCATTTAGGACCTCGGAGTCGAAACGTTCTCCACCCGCAGGCGGCATCGGCCTTGAGATTAGAGCAGAGCGCAGATGCACCATCTGTGCGCCGACATACACAACCCGGAGCGGATGATCCCTGCGACGGCACGCATGACGTTTATAAACGTCCTTGCCATAACGGGGCCGATCAGGGAGATAAAAGGGGAAGTAACCAGCCCTTGACGAGAGCTTCGAACTTAAGGGAAAACTGGACGGGAAGAAACGGGATATGCACGCTTGCCGGGCCGCCGGCTATGATTTTTATTTTTCGAGGGCGATGACACTCAAGTCGAATAATCCTCAGCCTGGATTATTCGTCTCAACTGCTTGATTAAATTCACACCTCCCCACCCGATGAGCAGCCTCGCAAAGTGCGACGCCCAATCCTTGCTGGGAATCTCGATCTCTCTTAACAAAACTCGCTCGACAATGGCAAGCCTCAAGGCAATACTCATTTTCTTGTAAATCAAAACATTAAATATAAACGATGAGACATGCCCTTTGGACATGAGCTTGTTATATTTTTTAAAAAATACGAGACTGGGCTCACAACTGACCGCCTTCGAAATTCTGGCGGGACTTTCGCTCAAGGAATACTCCACCAGTGCATCGTGCAGATAAACGAATACGCAGCCAGCCATTTCAGCTCGAATGGCGAAGTCCCAATCCTGATGACGGCGCAACGATCCATCAAAGCTGATCAGCGGGTACTGATGGCGCCACATCATGATCGACGAGGTCTGAATATAGCCCCCCTCCAGCAGGATGAAGTCGAGCATCGACTGCCCATCGTAGGGAGAGCGGTTGCCCACGATGCGCCGCCCTGCGTCCGTTAGCACGACGTTGCTGAAGAGCACCTTCGCTTCGTTCCCCACAGGCCTGGGGCCGAACGCGGCGATGCAGCGCTCGAGCTTGTTCGGGAGCCATCGGTCGTCAGCGTCGAGGAAGGCGATCAGATCACCGGTGGCCTCTTCAATGCCCCGGTTTCGACACCACGCCGCACCATGGTTCTCGCTTTCGCGAATCAGGCGCAAGGCAATGTTGTCTCCGCAACGACCCGGCAACTCGAACTGCAGCCCCGATGCATCATCGACGACAATGATTTCCCGCGGAACAACGGTTTGACTGGAAATCGAGTCTATTGCCACCCAAAGCAAATCAAGGCTGTTGTAGTGTGGAATGATCACACTCACGTCGTAGACATTGTCAAAATCACACTGCATCCCACACCTCGATCTGAATTTCGACAACTTCCTCGTGCAAAGAGTAAAACTATCGGTCTCGATCTGATAGCACGTCAATCACACATATTCTTACCGTTCCTTACCGGAACAGGGCTACCGTTGGGAATCCGGAAATATGTCTTACATGTAAATTAATCATACTTTCTAATTCCATACAGAATCGATTGGCAACCCTTCCCCAAACGGGCTTCGGACCAGTAACGAACGTAACCGGGAGGCGTTCTGGAAGCCGAAGCAATAGACGATTCGTCCGGCGCCGCATCGAGTCGCTAAGGACTCTGCAGCCCAGCTACTTTCGGAGAGCCTCACAGGTTTTGTGTCGACGCCTTGTTTCGGCAATTGCCGCGTCGGCTAGTCGAACCCCGTACACATGCGCGCACGCAGTGCAGCGTTATTTCATCACGCTTTCATGAATCGTAGGCCGTGTCGGAAGTCCCGTTCCGTGGGTTGCCCAACAAATCCGCGAGAGATGTATCTGTACATTTTGTGTGTCGGCCGCTCGTTGCGCACTCAACCGAATGGCCGCAAAGCCCTGCCGCGCCGACACTTCCAACCGCAAGTCGAACCAGGCCCTCAATGTCCTCGTCGCCCCTCACGCCGCCCACCATGCAAGAAGTCCATGTCTGGCAATGGGACCTCGATGCCTGTGGGAGCGATTTTGATCGGTACTGGGCGATGCTATCCGCGCAGGAACACGAGCGCGCCGGCAACTTTCGCTTCGAGTTGCCTCGCCGCCGCTACGTAATTGGACGGGGAGAAGTCAGACAAGTTCTTGGCCGCTATCTCGCGCGATCCCCGCGGGCGGTCGCACTTGAGTATGGTCCGGAAGGCAAACCGTTTTGCACGAGCCAACCTGCTGGATGGCGGATCTGCTTCAACCTGAGCCACAGCGAGAATACGGCGGCACTCGCCATTTCGAACGGCTTCGAGGTGGGCATCGACGTTGAACGGGTTCGTGCGATCGAGGAAAACATGCCGCTCCAGGTCTTCTCCGCCAGGGAGCGCGAACAATTCGACGCGCTCCCGGCATCGGAACGGCAAACGGTTTTCTTTGAAACCTGGGCGCGCAAGGAAGCCTGCCTGAAAGCGCTCGGGACCGGCTTCATCCTGCCGCCGGAGCATTTCGAGTTCGATCTTGCGGTTCATGGCGACACGACACCGCGCTTCGTCGGCGGCGCGGCTCAGGAAGCCTCCCATTGGCGCGTTCGCGCCCTGTCGCCCAGTCCGACCTGCGCGGGAGCAGTGGCGGCGCGCCACCGTGGCTGGTCGATCATCGACATGAACTGACTTCCGAAGGCCTCAGGGGCACCGGCATCGTCGACTCCAGCCGCACGATCCGCTTGTTGCCGCGCACAACGCAACACAGGAATCGCCAGTCTTCGCCTCGAAACAACGCACCCTGGACCCACGCCGCGAATACCGCCAAACCCGCTCGCATGGCGCAATGCAGGCCGCGGCCTGCGCGCCGATGCGCCCGCGCAGTCCCGGCGTGATGTGTTGCTGCAGCACATCGTGTGTGCGACGGCGAACGGATAGGCATCCCACGGAAGATTAACTTCCTCCTACAGCAAATTTCAAATTTGGGACGCGAGCCGGTGCGCAAAGCCGCCTGGCGCTTGTGCTTCCTGTGACCGGCTGCCGTTCTGCGCAAGTGCGGCGAGCGCACCGCCAAGCCTTGCTCAGCAGCGGCCTTCGTCAAAATCGTGGGGGAGTAGCAAATGTCACACAGAGATGGACTTTCAGGCGTTTTGCCGGGCGGCACCGATCACGTGCCTGGCGTGGCAGCGCGCTTCGATGCCGTATGTGCCGAGTTCGGCAATCATCTTGCTGTGATTGACGCCACGGGCGAGGAAGATTATGCCGCCCTCGGCGAACGTTCGGCGCGGCTCGCCACTGTCCTGCACGAAATGGGACTGGAGCCGGGCGAGCGCTGCGCGATCATGGTTGCGCGCAGCCGCGACACGCTGGCCTTGATGCTGGCGATCCTGCGGCTGGGCGCCGTCTACGTGCCGCTGGACCGCGCCTATCCGAAGGCGCAGCTCGATTTCATCGTTTCCGACTGCTCGCCCAAGCTCATCATCGCTGAAGCGGCCGCGCTCGCCAGCGTTGGCGAACTGAACGGCGTCTGCGTCGATCTCGAGCATGTCGTGGCGGCTGCGGAGGCGGCCGAGCCCGCACCGCTCTACGCTAGCGCTCGTGACGACGCTGCCTACGTGATGTACACCTCCGGCTCGACCGGCAAACCCAAGGGCGTGATCGTGCCGCAGCGCGCGATCCTGCGCCTCGTGCAGGGCCAGACGTTCACCGAGCTTTCGCCCCACACGCGCTTCCTCAACCTCGCGCCGCTCGCCTTCGATGCGAGCACGCTGGAGATCTGGGGACCGCTCCTGAACGGCGGCTGTGCCGCCATCATCAACGAGGTCCAGCCCTCTCTCGACACGATCGCGTCCGAGATAGCGCAACTTGGCGTTACCAGCGCCTGGTTCACGGCTGGCCTCTTCAATGCGCTCGCCGACTATCGGCTGGAAGCCTTTCTTCCGCTCAAGGAGGCGCTGACGGGCGGGGACGTGCTGTCCCCCGTCCATGTTCGAAAGGTCATGGAGGCTCATCCGGGTCTGCAGATCATCAATGGCTACGGCCCGACCGAGAACACGACCTTCACCTGCTGCTACCGCATTCCGCGTGACGGCAAGGCGCTCGCGCATGGCGATGCCATTCCCATCGGCTACGCCATCGCGGGTACGAGCGCCTACATCGTGGACGACAAGCTCATGCCTGTTGCCGATGGAGAGGTCGGCGAACTGGTCACGGGCGGCGACGGCGTCGCGCTTGGCTATCTCAACCGCCCCGAACTGACGGCCGAGAAGTTCGTCGGCGACGTTTTCGCTCCCGGTGCCAAGCTCTATCGCACGGGCGACCTCGTACGCCGCCGCGCGGACGGCGCAATCGAATTTCTGGGCCGCAACGATCGGCAGATCAAGATTGCAGGCAAACGCATCGAACTCGACGAAATCGAACATGCGTTGCGCGTGGCGCCCGGCGTGGCCGACGCGGCCGTGGCGGCATTCGATGGCCGCATGGGCAAGGTCATCGCTGGCTTCGTGAAGGCCGACGCGGCGGACGTCGCACTCCTCCTGAAGGAAATCCGCACGTATCTCAGGTCCGCCCTGCCCGACTACATGATGCCGTCGGAGCTGCGTGTGCTGCCCGACTTTCCGCTGACGCCCAACGGCAAGATCAACCGCAAAGCGCTGCTTGCGGAAATCGGTACGCAATCCCAATCATCGGCGGCGCCCTTGCCCGTTGACGACGACATTGCCGACAAGCTCGCGTCCGTATTCGAAGGGCTCATCGGCAAATCCGTCGACCGCCGCGCGAACTTCTTCGACCTCGGCTTGCGCTCGCTCGATCTGATGCGCGCGCACGCCATCATCGCGCGCGACGTCGCGGCCAAGGTCGCGCTGGTGGATCTGTTCCGTCACCCCAATGTCGAGGCGCTGGCTGCGCAACTGCGCACGACGCTCCCGGCAGCAAGCAAAGAGGCGATCCGTCCACGCCGAGGCGCGCAAAGCGGAGCGATTGCAGTCGTCGGCATGTCCGGACGATTTCCGGGCGCGCGCAATGTCTCCGAATTTTGGGCGAACATCCTCGCGGGGCGCGACTGCATCACGCATTTCGACCTGGCGGAACTGGAAGACAGTTTCGATGACAAGTCGCGACGCGACGCGAGCTATGTCAAGGCTCGGCCGATCCTGGCGGATGTCGATCACTTCGACGCCGGCTTTTTCGGCATGCTCGCGCGCGAGTCCGCGCTGACCGACCCGCAGCAGCGCCTCTTCCTCCAGATCGCCTGGGAAGCGTTCGAAGATGCCGGATACGACCCGGCGACGATCACCGGCGCCGTCGGGGTGTTCGCCGGCACGTCGATGAACACGTACTTCCTCAAGCACATCCTGTCCGATCGCGCGGTCATCGACGAATTTACGAGCCAGTTCCAGATCGGCGAGTATCAAAAGCTCGTCGGGGCCGGTGATTTCGTCGCGACCCGCACCGCTTACAAGCTCGGACTCACGGGGCCGGCCATCTCCGTGCAGACGGCATGCTCCACCTCGCTCACCGCCATCAGCCTCGCCGTCGAGAACCTTCGTGCGGGACGCTGCGACATGGCGCTGGCCGGCGGCGTCTCGATCACCTTCCCGCAAAAGCGCGGTTACTTCTACGAAGAAGGCGGTATGGGTGCGCCCGACGGCGTGTGCCGTCCGTTCGATGCCGATGCGAAGGGCACGGTATTCGGCAGCGGTGCCGGCGTCGTCCTGCTCAAACGTCTCGAAGACGCCATCGCCGACGAAGACCCGATCTATGCCGTGATCCGCGGCGTGGGCATCAATAACGATGGGTCCGACAAGGTCGGCTTCACCGCGCCGAGCGTCGATGCCCAGGCCCGCGCCATTGCGATCGCGCACGCCGAGGCCGGCATCGATCCGGCCTCGATTGGCTATGTCGAGGCCCATGGCACCGCAACGCCGCTTGGCGATCCGATTGAATTCGCGGGCCTCGTGCAGGCGTTTCGTTTGGGCGGCGCCGAGGGCGGCCAGTTCTGCGCACTCGGCTCGGCGAAGGCCAATGTGGGGCACCTCGACGCGGCCGCAGGTGTGACGGGTTTCATCGCCGCGTCGCTCGCGCTGCGCAACCGCACCTTGCCGCCGCTCACGCATTTCCGTTCGCCCAACCCCGGCATCGACCTGGCCAGCAGTCCGTTTTTCTTCAATACGGCCGTGCGTCCCTGGGCTGAGGGCGCCACGCCACGCCGGGCCGGCGTGAGTTCCCTCGGCGTCGGCGGGACGAACGTGCATGTGGTGCTCGAAGAGGCGCCTTGCCGTACCGCCCCGGGTGAGCAAAGCGAAGAACTCCAGATCCTGCCGGTATCGGCCCGCAGCGCCGCCGCACTCGAGCGCGCGAAGGCGAATCTCGCCACGCACCTCGCAAGCCATCCGGAGATCGCACTGGCCGACGTGGCCGCGACGCTGCAAACGGGACGCCGCGATTTCGCGCACCGCGCCGTTGTCGTCGCCGAGAGCGTGGAGCAGGCCCAGGCCAGGCTGCAGAAAGGCGCGATCGAAGCACAGGCCCCGCAGGCCACGCCCGCAGTCGTCTTCATGTTCCCCGGCCAGGGCGCGCAGTATCCGGGCATGGGCGCCGCGCTCTATCGCACCGAGCCGGTCTATCGCGAGTGGATCGACAGGGGCGCCGAGGCACTCGCCCCGCATCTCGGCCTGGACATCCGCACGCTGCTGTTGAGCGAAGCCCCGGAAGGCGACGACACCCCGCACCCTATCCGCTCGACGATCTACGCACAGCCTGCGCTCTTCCTCGTCGAATATGCGCTCGCGCAGTTGTGGATCTCGCGCGGCATCAAGCCGACGGCCATGATCGGCCACAGCGTCGGCGAACTGGTCGCGGCGTGCGTGGCGGAGGCGATCGCCTTCGAGGATGCGCTGTGCCTCATTGCGCAACGCGGCGCGCTCATGCAGTCGGCCGAACCGGGCGCGATGCTGGTCGTGCGCCTGTCGGAGGCCGAACTCAGCGCGATGCTACCCGCCGACGTCGATCTCGCCGCGATCAATGCGCCGACGCTCAGCGTCGTGGCAGGCCCCTTCGCCGCCATCGAGGCATTCGAGGCCACGCTCAAGGCACGCGATATCGAGCATCGACGCCTGCACACTTCGCACGCGTTCCACTCGCGCATGATGTCGGGCGTCGTCGACGATCTGGCGAAGGTCGCGAACAGCCTGTCTTTTGCGCGGCCGAAGATTCCGTACGTGTCCTCCGTGACCGGCCAATGGGCGGCGATGGATCAGCCGGTCTCGGGAGCGTACTGGGCCAGCCATTGCCGCAATGTCGTGCGCTTTAGCGACGCGCTGGCCACGGTCACGGCAGAGGGCAAGCCGCTCCTGCTCGAAATCGGCCCGGGCCGCACGCTCTCGACCTTTGTCCTGCAGGGCTTGCCCAAGGACCGGCATCAGGGTGCGATTGCCTCACTGCCCGATTTCGCGACGCGCGAGCGCGAGCTTGCCGTCCTCGCCGAGGCAACCGGGCGCCTGTGGCTGAACGGCGTCAAGCCGAACTGGCAAACGCTGCGGACTGAAGCCGGCCGCCGGGTTTCGCTACCGACCTACCCCTTCGAGCCGGAGCGGCACTGGATTGACGCCCCGGCAACCGCCTCTTCACGCCAGCCGACGACCGTTGCCCCAGCGATTGCCGCACAAGCCCCGTCCGAAGCCCTAATCGATATTCCTGAGACCGCCATGGCCCAAACCGTCCAAATCGACCGCAAACCGCGTCTCATTGCCGAACTGGCGTCACTGCTTGCCGAAATGTCCGGCGAAGCACCGGATACGTCCAATCCGGACGTGACCTTCTGGGACCTCGGTTACGACTCGCTGTTCATGGGGCAAGTATCGCGGCAGCTGCGCCGCCGCTACGACGTCACGATCAGCTTCCGGCAGATCATGAGCGACTATCCGACGCTGCCCGCGCTCGCGCAGTTCCTCGATGGCGCCATGCCGCCCGATCCGGAAGTGCCGGCTGAGGCTGCGCCGGCTGCTGCGCCTGTCGCTGCGCCGGTCGCTGTTCAAGTCTCGGCTGCTCCGGTCGCCGTTGCGGCGGTGCAAGTGAGTGCACCTGTGGCTGTTCAGCCAGCCACGGGCGACCTCCAGTCGGTGATCCGCGACCAGCTCGCCGCGATGCAGTCGGTGATGGCGCGTCAACTCGAGGTGCTGCAAGGTGCGCCGCTGGCCGTGCCGCAGCCCGCAGCGGCCCAAATCGTGGTGCCCGCAGCCGTCGCCGCCGCCCCGGTCGTTGCCGCTGCAGCGCCCGCGCCTGCCACCACGCCCGCGCACGCCGCCGGCCCGGAGATCAAGTTCGAGGAGAACCGCCCTTCGCGCTTCACCGCGTACAAGCCCGGCGCCTCGCACTCGGCCCAGATGACCGACGCGCAGCAGGCGTTCATCACCGATCTGGCCACGCGCTACTCGGCGAAAACCGCCACCTCGAAGTCCCGTACGCAGTCCTATCGGTCGGTGCTTGCCGATCCGCGCACCGCCAGCGGCTTCCGCGAGGAATGGAAGGAGCTCGTCTATCCGATCGTCGCCCAGCGCTCGAAGGGCTCTAAGATCTGGGACGTGGACGGCAACGAATACATCGACGTGGTCAACGGCTACGGCCAGACCGCGTTCGGCCACACGCCCGATTTCGTGGTTGCCGCGGTCAACGCGCAACTGGCCGAAGGCTTCGCTATCGGACCGCAGTCGCCGCTCGCGGGCGAAGTCGCGCAGATGTTCTCGGAGATGACGGGCCATCAGCGTGTCACATTCTGCAATACCGGCTCGGAAGCCGTGATGGCGGCGATGCGTCTCGCGCGCACGGTGACCGGCAAGGACAAGGTGGTCTGCTTCGACGGCGACTATCACGGCCAGTTCGACGAAGTGCTCGTGAAGCCTGGCAGCGAAGCGGGCGTGCCGCGCGCATTCCCGCTCGCCCCGGGAATTCCGCACACCTCCGTGGGCAACATGGTCGTGCTGCCCTACGCGCGTCCCGAAAGCCTCGAGTGGATCAAGGCAAACATCGACGATATCGCAGCCGTCCTGATCGAGCCGGTGCAGTCGCGCCATCCCAATCTGCGTCCGAAGGAGTTCGTGCAGCAGTTGCGCGACGTGACGGCCGCCAATGAGTCGGCCCTCATCTTCGACGAGGTCGTGACGGGCTTTCGCGTCCACCCGGCCGGCATGCAAGGCCTGTGGGGCATCCAGGGCGACATGGCGACCTACGGCAAGGTGGTCGGCGGCGGCCTGCCCATCGGCGTGCTCGCCGGCACCACGCAGTACATGGACGCGCTCGACGGTGGTCAGTGGCAATTCGGCGATGCTTCGGTACCCGAAGTTCCGCCGACGTTCTTCGCCGGCACGTTCGTGCGCCACCCCGTCGTGCTGGCCGCAATGAAAGCCGTCCTCCTGCACCTCAAGGAAGCGGGCCCGGCGCTTCAGGAAGGCCTCGGCGAACGCATGGCCGGCCTCGTGCAGCGCGTCAACGCACATCTGGAGAAGGTCGGCATCGCTACGCGGGCCGAATCCTTCTCGAGCTGGTTCTATGTGAATCTCGCGGGCGAGGATCGGCTGGGCAGTCTCTTCTATCCGTATATGCGCTACCTCGGCGTGCATATCATGGAGGGCTTCCCCTGCTTCCTGACGACGAGCCATTCGGACGAGGACATCCGCAAGATCGGCGACGCCTTCATCGCGAGCATCGATGCGCTCCAGCGCGTCGGCATTCTCGGCGGCGCGCAGGACACCGCGGCGCAGACGCAGGTCGAACCGGCGCTCACGCAATCGGCGCTCACCGAGCCGCAGAAGGAAATCTGGATGTCGGCCCAGCAGGGCCACGAAGCCTCGCTCGCGTTCAATGAGTCGTTCACGCTCGAACTCAATGGCAAGCTGAACGAGGCCGCGTTCGAACGGGCCTTCGCCGCGACGGTTGCCCGCCACGATGCGCTGCGCGTGCACTTCTCGCGCGTGGGCGACATGATGTTCGCGGAACCGACGACGACCGTGCCGCTGGTCCCGATCGACCTTTCCACTCACGCCGATCCGGCGGGCGAGCTCAAGGCCATCATCGACGCGGAAGCCCGCGAGGTCTTCGACCTGACCCGAGGCCCGCTCGCGCGCGCCGCACTGGTTCGCCTCGAAGCGCAGAAGTGGGCGTTCGTGTTCACGGCACATCACATCGTCTGCGACGGCTGGTCGATCAACATCATCCTGCGCGATCTGGCTGCGCTCTACGCCGCAGAAGTCTGGGGCACGCAGCCGGAACTCGACGAGGTGCAGAGCTTCCTCGCCTTCGCCAAGGCGCAGGACGAAATCGGCGTCGACAAGGAAACGCGCGAGTTCTGGATGAACGTCCATCGCGTCCCGGCGCCGCAACCCGATTTGCCCGGCGACCGCCCGCGTCCGGAACGCAAGAGCTTCAACGGCGCGTCGACGACCCGCCATCTGGGAGCCGATCTTCTCAAGCAGGTGAAGACCGCTTCCTCGAAGCAGGGCTGCTCGCTGTTCGCCACGCTGTTCGGCGCGGCCCAGGTGCTGTTCGGCCGTCTGTCCGGCAATGACGACGTGGTGATCGCCGCACCGATGGCTGGCCAGTCGCAAGCGGGCGAAGCGCTGCTGGTCGGGCACTGCGTGAACTTCCTGCCGCTGCGCGTGAAGTTCGACCGCGAGAAGCCTTTCGCCACGCACATGAAGGCGGTGCGCGATCACCTCTACGACGCAGGCGACCGCCAGAACTACACCTACGGCGCACTCGTGCGCGACCTCGGCATCAAGCGCGATCTCAACCGGCTGCCGCTGACCGATCTGCAGTTCAACCTGGAAAAGGTCGACGGCGAACTCGACATGGCAGGCGTCACCACGCACTTCGCGCCGAACGCGAAGGCCTACAGCAACTTCGATCTGTTCCTGAACGTGATCGAATCGGCACAGGGTTTGCGACTCGATTGCGACTTCAACACCGACGTCTACGATGAAACGACGATCCAGCGCTGGCTCGGCTACTACGAAACCTTGCTGACGGCGATCGCCCGCGATGCCGAAACGCCTGTCGCAGCCCTGCCGCTCTTGAGCGATGCGGAAATCCACCATCTGCGTGACGAGCTGAACGCTTCCCAGCGCGACTACGATCTCTCGCAGACGACGCCGGCGCTGATCGCCGCACAGGCCTGGCAGGCTCCCGATACGACAGCCGTGTCGGACGACTCGACGAGCCTGACCTATGGCGAACTCGATGCGCGCGCCAGCCAGATCGCCCGCCGGCTCATGGCGGCGGGTATCGCCTCAGGCTCACGCGTCGCCCTCGCGATGGAACGCAGCGCCATGATCGTGCCCGCCATGATCGGCGTGTGGCGCGCGGGCTGCGCCTACGTGCCGCTCGACATGACGATGCCGCCTGCACGCCTGCGTCAGATTCTCGATGGCGCCGGCATCGCCGCGATCCTCAGCGATGAGCAAAGCCTCACGGTGCTGGAACCGGGCGCGCATCGCGTGCTGGACGTGGAGGCGCTCCTCGCGCAGGACGATGACGAGACTGTGGCGCTGCCCGCCGTAACGGACGCCGATTCGGCCTACGTGATCTTCACGTCGGGCTCGACGGGTCAGCCCAAGGGCGTGGAGATCGGCCATCGCGCGCTGAGCAACTTCCTGCTCTCGATGGCGCACGCGCCGGGCTTTACGGTCAGGGACACCATCGTCGCGGTGACGACGTTCTCCTTCGATATCTCGGGTCTCGAGCTGTTCCTGCCGCTCATCGCCGGCGGGCGGACCTTCATCGCCGGCCACGCGGAAGTGCGCACCGGTTTCGAACTGGTGACCCGCCTGAAGGAAGAAGCCGCCACCGTGCTCCAGGCGACGCCTTCGCTGTGGCGCATGCTGCTCGAGGCCGGCTTCAAGGCGCCGAAGGGCTTCAAGATCCTGTGCGGCGGTGAGCCGTTGCCGCGCGATCTCGCCGACGACCTGCTCGCGACCGGCGCGGAGGTGTGGAACCTTTATGGCCCGACCGAGACGACGATCTGGTCCTCCGCCTCGCGTGTCGTTGCGAACGCACCGGTGGTGATCGGCGCGCCGCTCGCCAATACCGACCTGCACGTGCTGACCGACGACCTGCATCTGGCGCCCGAAGGCGTGAGCGGCGAACTGTGGATTGGCGGTGAAGGCCTGGCGAAGGGCTATTTCAACCGCCCCGACCTGACCGATGCCGCCTTCAAGTCGGTTGCCATCGAAGGCGCCGCACCGCGCCGGCTCTACCGCACCGGCGATCTCGCGAAGCGGCTCGCCGACGGCTCGCTCCAGCACCTGGGCCGTCGCGACCAGCAGATCAAGCTGCGCGGCTTCCGCATCGAGATCGAGGATATCGAGGCCACCCTGCGCAAGGCGCCCGGTGTTGCCGCAGCCGCCGTCGCCCTGCATACCGTGGCCGACAGCGCGCGCCTCGTGGGCTACCTGGTCGGCGCGGGCTCCGACAAACCGGATCAGAGCGCAGTCGCAGCGCATGTCGCCGGTCAACTGCCGTCCTACATGGTGCCGACGCTGTGGATGACGCTCGGCGCGCTGCCTCAGACCAGCAACGGCAAGCTCGACCGCAAGGCCCTGCCCGTGCCGACGGCGGACATGGTGGCCGCGCCGGTGCGCCAGCCGCACGCCGCGCTCAAGGTCGTGCCGCAAGCGCCGGTGCCGATCGAACCGGCGGCCCGCGAGGCCGCGCAAATCGTGGTCGCCGCAGCCGAACCCGCGGCCATGACGCCGACGCAGGCCACCATCGCCGCGATCTGGCGCGAGGTGCTCGGCCTGCAGCAGGTGGGCATCGACCAGAAGTTCTTCAGCCTCGGTGCAGACAGCCTGCAGCTGTTCCGCATCGTTGCCCGAATGAACGAGCGCGGGTTGGGCGTGGATGCGCGTCAGCTCATGAAGAACGTCACGATCGAGCAGCTGGCCGCGAGCCTTGACGGCACGCAGATGGACGAGCCGGTCGAGGTGCCCGCCGTGGCGCGGCCGTCGATCCTCAACTTCAAGCGCAGGATTGCCGAGGGAGCCTGAGCGATGAACTCGATAGCCTTGAATATCGCACCTGTGCAGGAGGTCGAGGCGGGCCACGCCCTGTTCCCGGCGACCGCCTGCCAGGTACGCTACTGGCACGAGCAGAAGGCGTCGCCTAAGGCCTCCGCGCTCAACATCGCCTTCCGGCTGCAATTGTCGGGGCCGCTCACTGCCGCGAGCATCGAACAGGTGCTCAGCGAACTGGTCGCGCGGCACGAGATCTTGCGCACCGGCTTCCTGATGACGGGCGCGGGGCTGCGCCAGCAGGTCTGGAGCCGCGCCCCCTTCCGGCTCGCGGTGGTGGATCTCGGCGGTCTGGACGAACAAGCCGCGCTGGCCGAGGCCCAGCGCGTGGGTCAAGAGCAGGCCCGCACGCCTTTCGACGTGTCGTGCGCGTCATTCTTCCGGGCCGTGTGGTTGCCGAGGTCGAGCACCCAAGGCGAGTTGCAGCTGACCTTCCATTCGCTGGTGATGGACGGCTGGTCCTTCGCGATCCTCGTGCGCGAACTCGTGGAAGGACTCGCGGCGTTGCACGCGGGCCATGATCCCGAGTACGCGGACGTCGAGCTGCACCATGGCGATTACGCACTATGGAAGGGTGAGTTCCTGGCCAGTGCGGCGATCGATCGCGCTCGCGTCCATTGGCGCCAGGAGCTTAAAGGGTTCAGCCGCTTCGACGTAAAGGGCGACCGCCCCCGGCCACCGGAGCGGCGCTTCCAGGGCGTCATTCGCTCGATTCTGTTGCCGGGCGCCTTGAGCGAGCGTCTGATCACTGCAGCCAAGGCGCAAGGCGTGACGCTCTTCAGCGTGGCGGCCGCGGGCCTTGCGATGTCGCTGCAAAAGACGACTGGGCAGCCCAAAGTCGCCATGGGCACGCAGATGTCGGTGCGCGATCAGCAGGAACTCGAAGGTGTAATCGGGCCGCTCATCAACACGGTGATCCTGCGCCTCGATGTGACCCAGGGCAGCACGCTTGCCGATATCACCGCACAGTGTGGCGCCAAGCTCAGCGACGCTATCGAGCATCTGCACGTGCCGTTCGAAGAGATGATGGAGATGGCCGGCGAAGTGTCGGATATGAACCGGCCGCCGCTATGCTCGGTCAACTTCGCTTTGCAGCAAAGCTTCGTCGGCATGGGCGATGAGGTCCGACGCCAGGATTTCGCCGCGACGACTTCGCCCTCCTTCAACGCGGGTGCGCTCTACGACCTCAACTTCTTCATGGTGCGGCGCCCGGAGGGCTGGCGCATCTCCTGTGAGGGCGACACCGACCTCTACGACATCGAGACGATCGACCGGCATCTGGCCCAATGGCGCGAGGTGCTGGAAACCGCCGAAGTCATGCCGCAGCGAGCACTCGCGCCCGCCGCCGGAAACGACACAGCGCAAGTCGCGGGCGGCGTGGGCGTGAGCGGTTTTATGAGCCGTGCGGAGCTGGAGGCGAAAGCGCACAACGTCGTGCGCTTCAACGAGGAGGGTTCGCAAACACCCGTCATCGTGCTCAACAACATCGCGGTCCTGTATGAACTGGCCAAACAGGTCGGCGACGTGCGGCCCATCGTCGACGTTCCCATGGTGCCGAAGACGCCTCAGCCCAACTTCCCGTTGCGCGCTTTCGAGGATCTCGCCGCGGACGCCGTGCGACTCATCAGACTGATCCAGCCAAGCGGCCCTTATATTCTCATGGGCTATTGTGTGCTGGGCGCGATGGCGCTGGAGGCGGCTCACCAGTTGCGCCGCGAAGGCGAAACGGTGGAACTCGTCGTCCTCACCGACTCCTGGTGCCCGGGGTATCGGGAATCGATGCCCTGGTACGATCGCCTGTTGCGCAAAGTCCAGGTGCGTATGGACGACATTCCGCGCGACTACCGCCTGGCGAAGCGTGGCGAGATGTCCATGATTGCGTTCCTCCAGCAGTTTCGGACCGTTCGCTGGCTTCGTCTGACGCAGCTTGCGGTGAAGTTCGGCTTCCTGAAGAACGACAGCGCGAACAACATGATCGACGACAATCTCTGGTATGGCCGCAATATCGGCTATCTGCGCGAGCAGCAGGTGCGATACCGTCCGAAGCCCTACGACGGCAATGTCCAGATCTTCCGCAGCGGTCAGGTGCTCAAGGGCCGCCTGTTTGCGCACGACATGGGCTGGGGTGAAGTGATCAGCGGCAAACTGGTCGTCACCGAGGTTCCTGGCATGCACAACCAGATGTTCCGCGCGGCCGGCGCGGCGGTGATGGGCAAGCAACTGCTCGACCGCTTTGCCGAAACCGCGCACGACGAACAGGAAAACGCCCTCGAAGGGTCATGATCTCGGTGCGCCACGATAGGGTAAATGGCCTATGTCCCGTTCGCGTAGGGTGTTGCTGATCGCGCTGTTCGGCGTACTGTCCGTCACCGGCCTTTTTGTCAGGTTAGCCGTTCCCGGCCTGTTTCGCCGTGTGCCGGTCACCGTCGCCAGCGCGTCGGAATCGCCATCTGGAAGGGTGCGATTAGCCGTGCTTGGTGACTCCAATAGCCAGTCCTACCACGACACGGTCATGTTGAGCGATCCGCACGCGCGAGGAGGCCAGTGGCGCGCGACCACGTGGCAGTGGACCGAGGTGCTCGCCCAGTTGCGGGGAGACCAGATCGACCAGGGCAAATGGGGCGTTTGGGGAACCGGCAAGTATCGGGCCATTGCCAGCGAAGCTTTGGGTGCGCTCGCCCGCACGCCTCCCAAAGAGGACTACCGTTATAACTTTGCGGTTAGCGGCGCGACCTGCAGCCAGTTGATGGGGCAATCGCAGCGCCAGGCGATCCGACTCGTCGATTTGATGGACATGGAACCCCAAGCGTGGCGAGGCGGCGTCGTGTTCATCCGGATCGGTGACAACGATCTCAGCAGCCACGAGCTATTCGATGAGTTGTCGCGCGATCCAGCTGCACCGCACCCCGCGGCCGTGATCGACGCTTGCATCAAGTCTATTGGCGAAGCCGTCGCGCTGATCCGCAAATATCACCCGGATACCTATGTCGTACTCTCAACTGCGGCCAGCGGCGCGGATTGGCCGGGCGAGTTCGCAAGCTGGCAATCCGCCAGGGAGATCGCCAATATCGATGCCGGGATAGATCGCTTCAACAATGGCTTGCGCGCGCTCGCCGCGGCAGATCGCCATGTCTATGTTCTCGAAGATGAAGCATGGTTCAGAAGCATGTGGGGCCAGCGCGACGCTCAAGGTCGTCCAGATTACAAGTCGGTTCATCTCTCGCCTGGCTGGGCCATCACCAATACCTCCGGCGACGATCCGCACAATGTCTTCCTTTCGGACAGCCATGCCGGCGTGGTCTGGAACACGCTCTGGACCCAGTACTTTGTCACGTCGCTGAACGCCGCTTTCCGGCTGCATATCAAACCGATCACGGATGCCGAGGTGATCGATTTTCTCAGGCCAAGCTTCAAAGCCGCCGGCACCACATCGGCGACGAGCCAGGAAGCTGTCAACTAGACCGCTCATCGCGGGTAAACGCCCTAAACCGGCCTGGATGTTCGTCAACGCACATCTGGCCCACGGGCGCGATAGTAGCCTGCAGGCAATACCCTCTAACCTGCAAAGGTGTGCCATGTCTGTGACTAGCCATAGTGCGACGTTGGACGATGCATCACCCCAACTCACCTCAGACGGAAAAATCCTGCACGCCTGCAACAAGGAATTCAAAAGCAACTTCAATCTGCATCCGTTCAAATTCAATCACCTGTTGCATGAAAGCGGCTTGTTCGAGATCCCAAGGATCGAGGAGGTCGCCCTGCGGATGCTTGAGAAGAATGGCAACGTCCGCGCGATCAACTTCAAGAATAGTTCGCTGGAAGCCAGATTCAGCGCCATGCCCCACAGCACGCGGCTGAAAGAAGCGTTTGCGAGCGTTCACGAAAACGACTCCTGGATCAAGCTCACTCAGGCACACCTTTACGACGCGGACTACGCCCAGGTCCTTGACACGATTACAGCCGAGCTCGAGGCGTTGTCCGATTACCCGCTGCGCAGCGACATCACCCTGGTGACGATGACGTTGCTGGTCTCGTCGCCGAATATCTCGACGCCCTTCCACATCGATCACGAAACCAACTTCCTCTTCCAGTTGCAGGGCTCGAAAGACGTATGCCTCTTCCCGGCTACCGATCGCGAGCTGGTGCCGGACCAGGAAGTGGAGCGCTACTACGCGGGCAACTTCGAGGCCGCGCGTTATCGTCGTCAACTGCAGAGTCGCGGCACGATCTTCCGGCTCAACCCGGGCGAAGTGGTGCATCACCCTCCATTGGCGCCGCATTGGGTCAAGAACGACGACAACATTTCAGTGAGTATCAGCATCAACTACTGCATGAAGTCGCTCGAGCGACGCGCGCGGGTTTACCAGGCTAACTACGTTCTGCGCATGATGGGGCTGAAGCCGTTGCCACCCGGTGTTTCGCCATTGCGCGACAGCTTGAAACGAAAAGTCATCTCGACGCTCGAACATCGCCATCCCAAAACATTTGCGGAAGTCGTTCACTCGCCGGTAACCCGATTGAAGTCCCCGCTGAACGCGGTTCGGCGTCTGGTCAAACGCTGAACGCCCGCGATGAAATCGTTACGCCAGTCGGACAACCGCGGCATCTGCGCGAGGTAATCATGGACTATATCGGCCGCCCTCACTTTCTGGCTCCGGAGCCTCTCCTGCGGGAAGCGTCAACCTCGCCGGCAGGCGCGCGCGAGACGACTGCGCGGTCCAACCCTGCGCTTGCGGAGGTTCCCTCGGTCAGTGAGCCCTGCCTGTTGTCGCTCGTCGTGCCGTTCTATAACGAGGAGGAGATGATCGGCGCGTTCTTCAGCACGGTCATTCCTGTACTTGAATCGATCGACGGAACCGGGTTTGAAATCGTCTGCGTGAATGACGGCAGCCGCGATGACACGCTGGGCATGCTGATTCGCATGTCGAAGCAAGACAGCCGCATCCGTGTCATCGACCTGACGCGCAACTTTGGCAAGGAGGCCGCACTTTCGGCAGGACTCGACGAAGCGCGCGGCGCCATTGTGATTCCTTTCGACGCGGATTTGCAGGACCCGCCGAAAATCATTCCGCTATTGGTCGAGAAATGGCGCGAAGGCCACGATGTGGTCGTTGCCAAACGTGTGAGCCGGCTCACGGATTCCTTCCTCAAGCGCCAGACCGCGGCAATCTTTTATCGCATACACAATGCGATGTGCGACACGAAGATCCCGGAGAACGTGGGTGACTTCCGTTTGATCACGAGGGAGGTTGTGGACGCCCTCAAACAACTCCCCGAGACGCGGCGGTTCATGAAGGGGTTGTTTGCCTGGGTTGGCTACCGGACCGCAGTCGTCGAGTATGTGCGTGAGCCTCGCCTCGCCGGCAGATCGAAGTTTTCGGGTTGGAAACTGTGGAACTTCGCGCTGGAGGGCTTCACGAGTTTCAGCACGCTGCCGCTTCGCGTATGGACTTACGTCGGCAGCTTCGTGGCATGTATCGCGATACTGTATGCATCGTTTCTCATTGTGCGAACCTTGATTCAAGGGGTCGCCGTACCTGGCTACGCGTCATTGATCTCGGCCGTGCTCCTGCTCGGCGGGGTTCAGTTGATCGGTATCGGCGTACTTGGCGAATACATCGGCCGCATCTACTACGAATCGAAAAATCGGCCGGTTTACCTGATCCGCCGCCGCTATCAATCTGCGGGCACGAGCGATGCCTGATCTACGCGAGGCAAGAAGGTTTGTGGTCTATGCTGGCGTCGGTGCGATCGGCACCGTCGCACAGTATGCGATTTTGATTGCGATGGTCCACTCCGGTCTTGCCTCCCCGGCGGTCAGTTCCATGGCCGGGGCGACCGTCGGCGCGATCGTCAACTACAGCCTCAACCGCCAGATCACGTTCCGAAGCAAGAGCAATCCCCTGTCGACCGCACCGAAGTTCGCCATCATCGCGCTGCTCGGCGTATTGATGAACGGTGTGTGCATGAAGTTCTTCGTCACCAGTCTTGGTTTGAACTATCTCATTGCGCAACTGGTCACGACTGCCCTCGTTCTCGGCTTGACTTATCTGCTCAACTCGGCGTGGACGTTCAACGAAAAGGCGCGCTTTTCCGGAGCGGCGTCCAATGCGTCGAATCAGGTCCCGACGGCAGGCGATGCACCGCCGTCCTGAACGCCACTCCCCTTTCGGCGAACCTGGGAATTGTCTGTGCGCACGCACACGCCGATGAATCTGCCTCGCTCGATCGAAAGCCCGCGTTGCCCAACGCACAGAGAGGTTCGATTCGACCGGCTAAATTCATCGCGTGACTTGCCTGCACGACCGTAAGCGAGACGCCCTGCTGTCATGTGACGGCCGGGACGACATCGAGCGATGAACGGGCGTGCAGAAACACGCCATCGATTCGAGGATTCGCCACATTGTGCTGGATCGCTCCAGAGCGTAGCGGCGTTTGCGTCCGACAAGGCGAACAGCGGCCCGTGCTCACACCTCGACTGATATTGGGCGTTAATAGCTCATTTTGCTGATTGGACCACTGGGCGGCTAACTCCCTTATCTATTGATCTTCTAGCTGCAAGCGTGGAGGTGCTACATGACAATAAAGTGGTCACGGGGGAATGTGCATTTGATCCTGTCCTGGATCGTCGTCGGCATACTCGGTATCGTCGAAGGCCTCTACGGTCGGACGCAATATTATGGCGACTGGATTTCCTATCTCAATGTCAGCTGGGCCGTCACGCACCTCGAGTGGCGCGAAATATTCAACCCCTTCTGGAATCCCGGCTATCCCGCATTGGTTGCCGGCGCCCGGGCACTGGCCGCGCCCACGCCGGACGGCGAGTGGTATGCCATTACGGCAATCAACTGGGTAATCTATCTCGTTGCCTATGCCGCCTGGCGCGGACTGATCCGGAGTGCGCTCGCGCTGTATTGGCCTGGTTCGCTTGCGCTGGGCAAGCACCCGTTCACCGTCTGGATTGGGGTTTGCGTTTTTCTTGGCGCCTGTCTCGCGCTCGATTCCGTTTCAGCCGCGTGTCCAGACTTGCTTGTGACCACCGGCTTCCTCCTGGCTTCCGGCCTGCTTCTCTCCCTGATTCGTCGCAAAGACCTTCTGACCGCAACTTTGCTCGGTCTGGTCCTTGGTCTCGGTGTTTGGGTAAAAGGGGTATTCACTCCATTTGCCTGTCTCTTCATGTTGACGCTTTTCATCTGTTGCTGCATGAGGGGCGGCTTGTGGAAGTCATTCGGTGCGGTTGCGGGAACCTTCGGTGTTCTCTTTGCCGTCTACATCGCCGGGATTTCCTGGTCCTATGGGGAATTTACGCTTGGTGCCTCAGGTGCCTTGAATGTCCCCTGGCACGTAAACGAGCTTCCACACCTGACCAATTGGCAAGGCGGACCGGCGCAGTTCGGTCGGCCAATCCACCCGACCAGTCAACTTGTAGCGGGCTTGCCGGTGTTCGGCTTCGGTACGCCTTTCCACACGACGTACCCACCCTATAACGACGTCGCATATTGGTACAAAGGCTTCAAGACGTTCTTCAGTTTGAAGATGCAATTGATAGCGATGGGCCGGTCTCTGTGGAGCTTGCAGCAGATACTCAAGCAACACCCAACGGTGCTTTCGGTCGCCGCGGCGCTCTTGTTTACCGTTGCCAGGCGGTCATGGCGAGCGTCGCTCCTCAAGACAATAATCCGCGTTTGGCCATTGCTGCTGCCAACCGTCGGAGGCTTCGCCACCTATTTTATTGTCCACGTTGAAGATCGTTATCTCAGTGCGTTCGTTATGGTTATCGCGCTCCTGACATGGGCGCCATTGCTCGACGCAACCCTGCAATCGCGCCGCCTGCTCGCGACAGCGCTCGTCATCATCTATGGTGCAGGCGCTCTAGGTGAGCTTGCGATGACCGATGGGCCTTCGTTCGTGGCGGCGGTTAATCGATCGGACTTTCACGACGACCCGAAATGGCGGATTGCTGACGCGCTCACTGCCTCAGGGTTGCAGCCGGGGGATCCAGTTGCCGTGATCCGGGATAGCTATCCCACTGTCAGGGTCAGCTGGGCCTATGTCTCACGCTTGCGCATCGTCGCCGAGTTCGGCGGTCTCCCGTACCGTATCGAGCCGCAGGATCGTAACCGCCTTGATCGCAAAGACGAAGTCCTCTGGCCGAATTTTAGTGAAACATTCTGGACGAAGCTTACGGCGCAACAGCGTGAAGAGATCATGCAAGCGTTCCATCAAACCGGAGCGCGAGCGGTCGTGTCCCTCGCAATGCCGAATATTCAGCCCGGTCCTGGCTGGGTAGCCCTGAAGGGAACGCCCGCGTGGCTTTACAAGTTCGACGATGTGGTCAATAAATCCACGATCGCAAGTAATTCGTTATCCGACGTCTCGACGGTACCAAGGGGTATTGCTTATCCCCCATTTGACCAAGAGGAGCGATCACATGGAGACTACCGCGGTTCCCCCCGCTCTCGAAGCGGAATTGCCGGACAAATGGATCGACGCGGATTCCTCGGTGTTTCGGGAGAATTTCGAGCGGAAGAGCTTCGACGTCTCCCACCACCTGGCGTCTCATCCGCTCTTTCAGCTTCCTCAATTGATGGAATTGGCGGAGCGAACCCTGAAAACACGTCCAGATGACCTCTACTTCGACATGGGTGATGTCGCGCCCGGTCAGAAATGGAAAGATACGAATCGTGCGTTCTCGCCGCTCAACGCATTAAAGCAGCTCGAAGACTCCAACGCCTGGTTCATTTTCAGAGGCCCGCAACAAGACCCGGCCTATGCCGAGCTGTACAGGCATGCGATGGCGGAGATCAAGGGTATGGTTGGCGGTGACATCGAATCGCAGATCAAGCGCGAAGACCTCATCATTTTCGTGACGTCACCGAAGCGTGTGACGGCGTATCACATCGATCGGGAATGCAATTTCATTCTTCAAATCCACGGTCAAAAGGATTTGTACGTCTTTGATCGGGAAGACCGGCAGGTGCTTCCGGAAGAAGAACTCGAGCGATTCTGGACGATCGACCACAACGCGCCGAACTATCGACCCGAGTTGCAGGACAGGGCGAAGACGTACAGACTGGCACCCGGAAACGGCGTTCACGTTCCTGTCAACTGCCCCCATTGGTTGAAGAACGGCGACAATATCTCGGTGACCTTGAGCGTGAACTTTCAATTTCTCAACACGCTGCGCGCGGATGTCTATCGGGCCAACTATTACCTCCGGAAGCTTGGTCTCCACCCCACGCCGCCTGGACGAAGCGGCGTGCGGGATCGCGCCAAGGCCGCGGCTTTCTCGGCGGTGAATACCGCCCGCCGCGTTGCGAAGTCGGCCATGCAAGGAAGCGACTAGTCTTACGTCGCCCTGGCCCGCCACGGCGGGCCTTGTTGTTGTACGCACATGCTGCCCGCGGACCCGACCCAGCGAATCACCCGACCTTTTCAACCAGTGCTCGCCAGCTAGCGAGTATCGGTTCGCGCGCAAAAAGCGCGAGATGCGCACGCGCCTCCGAAATCCGCCGATCACGCTCCTCGTCCGGCATTTCGGCTAGCGACCGCATACCATACGCGATGGATTCTCGAGCAAGCGGATCGGCGCACAGCATCGCGCCGCCGCCAACTTCCGTCAAAATGCTCCCGCGGGAAACGAGGCATGGCAGGTCGTGCTCTATCGCCTCGATCACCGGCATTCCAAATCCTTCAAGCAAACTCATCAGAACGAAGCCGGATGCGTTGCGATAAAGCCAGCGAAGCTCTTCGTCTTTCGTATAACCTGGCATCACCACACCCGGTGATTGCCTGGCGAGTTCAATCGCGACGTCGGCGCCAGACTCGCGCCCTCCGACAAGGACATACTGCCACCCTTTCTCCACAAGCCCGCTTGCCGAGAACGCCTCGATAGAACGGGCCTGGTTCTTCCGATCGCCGATACTGCCCACCGTCAGCAGAAAACGACGCGAAACGCCTTCCACCGGACGACCCTCTCCTTTCTTGACTCCCAAACGGGTTGGAATATAGATGACGTTCGACGAGGCAAAGTCATTGCCGTACAGCGCGTGAAATTCCCGCTGCGACGTCTTGCTGACGAAAACCATATGGGGCTTCGTTCGCCGGATCTCGTCATAAGCCCAAACGTACAGTTCGTTGACACCCGGCGCGAAATATTCTGGATGGGTGATCGGACCCACATCGTGGCAGAGCACGATGTCGCGTGCTTCCAGGCGATGGCGCACGACGCTCAGCGGATCGAGATGCAGCGTAGGGCGTGGATCGCGAATGACCGGCAAAAGTGAAACCAGCCGCGACCTGTTCACTCGCGCAATGGTTTCCTTCTGGGTCAAGCGGCCCGCAATCCGGCGCATCAGATCACTATGGGGAAATTCGTGAAATCGGCCGTAGTGGACCCTCGTCACCCTGGCGCCGAGCGTTGAAATGATGTCCTTCCCCAAAAAGAGCTTGCCGGTTCGATCATTGAGCGCCAATGAGAAGTCGACATCAATAGACATTACGTGCCCCCCAACATCGCTTTTCTATAAGGAATTCAGCCGCTCACGGCCTTCACGGTCTCGAACATGCTGCGCGCCGCCTGTCTCCAGGTGAAGCCACCAGCCTGCCGGCGTCCGGCGGATATCAGTGACTGCCGCACGGACTCATCGTTGAGTACCGCCAAAATATTCATTCGCCAGGCGTCCGCGTCGAACGGATCGGCATAAAGCACCGCTTTGCCACAAACTTCCGGAAGCGCGCCAAACGGTGCGGCGATGACCGGGCAACCCAGCGCCATTGCCTCCAGCGGCGGCAGACCAAACCCTTCTGTAAGTGAGGGAAAGGCAAGTGCGCCGGCGTAGGTCATCAGCCCTACGAGCTCGGCATCGCTAATGCGGCCGGTAAATCGCACGTTGGGAGGCACGACATGCCCGAGACCTTCGAAGTCGGCCTGCGTCGCATTGCCGAACAGTACCAGTTCGACGTCGCTCAGCTGTGCGCTTGCGAACGCCTTGAGCAAAATGCCGACGTTCTTGTGTTTCTGGGTGTTCGCGAGCGCGAGCACGTAGCGCCGCGGTTTCAGGCTCAACGCCGCGAGTTGTCGCGCGTCCGGCTGGACCTGCAGAACATGGTCGCAGCCGTTATGTACAACGACAATCTTGTCGGCGTTGGCAATGCCATAGCGCACAAGCTCGGCTTTAGAGAACTCGGATACGGTAAAGATGATCTTGTGACGTTTACCGATAAAAAAGTAGAGCGATTTGTACCAAAGCCGGAAAGGAAGCGAATAGGATTCTGGGGCCGAATACACCTGTGCGTCGTGGATCATCGTCGCCGAATTCCGATGAAGCAAAGGACCGAGATTGCATAGATTAAGAATGAAATCCCTTCTGCGAGCCAGTGGAAGATAGCATTGCTCCCACGCGATCCGATGAATCTTGCGAACCCAGCGACTCTCGCGAACGCACGAAATGTTTCGGTAACGCGGAATCTCGACGCGGTCTCTGACGACGAGGGTGCAATCGACGCCGCTGCCAGCCTGCCCGGCAATCAGCGCATCGGTCGCGGCGACGAGTTGCTCGGCAACCTTGTGCACGCCCGTCGGCGCTGCCCCGAAGAACTTGCCATTGAACGCTATCGTCTTCGACGCGATCGTTTTCATAACCCCCTCCACGTTCAAGCGTCAGTGCTCTTCAGTCAATGGCCCGGCAATCGATCAGATGGCAACTCAAGCGGCAGCAACGTTAGCCCACAGGTTTCGTGCAAGATTCGCGCTACGCGATTCCCGCCCTGACGCAGGAAAGTGCCGCTTGCCTCGACAGGTATGCTATCGACGCACGCCGCGCAGCACTGCTGGATACCGCACGCAAACGCGTGCATAGCCAGCCTCCGCGCACCGGCTCAAACGGGTGTATCGGCGGCCGTGGTGTCGAGAATCGGCTTAGGCGTCGATCGGCCAAATCGGGACACGAGCCACGCACGGATGGGCGTATCGATGAAACGCATGATGAGATAACTGGTCAGCAGGATCGCGGGCAAGAACACAGCGGCCTCCAGAATCGGATCCTTTCTGTGCATCAACTCCTGATAGACGCCGTTGAGCCAGACAAACGTGGGGTAATGCAACGCGTACACGGGATACGACAGTTCCCCAAGAACGAGCGCGACCGTCCGTACGGGCCCGGTGAGCGCAACCGAAGATCCGCCGAGGATCAGCAGCGGCATCACAGCGGCAGCCCACAGCCACTGTACAAAAAATGGGATCTGGCCATTCCACCCCATCATGACCATCGTTGTGAGGCACGCTGGAAGAAATAGCGACTTCCAGATCTTCAACGAGAGCAGCCCGAATTTCACATGAGCGTGATAAAGCAGCACGCCCAGATAGTAAGCGCCGAATACACGTGGAAAGCCGGAAAGGAAAGTCTGCGGCGTATCGCCTCCCATACCGGATACCGCGGTAAGCGCGTAGCCCGAGATCGCCATGGTGAGCGCGAACTTTATTCCGTCGAATCGGCGTGTGAGCATCCAGAAGAGATTGACGACCAGCTCGAGGAACAGCGTGTATTCGGGGCCATTGAGCGGGAACACCTGCGGCCCTCCAATTGCATGCGGAGCACCGAAGACCGGAATGCACGATAGGCCAAAGAGCGTGGCGGCCGCGAGCCAGCCCGGAGAGATGTCGGAATCGCGAAGCAGAACATATCTCGCCGCCAGATACGATGCACTCAACAGCGTTCCGATCACGATCATCGGCATCAGCCGTATAAGTCTGATACGCGCGAAAAGCGCACCGCTCAGCCCTCTTTCGAAGCGGCCACGATACGCCACGCACAGGACGTAACCCGACAGGCCAAAGAAGAAGTCAACAGCAATACCGGCGTTGGGGGCCAACCATGGGATCCCCAGCCAGTGATTAAAGTGAAAGAGCAGGACCGATATGGCTGCGAGGCCGCGCAGGCAATCGGGCACCGCCAAATGAGAATCTTTGTTCATCAGATTGCTAAAAACTCTCGGGTCGCTCAGGCGTGAGCCTTCCACGAAAGAAGTCCCACAATCCGATCAGATTCCCCATTAGACGTCCTCGCCGGTCGATCCACGGCTCTGGTGCAAAGCTTCGCACTATGTTGCTCGCGATATTGCGTATGACATGGTCGACCGCCGGGCGCAGAGGCATCGTCTTCTTTTTCACCAGATAGAACGGATTGATGACCTGCGAATAACCCAGTTTGCATCCGGATACCCTGCCGCGTTTGACTCCCATGTGCACGCCGAGCGCAGTATTGATACGCACGACGAGATAGCCCCGATTCCAGATCTGGCCTCCGAAATCACGATCCTCCTGCCAACCATAGAGAACGAGGCGCTCGTCAAAGCGCAGACCAGCGATGCTGCTGGCGCGGAATGCCATGTTGCACCCGTAGGGGCCACCGGTCGGCGCGACGATCAAGCGCTCCGGAAGATCGCCGATCCTGGCAACGATGGCCTGCCCTTCTTCGAAAGAATAACCCGGCCCATGAATGCCATCCGCGATGACGGTTCCGGTGACGCAGGCAATGGATGGATCGCTATCCAGCGCCTTGAGGACTTCCGCAATCCACTCGCTATGCATCAGAAAGTCATCGTCCAGAAAAATCACGACGTCGACGTCGTCCGGCACATGGTTCAACGCGTGATTGCGTTGCGTCGTCAGTCCAGGCCGCCCCTTCAGCACGATCATTCCAGGCTGGACTGACAGATCGCCAACGTCCTCATCCGAGACGCAGGAGACGATGATCAGATCGGGTTTAACCGTTTGCAAGTCGACGAAGGCAACGACGTCCTTGAGAATGTCTGCGCGACCACGAGTGGCGAAGATCAGGCAGATTCTCGGATCTTTGTCAGGTGAAGGCTGACTCATCGGCTCGGCCATCGTGACTCGTGAACTGAAGCTCGATTCCATCATTGACCTCATCGATCATTGCCTGCAGGAATGCGGGGGACGCGGCATCGACACGCGAGGCATCGCACTCCTGCCTGCCGCATGCACCCGCAGATCTCACGCGTACACCACAACGCATGCGCAAAGCGATTCGCGGCGTTCGTCATTCGAGCCATCTTCCAAATCTCCCCGGCAAAGAGAAACCTTCGTTGATTCCGAGAATCTCGCGAAACAAGCCGGCTTTCCAGATTCCGAAAATCAGCATGACCAGCAATGATCCTTCCGCGAGGATTCGCGCGTAGACCATACCTGTGGCCCCCCAGTGGCTGGCAAGGGGAATGGCCACCATCAGGTTCACCACCGCGCTGATCACACCGCTCCAGGCAAGCTGCCTTTCGAGTTTTCGGGGAATCAGGAAATAGATACCGAGTACCCGCGTGCAAACGGTAAGCGGCAGAATGAAGATCATGATATTCAGAACCGGGACGGCATGGCCGAGCTCCGGTCCGAATACCAGCGGTATGAGCCATTCAGAGAGCAGTCTCGTGAGGATCACTCCCGCCACCGCGCCGACAAAGAAGACGGCAAATGTTCGCCGGGCAAGCAGATTCGCTCGGTCCGGGTTACGGGTAACCAGATACATGACCTTCGGCGCCAGAATCTGGGCGGCGGGCGCCATGATGCTCAACGCGGCACCCACCAGGCGCTCGGAGAGACCAAAGGCACTCACTTCCGGGGCCGCGGCCAGCAGCGACAGAATGTAGGTGGAGGCATCCAGCACCAGGACCGCTGTTCCGCTGTAGATGAAGATCGTGGCCGACCGCTTGATCAGACCCACGGCCGCCCGCATGGGTGCAATGAAGCCCGTGTATTCTTTTCGAACAAGCCAATATGCCACCAGCGTCTGGATCATGCTGGAGGTAAAAATCACAGGAAACGCCCGGTCGACATCAGCCGGTTTGCGAATGAAGGTAAAGATCAGTGCGAGCGAAAGCAGGAGCCCCATGACTTCGATCAGAACATTCGTGCGCGGGCGTCCCGTGCTGGTGAAATACCAGCCAATGTTAAAGGCGGACAGCAGCCCTCCGGCAACGACGAAAAACCCCGCAAGCGGCACATTGGCAATGATGTCCGACCTGCAAACCGCGATGCCTCCGACGATCGCACCGGGAACGGACAATAGCAGCCGCGCCGTGAATTGATCCCGAAAAATCGTATCGCGTTCGCTCGCGACTTCGGTGTGGACGATATCCCGCCCGCCGATGGTAGAAAATCCGAAGTTGACGAGCAGCCAGAGTGCACTGGAAAGCGACAGTCCGGCCAATACCACTCCGTAACCACTCGAACCCAGCACTCTTCCGTAATAAGGAATGAGAACGAGCGGGTAGAGGTAGCGTATTGCGTACGAAAAATATACTGCCAGCAGTTCAAGCTTTGACAGCGACGAGTGAACCTTATTCATGAGCCCCCCTGGCAACCCATCCGCCGCGCGCGGGCACACGTCGCGGCACACGCGGCGAGAGTGCGCCCGCTGCGGCCGCAAATAAATAAAAACACGTACCGAGTTCGAAGACGCTAAGCGAAGCGGAGGCGACGATCAACGTCGCGATCATGGCGTGACGCGCCGCATAGGCGATGGCCCGCTCCGCGAACGGGTAATGGCCAGGCACCGGCGTCAGCAGCGTCTTGCCAAGGAACGTCCCGTAACACACCACACCCACGACGCCAAGGCTTGCCACCAGCACCACCAGAAAGCTCGACGCACGAATGCTTCCCAGTCCAACGCCTATTCCGTACGTATCGAAGAAGTTGGTGATGCCCTGAGAATTCCAGCCCATTCGCTCGACACCGGAGTCACTACCTGCCTTGCTCAGGATCGCGGCATCGACGAAATCACTGAGCACCTTCACCACCCCCGGCAAAAAGACGATCACGTAGAGCACGCCCAACAGACCCGCGCATGCCGAGATAACACACAGCCGTTGCTTGCGTACCGGGGCGAAACGCGAGATCACCGCGGGCCGGCTAAAGAACAGTACCAGCTGATATGCGCCTAAACCGACATAGGCGGTTCCCGAAGTCGACAGCAGCAGCAGGCTTCCTGTTGCAATCGAAAGCGGACCGGCCAGTTTCGGGCGATAGCCGACGAGCCAGAGATTCAGGCAAAAGACAAAGATCGGCAGCGTAAAAGCCGCAAAGCCAGACGTTTCACTGAACGTACCGCTGATGCGAACCATCCCGGCCATTTCCTGGCCGGTCAAATCGGCGAACTGCGCCGTCTTGATAGCGGAGAGAACGTCGAGGCCCGCCGCGTGCGCAACGATATCGATCACGCCGGCAAGCACGTCAAGCGAGGCGAGCAGGAAGATGGCGTTGGCGAGCGTCCGGTATACACCGCGATATTGCAGAAACGCGAACATGGAGCAATACACTATGACGTCGGCGATGCAATAGATCGTCTGAGACAGATTGCCGGAGACAGGGCCAAGCGGCTGCAATACGATGAACTGGCTGCTGCGGTCGACAGGGAACACGAGTGTCGCGCCGCTCAGCAAGCGTGGCAGCATGATGGCACCCGTAACGCCCCAGAGGCAGGTGCAGAACAGCCAGAAGCCGGGCTTGCCCTGCGAGACCGCGTCAGCGAGCCCCTTCCCGCCCACGAGATTGAACGCCCTGAGTGCGAAGAACGCGAGAAAGACTTGCGCCGGCAAAATGCCGATGCCGCCCAGGCCGAGCGCGAGCGTACATCCAAACAGGGAAAACGCCGCCATGCCGTAAATCGCGCCGCGATACGACACGTAGAGCGCCGCCAGTCCGGCGACGAACACGATGACTCCGAATATCGTCAGTTCCACTTGCCGAAACCCCTATGCATTCACGCAGCATTCGTGCGTGAACGCTCTCGTTATTGTGTCAACTCAGGCTGAATGCCAGCGCCGCACCACAGGTGGCGTGTCGGCGAGCACTTTGTCGGCATCCATCGCGCGTTCCACTACACTGAGAAACTCCTGCTTGAACCGCTCTTCCGTAAAGCGCATCGCATTACGACGGCAAACTTCCGCTTTGAGCGGCGGCTGCCGCTCAAAGCGCTCCACCGCATCGACGATTGATTCCACGCTTTGCTCGCTGAAGAAGAGCCCCGTGCCGCGTTCGGGGTCCGGCGAATCCACCACGATCTCCCGCGAGCCTCCACGACCCAAAGCGATGACCGGCGTGCCGCAGGCCTGTGCTTCGACAACTGAAATGCCGAAGTCTTCCTCCGCGGCGACGACGAACGCCCGCGCACGCTGCATGTAGTCGACCAGAGCCTCATCGGGCTGATAGCCGAGCAACGTCACATTGGGCGTGGCACACGCCTTCACACGCGCAAAGTCGGCGCCATCACCGATCACCACGAGACGCCGCGATGGCATCGTGGCGAATGCCTCGACGATGAGCGGTATGCGTTTGTATGGCACCATGCGCGAGGCAATCAAATAGAAGTCTTCGTGCTGGTCACCCAATTCGAACCGCTCCACATCGACCGGCGGGTAGACCACCGTGGCCTCGCTGCCGTACGCTTTGCGAATGCGTCGCCCCACGAATGCAGAATTGGCGACGAACGCATCCACGCCATGCGCCGTACGCTGGTCCCAGATCCGCATGTAGTGAAGCAACGCGCGCACGATCCAGCTTTTCATACCGCGCTGCAGCCCGGCTTCGCACAGATATTGATGCTGCAGATCCCACGCATACCGGATCGGCGAGTGCACATAACTGACATGCACCTGGTTCGGACCGGTCAGAATGCCCTTGGCCACAGCATGGCTAGACGAGATCACGAGATCGTAGGACGAGAGATCGAACTGCTCGATCGCCAGCGGCATGAGCGGGAGGTAAGTGCGAAACGATTTGCGCGCCCGCGGCAGATGCTGAATGAACGAAGTCGTTGCATGCCTGCCGCCCAGCACGCCCCGCTGCGACTCCGGGAAGAAGTCGACAACGCTGTATAGATCGGCCTGTGGAAAGAGCTGAAGTATCTGCTCCACGACCTTCTCCGACCCCGCGTAAGTGACAAGCCACTCATGCACGAGCGCGACGCGGCCGAAACGGCGAGTGTCCTTCGCAAGATTGGATGCAAGCGTCACATTAGCCACGGCGAGATCTCCTCGATCAACCTGGTCGCAGTCGCTCGCCAGGTGAGCTCCGCAGTCCGTGCGCGGCCCCGTTCGCGCAGATTCTCGCGTAACGCGGCATCGCGCGTGATTCGCTCGAGCAAGCTCGCCAGTTCCGCAGGATCGTCTGGCGAGGTGTAGAGCACAGCGTCGCTGCATGCTTCCTGGACAGCCGGCAGCCGCGATGCGATGACCGGGCAGCCAAGCGCCAGCGCCTCGACGGGCGGCAACCCGAAGCCCTCGTAGCGTGACGGATACACGAAGCACGCCGCGCGCCGATAGAGCGCCGCGAGTTCGCTATCGCTTACGTAGCCGAGATGCTTCACGAACGCAGGCAACGCATCCTGGCCCGTACCGTAGACTCGTGCGTCGCCCCCGCCTACCACGATGATGTCGAACTGCGCGTCACGAATGAGGCGCGCCGCCTCGGCCACGAGCTGAAAATTCTTGTGACGATTGAGGCTTCCCACCGCAAGCACGAATGGACGCTCGTCGGGCGTGACTGACGTTGGAGCCGCATCCTGTTGCACACGCAACATGTGCTCGCCGCTCTCCGACACAACGCCGATCTTGTCTACCGGAATCCGGTAAGCGTCACTTAGTTCACGCCGCGAGAATTCCGACACGGTAATGACACGCCGCGATATGCGGCCAAGACGCGGCGCCATCAGGCGATACCAGGCAACAAAGGACCGGCTGTAGCTGTCCGGCACGCGCGCGGGCGCCGCATCGTGCAGCACCGTGATTTGACGGCGATACCACAGGGGCCCGGAGTTGCAGAGATTGAGCAGCAACCGGCCGCGTGCGGCTTGCGGCAGCGCGAGTTGTTCCCAACGCAGGCCACCGCCCTTTCCGCTCGCGCGCAACGCGACGTGCCGGAACGGATTCGGCATGGCGGCCAGCGCTTCGGGAACGATGATCTCGGTCCGCAATCCGGCGACGCGTGGATCGCGCAGCTCGATCAGCTGGTCGAGTGCGCGGATCGTCTCGAACGCAAAGCGATCGACACCCGTCGCGCGGCGACCCAGGAAGCGGCCGTTAATCATCAGATTGGGGGCAAGCACGTGATTCATCCCAAGGTGGAAGGCAAGGCCGGATTCAACGGGCCGCGCCATGCAATTCGTATGTCTTGAAGTGTGGCCGGTCTTCGCACCGGCGAATGTTCGCCGTCGCTCATGTCACGCCAACTCACGCATCCGAAGCCGGTCCCGGAGAGTCAGTGGCGAATTGCGATGGAAAGTCGCCACGAATGCGATTGACGGATACGGTCAAATCACGGACGACTGAAGCGCGTGATGAGTTCGCGCCTCATGCGGGCGGACAATCACACTGCCGCCGGTGAAGCGGGCTGAAGCAGAGCGAATTCGCTCCAGCCCATGAGGCGCCGCTTGACTGGCAATTCGATGGACCGCGGCGCAGTCATCGACGAAAAGATCGGGCGATTTTGCACACCTCGCAGTGCGCTACTCCGCCTTGGCGCTCCCCGTATCCTTGGCAAAGCCGTAGCTCGAATAGCCGTACGCGGCATATTCGTTGCCATAGCGCCCCGGACGCGATGTCATGTCATTGAAGATCACGCCGCGAATCGGCACGCCAACCTGTTCGAAGCGACGCACGGACTCGCGCAGATCGCTCACGCTCGTCGCGCCCTGGCGCGCGATCACGAACACGGTGCCCGCCAGTCTTCCGATGATCCCGGCGTCGGCCACCGGCAAAATCGGCGGCGCGTCGATCAGCACGAGCTCATACGTCGAATTGGCCCACGCCACGAAGTTCCGGAAAGCATCTTTTTGCAGCAGTTCGCTGGCATTGGTGACATAACCCCCGGTCGCAACGAAGTCGACGCCCGGCATCACGTCGCGATTCACCACGTGGTCGTAGCTCTGGCAGGGTTCGAAGATGTTGGTGACGCCCGGCATGCTCGGCACCGCCATATGCTGGTTCAGCGAGCCGCGCCGCAGATCCGCGTCGATCAGAAGCACACGCTTGCCCGACGCACCGAATACAGCCGCCAGATTGACCGAGACGAACGACTTGCCGACCATCGGTGTCGGCCCTGCCAGCAGCACGACACGATTGTCCGCGTCCTCCAGCGAATGCTCGAGCGCGGTGCGGAAGCTGCGCAGGCTCTCGACCGCCGGGTCGAAAACGGCCGTATGCGCGAGCACCGTGTTCGCACCCGGCGCGCCGTACGGCAAACGGCGCGCAAGCGAATGCTGAATGCGGCTGCGCGGTACGGCCGCGAAGACTGCCAGCCCGGTGCCCGCTTCGATCTCGTCCACGACGGAGACGCCGCGGTTGAGCCTCTGACGCAGCAGCACGAGCGCGGCGCCGGCAAACAAGCCGGTGAACACGGCCGCGACCACGATAATGGCGCGCTTTGGCCGAATCGGTCCTTCAGGCGGCACCGCGGCGTCGATCATGCGGACATTCGACACGCGGCCTGCCTTGATCAGACGCAGCTGCTCGCGGTTGTTCAAGAGATTCGTGTAGATGTTCGTATCGACGGTCACTTCCCGCTGCAGGCGCACGACCTCTTGCTCCACCGGCGGCAGGGCGCGAGTCTGGCCGGCCAGGTGTTCCAGCGACTTCTGCGCTTCGGCCAGTTGCCCATTGATGGCGACGAGAGCCGGGTTGTCGTCGGTGAAACGGGCCATCGCCTGCGCGCGTTGCTGTTGTAGATCGGCGATACGCTGCTGCGCCAGCGCCGAACTCTGCAACAGTGCCGAAGCTTCGGCATCCAGATTGACGGCGCCGTGCGCCGAGCGGAATGCGTTGAACTCGTCCTCGGCTTTCTCCAGCTGGGCCTTGAGCAGAGGCAACTGACGGTCGAGGAAGGCAATCTGCTTTTGCGCTTCTTCCTGCGTGCGCTGAGCGTTCTGCCGGATGTATTCGTTGCCGACCGCGTTGAGAATGTTGCTGGTGAGTACCGGGTCTTCGCCATCCAGCGCAACGCCGATGACATCGGATTCCTTGCCCTTTTCCGTAATGGCGATTGCCGTCTGCAGCCCCTGGATCGCGCTCAGTTCGGACAGGCGCATCACGTTGAAGACCGTGCCCGGCTGCCCGTCGATCCTGCCGACGACGAGGTCGATGGCGCCACCCACCGTCGGCGCGTGCAGCGCTTCTCCCACTTTCCCTTCGAGCGTGATGCCGCCCCCCTCGAGCGTGTAGGCTCCCTCGCCCCGGTAGGTCAAGACAAACGGTCTGCCTTGGAGGCGCGTCGGCACGTCGAATTGCGTGACCTCGATCGCCTCGTCGCCCCAGGCGTAACCGCCCCATCCCGACCAGTTGCCGAGGCTCAGATGTCGCGCCGCCCAGCGGCCCACCACGGGGAAATAGCGTGGGGTCGCCTTGATATAGAGCTTGGTCGCATCCACGGCGGACGACACGACCATCCGCGAACGCAACACCTCCATTTCCGCCGATGCCTGGGTCTTGACCGCGAACTGGGAGGAAAGATCGGCCAGCGCCGATTTTGCCCCGTTCGGGCTCTCCTCCACCTGAATGAGCATGTCCGATTGATAGACGGGGGACGCCAGTACCGCGTAGAGGGTGCCGATAAGCGTAAAGATCAGCGTAACGATCAGAATCGTCTTGCGGCCCGCGTAAAGCGTATCCAGCATATTGCCCATATGGCCGCCGTCGGGGGCGATCGGCATGATCGTCTCCGCAGGCCCTTCAAGAAGATAGTCGCGGTTATTCATCTTGTGCCCCCGAAAGCGAACAGGTCGATCGACGCGGTTCGTGTGGTTTATATCGTTCATGTACGCATCAGTATCCAATCGCTCGGCTCGTCGCAGCGGCCTGGGTCGTCGGCAAAATCAGGCTGATGACACGGCTCCACTTCACGAGAGTAGACGTATCGACGAATACGACATCGTTGGGCTTGAGCTCGAACGAATCGGCCGTGGCCATTGCCGATGCGCTGCTCGCGTCGAGATGGAACACGGTCGGCTGGCTGGTATCGCGTCCACGCACGACATACACTTGCGAGGCGTCGCCCGACGACTGGTTGATCCCTCCCGCGTTGCCAAGTGCCTCGTTGAGCGACATGCGTCCGTTATTGAACATCACGCCGCCAGGACGCTCGACCTCGCCCACCACGAAAACCTTGCTGTCCGTCTGCGCGAAGATCCGCACAAGGTCACCATCGTGTAGAACGATCCGATCGGGATTGAACCCCTTGCGGATCATCGCCGGCATATCGATATCCACTGTGGTGTCTCCACGGGTCACTGACACATGCGAGCGGTCGGCATTGCTCGTGAAGCCGCCGGCCCGATTGATCGCCTCGGGCAACGTCATCGGCCGGTCGTTGAGCACCTGCACGCCCGGCGTCTTGACCTCGCCGTCGAGATACACGCGCTTGCTGCGATAGGTTTCGATGCGCACGGTAATCTGCGGCTGACGTACGTATTTCGCGAGCTTCTCCGCGAGGATGTCGCGCACGCCCATTTCCGAAAGACCCGCGACTTTCAGCGGACCAATATAGGCATACTGAATAAAGCCGTTGTTATCGACGGTGTAGCCGGACGCAACCGAACTGGCGCCCGAAGGACCGTCGCCGCCGCCGCCGCCCGCGGGCAGGTTGAGTTCGGGGTGATCCCAGACGACGATGGTGAGAATATCGCCGGGGCCGATTTCATACGGCGTGGCTTTGGCGAACATCTGCTGCACGTCTGCCGGAATGCCCTTGGGCCGCGCCGCGGCCTCCTTGTCGACGAGGTCCCTCGTGATCTCGACGAGCGTACCGGTCGGTGCACCAGCGATTCCCTTGGCCGCCACGCTATCAGGCACCGCTGCGCCAGATGCCGCAACGGCACCCGGGTTCGCCGTGGAGCCCGCCGCTCCGGAAGTGTAGGTCATGCCCGGCGCCAGAGCACAGCCGCTCAGCGCCGTGAGCGCCAGGCAAACGGCACACGCAGCCCCGCGGCGCAGCGCGCCCGCGAGTCCAAAATCCCGCCCGACACGCGCGTGCGCACTCCCGATCCAGTTCATCGCATTCAGTCCCATCGCAACACCCCCAATCCGTTACATGCGTCCCGGGTCATGCCGTGTGAACCGGATACCTGATATGTCAACCGCGTCTCGTGCTAACACGTTTGCAGCCCGCTTTCACCCTCTTTTTCGGCTCGCTCGCAGCTCAATACGCGCCAGTTCCGCGAATCACGACAAAAAACGTCTTGAACAGAATCCCGATGTCCTTCCGGAAGGTCCAGTTCTCCACATAGGAAACGTCGAGCAGAACGCGCGTCGCGTAGTCGATATCGTTGCGTCCGCTCACCTGCCACAGACCCGTGATACCCGGCGTGGCCATCAGGTAGTACTTTCTCGCCTCGCCATAGCGCTCCAGCTCCTGGTCGATGATCGGGCGCGGGCCGACAAAACTCATCTGGCCGCGCAGGACGTTCCAGAGCTGCGGCAGTTCATCGAGGCTCGAGCGGCGCAGGAAGTGGCCGATCCGCGTTACGCGCACGTCGTTCTTGAGCTTGAATTCACGCTCCCATTCCGCGCGGGCTTCGGGGTCACGCTCGAGCAGATCCTTGAGCACCTGCTCCGAGTTCACCACCATCGACCGGAACTTGAGACAGCGAAATTTCTTGCCATGGCGGCCTACGCGCGTATGGCCGTATAGCGCCGGACCGCCATCGCGCTTGACCAGCAGCGCGAGCACGGCGAGCAGCGGCGAGAGCAGCACGATCGCACTCACTGCCGCCACAATGTCAAAGACGCGTTTCAAGGCGTGCCCGATGACAGCGCTGCGAACCTTGTCGCGCGAACCGATTTCGTAAGCTTCCCCGCGCCACCATTCACGGGTCAGTCGCAGCACGCTGAATTCCGAAAAGAACAGCGTGTGCGACAGCAACAGCGAAATACCCGTCGTCAGTGTCCAGTACATGAACCACGGCAACGCCAGCAGATGATCGTGATGAATCGCATAAAGCAGCACGAGTCCGCAAAGCTGCACCGCGAGCCAGGCGAACGCCGTGCGGCCCGCGACGCTGAAGAGCGACCGGCTGCCGCGCGTGCCATAGGTCCCGCAAGCGGGAAAGACCGAGAGCGCGAGTGCCGCGCAAAATGCCACCAGCGTGGGATCGGGGTGATGCACCTCGGCCACCTGTCCGGAATTCAGATTCAGGTGTACGGCGCAAATGGCGCCCAGCACGATCAGCACGACATCGACCGTACGCTGCAGCACGATGTCGACCGTACGTTGCGCAAACTCTGACCGTTGCGTTAACTCTGACATTTCCCTACCCCAGTGCGTGTCGTGTTCGTCAGACATTCATGGGCTGGCAGTCGTCCGCCATCGGCGAACGCACGGAAATCCCCGTCTCAGGCGATCCCTACGTCACGTGCCGCCTGCCCCGATAACCCACGACAACACATTACGGCGCGAGCGACGCAGGAACCGTGCGCAATCCCACCAACAGTTTCCGATCGCCGCTGCCTTATGATGCGAACCACGCTGGGGGCGCTCTGCAAGTCACAATGCGAGCGTTGCGTTATGTGCGCAACCGCACATAACGCAACGGCTCTCGGACCCGGTTCGCCTGATTGATAGAAAGGATTACTTAATGTTTACCCTGGAGATCGCGACAATCGACTCTATTTTCCTTATTTGATCGCGACATCTGTGATAGACGGAATCTAGTCTCCTGTGGAGTGCCTATCCGTTCGCCGTCGCACACATGATGTGGCCAATGACGCGGCAAAATGCTTTCTGGCTGCGCCTCCAACGTGGGTAAGCCAATTGAAAATGCCGGCGTGGAGCGAGCAAGCGCGCGTAATCGGTAGCCGGCAACCGCTCCACGCGAGGAATACGCCGTGATGCATTCCGCAGGAAACACCCATCGTCTGCCCACCGATACCGCCCGTTCGCGAGACGCGAGACACGCGAAACGGACCTGGCCATTCGGCATACGTACCATTGAAAGCTTCGCGGCAGGTATCTGCGCACTCGCATGTGTATCGGCGGTGCACGCGAGCGACGCTGTGCACGCCATGCCAGCCGACGAATTCCTCCAGACGCTCGCTGTCGACACCCACGTCAGCTATACCGACGGCGCGTACGTCAACGTGCACAACGTCGCCGACGATATGGCGTGGCTCGGTATTCACCACGTCCGCGACTACCCGCCCGGCTCTTCCATCCCGTTCTCCAGCTATGTCTATCTCGCGCAGCGCGGGGTGAAATTCAACTTCCTGATGGGCGCGGACTTCGAGAAACACATCGGGCAGGTCGCGCAGTTGAATACCGAGGTGCCCGGCAGCGTTGCGGCCATCGAAGGCCCCAACGAACTCAACAACTTTCCAGTCGCTTACCAGGGGCTGACCGGCGCTGCAGCCGGGCTCGCTGTGCAGCGCGACCTCTACGCACGCGTACACGGCATGCCGGAGCTCAAAGCAGTGCCCGTATACGACGCGACCGGCTTCGACCCCAAGTCAGTCGAGACGCGTGCAGCTTCGGCCGACTTTGCGAATCAGCATGTCTACCCGCAAAACGGCGAGCAGCCCCTCTGGAACGCGAACGGCGACAAGTGGATGCTTGCGGCGATTCACCTGGGCCAGAGATTTCAGTTGCCGCTCGTCATCACCGAGTTCGGCTACTTTTCATTGCCGCAAGCGGGTTGGTACATGCTCGGCGTCGACGAGGACACGCAGGCCAAGGGCATTCTCAACGGTTATATGGATGCGGCGTCGGCGGGCGTGAAGCGGCTCTATGTTTATGAACTGCTCGACGAAAAGCCCGATCCGGCGCACAAGAACGATGAAATGCACTACGGGCTCTTTCGCAACGACAACAGTCCCAAGCCGGTGGCCTACGCCATTCGCAATCTCACGTCGATCCTGAACGCCAACATCACACGGCGCGCAAGCGCGGCGGCGAGCAACACGCTCGCCTATACGCTTTCGGATATGCCGCAATCGGCGAATAGTCTGCTGCTGCAGAAAAAGGATGGCCGCTTCGTGCTGGTGCTCTGGAACGAAACGCTCATCTGGGACCGTGCGACAGGAAAGCCGCTCACCAGCCCGCCCGCGCGCGTCGATCTCGACTTTGGCGAAACAGCAAATCGCGTCGAGCTTTACGATCCGCTCGCTTCAGCGGAGCCGCGCAAAATCCATCGCGACGTGCGCCAACTCACCGTGGAAGTACCCGACCACGTCATCCTGCTCGAAGTCACACCCGCGAACGCGCCGGGAACCTGAGCGCGGCGCCGGCCGCAAGAGGTTCGGGGCGGGCAGCCTGTCCGCCTTTGTATAATCGCGCATTCCTTCTTCCGGTCGCGGTTTCCTTTCATGCTCAGTTTTGCCCTCGGCTTTCTCGTTTCCTTGCTGGTCACGCTGCTGATCGTGCGTTACGCGCATCTGCATGAAAGGTTTTCCGTCGATTCCGATCTCGTCGGCGTGCAGAAATTCCACGTGCGTCCCGTGCCGCGCATCGGCGGAACGGGCATCCTCGCGGGGCTGATCGTGGCGGCCGCGCAGTTGCACGGGGCGTATCCGGCCGTCTCCGGCGGCATACTCGGCATCGTCGCGTGCGGGTTGCCGGCGTTCGGTTCGGGGCTCATCGAAGACCTGACCAAGCGCGTCTCGCCGCTTGCGCGCCTCCTGTGCACGATGGCCGCCGCCGCGCTCGCGTTCTGGTTCCTCGGCATCGCGGTCACGCGCATCAGCGTGCCGCCGCTCGATTTTCTGCTTTCCTACGCGGCGATTTCCTTCGTCATCACCGTGCTCGCGGTCGCCGCGCTCGCCAACGCGATCAACATCATCGACGGCTTCAACGGCCTCGCCTCGATGGTCGCGTTCATGATGTTCGCCTCGCTCGCCTACGTAGCCTTCCAGGTGCACGACCCCGTGGTGCTCTCCGCGTCGTTCATCATGATGGGCGCGGTGCTGGGCTTTTTCATGTGGAATTTCCCCGCTGGCCTGATCTTCCTCGGCGACGGCGGCGCGTATTTCATCGGCTTCATGCTCGCCGAGCTGTCGATCCTGCTCGTCATGCGCAACCGCGATGTGTCGGCCTGGTATCCGGTGCTGCTCTTCATGTATCCGATCTTCGAGACCTGCTTCTCGATCTACCGGAAGAAGTTCGTGCGCGGCATGTCGCCCGGCATCCCCGACGGCGTGCACCTGCACATGCTCGTGTACAAGCGTCTCATGCGCTGGGTCGTGGGCGCGCGCAATGCGCGAGAACTCACGCGGCGCAATTCGCTCACTTCGCCCTACCTGTGGCTGCTCTGCCTGATCGCCGTGATTCCGGCCACGCTGTTCTGGCGCCACACGCTCCATCTGTTCTGTTTCGTGGTGCTGTTCGCGCTCACCTATGTCTGGCTCTATGTGAGCATCGTGCGCTTTCGATCGCCCAAGTGGCTCGTCGTGCGCAGGACGCGCAAGCGCTGAGAACGGCTCGATGTCACGCACGCGTCGGCGCGCAGCCTCGGCGCATGTGTCCCCGCTTCGCGCGTAGAATTGAAAGGAAGGACGGCGCGCATTCTCCATGCCCGCCGCCGCTTCCATTCGACGCTTATTTGCCGCCTATTCGATTCAGGGAGAGCCAGGATGACCCGTTATCTCGCGTTTGCGCTTGCACTTTTCGCTGTGACACTCGCCGCCTGCAACACCATCGCAGGCGCGGGTGAGGACCTTTCGAAGGGCGGTCAGGCCATCACCAATTCGGCGGAAAAGGCCAAGTAAGCAGTCTGTGCGCGAATCGCGGTGCGAGCACCCGCTCACACCGCGGCGCCCTCGCGCAGGCGCGCGATTTCCGCTTCCAGTTCCCGTACGCGGATCTCGCGTTGCGCGGCGGCCTCCTCCAGTTCGCGTATGCGCGCCTCGCGCTCGTCTAACGCGGCCTTCACGTCCGCGGCCTCAAAGCGCTGCGGAATGTGCTGCGGGCAGTTCATGTCCCACGCGTGCACCGTGAAGACGATCACCCGCTCGGCGCGCGCCTTGTAGCCCGCAGGCATCAATTCCTCGACCAGCGCCGGGTCTTCGACGACGCGCGCGCGGCCCCAGATCTTCACGCGACGCCGCCGCGCATAGTCGATGACGAACAAATGCGCCTTCGGGTTATCGGTGAGGTTGCCGAGCGTGATGTATTGCTGGTTGCCGATGAAATCCGCGAAGGCAATGGTGTGCTCGTCCACCACATGCAGAAAGCCCGCCGGGCCGCCGCGATGCTGGATGTACGGCTGCCCTTCGGTATTCGCGGTGCCGAGGAATACGCTCGTTTGCGCGGCGATGAATTCCTGGATTTTGGGCGTGAGCGCCACGCCCCAGGCGTGATCGCGCTCCACGCTCGCATAGAGCTCGCGCGAACCCAGGCGCTCCTGCATCGCCTTGACCGTCGGCGTGAAGGCGATGTCGCTCGGATAACGGAGGATGCGATCGGCGGTCGAGGCGGTCGAGTCGTTCGGGCTCATGGCGGACTCCTGTGCAGCGCGCTGCGGAGTCTAAAGGCTAGGCGCTTGCACAGAAAAAGATAATCCACCGCCAGCAAGAATCATCCTTCCGAATTCTGGGAGGGCAAGCGGCCTGCGGGCACGCGGCTCGCTGTTGCGACACTTTCGCGTCCCGCGCGAGCGCCAGCGGTGCGCCGACGAGCGTGGCGGCACTTCCCGTGCCGTGCGGCCCGAAGCGCGCTACCCTTGACGTTTACGCCGCGAGGCCCGAGTCCACTCAACCGCCCGGCGGCCGCATGCGCCGGGTGCCATGGCAGGGAGTCGAACATGTCGAAAACGATCTGGATTGTTGTCGCCAACCGTGTGACCGCGCGCATTTTCGCCGCCGAAAGCCCGCTGGGCGCCATCGACGAGGTCGAGACGCTGCTCCATCTGCAAGGCCGCATGTCGGACGAGAACCTCGTGACCGACAAGCCGGGGCGCACCACCGACCGCGTCGGCTTCGGCCGCAGCGCGACCGATCCCGACACCAGCCAGCACGACCACGAAGCCACCGTGTTCGCGGCCGAGATCGCGACGACGCTCGCGAAGGCCCGCAACGACGCGCGCTACGGCACGCTCGTCCTCGCGGCGCCGCCCGCGTTCCTCGGCGCGTTGCGCAAGGCAATCGACGCACAAACGCGCAGCCTCGTCACGCTCGAACTCGACAAGGATCTCGCGGCGCTCGACGCACGTGAACTGCGCACGCGCTTGCCTGAGCGGCTCGTGCGGGCCGGGGCGTGAGCCAGCCCGTCAGTCGGTAAAATCCGCGCCGCAAGGCGATATCCGGTGCGGTGAGTGAGGATTGCCCCGCTCACCCCGCCAGATGCGCGACGCATGCGCGCACGACGCCGATGACGTTCTCGCCCGCCAGCATGCCTAGCAGCCCGACGAGCGCGATGGTCGGCGGCGCGGGCGACTTCACCTGCAGCACGTTGTAGAGCAGGCCCGCGAGCGCGCCGACCGCGAACGACACCAGATAGGCCTTCATCTCTATCTCCTGTTCGTTCTTCGGGCGCTCACGCCATGTCGATCACGACGCGCCCCGGCGTGCCCGCCGCGACCGCCTCGTAGGCTTCGCGTGCCCGCGCGAGCGGAAAGTGCGCAGCCACGACGGGCGGCTCGAACTGGCCCGCGTCGAACGCTTCGGCAATCGCGCGCATGAGCGGCGCGGATTCGGCTACGCCGAGCTTCGCGCTATCGGCGCCGAGCAGCTGCGTCTCGTTGTGATAGAAGTCGATCAGGTCGAACTCCACGCGCCGCTTGCCCGTCGCGCTGATCTCGACCACGCGGCCACGCCGCTTCGCAAGCGAGAGCGCCAGTTCGAACGCCACGCCGCCCACGGCGTCGTAGACCACGTCCGCGCCTGCGCCATCCGTCAGTTCGCGCACGCGCTCGGCGGTGTGCTCGTTCATGGGAACGAAGGCGTTGATGAGACGCGCCGCCGGCGAGCCGGCAAGCGGCGCCTCGCGGCCCACGCCGATCACGCGCGCGCCGCGCGCCTTCGCGATCTGCGTAACCGCGCCGCCCACCCCGCCCGACACGCCGATCACGGCGATTGTTTCGCCCCCGGTGAGACGCGCGTAATCGACAGTGCCCAGCCACGCTACGACGAAGTTCACGCCAATGGATGCGGCCTGCGCGTGCGAGAGCGCCGCGGGCTTGCGGACGAGCGCAGCCACAGGCACCTCGATGAACTCGGCATGCGTGCCGTCACGCGTAAAGCCGATGTCGCCGCCCGTGCCCCAGACCTCGACGCCGAGCCACTCTGCGGGGCCCGCCACCACCACGCCACTGAAGTCGCGCCCCGGGACGCGCGGGGGCACCGTGTGCTCGAAATGGCCGGCGACGTTCTTCACATCGCTCGGGTTGACCGAGGCGGCGCGCACCTGCACGAGCGCGCTGCCGGCCTTTGGCGCGGGCGTGGGCAGATCGAGATACTCGAGCACCTCGGGCTTGCCGAAGGTCCTGAACTGGATGGCTTTCATGGCGGGACTCCGTGCAATCAGTTTTCGCGCAACGCCTTACGCGAACGCGTTATCGAACTGTCAATGTAGTTTGCTGCAGGCCGGTCGTGTGGACAGACGCTTTCGAATTTCGGACAAGGTAACTCTTTAACTAATTGCTGACTTGTGTACGGTCACACACAAAACTACGCACACGCGTGCGTTTTGGCGATGTCAGAATAGCCTCGATCAAACGCAGAGCATCCGTCCCGCCCGCCATTGGCGAACGCGCAGACCGCGCATCCACCATGCAAAAGCTAAAGTCTCTTACCGTGCTGCGCGCTGTTGCAGCGACAACGGTCATCTTCTTTCACATCATGTCGCCGACTGGACATACGCTCGGTGAATTCGGCGTCGACATTTTCTTCGTGATAAGCGGTTTCGTCATCGCCCTCGTGCTGGACAACCCGAATTTGACCACACAGCGTTTTCTCGCGGACCGCGTTGCCCGCATCGTACCGCTGTATTGGGTGTTGACGTTCGGCGTATTCGCCGGGGCACTCATTGCGCCGGAGTTGTTGAATTCGACCACAGCGGACCTCGGGAATCTGCTGAAGTCGCTCTTTTTTATTCCCTATCGCAAGGAAAGCGGCCAGATATTCCCGATGTTGTTCGTCGGCTGGACGCTGAACTACGAAATGTTGTTTTACGTGGTCACAGCCGTTTCGTTGATGCTGGTGCGCCGTCGCCGCCTGCTGTTCACTTCTGCGCTGATCCTTGCGATCTTTTGCGCGGCGAAGGCATCGAACTCGCACGGCGTATTCACCGCGTTCTATGCGAATCAGCGTTTATTCGAGTTCCCGCTCGGCTTCATGGCCTACCAGATCTGGAAATCCGGAGTCCGAATCAAGCTGCCGCTTGCGGGGTGCATCGCGGTAGCGGCCTATGCGTGGATGGCCTACATCAACTGGCACAACCTTTCCAACGCACCGCTGCTTTACTACGGCCTGCCGGCTTTCGTACTGATCGGCTGCACACTGAGCCTGGAACCGGCGATGGGCTCGGGCTCGTTGACACGCGCAGCCCTATTCATCGGCGATGCGAGTTATGCCATCTATCTGAGCCATCCATACTGTGTGGAAGCTGCGCGCAAGCTGCTGCCGGGCGCTCTCGGCGGCTTTGATCCGACTGCGCCGCTCGGCGTGGTGCTCACGATGATCGTGGCTACGGCGATGGGCGCCGCGCTCTACCAGTTCGTCGACTGGCCGCTGCATAGGCGCGCGCGTCGTCTGTTGCACGCTGTGCCGGCCATACGGTTGCGCAGATCGCGCGCTGCCGGCGCGAGCGATGCAGGCACAGGCTTGCAGGAGGAACCGGCCGGCAACTTGCCAGTCAACGAGGACGCTCACTGCTAACTGAACAGCGAAGCGCGCGGGCAGCAAGCGATCAACGACGTTTTCCCGCGCTCCCAGAGGCACTTAGCGGAACTCACGCCGCACATATTCAAAGTGCGTCGATCGGAATCTTCAGATAACGCACGCCGTTGGCTTCGGGCTCCGGCAGGCGACCCGCGCGGATATTCACCTGGATCGACGGCAGGATCAGATTCGGCATGGCAAGCGTGCGGTCGCGCGCGGTGCGCATCTGCACGAACGCCTCTTCGCTCACAGTCTCGTTCAGGTGGATATTGCCGCTGCGCTGCGCGCTCACCGTGGTCTCGAAACACGGCCCGCGCGAAGCCGGCGGATAGTCGTGGCACATGAAGAGGCGCGTGTCGCCCGGCAGATCGAGCAGCTTGCGCGCCGAACGGTAAAGCGTGTGCGCGTCGCCGCCCGGGAAGTCGCAGCGCGCCGAGCCCACGTCGGGCATGAAAAGCGTGTCGCCAACGAACACGGCGTTACCGATCTGATACGCGAGATCGGCAGGGGTGTGGCCGGGCATGTGTAGCGCGCGCGCCTCCAAAGCGCCGACCCGGAATGTCTCGCCGTCCTGGAACAGCACGTCGAACTGACTGCCGTCCGGGCTGAGCGTCTCGGCGAGATTGAACACCGCGCTAAATACACCCTGCACGTCGCGAATGTGCTCGCCAATGGCAATGCGCCCGCCCAGCTGCGCCTTCAGATACGGTGCCGCCGAGAGATGATCGGCATGCGCGTGCGTTTCCAGCAGCCACTCGACGCGAAGCTCGTAGTCGCGCACGAACGCGATCACGCGATCGGCCGATTCCGTGGAGGTGCGGCCCGACTTGGGGTCGTAATCGAGCACCGGGTCGACGATCGCGCAGGCGCTGCCGCGCCCGGCGTGCACGACGTAGGTGACCGTGGCCGTGACGGGGTCGAAAAAGGGCTCGACGGTGGGCTCGGGTGTGGGTAGCTGGGCTGGGTGGGACATCAACGACTCCGCAAAGATGACCCTCTATTGAAACACATATTATAAATTTATATAATGTTTTTAGACAAAGTATAATCTGGCGCATTGACTTGCTACCTCGTCCGACGGGGCGACCCATGAACTCACCACTCACTCCCGAAGCGCTCGCGGCCCTGCGCGAATCCGCCGAAAAGTGCTGCGCGCTGCTCAAGGCGCTTGCCCACGAAGACCGTCTCCTGCTGTTTTGCCAGCTCACCGAAGGCGAGCGCAACGTCGGCGAGCTCGAGGAGCTGGTGGGCGTGCATCAGCCGAGCCTTTCGCAGCACCTCGGCAAGCTGCGCGACGAAGGCCTCGTCGATACGCGCCGCGAAGGCAAATACATCTACTACCGCCTCGCGAGCCCCGAAGTCATTCAGGTCATGCAGACGCTCTCAAGCCTCTATTGCGGGCGGCTCAAGGCCCATCCGGCATGAGTCTCGACCTCGCTCACTTCACGCCCTACGCCTCGTTCGCGGGCGGCCTGATGATCGGCGCGGCGGCCGCGCTCTTCGTGCTCGTGAACGGGCGCATCGCCGGGATCAGCGGCTTGCTCGGTGGGTTGCTGCCGGGCTCGGGCGGCGAGCGCGGCGTGAGTGCCGCGTTCGTCATCGGCCTCATCGCCGCCCCGTTACTGTGGCGGCTGCGCGCGACGCTTCCGGTCACGCAGATCGATGCGTCCACGCTCACGCTCGTCGTGGCGGGCCTGCTCGTCGGCATCGGCACCCGTTACGGTTCGGGCTGCACGAGCGGCCACGGCGTGTGCGGGATCGCGCGCGGCTCGCGCCGATCGTTCGTCGCCACGGGCGCGTTCATGGCGGCGGGCTTCGCCACCGTGTTCGCCGTGCGTCACCTGATCGGAGGCTGAGATGCGAAAACTCAGCGCATTCGCGTGCGGTCTGCTGTTCGGCATCGGCTTGCTCGTCTCGGGCATGGCCAACCCGGCCAAGGTGCTCGGCTTTCTCGATCTCGCCGGAAATTGGGACCCGTCGCTTGCCTTCGTGATGGCGGGCGCCATCGCCCTCGCCGCGCCCACCTTCTGGCTCGCGCGCCGGCGTGCGTCGAGCCTCGCTGGCGCCCCGATTCAGCTGCCCACGTTGCGTCGAATTGATGGCCGGCTGGTCGGCGGCGCCTTGCTGTTCGGCGCGGGCTGGGGGCTCGCGGGCTTCTGCCCCGGCCCCGCGCTCGTCGCCGCGGGCGGCGGCCAGCCGCGCGCCTGGCTCTTCGTCGCCGCCATGCTCGCGGGCATGGCAATTTTCGCCGTGCTGGAGCAGCGCCGCCGCTCGCAAGAAGCCGCATCGATCCATACCAAACCGCAATAAAAGCAGCACTACGCCGCACCAGCCTCGGGACAAAAATTACATGCAAATCACGCAACACGACGCGCGCTTCGGGAGCGCCGACCAGATCACGCCCGACGACCTCTCCGCCATCCAGGCGGCGGGCTATCGCTCGATCATCTGCAACCGGCCCGATGGCGAGGGCGGCGACTCGCAACCCACGTCGCAGGCGCTGCGCGCCGCGGCCTCGCAGCCCGGTCTGCAGTTCGCGTATCTGCCGGTAACGCCCGGCCAGATCACCGCCGAAGACGCTGCGCGCTTCGCCCAGCTGCTGATCGACCTGCCCGGCCCCGTGCTCGCGTACTGCCGCAGCGGCAACCGCGCCACGAGTCTCTATCGGCTCGCGCAGCAAGGCGCGCCCACTCAGGCCGCGCAAGCCGCGAATGCCGCGCGCGCCGCGACGGCGGCCTGCGCGTGGGAAGGCGAAACCTGGGACGTCGTCGTGATCGGCGGCGGCACGGCGGGCATCGCCGTCACGGCGAGCCTGTTGCGCCGCGAGCCGAACCTGAAGATCGCCATCGTCGAGCCGAGCGATCACCACGACTATCAGCCCGCGTGGACGCTGGTCGGCGGCGGTGCATACGACGTGACAAAAACGCGCCGGCCCATGGCGAGCGTCATCCCCGCCGGCGTGAAGTGGTTCCGCGCGGCCGCTACGCGCGTCGAGCCGGACGCGAACGTCGTGCAGCTCGACAGCGGCGTGCGCGTGGCTTACCGCCAGCTCATCGTCGCGCCGGGACTGCGGCTCGCGTGGGAGCGCATTGCGGGCCTCACGGAAACGCTCGGCAAGAACGGCGTGACCTCGAACTATCGCTACGACCTCGCGCCCTACACCTGGCAGCTCGTACAGCAGATGAAGGGCGGCACCGCGCTCTTCAGCCAGCCCGGCATGCCGATCAAGTGTGCGGGCGCGCCGCAAAAGGCCATGTACCTCGCGTGCGACCACTGGCGACGCCAGGGTGTACTCGGCCAGGTCAACGTGGAGTTCAATCTCGCGGGCGCCGTGCTGTTCGGCGTGGCGACCTTCGTGCCGCCGCTCATGGAGTACGTGAAGCGCTACAACGCGAACCTCGCGTTCTCGTCGAATCTCGTGGCCGTGGACGGCCCGGCGCGTATCGCCACCTTCGAGGTCAAAGATGCGAACGGCAACGTCACGCGTGTGGAGAAGCGCTTCGACATGCTGCACGCCGTGCCGCCGCAGGTCGCGCCCGACTTCATCCGCGACAGCCAGCTCGCCGACGAAGCCGGCTGGTGCGAGGTTGATCACGCCACGCTCCAGCATCCGCGCTATCCGAACGTGTTCTCGCTCGGCGACGTATGCTCGGCACCGAACGCCAAGACCGGCGCGGCCGCGCGCAAGCAGGCCGTGATCGTGGCCGAGAACCTGCTTGCCGCGCGTGCGGGCGCACCGCTGGCGTATCGCTACGACGGTTACGGCTCGTGCCCGCTCACCGTGGAGAAGGGCAAGGTCGTGCTGGCCGAGTTCGGCTATGGCGGGCGTCTCTTGCCTACCTTCCCGCTCGACCCCACGCGGCCCCGCCGCCTCATGTGGCTGCTCAAGGCGAGCGTGCTGCCGAGCTTCTACTGGTGGGGCATGCTCAAGGGCCGCGAGTGGCTCACGCGGGCTGCGCGCGGCTGATGACCCTCGAGGGCCAAGGCGCCCTTAGCCCTCGAAATCGAGCCCGCCTAGCAGCACCTCGGGCTCGCCTTGCGTGCGCGAAGCAAAATCGACAGAGCGCGCCGACTCCCATGACGCAAGCTTGCGCCCGGTCGCTTCGAGGTAGTGCTCGAAGCGCGCTTCGCCGCCGGGCTCCATGAGGCGCTCGATCTCCTCGGTGTCCCAGGTCAGCGAGACGTTCAGCGGATACACATACGGATGCCGGTGCTCGTTCGCGACGCCGCGCAGGCGCACGCGCGTAGGGTGGCCGTGCCCGGCGTTGGGCACGACATCGACGTGCACCGAAGGGCCGAACTGTTTCGCCAGCTTCGCCGCAATGCGCGGTGCGAATTCTTCCTCGAACCGGCGGACGGCTTCGATACTCATGCGCGGGGCACTCCACTGAGGATTGACCAAGGGTTAAGGCACTGCCGGTCGCCGCTGACTCGCGCATCCGATTCACACAAATCCGATGCTACGACCGTGCGGCCATCGTCCTGGCATCCTACCGCGCCGCCGGCAGGTCAGCCAATGCCCGACAGGGCAGCACCACTCAGCCCCCTCACGCCGCGCGGCGCTCCCGTTCAGCCACGAGGCTACGCACGCCTTCGAGCGAATACACGCCGAGCGCAAGCCAGATCGCGCCGTAACCCACGGCGCGCACCGCGCCGAACGGCTCTCCGTAAATGAGCACGCCGGTGAGCAACTGCAGCGTGGGCGTGACGTACTGGATCAGACCGAGCATCGACAGCGGAATGCGCCGCGCGGCCGCGCCGAAGAGAAGCAGCGGGACCGCCGTGATCGGGCCGGAGGCCGCGAGCAGCAGCTGCAGCCCGCGCGAGGCATGCGTGAAGTGGCTCGCGCCGGCGAGACCCACGATCGTCAGATAAACGACCGCAACGGGAAAGAGCAGCACGGTTTCGAGCGCGAGGCCTTCGAGCGCGCCGAGCTGCGCGGTCTTGCGCAAAAGCCCGTAGCCGCCGAAGGTCACGGCGAGCGCAAGACTGATCCAGGGCGGTGCACCGTTCTGCCAGGTGAGCCACACGACGCCCGCGGTGGCCAGCGCCACAGCGGCCCATTGCAGTGGGCGCAGGCGTTCGCGCAGGAACGCATAGCCGAACAACACGTTGATGAGCGGATTGATGAAGTAGCCGAGGCTCGCCTCGACGATGTGCCCGGCATTGACGGACCAGATATAGATGCCCCAGTTGGCCGAGAGCAGCACGGCGCTCGCCACGAAGCGCCCGAGCAGGCGACGGTCGCGCAGCGTGGGCCCAAGCCATCGCCAGTGACGGCGCACGACGAGCACGGCGATCACGAACACGAGCGACCACGCCATGCGGTGCGCGAGCATTTCGAGTGCGGGGATTTGATGCAGCGTCTTGAAGTAGATGGGGAAGAGCCCCCAGAGAACGAATGCAGCGAACGCGTAGAGGATGCCGGGATTCATGTCGGGTTCTGGTTATGGTGGCACCAGTGCTGCGCGGCGCCGTTCGGCACGTGCCTGCGCGCGAAAGACGCTCACGGCACGTGAAGTTGCGAGCCGGCATCTGGCCCGCATCCTGCCAGTGGGACGGAGTCAAGGTAATTGAAAGCAAGGCGCAACGCGTCCGATTTCGCTTAACCCAGCGCCAAGCCGCCGGTTTTGCGACAATAGCGGATTTTCGCCGCCAGCCTCGGCCGTTGTCCAGCCTGACGCGCCGCTTACGGCGCGCGCTGTTCTCGACACGGCAGGCGACGGCGTAGCCCCCTGAACCGGCCTCTTCGCGCGCGATGTCCTTCCCCCATATCGATCTGCTGTATTCGCTGTCCGGCCTGTTCGTCGGATTTCTGGTCGGCCTGACCGGCGTGGGTGGCGGCTCGCTGATGACGCCGATCCTGGTCCTCGTCTTCAACGTGCACCCGGCCACGGCAGTCGGCACCGACCTGCTCTATGCGGCCGCGACGAAGTCCGCGGGCACGCTCGTGCACGGGCTCAAGGGTTCGGTGGACTGGCGGGTGACGCTGCGGCTCGCGGCCGGCAGCGTGCCCGCCGCGACGATCACGCTGATCCTGCTGCACCGCTATGGCATGGACACGCCGCGCGCGGGGCATCTGATCCAGGCCGTGCTGGGCGTGGCGCTGCTCATTACGGCCGTGGCGCTCATTTTCCGCCCGCAGCTCGCCGCGTTCGCCTCGCGCCACCGGCATGAGCCGGGCGAAGCGCGCACGCTCTTTTTCACGATCCTCACGGGCGCGGTGCTCGGCGCGCTCGTCTCGCTCACCTCGGTGGGCGCGGGCGCCATCGGCGTGACTGTACTGCTGCTGCTCTACCCGGCGCTGCCCACGGTGCGCATTGTCGGCTCCGATGTCGCTCACGCCGTGCCGCTCACGCTCCTCGCGGGCGCCGGCCACTGGCTGCTCGGTTCGATCGACTGGCACATGCTGCTTTCGCTCCTGTGCGGCTCGCTGCCCGGCATCGCGATCGGTAGCCTGCTGTCAACCAAGGCTCCCGAAAAGCTGCTGCGCGTGCTGCTCGCCGCGACGCTCACGCTCGTGGGCGTGCGGCTCGTGCTCTCCTGAATGCGGCACACGCCATGCCCGCCGCGCACCTCGCGCACGCTCAGGCGTGGGGCGCCTGGCGGAAAAATCTCCCGTTGAGATCGACCTCGAACTGGCGCAGCCACTGGCCGCGGGCGTCGATGCGGTAAGCCTGCGCCCAGGCGCCGCGCCGCACGATCAGCATGTCGCCATGGTCCGGGTCGTTGGGATCGGCTTCGCCGCGAATGTCGAACTGCATGGGCGCAAAGCCGTGCCGCGCACAGGCCAGCTCGAAGGCCGCCCGGTCGACGAGCGGCAAGTCGGTGTAGGTGTGAATGGTCATGGCGATTTCCTGCTTTCCAGCGATGAGGCCGCGCTCGACCTCGGGAAAGACGCGCGATACCCACGGTATACCCCCAACGGCGGGAAGACTGTGTGTCAAACTACACTTTGGCGGCTGCAGTGCAACATGACGCAATCGCATGCGCGGAGCGATCCGCGCAACGGGTTCACGCGCGACGCGTACAAGCCGACGGCTTCGAGCGGCAACAGCCCCAGACGCACGCCAACCGTGCACTTGCCCAACCTCCGAGCATAAAAAAAGCCCGGCCTGTCGAGGCCGGGCTTTTTGCTGCTACATGACCGCAGACGCCCCGTTTCCCGGGCGTGCGCTGCGTTTATTGCTCCACTCTGACCGTCAGCTTGTTCGAGACCGACGTCACGCCAGGCACACCCTTCGCGACTTCTCCAGCCTTGTCGATCTGGCCCTGATCCGGCACCGTGCCGGTCAGCGTGACAGCGCCACCGTGCGAGCGCACGTTGAGCTTGGAAACGTCGAGGCCTTGGGTCTTCGAGAGCGCCTTGCGCACCGTGTAGCCCAGCTTGCGGTCGGCCTTCTTGGCCGAGGTGGCCGGAGCGGCCGTGGTGGCGGCGGGAGCACTTGCCGACTCGTCCTGCGCGTACGACGCGCTGCAAGCTACCGACAGGCACAGCGCCACGCCCAGCGTCTTCAGAATAGCGACCGATTTCATATTTTCTCCTTGTGTCTTCGCGTTGTTGCGGGTTGTTGTCTGCAATAGGACCGCCTGCCTTGCCGGAGGACGGCTCGGAGGCCGCCCGTCAGCCATGGTCTGACGGCTGTTACCACTACCGATGGCCGTGCACAGCGCGCAATGCGCGTGTGCACGGCCAGGGTCTGGACGCGATGCGAGAGGCAAAAGGATGAAAGGACGTCGAATTACACCCGCCGGAACAGGTCTGCGCCCGTTTCCTGTTGTTTTGAATTGATGCTCGCGCGAGCCCGCTCGTTCAACTTCTCCACCCCTCCCGGGCTCCGGCGCGCCTTGCGAAGCGCAGCAGGCGAACCACAATTTAGCCTGGCTGTGGCGCAAGCGCAAAGAGTTTAGCTCAGGCGCATGTGGCATGCGCTTAAGCTGTTCCGCGAGGCACGCGGGCATGCCGCCGCAACGCCGAATCTCATGTACCATCGGCACCACAGAGCCCGCGCGGCGCGCGCGCCTGAGCCGACCCGGCGCCAGCGCCGGACCCGACGCGGACCCGACCCGCACTCCCCCGAACTACCCGAGGCCCGCCCCACCCCGATGAAGTCCCGCACCGGCCGCAAACCTCCTCCCCGTCTCGTTGCGCGCTTTGTGGCGATCTCGTGGCGCGACCTGGCTGTCACGTTCGGTCCCATCCTGCTCGTGAGCGCGGCGGCCATCTGGCTCGCGGTGCGTCTCATCCAGCCCGCGCCGCCCAGCACGCTGACCATGAGCGCCGGGCCCAAAGGCAGCACCTTCTGGAACGCCGCGGAAAAGTACAAGGCCATCCTCGCGCGCAACAACATCACGCTGAACGTGCTCGAATCGGAGGGCTCGGCGCAGAACCTGCAGCGTCTCGCCGACCCGAAGTCGAACGTCGACGTCGCGTTCGTGCAGGACGGTCTCGCGAGCAAGGTGCCAGGCGGCCTCGTGTCGCTCGGCAGCGTGGCTTACGTGCCGCTCGTGGTGTTCTATCACGGCCCCGTCGCCACGCGGCTCTCGCAGTTCGAAGGCCAGCGCATCGCCATCGGCGCCGAGGGCAGCGGCACGCGCGAGCTCGCGCTCACGCTGCTCAAGGCGAACGGCATCGAGCCCGGCGGCCCGACCAGGCTTTTGCCGCTTTCCGGCGACGACGCCGCGCGCGAACTCGTGGCCGGCAAGATCGACGTCGCGATTCTCGCGGGCGACTCCGCGCAGCCGCCCGTCATGGGCCGCCTCATGCGCATGCCGGGCGTGCGCTTCTTCGACTTCGTCCAGGCCGACGCCTACGCGCGGCGCTTTCCGTTCCTCACGGCCATCACGATCCCGATGGGCGCGTTCGACTTCGGCCGCAACCTGCCGGCAGCGCCCCTGCATTTCATCGCGCCGACGGCAGAACTGGTCGCGCGCGACTCACTGCATCCCGCGCTCTCCGACCTCCTGATCGAAGCGGCCAAGGAGGTGCATGGCCGCTCCACGTTGCTGCAACGCGCCGGCGAATTCCCCGCGCCGCGCGCCCAGGACTTCCCGATCAGCGCCGACGCCGCGCGCTACTACAAGTCGGGCAAGAGCTTCCTCTACCGCGTGCTGCCCTTCTGGGTGGCGAGCCTCGCCGACCGGCTCGTCGTGCTGCTCGTGCCGATCATCGTCGTGCTGATTCCGGGCCTGCGGATCGTGCCTTCGCTCTACGCCTGGCGGGTAAAATCGCGCATCTACCGCTGGTACGGCTCGCTCATCGCACTCGAGCGCGCCGCGATGGCCGACAACTCGCCCACCGAGCGCCGGGCGCTGATCCGCCAGCTCGACAAGATCGAGGAATCGGTGAACGGCATGAAAATGCCGCTCGCCTACGCGGAGCAGTTCTACGTGCTGCGCGAGCATATCGGCTTCGTGCGCGCGCGGCTGTCCGGCACGCGCGAAGCGCCGGACGCAGGCGTTGGGGCAGAAGAAGAGCAGACAGCGGAAAGCGCAGAAGAGGCAGAGGCGCCGGAAGGCGGCAGCAACGACGCAGGCACAGCGGGTACAGAGGCGAGCCATGCAAACGAAAGCGGCGGCAATGAAACAGGCGAGCGCACGCATTAGCGCCGCTGCACGCATTTTGAACCGAACAATGGGCCATGCAAGCAATGGCCCGGATATCGCCCTGGAGAGGAGGAACAGCATGATCGACGGCATCGACGCCAGCCAGCCGGCCTGGTTCTACGACTTCGTGTCGCCGTTTTCGTATCTGTTGCTGGAGCAGCAAAACAAGTGGCCCGGCTTCGATTTCGTGCCGACGCCGGTGCTGCTTTCCGAGCTATACCGCCACTGGGGCCAGCCGTTCGGCTCCGCGGTCCCGGCCAAGCGCGTGTTCACGTACCGGCACGCGCTCTTTCGCGCTGAGCAACTCGGCATTCCTTTCAAGATGCCGCCCGCTCATCCGTTCGACTCGGTCAGGCCGATGCTGCTCGCCATTGCGGCGGGCGGCGAGTTCGCGTGCGTGCGCGAGATTTTCCGCTTCATCTGGCGCGAGGGGCGCGACCCGTCGAGCGACGAGGGCTTCGAGCAGCTTTGCGAGCGCGTGGGCATTCCGCACGGCGAGTCGCTGATCGAGGAAGAAGTCGTGCGCGCGCAGTTGCGCCGCAACACCAACGACGCGATCGCGATGGGCGTATTCGGCGTGCCGACGTTCTGGATGAACAAGCAGCTCTTCTGGGGCGAGGACGCCTTGCCGATGGTGCTCTACTGCGCACGCAGCCCGAACTGGCTCGACTCGCGCGAGGTCAAGCGCATCAGCTCGCTGCCTTCGGGGCTCGCGAAACCGGTTACCGAGTGACAGGCTGCGCGCCGCGGAACCATCCAACGCGTGCCCTTCTGATGCCGGTCATGCCGCGCACCCTATGGCGGTGGCGCGCGAGCAGGCATATGGTTATGGCTGAATCCGTGCGCGCAACGCTATGCGTCGTCGCGCACGCGCCCTTGCCCGCCACACCCCATGGACGACGATAACGCCCTCACCCTCGACATCTGGCTGGTGCGCGTGCTGCGCACCCTGCTGGTCGAGCGCAGCGTCACACAGGCCGCGCTGCGCCTGAACCAGACCCAGCCCGCCATCAGCACCGCACTGCGTCGGCTGCGCGAGATCCTGGGCGATCCGATCCTCGTGCGCGGCAAGGCCGGCATGGTGCCGACCGAGTACGGCGAGTCGCTGCTGCAGCACGCGCAGCGCATACTGCGCGACGTGGAGTTCGTGGCCACGCCGCACGGCGACTTCGACCCGGAACGCTCGAAGCGCACGTTCCGCCTCGCCGCCCCCGACTACCTCAACGACTTCTTCATGCCGACGCTGATCGCGCGCTTTCGCGAGACGGCGCCGGCGGCGCGGCTGGAGATCCTCTCACTCTCGCCCACGCTCGATCATCACGGCGCGCTGGACGCGGGCGAACTCGACATCGTGATCGGCAACTGGCCGAAGCCCGAGGCGCGTTTCGCGCGCAGCGACCTCTTCTCCGACAAGGTCGTCTGCATGATGCGCGCGGACCATCCGCTCGCGCGCCGCGAACTCACGCGCGAGGCGTATCTCGCAGCTCCCCATCTCGCACCCACGCCCTATACGGGCTCCCATGCGAGCGCGATCGATCTGGGGTTTGCGAAGGCGAAAGCCGAGCGCCGCATCGTCGCGACGCTGCCCTACTTCGGACTCGTGCCGCAGGTCTTGCTGCAATCGGATCTGATCTTCACGACGACGCGGCGCTTCGCGCAGCACTATGCGAAGCTGATGCCCATCGCCGTCGTCGAGACGCCGTTCGCGTTTCCGCGCATTCACTGCTATCAGATGTGGCATCCGCAGCCGGACAGGCCGAGCGATGTGGGATGGCTGCGCGGATTGATCGAAGAGGTGTCGGGATCGTTGACCGCCGAGCGCGGGACGAAGCGTGCCGCGACGAAGAAGGCCGCGAGCGCGAAGAGCGAAGCGACGCCCACGCCGCCGCTCGAAGCTGCCTGAAATAACGCAAAGCGATAACGCAAAGCGAACGCAAACGGGCGCCCTCATCATCGAGGCGCGCCCGTTTCGCTTGTATGGCGCGTGGAATCAGGCGCGCTCGAGCGCGACCGTTCTCACCACCGCCGGGCGCTGCGCCACCCGCATCTGCATGAGTTGCGCGGCGACCGCCACCGCAAGCGACGCAGGCGACTTGTCGACGATCCCCGTCACGCCGATCGGGCACGTCATCTCGTCCATGCGCTCGGCTTCCACGCCGCGCTCCATGAGCCGCCGCTCGAACTTCACGCGCTTCGTTTTCGAGCCGATGAGGCCAAACCACGCGAAATCGCGCCGCCGCATGATGCGCTCGCTCAACTCGAAGTCGAGCGCGTGATTGTGCGTCATCACGAGGAAGTACGCGCCCGCCGGCGCTTCGTCGACGATGGCCGCCGGCGTGTCCGTCGCTTCGATCTGCACATTGGCGGGCACCTCGTCGGGGAACAGCTCGTCGCGCTCGTCCACCCACTGCACCACGCACGGCAGCATACCGAGCAGCGTGACGAGCGCATGGCCCACGTGGCCCGCGCCGAACAGCACGATGTGCATCGGCCCGTAGTGCGGCACCGGCGTGCTGCGGCGGCCAATGATCACGCGCCCGGCTTCGTCGACGCGCACGCAATGCTGAGGATGACGATTCATTTTGCAGCCCCCTCGCGCGCCATCGCCCGCACCGCGCGCACGCCCTTCAGGATTTCCTCGGCGGTGGCCGGCGCATTCATAGGCGGATTGAAGCGGTAATCGGCCACGCTCGCCACGGCGTCACGAATCGCGAAGAACACCGAGAACGGCAGCAACAGCGGCGGCTCGCCCACGGCCTTCGAGCGGTGGATGCTGTCTTCCGCGTTGCGGTTTTTGAAGAGCCGCACGTTGAATTCCGCTGGCGTGTCGTTTACGGTCGGGATCTTGTAGGTGGACGGCGCGTGCGTCATGAGCTTGCCGTCCGGCTTCCACCACAGTTCTTCCGTGGTGAGCCAGCCCATGCCCTGAATGAAACCGCCTTCCACCTGGCCCACGTCGAGCGCCGGATTCAGCGACGCGCCCACGTCGTGCAGCGCATCGGCGCGCAGCACGCGCATTTCGCCCGTGAGCGTGTCGATCACGACTTCCGACACCGCCGCGCCATACGAGTAGTAGTAGAACGGCCGCCCGCGCAGCGTGGCCTGATCCCAGTACAGCTTGGGCGTGGTGTAGAAACCATCGGACCAGAGCTGGACGCGCGCGAGGTAGGCCTTCGACACCAACGTCTCGAACGGCACGACCGTCTCGCCCACGATCACGGAGTCGTTGGCGAAGCCCACGTCCGCGGCGCTGATTTCGCCCTTGCCGTAGGTCGTCGCCGCCAGCGCGGCGAGCCGCTCGCGCAGCTGGCGCGCGGCGTCCTGCGCCGCCTTGCCGTTCAGGTCGGTGCCGGTCGATGCCGCCGTGGCGGACGTGTTCGCGACCTTGCTCGTGTCTGTGGCGGTCACGCGCACACGGCCGAACTCGATGCCCAGTTCGTGCGCCACCACCTGCGCGACCTTCGTGTTCAGGCCCTGGCCCATTTCGGTGCCGCCGTGGTTCACGAGCACCGAGCCGTCGGTATAGATGTGAACGAGCGCGCCCGCCTGGTTGAAATGCGTGACGTTGAACGCAATGCCGAACTTGACCGGCGTGAGCGCAATGCCCTTCTTGAGCACATCGTTGTTCGCGTTGAATTCGCGAATCGCGGCGCGGCGCGCGCGATAGCCGCTCGTTTCCACCAGCTCGTCGATCAGCTCGTGAATGACGTTGTCCTCGACGACCTGGCCATAGGGCGTTTCGTTGTTCTGCGTCTTGCCGTAGAGATTGCGGCGGCGCACGTCGAGCGAATCGAGACCGAGCGTGCGCGCCACATCGTCCATGATGTACTCGATCGCGAACGCGCCCTGCGGGCCGCCGAAGCCGCGAAACGCCGTGTTCGACTGCGTGTTGGTCTTGCCGCAGAAACCGGCGATCGACACGTCGGGCAGCCAGTAGGCGTTGTCGAAGTGGCAAACGGCGCGCGTCATCACCGGGCCGGACAGGTCCGCGGAAAAGCCGCAGCGCGAGGTCATGTCGACCGACACGCCTTCGATCGTGCCCTGGTCGTCGTAGCCCACTTCATAGGTGTAGTGGAAATCGTGTCGCTTGCCCGTGACCATCATGTCGTCGTCGCGGTCGGGGCGCAGCTTCACGGGGCACAGGAGCTTCCAGGCGGCGAGCGCCGCGCAGCAGGCAAAGAGGCCCGACTGCGATTCCTTGCCGCCGAAGCCGCCGCCCATACGTCGGCATTCCACGAGCACGTTGTGCGAGGCGACGCCCAGCACATGCGCGACGAGGTGCTGCATCTCGCTCGGGTGCTGCGTGGAGCACCACACGTGCATGCCGTCGTCGTCCTTAGGCATCGCGTAGGCAATCTGGCCTTCGAGGTAGAACTGCTCCTGGCCGCCCAGCAGCATCTCGCCTTCATGCCGATGCGCGGCGCGTGCCGCGCGCGTGGACGCCTCGCCGCGCGCAAGCTTCATCGGCGGCAGCACCGACTGCTGCGCGGCGCGCGCCTGTTGCGCCGTGAGCACGGCGGGCAGCTCTTCGTACTGCACCTCGGCGCGGCGGGCGGCGAGGCGCGCCGTGTCGTGCGACGCCGCCACCACGATGAACATGGGCTGGCCCACGTACTGCACGACGCCGTCGGCGAGCACCGGATCGTCGTGGATGATCGGGCCGCAGTCGTTCACGCCGGGAATGTCCTCGGCGGTGAGCACCGCCACGACGCCCGGCGTCGCGCGCACCTTCGCGAGGTTCATCGACACGATGCGGGCGTGCGGCTTCTGCGAAAGCCCGAGTGCGGCGTGCAGCGTGCCGGCCACGACCGGAATGTCGTCGGTATAGGTGGCGCGGCCGCTCACGTGCAGATGCGCGGATTCGTGCGGGCGCGAGACGTGCACTTGCGCGAAAGGCTCGCGTGCCCTGAGTTCGTCCAGGAACGGTTCGGCTTGCTGGTTCATTGTTTCGTTCTCCGTATGTCTTTTCCGATTCCCGAATGTCTCAAGCGGTTTCTGCGGCGACGTTGCGCACATTGAGCGCTTGCGGCGCGAGCGGGTTATGCGGACGCGTTTCGAGCCAGAAACGGTACAGCGTGTTCTTCGCGGCTTCGAGGCGGTAGTCGCTCGTCGCGCGCATGTCGGATAACGGCGCGTAGTCCTTGCCGAGCGCGATCATCGCGGCCTGGGCGGTGGCTTCGTGCCACTGCGCATCGGCCAGCACGCCTTCCGCGTGAGTCGCGCGCTTTGGCGTCGCGGCCATGCCGCCGAACGCAATGCGCGGCTCGCGGATCACGTCGCCATCGGCGATATAGGCGTAGGCGGCGCACACGGCCGAGATGTCCGAGTCGAAGCGCTTCGAGACCTTGTAGGTGCGAAATCGCAGGTTCGCGCGCGCGCCGGTGCGCGTGGGCACCTTGAGCGCGAGCACGAACTCGTGCTCGGCCATGTCCTTCTTCTGATAGGCGAGGTAGAGGTCTTCGAGCGGCATTTCGCGCTCGATCTCGCCCCCGCGCAGCACCACGCGCGCGCCGAGCGCGATGAGCCCGGGCATCGAGTCGCCGATGGGCGAGCCGTTCGCGACGTTGCCGCCGATCGTGCCCGCGTTGCGGATGGGCAGCGAAGCGAAGCGCAGCCACATCTCTTCGAGTTCCGGGTAATGCTTCGCGAGTGCCGCATAGCCGCGCTCGACGGTTACGCCCGCGCCGATCTCGATCCAGTCGTCGCTCACGTCGATGCGGCGCATCGCGTCGACCTGGCCCACGTAGACGACGTCGCCAAGTTCGCGCATCTGCTTCGTGACCCACAGGCCGATGTCGGTGCTGCCCGCGAGAATGCGCGTGTTGGGGCGCGCGGCCTTGATGGCGGCGAGCGCATCGACGCTGCGCGGCGCGTCGTACTGCTGGCCGCGGCTCTCGTAGTGGAAGGTGTCCGTGCGTTCGAGCGTGGCGAGGGTCTGGGCGAGCGCCTTCACGTCGATGGGCTGCTTCGGCGCATCGGCCTTGAACATCTGCTCGGCGGCGTCGAGGATCGGCCGGTAGCCCGTGCAGCGGCACAGGTTGCCCGTGAGCGCATTGGCGATCTCGTCGCGCGAAGGCACGCTGCACGCGCCCTTCGTGGCACAGGCGTGGTTGGGCTGGCCCGCGTGCTCGTGGCCATGCTTCTCGTAGAGCGCCCACATCGACATCACGAAGCCCGGCGTGCAAAAACCGCACTGCGAGCCGTGGCAGTCGACCATGGCCTGCTGCACGGGGTGCAGCGAGCCGTCGGGCTGGCGCAGGTCTTCGACGGTGAAGAGCGCGCGGCCGTCGAGCGTCGGCAGGAACTGGATGCAGGCGTTGACGGCCTTGAAGCTCACGCCGCCCGCCTCGTTGCGCTCGCCCACCACGACCGTGCAGGCGCCACAGTCGCCTTCGGCGCAGCCTTCCTTGGTGCCGGTGCAGCGCGCGTCTTCGCGCAGGTACTGGAGAACGGTGCGGGTGACGCCCGCGTCGCTGACTTCGCGAATCGCGTTGCGGTGGTAAAAGCGGATGGGCTGGCTCATGGTTTCTGGCTCGTCGTTGGATGCGGCTCGCAAAAGGCGTATGCCGCTCGAGTGGACGGTTCGAAAACTATCACTGCCAATATTGGCAACCCATAGCTACAGGAGCATGGGGGATATATCGTTGAGTCGATAAATCGGTGTGCTGCAGTGAGGCTGTGCTTATGTTGAAGCGTCTCGATTGCGCGATTTCAGGGCCAATTTGCGAATATCGGACATATTCGACTGACTATTAACCCGTTCAGATGCTGGAATCTCCGCCCGCACGGCCGGGCCAAGGCGCCGCCGCAACGCGAATTGCCGCCAACGTCGCGCAAAATCGCGGGATCTTCGCAGCTGGCTTCCCGGTTGCAAAAGGCCGTCATCAGCGCAGAAAACGCGTGTTCTGCCAGCCGGAACAGCTTTTCAGTTTCTGCATAAAAACCGGTTCCATGGGAGAATCACGCCTTTCCCGCCGTTTTCCATCCGCATTTTCCCCATGTCCGCTGATTTGGCGCCCCCGCGCAAAGCCGCGTCGACGACCCTGCAGATCATTCCGGTCGTCTTTTTCACCTTCCTCTGCTACCTGACGATCGGCATTCCGCTCGCCGTGCTGCCGGGCTACGTGCACAACGACCTCGGCTTCAGCACCGTGGTGGCGGGCGCCGCCATCAGCGTGCAGTACATCGCCACGCTCTGCTCACGCGCGCTCGCGGGCCGCTCGGCGGATACGCTCGGCCCCAAGAAAACCGTGACGATCGGCCTGACGATCTGCGGCTCGAGCGGCGTGCTGCTGCTGCTCGGCACGCTCGTCGATCACTGGCCCGGCCTCTCGCTCGCGCTGCTGGTGGTGAGCCGCCTGTTGCTCGGCTGCGGCGAAAGCCTGTGCGGCACCGGCGCGATCCTCTGGGGCATCGGCCGCGTGGGCACCGCGCACAACGCGAAGGTGATCTCGTGGAACGGCATCGCCACCTATGGCGCACTCGCGATCGGCGCGCCGCTGGGCGTCGTGATGGCGCACGCCCTCGGCTACTGGATGCTCGGCATTTCGGTCATCGCAATGGCCGCGCTCGGCTTCTGGCTCGCGCGGCCCATCGCGCCGGTGCCCATCGTGCACGGCGAGCGCATGTCGTACCGCAGCGTGTTCACGCGCGTGCTGCCGCACGGCATCGGCCTCGCGCTCGGCTCGGCGGGCTTCGGCTCCATCGCGACCTTCATCACGCTGTTCTACGCCGCGCGCCACTGGCCCAACGCCGCGTTCACGCTCACGGTGTTCGGTCTGATGTTCATCGGCGCGCGTCTGTTGTTCGCCAATACCATCAAGCGCTTCGGCGGCTTCCGCGTCGCCATCGTCTCGTTCTCGTGCGAATGCGCGGGCCTCTTGCTGTTGTGGCTCGCGCCCACGCCGCAAGTCGCGCTCGCGGGCGCGGCGCTCACCGGCTTCGGCTTCGCACTCGTGTTCCCGGCGCTCGGCGTCGAGGCGGTCGGGCTCGTGCCGCCCGCCAGCCGCGGCGCGGCGCTCTCGGCCTACTCCGTGTTCCTCGATCTCTCGCTGGGCATTACGGGCCCGCTCGCAGGCTACGTGGCGAATCTGTTCGGCTATGGGTCGGTGTTTCTTTTCGCCGCGATCGCCGCAGCGTCCGCCGTGGCGCTTTCGGTTTCGCTTCATCGCAAGAGCGTGCGCGCGCACGCGGGACAAGATACGCAAAGCACGAGCAACGCAAACCCCGCCGCGGGGAATAAGTCGTAGGCGCGCGGCGTTAGTTACTATGTCGATGCCAGCGTTCGCGACAAGCCGCGCGACGCGTCCGCAATGCACCCGCAGGTCGGCGTCGTTGGCAATAGCGCGGCTAATGCCTCGCCGGATGGCCCTGCGCGGGACTTCCTGCGAGCTTACCCAGGAGGAAATCATCATGAAGCGATTCAGGATGGTTCTTGCGTGTCTCGTCTGCCTCGGCATGGCCGCGGTTTCCGGGTCCGTTGCCGCGAGTGGCGATATGAATCAAGGCGGTAACGGCGCGTCGAGCAGTTCAACCAACTCTTCAGGCGGTGGCTATTGAGCACCGCAAGCCGCATTGCGCGGTACGTCGCCGGGCGCAAACTTCCTGGCCCACAAGGCACGCCGGACTGAAAAGTCGTTCGCGTTACGGTCCGGCGCGCGGAGTGTGTGGTTGCCCAGGAACTTCCGGGAAACCCGAACGCGTTCGCTTACATCGGCGGGACGACGCCGTTCTTTTCGACCACCACGCGCTGCGCGGCATACGCACCCTGTGACGCGGATTTCGCGACCACGAACACTTGCTTGCCTGGCGCCAGATCGGAGCGCGCAGCCGGCACGAAGGTGACGATCGGTACATTGGGCGGTACCGTGACCTCATTGCTGCCGCCTTTGTACGACAGCTTCAGATTGCGGCCGTCCGTGCCCTGCACGACAGTATCGACATTCGCGTTGGTCATCGTGCTGTTCGGGCCGAGGTCCCACGCGTAGTGTCCCTCGCCCGTGCCGCGCGCGGCTTCCGGGAAGACCACGACTTCGGTCGCCGTCAGCCTGCCATCAGTACCGGTCGTCGCGGCCGTGCCGACGAACGTACCCGGCTTGATGTCGGATAGCTGCATCGCCTTGACAGACGAAACGGGAACGTTGGGCGCAAGATCGATCGACACCGTATCGCCACTGCGTCGATGGACCTTGAGAACATCGCCGTCGAGAGAAACGATACTGCCGCGAATACGCACGGGCTTCGCGTCAGGCGTTTGCGCCAGCGCGCTGCCGGCAAGCGCCGTTGCGGCAAGGGTCGCTGCAACTTTGAGTCGAATGGTCATGAATGCTCCATGTAGCGGATATGCGTTGAGGAAAGAGTCGATTGCACTTCAGGAACCGCCGAACCAGTTGTAGCCCTGGTTCTCCCAGTAACCGCCGGGATACTCGTTCGTCACCGTGATGGCGACGATATGCTTTGGATTCTTGTAGCCGAGTTTGGTCGGCATGCGCAGCTTCATCGGAAAGCCGTATTTCGGCGGCAGCACGTCCCCGTCATAGGTCAGCGTAAGCAACGTTTGCGCGTGCAACGCTGTTGGCATATCAATGCTGGTCCAATAGTTGTCGGCACAATGCAGCGCGACGTACTTCGCTGTCGTGTCGGCCCCGGCACGGCGGAGAAAATCGGAGAAACGCACACCGCCCCAGTGCCCAATGGCGCTCCAGCCCTCGATGCAGATGTGGCGCGTGATCTGGCTTTCCTGTGGCAGCGCTCGCAGTTCGTCGAGGGTCCATATGCGTTTGCCGTTCGCACGCCCTCCCACTTGCAGCCGATAGGTCGCGGAATCGACTTCCGGTACGTCGTCGATGTCATAGAACGCGTTGAAAGGGAAAGGCCGCGTGATCATCGACTCCGGATACGTCGGCGCCATCTTGTTCGGATCGAACAGCAGCGCCTGCACGCGATCATTGAAGAATGACATCTTGCGCAGCATGGTATTGACCGACTTGTCGTTCGAGAGATCGCAGCCCGAGAGCATCGCAATGCCGCCGAGCGTGAGCATGTGTCTGCCGAGCAACCTGCGAGCGGGACTCTTCAATTCGCTGCGAGCGTCCTTGATGATCGAATCCGCGTTTGAAACGAGAAACGCATTGAGTGGTTTTTTGCGAGAGGGCATGTTTGATCACCGTCCGCGAACCATCAGGCGCAGCGAGCGCGGCACAAGCGTGACCATGACGACGTGCACCACGAAAAACGCTACGAGAACGCTCATGGCAAAGAAGTGGACGACCCGTGCGTTGTCGTACCCACCCATGAGCGTTCGCAGCAGGGGAAGCTGAACCGATTTCCAGACCGCGAGGCCCGAAAGGATCACGACTGCGATGTCGACGATAACCACGACATACGCCAGTTTCTGAACGGCGTTGTAGCGCGCCAGATCTTCGTGTGCCAGCTTGCCGCGCAGCGCGGCGACAAGGTCCCGACGTAGCGTACTCAATCGGATCGGGAGAAGCTTTCTCCACAAGCGCCTTGAAAGGAGATTGAGGCACACGTAGACGAGGTAATTCGCGACCAGCACCCACATGATCGCGAAATGCCACTGCAATGCGCCGCCCAGCCAGCCGCCCAAGGTCATGGTCGCGGGAAATTTCAGGCCAGCAAAGATAGGCGAGGCATCGTAAATCTGCCAGCCGCTGGTCACCATCAGCACGACCGCGACGGCGTTGATCCAGTGTGTCGCGCGGACCCAGAGAGGCTGAATGATCGTTCGGCTCATGTGCAGGTTTCGTGGAAGTTGTTCGTCTGCGATCGGATCTGGCCCGATCGTTCCGTGGTCGGCTCCTTGTTGGTGGGTAAACCTCCTACTCACGTCCCTATTCCACTGCTGCCGGGAATTTTTTCCTTTCAGTTTTCCGACAGGCACGAACGCCGAAATCACGTTGAGCGCATCGGGCTTTCAAGCGCAGCGGAATAAAGGGAGCATGCAGAACGTTTTCCCGGTATCCTCATTTCGTCACAAGGCCGTGGTGCTATCTCGACAGATGCTTTCCGCGTGAATGGGGCATGCCAGCAACCAGAGGGTGGTCCACCTGTCAGTACGGTGGCGGCACGACTTTTGCGCGCGTCCGAGCACATGCGATTGCTGCTCGCCGCGGGCGGCTCCCGCCCGGAAAAGTGGAGGTAAAAGAGCGTGCTGGTCGCAACCCCATCCGTCGGCGTGGCGTGACCATGGTTTGTCTCAAACCCCACGCAAGCGCAATCGCAATGTTTGCCTGCACTGCCATTGCAGCTGTCGGGGTCAGCGCCGCTCCTGTCGACACGTCCGCACCGCTGGCACAATATCGGCTGGATCCGGCCCGTTCCGGTGTGACATTCGACGTCGCGAACGCCTGGCACTCGAATCTCACGATGCGCTTTAGCCGCGTAGGTGCCGAGCTCGATGGATTCCAGGGCGCGGCTTCGGGCCGCGTGGTGGTGACGATCGACGCGACAAGCCTCGAAGCGAACGCGCCGTTTGTCACCCGAATCGTCGAAAGCGGCGGCATGCTGGATGTGGCGCATTATCCGGCCATTCGCTTCGTCAGCACCCGCCTTGTCCGGATCGGTCCGTTCAATGGCCTGTTGACAGGGGATCTGACGATCCGCACGACGACTCGCCCCGTCACGCTCGATGTCACCTTCGACACAGCCCCGGACGATCCACCGGGCGCTCCCGAGACGCTGGCCTTCTCCGCCGACGGCCATTTCAGCCGGGCAGCGTTCGGGCTGACGAAATGGTCCTCGGCAGTCGGGGATGACGTGCACATGAGAATCCGCGCCGAATTCGTCAAGGAACGTGCCGATCCGTGAATCGGCGGTCTGCTTCCGGTTCGAACAGAGACCTATCCCGGGAATCTGCCAGGAACCATAAAAAAACCGCACCCGGCAACTACGCCGGACGCGGCCCGGACTGCAAACGTATGGGGACTCGAGGTGGCCAGGCGCCGCCTGCGCTTACTTCTTCACGGCAGTCGGATCGAGGTTCTTGCCGGTGGCCTCGTTATAGCGCTGCACGTATTCCTCGGTGAGCTTGCGCACCGCCCGGCCGATCTTGCGATAGTCCGACTCGTTGAGGTTCGCGAGCGACACGCGGCCCGAAGGATGCGGCGTGCCGAAGCCCTTGCCCGGCAGCAGCACGACGCGCGCTTCTTCCGCGAGACGGAACAGCAGTTCGTTGGGCTTGACCTGCTTGAGCAGCCAGTCGACGAATTCGCGCCCAAAGCGCTTCTCGCCCATGTATTCCATGTCGAGGATCGTGTAGTAGTCGACCTGGTTCGGATCGCCCTCGCCGTAGGGCACGCCCATTTCCTCGAAGAGCGCGCGCTTGCGGTTGCGAATGAGTCGCTTGAGTGCGTTCTTGTACGCGTCGGGCGTGTCCATGAGCGAGAACAGCGAGAACAGCACCATCTGCACCTGCTGCGGCGTCGAAAGACCGGCCGTGTGGTTCAGCGCGACAGTACGGCTGTCGGCCACCAGACGGTCGATGAACTTGAGCTTGTCCGGCACGGTGGTGATCGATTCGTAGCGCTTGTGCAGTTCCTTCTTCTCGTCCTTCGGCAGCTTTGCGAGCGTGTGGTCGAGCACGTTGTCGCGGTGCGTGGCGATCGCACCCAGACGCCAGCCGGTCGCGCCGAAGTACTTCGAATACGAGTACACGAGAATCGTGTTCTTCGGTGCGAGCGCGAAGAGCGAGACGAAGTTGTCGGCGAAGGTGCCGTACACGTCGTCGGTCAGGATGATGAGGTCCGGACGCTCCTTCACGATCTCAGCGATGTACTCGAGGCTCGCGTCGTCGATCTTTACCGAAGGCGGGTTACTCGGGTTCACAAGGAAGAACGCCTTGACCTTCGGATCGCGCAGCTTGTCGAGCTCCTTCTTCGAGTACTGCCAGTTGTTTTCCACCGTGGCGTTCAGATGCACCACGTTGAGCTGGTAGTCGTTGAGTTCCGGAATCTCGATGTACGGCGTGAAAATCGGCATGCCGAGTGCGATGGTGTCGCCGGCCTTGATCAGGAAGTTCTCGCGCATCGTGTTGAAGATGTACGTCATGGCCGCCGTGCCGCCTTCCACGGCGAACACGTCGAACTCGCCGACGAACGGATGCTTGCCGATCATCTCGCGGCGCAGATACTGCCCGACGATGATCTCCGAAAGCTTGAGCATGCGGTCCGGCACCGGGTAATTGCAGGCGAGAATGCCTTCGCACATCTCATAGAGAAAGTCGCCCGCCGAGAGCCCCAGCTGATCGCGCACGTACGACACCGCGCCCGCGAGGAACCTGATGCCGGGCTGCCCCTTGTTCTCGCGCACGAACAGGTCGAAGCGCTCGACGATGCCGTCGCGCTGCGGGAAGCCGCCCACGCCCTCGGGCATGTAGGCAAACGAGCGCTCGGACTCCCGCATGGCGAAGAGGCCGAGTTGCCAGAAGCCGTGACGCGGAATCGTGGCGAGGAAGTTGGGGTTGCCGCGGCCCGCGTTGAGCATCGCGAGATTGGCTGGGCGCGCGGTCGCGCCGCCGCCGGCCGCCTTGATGAGTTCGTCCTTCAGCTCGAACGGGCTCAGTGCATCGAGACCCGACTTTTCTTTCGCGCCGTTACCCTTCGCTTTCGTTGCCATGGTGTTCTCCATTGGAAGACGTTGCGTGTGCCGCGCGCTTTTTTCCTCGCGCCGCACACGTTGAATGCATGTCATGCAAGGCCGACCACGAGCGGCCCGAGCAGCGTGAGCAGCACGTTCGCGATCGCATAGGTGATGGCGAACGGCACGGTGGGGACCGCGCTTTCCGCCTTGTCGAGAATGCCGCCGAAGGCCGGGTTCGCACTGCGCGCGCCGGACAGCGCGCCCGCGAGAATCGCCGCGTTGTTGTACTTGAGTACGTAGCGGCCAAACAGCATCGTGAGGAAGAGCGGTACCAGCGTCACCACCACGCCTAGCAGGAAGATCGTGATGCCGCTCTGCTTGACCGTCACAACGGCCTGCAGGCCCGAGTTCAGGCCGACCACCGCGACGAACGCCGCAAGCCCGAAGTCCTTGAGCAGCTGCGAAGCCGCGGGCGGCATCACGCCGTACATGGGGTGCTTGCCGCGCATCCAGCCGAACACGAGACCCGCGAGCAGGCAGCCGCCGCCCGAGCCGAGCGTGAGCGGAATGCCGGCCACGTTCACGACGATCAGGCCCACCAGCAGGCCGAGCACGAGGCCCACGCCCATGTAGATGAAGTCGGTCTTGTTGCTGTACGCGAGTTCGTAGCCGGCGGCCTGCACGGCGCGTTTCGTATCCGTTGCGGTGCCATAGATCGTCACCACGTCGCCGTGCTCGAGCTTCGTTTCGGGCAGGAGCGGCACGGGCTGGCCAACACGTTCGATCTTCTCGATGTACACACCATGTCGCAGATCGCGGTCCACGTTCTTGCGCACTTCGGCAATCGTCGTGTGGTTCATGCCCTTGCGCGTGAAGACGAGCTGGCGCGTTTGCATCACGAGGCTCATGCCGCCCGAGTCCGGCACTTCCGGCCCGATCAGCGCGCCCACTTCGACCATCTGCTCGCGGCGGCCCACGACCAGCACGACATCGTCGCGGCTCAGCACGAAGTCGGGGGTGGCGTCGAGCACCTTGCCGGCGCGGCGAATCTTCTCGACCGCGACGAAATCGCTCTCGGCCAGCTCGATCTGCTTGACGGTCTTGCCCGCGGCTTTCTCGACACGGAACACGCGCCCGAACAACTCGGGCAGCGCCGTGATCTGGCCCGGCCCCGCAGCGGCGTTGCCGCCCGACATCTCGCGCTCGGCGTCCGCGGAGGCGTCCTTGAGGCTGCGGCCCATGAACTTCGGCAGGATGTTCACACAGACGATGATCGCGCCGAGCGAGCCGAACACGTAGGTGACGGCGTAGCCGATCGCGACGTCGGCCTGCATGGCCTTCACCTGGTCGGGCGGCAAGCCCAGGCGCGCGATCGCGTCGCCGGCCGTGCCGATGATGGCCGACTGCGTCATGCCGCCCGCCGCGAGACCGGCGGCAAGGCCCTTGTTGAGGTGAAAGAGCTTCGCGCAAACCAGCACGGTGGCCAGACCCGCCACGGCCATGAACACGGCCATGGCGATTTCGCGCAGCGTCTTGCGGTTGAGCGAGTTGAAGAAGCCGGGGCCCGAGTCGTAGCCCACGGCGTAAATGAAGACGGCGAACATCACCGCCTTCACGCCGTTGTCGACGGTCACGCCCACCTGGCTCACGACGACGGCGGCGAGCAGCGAGCCGCCCACGCCGCCTAACTGGAACTTGCCGAAATTGATCTGACCGATCCAGTAGCCAACGGCCAGAGAAAGAAATAGCGCGATTTCCGGGGATTTGTGAAAGATGTCATGTAGCCATTCCATCGTGTCCTCGCTTTGAGAAAGAACCCCCTTGCTGCTGGGGATGGCCGGCAATGAGACACCGCCGGCCAGATCGAGCCGAAAACACCAGCCAGGATGCGTCAGCCAAACTTCGCCGCGAGCCCTACCACCACAGGGCCCATGAGCGGCAAGAGGATGTTCGAGAGCGCGTAGGTGATCGTGTAGCCGATCACGGGAGTCGAGTTGCCGGCTACGCCGACGAGCGCACTGATCGCCGGCGTGCTGCACTGCTGGCCGGCGATGGCGCCGAGCAGCATCGGCGCTTCGAGCTTGAGGAACATGTGCCCGATCCACAGTGAGAGGAGCCCGGGAATCAGCACCATCAGAATGCCTGCGAGCGGCAGCGCGAGACCGTACTCGCGCACGAGCTTGATGGCGTCGGGGCCGGCGGAAAGCCCGACGGCCGCGATGAAGGTGGCAAGACCAAAGTCCTTGAGCACCTGCGCGGCGGCAGAGGGCAGCGAGCCTACCAGGGGGTAACGCGAGCGCAGCCAGCCGAAGAACAGACCCGAGAGCAGGCACCCGCCGCCCGTGCCGAGCACCAGCGTGACGCCGCCCACGTTCACGCCGAAACGCCCGATCATCATGCCGACGAGCACGCCGAGGCCCAGATAGACGAAGTCGGTCTTCTGGGTCTGCTGGATCACGTAGCCAAGACGCTTCGCGCCGCGCGCAACGTCGCTGGGCGTGCCGACCAGCGTCAGCACGTCGCCGCGATGCACGACCATGCCGGGCAAGGCGGGCACCGTGTTGTCGAGCCGCGTGATCGCGCCGACGTAGATGCCGCGGCCCGCTTCCGGCGCGGCGCGCTCGCGCATTTGCGCGAGCGTGAGGCCGCTGACGTCGCGCTGCGTGACCATCACGTCCACGCGTTTCGCGAGCAGCTTGAACAAGCCCTCGCCCGGCATCTCTTCGCCGAGACTGCCTGCTGCTTCGATCACGGCTTCGCGGCGCCCGGCGATCAGCACGATGTCACCCGGCTGCAGCACGGACTGCGCATTGGCGTCCAGTTGGCGTCCCTCGCGCAGCACGTACTCGATCGTGACGTTGTTGCCAAAACGCGCCTCGAAGGCGGCGACTGCGGCGCCGGCTGCGGGACCCACCTTGAACGCGCGACCTTCGAGCGGCGCGAGCGCGAGCCGCTGTCCTTCGTCGAGCGCGCCGTCGCCGCCGAGCTTGCGATACAGGCGCGCGGCCTCTTCCCGCAGGTTCACGCGCAGGATCAGCGGGGCAATCTGGCTCGTGAAGAGCACGATGGTGACGAGCCCAAAGAGGTAGCTCACGCTGTATGCGGTCACGATATGCGCCTGCAGCGTGCTCACCTGGGCGTCGGTCAGGCCGAGCCGCGTGATCGCCTCGGAAGCCGTGCCGATTACGGCCGATTCGGTCGCCGCGCCCGCGAGCAGGCCTGCCGCTGTGCCCGCATCGAGCTTCATCACGACGACCGCGATCATGACGAGCGCCATGACCGAGACGATCTCGACGATCGAGAGCAGTCCGTAGCGCCAGCCGCGCCCGACGTTCGCGAAGAACTGCGGACCGCCCGTGAAGCCGAGCGCGAAGATGAAGAGTGCGAAGGCGACGTTCTTGAGGTCCGGCGAGATGCGCGCGCCGGTTTGCCCGAGCACGAGCGCGACGATCAGCGTGCCACACACGCCTCCGAGGGAGATCGGACCGAAGCGGATCGAACCAATCAGATAACCGAGCGCGAGGCTCACGAACAGGGCAATCTCGGGTTGCGACTTCAGCACTTCGACGATCATGTCTGGTCTGCCGATTTACGTTTTAGTTAGCCCGAAAGCGTGCTCAAAAAAACAAGCGGTAATGCATATTAAATAACATGCAACGCTAATTGCCGGTCGTTATTTTCCCGACGCGCAACAATTCATTCACACAGAAAAAGCGTCAACGCGCGCTTAATTCCGGCTCGTAAATGACGGGGAATTCACCGACCGCAATGGCTCACAATTCTCCAGAGTCAAAGGGCGTCCCGCCTGGAACCTGGCAGTTCTGACAGACATCCGCTGCTTGCGTGAATTACGCAAACACGTTATCCGCAATGCACAGTATTTAGATAGTGACAAAAAAGCACAACGCATTCCTTACTCAATACATGCCGACTGCGTATTGGATCTTTTACAAGTAAGAAATGCTGCCGCGTGTTGAGATAGATATTGTAATTCTCACGGACTGTCAATATTATTTTTGTTAGATTACCGCGGTCGTCCATCGCAGTAGTTCATTCGAGGCACATTGACCAGAACAACGCGACACATCGCTTCGTTCCTCAACTTCGCCAGCAGTTGCGGTGTCCCTCAACCGGTCCATGCATCGAGCATACGAGGCTATACATGAACCAGATACATGCCATGCGCGTCTTCGTCAGGGTGGCGGAAACCGGGAGCTTTCGTCGCGCCGCGCAGCAGCTCGACGTCTCCAACGCGCTCGTCACGCGCTCCGTCGCGATGCTCGAGGCGCACCTGAATGCACGCCTCATCAATCGCACCACGCGCAATCTCGCGCTCACCGAGGCAGGCCAGCGCTACCTCGAAGGCTGTCGTTGCGTGCTGGAGGAACTCGATCATCTGGAGCGCTCACTGGCGCACACGGAAAGCGAGCCGAGCGGCACGCTGCGCGTGGTGGCCGCCGGCGCGCTCTCGCTTGCCACGCTCACGCCGCTCATCGACGGCTACCGGCGTCTGTATCCGCGCGTGAACGTGCGCCTCACGCTCGCCGAACGGCCCGTGGATCTCATGGAAGACGGCTTCGACGTGGGCATCGTCGGCGCTACGCCCGCACGCAACGGCGAGTGCGTGGAGCGCGCGCTCGGCACCACGACATTCGTCCCCTGCGCGGCGCCCACATGGCTCGCCGAACACGGCGAGCCGCATACGCCCGAGGAGCTCGCGCAATGCGCGGCGGTCGCGCTGCCTCCCGAGGAGCGCAGCGCGACGTGGCAGTTCGCGAAGCCCGGCGAGCGTGCACAGCAGGTCACGCTGCAGCCCGGCTACGCCGTCAACAACATGCTGATGGTGCGGCTCGCCGCGCTGGCCGGCATGGGCGTGGCGGTCGTGCCCGCGCCGCTCGTCGCCGACGACTTCACCGCGGGCACGTTGCGGCGGCTACTGCCCGACTACGACATCGACGATCCCGACGCCCGCATGTCCATCGTCTATCCGAGCCGCCAGTATTTGCCCGCGAAGACGCGTCGCTTCGTCGACTACACGGTCGAGCATTTCGAGCTTGCGCGTCATGCATCGCCCATCGCGGCGAGTTCCAATGGCGCACCGAGCCGGCCGCTGAGCGTGGCGTGAGCACACAGCGAGCGGGCGTAGTGTGCCCACCCGATGGTTTGAGAACATGCTGCTTGCAAATGCGCCGTTAGCGAACATGCCGTTCGCGCGACGATGCATCAGAGCCGGGGCGAACTGCCGTCGACCGGGACCAGCAGGCCCCCGTCGCCCGCGCCGCACAGTTCGCGCAGCAATGCCGCCTCGCGCTCGTGCACTTCCACGGGTAGCCACAATGCCCCCGCCCACGAGAGGTAGCGCGCGCGATGCTGGCCGTTGCGAAACGCCACTACCCCCTCGTGCGCAAGTCCGAGCCATCCGGCCAGCCCCGCCACGCGGCGTTTGCTGATCGTCACGTAGGGCATCTGCGGCACGCGCTCGTTGTCCGGATCGAGAAACTCGCGTATGCCGCGAATCTTGCCGCTATGCCAGTCGTCGACGGGCTTGAGCACGTAGTCGGTGTCGTCGCGGTCGGCACAGAGAAGCAGCTTTTGCAGATCGACGATCACGACGACGTGGCGCGTGCCGTCGGTCGTGAAGACGCGCTTGAAGCGCACATGGTCATACGCGTCGTGGTCGGGCAACGGGACAGTCCAAAGAGGTCCACAAGCGGGATACGGCGAGGAATCCGAAACGGAGGTGATGCTGGACATGGACGTCGATTGCATGCGTGCTTTTGGTGGAAACGTAGTTCAGGAAATGAAACCGGCCTAAGCTACGGATGAGCCATTAAATTTTTATGACGAATGCGGGGCGCATCGAGGACTGACACATGACGATCGAAACCTTCGGCGAGCACGTGCGTATCGAAAGCCAGGAACATCTAGCAATTCTCGTGCTCGACCGCCCGGCGCAGCGCAACGCCATCGACAGACCCGTTGCGACTGCACTCGCTGCCGCGTTTGCACGCTTCGAAGAAAATCCCGCATGGCTCGCGGGTGTGCTGTACGGCGCGGGCGGCACGTTCTGCGCGGGCGCGGACCTCACCGCGCTCGCCGACCCCGAGCGCCGCAATGAAATCCGCGCGGACGGCAGCGGCGCGGGCCCGCTCGGCCCCACGCGCATGTCGCTCAGCAAGCCCGTAATCGCGGCGATTTCAGGCTACGCCGTTGCGGGCGGGCTCGAACTCGCACTGCTGTGCGACCTGCGCGTGCTCGAAGAAGACGCCGTGCTCGGCGTGTTCTGCCGCCGTGTGGGCGTGCCGCTCATCGACGGCGGCACGGTGCGCCTGCCGCGCCTGATCGGGCTGTCGCGCGCACTCGATCTGATCCTCACGGGGCGCGCCGTCGATGCGCAGGAAGCCCTCGCGTTCGGCCTCGCCAATCGTGTGGTCGCCAAAGGCGGCGCGCGCCAGGCCGCCGAGCAACTGGCCGCGCAACTCGCAGCGCTGCCCCAGGCGGCGCTGCTCGCGGACCGGCGCTCGGCGCTCGAGCACAGCATGCTGCCCGACACGGCCGAGGCGTTGCGCCGCGAAGGCGCGCTCGGCTATCGCGCGGTGCTCGACGAGGGGCTCGCACTCGCGGCGCGCTTCGCGGCCGGCGCGGGCCGTCACGGCGAACCGCTCGATCCGCTGAAACAGAAGTGAGCTCAACAAAAATCGCACGCGAACGTCGCGACAGCCGATTGACGTGTCGATGGCCACAATGCGCAGTGCTTGACGCTTGAAGGCGCGCGCCCGACCCACTACATTGAAATTGATCCGCGCCGCTGCCCCCGCCCCTGCCGCCATGTGTAATGACGCTGAGGACTGCTGCGTCGTCTAACGGCAATCTTCAGACGAACCGCCCCGGCGCCCCCTTCCCTGATGCCGCATCACGGGAGAGATCTCATGCCGACGGATCGGATCATCCGCTTCGCGGACTTCGAACTCGACGTCGAGCGGTACCAGTTGCGCCGAGAAGGTATGGAGGTCAAGCTGGAGCGGTTGCCGATGGATCTTCTGATCCTGCTTGCCTCGCGCCGCGGCGAGTTGATCTCGCGCGCGGACATCGTCGACCGGCTGTGGGCCGGCAGCCCCTTTCGCGACACCGACAACGGCCTGAACACGGCGATCCGCAAGATCCGCATCGCGCTCGCCGACGACCCCGCCAAACCGCGCCACCTCATCACCGTGAAGGGCAAGGGCTACCGGTTCGACGGCATCCTGCCCGAGCCGTCCGAGGCTCACGGTGCGTCGGCTGCCGCGCGCGACCCGCTAGCGACGCGCGAGAGCGAGCACGCGCCGCCCGCCGTACGCATGCTGGTGCTGCCGTTCACCAACCACACCGGCGACGCGAGCCAGGACAGCCTGTGCAGCGCCCTCGCCGATGAGATCTCGGTTACGCTCGGCGCGCTCAACCCCGAGCGCCTCCTCACGATCGCGCGCACCACGGCGGCGCGTTACCGCGCGACACAAAAGAGCATCGGCGAGATCGCGCGCGAACTGAAGCTCGACTACGTGCTCGAAGGCTCGCTCACGCGCGCGGGGCAGCAAACCCGCATCCTCACGCGTCTGATCCGCTGCGCCGACGAAGCGCAGATCTGGAGCCGCGCGCACGAAAGCGCCACGCAAGGCGCACTCGACATCCTCAAGGAAGCGGTCGCGGCGCTCGCCGAGAACCTGGCGACCACGCTTTCCGAGCAGCAGCGCACGCGCCTCGAGCGGCGCCTGCCTGTCAATCCCGCCGCGCACGACGCGTATGTGCGCGGGCGTTTCTTCTGGTATCGACGCGTGCATTTCGAAGCGGGCTTTTGCGCGCAACACGGCATCGACGGCGAAGACTTCGTGCGCAGCCGAACCTACTTCGAGTCCGCGCTCGAGCACGACCCGAGTTACGCACTCGGCTATACGGGCCTTTCGAACTACTACGGATCGACGGTTGTGCATGGCTTCGTCGCGCCCGACGACGGCTGGCCGGTTGCGCGCTCGCTCGCCGAAAGCGCGCTCGAACTCGACCCGGATCTGCCCGAGGCGCATCACGCGCTCGCGGCCGTGCGCTACTTCTACGACTGGGACTGGGACCAGGCCGAGGCCGGCTTCAAGGATGCCCTGCGGCGCAACCCGAGTTACCCGGAGGCGCATCGGCTCTATGCGCGCATGCTGGTGGCGGCGGGACGCCGCGCCGAAGGCGACGCCGCGATGGAGCGCGCCGAACGCATCGATCCGCTGGCGTTCCAGGGGTCGCGCGCGTTCGGCATGGTGATGTCGGGCAGGCATGCGGAAGTCGTGAGTGAATATCTCGCGCCGGGGCACATGGACCATCCGCCGCTCGTCTATCAGTTGCTCGCTACGGCGTTCGAAGTGAAAAAGCTCTATGCGCAGGCCGTGGACGCCACCGTGGAGGCGCTCGAACGCTGCAACCAGCAGGCGCGTGCGACCACCATTCGCGCCCGCTGGGAAACGGGCGGCTATGACGCGGTGCTGCGCTGGTATCTGGAAGATCTGCTCGCGCGGCGGCGGGCGCGATACACCTCGCCGCTGCTCATCGCCGAGGCCCACGCGCGGCTCGCGCAGCCCGACGAAATGTTCCGCTGGCTCGAAACGGCGCTGGCCGAGCGCAGTTCGCGGCTATGCGAGTTGCGCACGAATCCATGGTTCGCGCCCTGGCGCCCGACGGGGCGCATGCGGCTCATCGAAAAACATATTGGCGGCGGCCCGACACGCTGAGCGTGGCGCACATTGCGAGAGCGCGTTGGGGCGCCGTCCTGATGCCTGGGTCTCCCTGTCGACTCAGTTCCCGTGATAGAGCCCTTCGTTCAGCGCCTTCTGCTGGCCCGATTGCTCGGAGCGCACCAGGTCCTGATAGACCTGCGCGTGCGTGAGCCTCATCGGCGCGCCCGATGCGCTTGTCGACATCGGCGAGCCGCCCACGTCCTGCGCAGCCGGCGGTGTGCTGGCCTGTTGTGACGGGTCGTCGCTCTGCGATTGCGCCAGCGCGCTACCTGCGAATAAGGCGGCCGCTGCGGCCACCGCGATGCGTACTGTGGTCATCGTGTTCATGACATCGCTCCAGGAAGGTTGCGCATATTCGGTTCCGTCATGCGCGGGACGGACGACGCGAGGGCGGCGACCGCCGGCGGGCGGCCCGGTGGGCGGACTGTTTCGCTCGTTGGATCGTGTGGGTATCGTGCTGCCCGCGAGCACGTTGCGCCATGCACGTAACCTGTAGAAATCGTCAAGAAATATGAAGGAACGGTGAACGGAGTCCGGCAAGAAAAGCTGTTGTTTTCCCAACAGCTTTGAAAAGCGTGCCGTATGCGTTGTGACGGGTTTCAGTACAATTCCGCGTTGACTTAAATAAAACGGCTTCGCGCTCAATGCCCGTCGCCGTCCTGCGCCGACCCCACGCCATGCCCCTGCCTCTTCTCGCCCTTGCCGTTGCCGCTTTTGGTATCGGTACCACCGAATTCGTCATCATGGGCCTGCTGCCCGACGTCGCGCGCGACCTGAGCGTCTCGATCCCGGCGGCGGGCATGCTCGTCTCGGCCTATGCGCTTGGCGTGACGATCGGCGCACCCATCGTCGCCATCGCGATTGCCAATGTGCCGCGCAAGCAGGCGCTCATGCGCCTGATCGGCATCTTCATCGTCGGCAACCTGTTGTGTGCGCTCGCGCCGAACTACTCGATCCTGATGGCCGCGCGCATCGTCACGGCGTTCTGCCACGGCGCGTTCTTCGGCATCGGCTCGGTGGTCGCGGCAGGCCTCGTCGCGCCGAACCGCCGTGCGCAGGCCATCGCGCTGATGTTCACGGGCCTGACGCTCGCTAACGTGCTGGGCGTGCCGCTCGGCACAGCGCTCGGCCAGATCGCCGGATGGCGCACGACGTTCTGGGCCGTGACGGCCATCGGCATTCTCGCAGCGGCGGCGCTGCAGGTGTGCCTGCCCGCGAAGATCGAAATGCAGAAGGCGAGCCTCGTGCATGAGTTCGGCGTGCTGAAGAACCCGCAGGTGCTCATGGTGCTCGGCATGAGCGTGCTGGCCTCGGCCAGCCTCTTCGCGGTGTTCACCTACATCACGCCGATTCTCGAAGACGTGACCGGCTTCTCGCCGCATGAAGTCACGTTCGTGCTGCTGCTGTTCGGCCTTGGGCTCACGGTAGGCAGCACGCTGGGCGGCAAGCTCGCCGACTGGAAGCTCATGCGCTCGCTGCTCACGTTTCTCGCGATGATCGCCGTGGTGCTCGCCGCGTTCTCGCTGACCATGCACGACCCGATAGCGGCCATGGCGACGATCTTCGTGTGGGGCATCCTTGCGTTCGCGATCGTGCCGCCGCTGCAGATACTGATTGTCAACCGCGCGAGCGATGCGCCCAACCTCGCCTCCACGCTCAACCAGGGCGCGTTCAATCTCGGCAATGCAGGCGGCGCCTGGATTGGGGGCGTCGCGATCAGCGCAGGCGCGCCGCTCACGGCGCTGCCGTGGGTGGGCGTGGTCACGGCTTTCGCAGCGCTCGCGCTCACACTGGTTTCGGCGCAGATCGACCGGCGCGCGCGCCGCCGCGTGGCGGTTTCCGGGCCGACTTCCTGCGCCTGATGCTTTGCTCGCCGCGGGCACGGGCGTGCGCGCGTTGCATTGAGGCGCGCGCGCTCAACCTGAGGCACGCCTGCGCCGCGATTTTCATGCGCACGTAGTAGCATCACGCCCGATGAAAACCGTCCTCACCCGCGACTTTCTCGCGCTGATCCTGAGCGTGGCCGTGGTCGGTCTCGGCTCCGGCGCGACGCTTCCGCTCACCGCCCTCGCCCTCACCGACGCCGGCCACGGCACCGCCATCGTCGGCCTGCTCACTGCCGCCCAGGCGCTGGGAGGCCTTGCCGTCGTGCCGTTCACGGCATGGATCTCCACACGCTTCGGCTCGCGCCAGGTGATCGTCGGCTCGGTGCTGACCGTGGCCGTCGCGACCGCATTGATGCAGACCAGCGCCAATCTGTGGCTCTGGGCGCTCCTGCGCATGCTCTGCGGCGCGGCGCTCATGCTGCTCTTCACGATTGGCGAAGCCTGGGTCAACGAACTCGCCGACGACTCGAACCGCGGCCGCGTGGTGGGCATCTACGCGACCACGTTCACGCTGTTCCAGATGTCGGGCCCGGTGCTCGTGAGCCAGATCGCGGACTATACGGCGTGGCGCTTCGCGATCTGCGGCGCGATCTTTCTCATCGCGCTGCCAATGCTCGCAGCGATCCGTTCGAATCCGCAGCAGACCGACATGCACGAGCCGCACGGGAGCTGGCGTCACGTAATGCCGAAGATGCCAGCGCTCATCATCGCCACCGGGTTTTTCGCGCTATTCGACACGCTCGCGCTGTCGCTGTTGCCGCTCTTCGCGATGGGTCACGGCATCGACACCGAAGTGGCCGTGCTGTTTGCCTCAGTCGTGCTGCTCGGCGACACGACCATGCAATTCCCCATCGGCTGGCTCGCCGACCGGCTCGGCCGCGAGCGCGTGCATGCGCTCATGGGCGTGATCGTCGCGGTGCTGCTGCCGCTGTTGCCCTTCGTCGTCGATACGCCCTGGCTGCGCTGGCCGCTCCTCTTCGTGCTGGGCGCGGCGGCGGGCTCCATTTATACGCTCGCTATCGTGGCGTGCGGCGAGCGTTTCGCGGGCGTCGCGCTCGTTTCCGCGAGTGCGCTCGTGAGCGCGGCGTGGAGCGCGGCGAGCTTCGCCGGCCCGGTCGTCACCGGCGCGCTGATGGAGCACGCGGGCCAAGACGCGATGCTGTGGGTGCTGTTCGCGGGCGCATTGGTGTTTCTCGGCGCGCTGCGCTGGGAGCGGACGCGAGGTTTGGCGCAAGCGCGCGCATAACGCGAGTACGCACGAAAAACGGCCGATGCGCCTTCAAAGCGCATCGGCCGTTTTGCTTGCTGAGTTCAGGCGTGGTTACTTCAGCGCCGGGAGGATCTTGCCGACGCAGGCACCCAACCCCACGCGATAGCCATCGCCCTGGCACCAGCCAGCGAGCGTGAGTTCGTCGCCGTCTTCGATGAAGCCGCGCGTGCCGCCGCTCTTCAGTTCGAGCGGATTCTTCGCGTTCCAGGTGAGCTCGAGCAGGCTGCCGAACGAGTCCGGCGTCGGGCCCGAGATCGTGCCCGAACCCATCAGGTCGCCCACGCGCGTGTTGCACCCCGCCACGGTGTGATGCGCGAGCTGCTGCGCCATCGACCAGTACATGTGGCGGAAATTCGTGCGCGCGATGGTCGTCGCCTCGGCCGCGCCTTCGGGCTGCATCCGCACTTCGAGCGCAATGTCGAACGCGTGGTCGCCCTCGTGACGCAGGTATTCGAGCGGCTGCGGTTCCTGCACCGGCTGCGCGACGCGGAACGGCTCCAGCGCGTCGAGCGTGACGACCCACGGCGAAATCGTCGTGGCAAATCCTTTCGAATTGAACGGCCCGAGCGGCACGTATTCCCATTGCTGGATGTCGCGCGCGCTCCAGTCGTTGAGCAGCACCATGCCGAAGATGTGGTCCTCGGCGTCTTCGCACGCGATCGGCTCGCCGAGCGCATTGCCGCGCCCGACGATGAAGCCCGTTTCCAGCTCGATATCGAGCTTGCGGCATGCGCCGAACACCGGACGATCCTGATCGGGCAGCTTCAACTGGCCCCTCGGGCGGCGCACCGGCGTGCCGCTCACCACCACCGACGACGCGCGGCCATTGTAGCCGATCGGCATCTCGGACCAGTTCGGCAGCAGCGCATTCTTCGGATCACGAAACATCGAGCCGACGTTCGTCGCGTGTTCCTTCGACGAGTAGAAGTCGGTGTAGCCCGGAATCTGCACCGGCAGATGCAGTTTCGCGTCGGCGAGCTTCACGAAGGCGCGCTGGCGCAACGCCGCGTCGTCGCGCAGCGTGGCCGTTTCGCGCGCGAGCAGCGAAGAAAGCTGCACGCGCACGCTGCGCCACGTCTCGCGGCCAAGCGCGATGAAGTCGTTCAGCGCGGCACGCGCAAAGACGTCTTGCTGCGCATTCGCGGGCAGACGCAGCAGCCCGGCTTCGTGCAGCACCGCAAGGTCGGCCACGAGGTCGCCGATCGCGACGCCCACGCGCGCCGTTGCGTTGCCGGTATCGCTGAACACGCCGAACGGCAGGTTCTGGATCGGGAAATCGCACTGGGCGTCGTTCGCGCTCTCGACCCAGCTCTTGCGCTTCGCGTCGAGCGTCGCCTTGAGTTCGTCCGTCATGGTGCTGTTCATTGCTGCTCCGGATTGAAGTGTTTCGTGAGGCCTTGCCAGCACTCGTAGTAATGCGCCTGCAGCTGGCTCGTTTCGAGCGCGTAGCGCGTCGGACGGATCAGCGTGCGGGTCTCGAACATGAAGGCCATCGTGTCGCCGACCTTGTGCGGTTTGGTCGTGTCGGAGTTCGAGGCTTTTTCGAAGGTCTCGGCATCCGGGCCATGGCCCGACATGCAGTTGTGCAGGCTCGCGCCGCCCGGCACGAAGCCTTCGGCCTTGGCGTCGTACACGCCGTGCACGAGGCCCATGAACTCGCTCGCCACGTTGCGGTGATACCAGGGCGGTCGGAACGTGTTCTCGGCCGCAAGCCAGCGCGGCGGGAAGATCACGAAGTCGATCGAGTCGACCCCCGGCGTGTCCGTGGGCGCGTGCAGCACGAGGAAGATCGAGGGATCGGGGTGGTCGTAGCTGATCGAGCCGATGGTGTTGAAGCGGCGCAGGTCGTACTTGTAGGGCGCGTAGTTGCCGTGCCATGCCACCACGTCGAGCGGCGAATGGCCGATGTCGGCGCGCCAGAGCTGACCGCCCAGCTTCGTGACGAGTTCGAACTCGCCTTCGCGGTCTTCATAGGCGGCGACGGGCGTGAGGAAGTCGCGCGGATTCGCGAGGCCATTCGAGCCGATCACGCCGAGATCCGGCAGACGCAGGAGCGCGCCGAAGTTCTCGCAGATATAGCCGCGTGCTTCGCCGTCAGGCAAATCCACCGTGAAGCGCACGCCGCGCGGGATCACGACGATCTCGAACGGCTCGACATCGAGCCGGCCCATCTCCGTGCGGATGGCAAGCCGCCCCTGCTGCGGGACGATCAGCAGCTCGCCGTCGGTGTTGTAGAAGAAGCGGTCGACCATCGGCCGGTTCGCCGCGTACAGGTGGATCGCGCAGCCGCTCATCGAGGCCGCGGAGCCGTTGCCCGACATCGTCACCCAGCCGTCGATGAAATCGGTCGGCTCCGTGGGCATGGGTAGCGCGTCCCAGCGCAGCTGGTTGGGCGGCGTGGGCGGCACGTCGCCGAAATCGGCGACGAGGCGCGGCGCGCCATTCACATCGAGGCGCGAGGCGACCGGCGCAAACGGCCGATGCACGGCGCCCGGACGGATCCGGTAGAACCACGTGCGGCGGTTGTGCGAGCGCGGCGCAGTGAACGCGGTGCCCGAGAGCTGCTCGGCGTACAGGCCATAGGCGCAGCGCTGCGGCGAGTTCTGGCCTTCGGGCAGCGCGCCCGCCAGCGCCTCGGTCGCGAATTCGTTGGCGAAGCCGCTCATATAGCCGTGCTGGACTTCGGTTGGGTCACGCAAAGGTGCGTTCATTGCTTGGTCTCTCCACGTTCTCGAGCCGTGACATGACGCCACGTGATTTACGGATGGTAAAAGCAATTACGATTAGTGAAATTAGGCGTATACCCTGACGGACAGTCGGTGGCCTCCAGAATGTGGGCGAATGGTCGATAACGTTATGACCAAACAGTCCATCCGGGGCGGCTGCGGGCTGCTACCATCGGGTCATGCGACCCCGTGTGGGGCTCGCACTTCTCATCCGCTTCCCGCTACATCACATGATTGCTCCCACCATTCCCGAGCTCGTTGCCCGCGCCGCCGACCATCCGTTTCTCGGCGAGCATCTGGCGATGGGCACTGGCGCGCACGCTAAAGAGGCCGTGGCGCGGCGGCGCGGCGTGGAGCTATTGAGCGCCTACGAGCCGATTTACGACATCAGCGTGCACAGCGGGGCGCAGTCGCTCACCGCCGATCTCGCGATGGCCTCGCGCTTTGGCGACGAACTCGGCTATCAGGCGGTCACGCTGCGCGAACAGGACGGCCAGCTCGCGCCCTGCGACGCATTCAGCGACACGCTCGACGATCCTGACCTCGTCGCGGTCGACCGCATGGTGCGCGCGCTGCACGCCATCAATTTTCTGGGTGGCCAGCAGCACGGGCTGCTCTTCCTGCGCGTGCACGAGCGCCTCCTGAAGAGCGTGAAGTACGACCATGGAAGGCATTTCTCGAACGTGCTGGTGTCGTTCGGGCTGAACCCCGGACGCATCGTGATCGAGCTGCCGCCGGCGGCGGTCGCGCACCGCACGTTCCTCGGCTATCTCACGAAGAGCTATCAGCGGTACGGGTTCAAGGTGGCGGGCAATCTGCCCAATGCCGGGCAGATTCTTTCGGTGTCGGACGTGCCTCGGCCCGACTTCGTGAAGATGGATGCGGCGTCCGCGCTGCGCGATTCGATGGTCAAGCCGCTCGTGAGCTATGCGGCGCGGCTGCGCATTCCGCTGATTTTCAACCGCGTGACCGATGCGGCGCAGTTCGAGCAGTTGCAGCAGTACGACGTACGCTTCGTGCAGGGGCCGGTGTTCGCGGCCCAGGACAAGGTGATTTGACGATGTGAGGCAAGCAAGGCGCCGGGCGGAGCCTGTGCGGCCTTAGAGGCTGACGGGTTCCTGCTCCAACTCCACGCCGAAGCGCGCGAGCACGTCGCGCTGGATCGCCTCTGCGAGTTCGAGAATGTCCGCGCCGGTCGCACCGCCGCGATTGACGAGCACGAGCGCCTGACGCTCGTGCACCGCCGCGGCCCGCAGCGCACGGCCCTTCCAGCCGCACCGGTCGATCATCCAGCCCGCCGCGAGCTTCACGCGCCCGTCGGCCTGGTGGTACGAAACGATCTGCGGCTCGCGCACGACGAGCGTATCGAACTGCTGCGCTTCGATCACGGGGTTCTTGAAGAAACTACCCGCATTGCCGAGTTCGAGCGGGTCAGGCAGCTTCGCGCGCCGCACCGCGACCACAGCGTTGAATACGGCACGCGCATGCGGCGCCTCGCCGGCGTTGTGCTGGGCCAGCTCGCGCGCGAGATCGGCATAGCCCGCGTTGGCCTGCCACACCTTCGGCAGGCGGAACGTGACCGAGGTGATGACGAAACGATCGCGCCCTTCGCGCTTGAAGAAGCTGTCGCGATAGCCAAAGCGGCAGGCGCCCGCGTCGAACTCCACGGCTTTGCCGGTCGCCATTTCGATGGCCCGCACCGACACGCAGCGCTCGGCCATCTCGAGCCCGTAGGCGCCGATGTTCTGAATGGGCGCCGCGCCCACCGTGCCCGGAATCAGCGCCAGATTCTCGAGGCCCGGCATGCCCGCTTCGAGCGTCCAGGACACAAAATCGTGCCAGTTCTCGCCCGCAGCCGCTTCCACGTACCAGGCGTGGCCGTCTTCGTAGGCCACGCGCTTGCCGGTCAGCGCCATGAGCAGCACGAGACCGTCGAAGTCCCGCGTGAGCACGACGTTGCTGCCACCACCCAGCACGAGCATACGCAAGCCCTGGGCGCGGGGGTCGCGCACCGCGGCCGCAAGGTCGGCCTCGCTTTCGACGCGGCACGCGTAGCGCGCACGCACGTCGAAGCCAAATGTGTTGTGCGCGCGCAGCGCAAAGCCGGCGGCAAACCACACAGGTGACGTTGTAACGGGCGTTTGGACGACGGGCATCGAGAAAGAACGGAACACGGACAGCAGACTAAAAATGGCCCGAAAGCCGCCGGGAGGCACCTGCGCACTGCTGACTCGCCTCCGGGCGGCGGCAAGCCGCCTTGGGCAAACGCAACGGCGCCGGTAGAATGGCGTCGGTCCGTGATTATAGCGAGTGCGCGAACCGCTGCCTGAAAATGCGTCTGTGGGCTGCGGAATACAGCTGCGACCCGCGGGCATTTGGCTTGCATGGTTTTTGCACCGCCGTTTGCGCACCTCGTACTTTTTGGAGAAAGCAATGCCATCGTTTGACGTCGTCAGCGAAGCCAACATGATCGAAGTAAAGAACGCCGTGGAGCAATCCAACAAGGAGATCTCCACACGCTTCGACTTCAAGGGCTCGGATTCGCGCGTCGAGCAAAAGGAGCGCGAACTGACCGCGTTCGCCGACGACGACTTCAAGCTCGGCCAGGTGAAGGACGTGCTCGTGTCGAAAATGGCCAAGCGCAATGTGGACGTACGCTTCCTCGACTACGGCAAGATCGAGAAGATCGGCGGCGACAAGGTCAAGCAGGTCATTACCGTCAAGAAGGGTGTGTCGGGCGACCTCGCAAAGAAGATCGTGAGGCTCGTGAAGGACAGCAAGATCAAGGTCCAGGCGAGCATCCAGGGCGACGCGGTGCGCGTGACGGGCGCCAAGCGCGACGACCTGCAAAGCGTGATCGCCATGCTGCGCAAGGACGTGACCGACACGCCGCTCGACTTCAACAACTTCCGCGACTAAGGCGGCAAGTCCAGCGTATTGCGGGGCAGCTCGGGCCGCCCCGTTTCGTTTCACACGTCGGCGCGCGCGCTCGCTTTCTCGCGCTCAGTCCGCCGTCACCACGAGCGGCATGAGCACCTCGCCGGTTTCCAGCAGTGTCTTGAGATTCGAGAGGATGCGCGGCCAGCCGCCCGACACCTTCTCGATGAAGACCGATCCCGGCCGCGCCATGTGGTGCGTAATCGTGAGCTTGACCGCGTGCTCCACGGGTTCGATGTCGATCGTGCAAAGTGAATCGCCCTCGGCATGGAGTTCGGCCAGGAACATGTTGCGCCAGCGCAGCACGAGCCGGCGCGGGGGATCGGCTTCGACCACCGCGCCCGAATCGGCAATGCGGCCGTCGGCGAAGCGCAGCGACCAGGGCGAGCCCGTTTGCCAGTCGCATTCGTGATGCATGCCGAACCAGTAGCGCTCGGTGAACTCGCGGCTCGTGAGCGCCGTCCACAACGCTTCCGGCGTGGTGCGGATGAACGTGACGTAGACGAACGTCGAGTCGCCGGCTGCACTGCCTTGCGTGTGCTTGTCGCTACTCATGGCTATCTCCTTCGAGTGATCGCTTGAGGTCGACGAGCGCACCCACGCGCTCGTGCTCGAACTTGCCAATCCAGCGTGCGGCAATCTCGCCGATGGGGACCGGATTGATGAAATGCCGCTTCTCGCGCCCATGCCGCTGCGTCGCGACGAGGTTCGCCTCTTCCAGCACCGTGAGATGCTTCGTAACCGCCTGACGCGAGATGGCCAGCCCTTCGCATAAATCGGTCAGCGTCTGGCCGTTTTTTGCATGGAGGCGGTCAAGCAGTTGACGGCGGCTCGCGTCCGCCAGCGCACGGAATACGGCGTCGTCGTTCATGCATTGATTATGCAACCACATGGTTGCATGTCAAGGTGAGAAAACGGCGCCGCAGCGCCGTCTTCCCGTTTCAACCGTACCTTCGCCTCAATCGAGCCTGAACTGGCCAACCGCATCCGCGAGATTGGCAGCCTGGCCACGCAGCGCCGCCGCGGCAGCCGTCGACTGCTCGACGAGCGCCGCATTCTGCTGAACCATCTCGTCGAGCTGGCTGACCGCCCGGTTCACCTCCTGGATGCCGCGCGTCTGCTCACCGGCGGCATTGGTGACCTCGGCGATGATGGTCGTCACGTTCGCGACATTCGACACGATCTCATCCATCGTCGAGCCGGCGCGGCGCACGAGCTGCGAGCCCGAAGTCACGCTGGAAACGGTCGATTCGATCAGCGCCTTGATTTCGCGCGCGGCCTGCGCGCTGCGCTGGGCCAGGCTGCGCACCTCGCCCGCCACCACTGCGAAGCCGCGGCCCTGCTCCCCGGCGCGCGCCGCTTCCACGGCGGCGTTCAACGCCAGAATGTTGGTCTGGAACGCGATGCCGTCGATCACGCCGATGATGTCCGCGATCTTGACCGACGCCTTCTCGATATCGCCCATCGTGTGCACCACGTCGCCAATCACCGAGCCGCCGCGCGAGGCTGCCTGCGAAGCCGTGGCCGCCGTCACGTCCGCCTGCTGCGCCGCGTTCGCCGATTGCGCGACCGTCGCCGTGATCTCCTCCATCGAAGCTGCCGTCTCTTCGAGGCTCGCTGCAGCCGATTCGGTACGGCCCGACAGGTCGACGTTGCCCGCCGCGATCTCGTCGCTCGCGGTACGCACCGATTCGCTCGCGTCGCGGATGTGGCGCATCACGTCGCGCAGCTTGTCCATGAACGCGTTGAACGAGCGCGCGATCTGCGCGACTTCGTCGTTGCCCACGGCGGGCAGGCGCTTCGTCAGATCACCCTCGCCGGTGCTGATCGCGTCCATTGCGTCGCGCACGCGCGAGAGGCGCTGGAACGATACGGCCGTCGCGGCGGCCACGATCGCCGCGGCCGCCACCGCGATCACCACGAGCGCGATGAGCGACGCCGTGAGCAGCGAGCGCATGGCCGCCGTCGCATCGGCGCGGTCGAAAGCGACGACCACGCGCCAGTCGGTACCCGGAATCGTTTGCGCACGCATGAGCTTGATGTCGCCCTTCACGTCCACCTTCAACGGCTCGCTCGCCGCGAACAGCGTGTTCAGGCGATCGCCGGCGAGCTCGGGCGCGAGGTCCGCGACGGGTTTGAGCGTGAGCTGTGCGTCGGGGTGCGCAACGATCGCGCCGCTCGCGTCGACGAGCATGCCGAAGCTCGCCGGCGTCGGATGAATCGAGCGGACGTTGGCAATCACGTCGTCCATCGCCACGTCGCCGGAGATGACGCCCTTCACGGCGCCGTCGCGAATCACCGGCTCCGCGAACGCCACCACGAGCTTGCCCGTGCCCACGTCCACATAGGGCGGCGTGACGACCGCCTTGCCCGCCGCAACGGCCTGCTTGTACCAGGGGCGCCCGGTCGGGTCGTAGTCGGCCGGGATGCCGGTGGCGTCGGAGAACTTCGCCGTGCGGTCGGCATAGCCCACGTAGACGTTCGTGAAACCGCCCGCTGCCGCGATCTGCTTGAGCGCCGGCACAGGATCCGGCGCGAGCACGGCGTCCTGGAGCGAGTCGATCATCCGCACGTGCGTCGCGACCCAGTCGGCAATACCCTGCGTGTGGCTTTCTTCGAGCGCCGTGAGCGTGCTGTCGATCGAATCCTTGTTGTGCGAGTTGGCGACGAAATAATTGAGCGCCGTATTCGCGGCAAGCGCGCTCACGACAATGACGACGCATAGCGCGACGATGCGCGCGCGGATGGTGGAAAACATGGGGGATTGCCGTGTGGGATAGAAGGAGGGAAGCCGCAAAAGCCTGATCTGGGACTATCAGGGATTACGGCACGCCACACGGCGTTCTTGAGGGCGCACCGTAGCAGACGCGCCATTAATCGCCCACTTACCGGAAGATGGCAGACGATAAGCGAAATTGTCAGACTATTCGATTGCAGTGGCGAAGCCCTTTTTGCGATCTACTTGCCGGCGCCGGCCGCCTTCTTCTCGCCGATGCGGCTTTCCTTGCCCGCGATGAGCTTGGAGATGTTCGCGCGATGCCGCCAGAACAGCAGCACGCTCATGGCGAGGATGGCGAGCGCGACGATGCGCGGGCCGAACATGAACACGTAGTAGAGCGGCGCGAACACGGCAGCCGCCAGCGCCGCGAGCGACGAGTAGCGCGTGAAGAACGCGACGATGAGCCACGTGGCGAGCGTGGCGACACCGAGAATCGGATTCACGGCGAGCAGGACGCCGGCCGCGGTGGCGACGCCCTTGCCGCCCTTGAAGCGGAAGAACACCGGATACAGGTGGCCGAGGAACACGGCGATCGCGGCGAGCGCGACGGCGGCGTCGCCCAGACCGTAACGCGGGCCGAAGTGCGCGACGAGCCAGACGGCCAGCCAGCCCTTGAACGCATCGCCGATCAGCGTGAGGATCGCGGCCTTCTTGTTGCCGCTGCGCAGCACGTTGGTCGCGCCGGGATTGCCGGAACCGTAGGAGCGCGGATCGTCGAGGCCCATGAAGGCGCTCACGATCACGGCGAACGAAACCGAGCCGATCAGATAGGCAAGAACGGCGACGAACAGGTTGTACATGCACGAAACCCGGAGGAAGTGGAACGATGCGCGCCGGGAGCAAGCGATGGTCATCGCCGCCCGGCAACGCGCGACGGCGCTCATTCTACCGAAGCGCGGGCGCGCCCTGCCCGCGCAGGCGGCATAAGCACGCACGAACCAGGGTAAATCAGGGAAGCAACGGCAACGGACGGAAGCGTCCAGTCACCGTTCGCCGTGCGCTATTCGACGCTTGCGCACTGCACCGGCTTCGCGTTCAGGAGCGTCGTGAGCACCGCCGGGGCAAGGCTCACGAGATAGCCGCGACGGCCCCCATTGAGCCAGATCTCGTCGAGTTCGAGTATGGTCGACTCGACATACACAGGCATGGCTTTCTTGGTGCCGAAGGGCGACGTGCCGCCCACCAGGTACCCCGAATGACGGTTCGCGACGTCGGGCTTGCAGGGCTCGATACGCTTCGCGCCGATCTGCCGCGCGAGATTCTTCGTCGACACCTTGCGGTCGCCATGCATCAGGACGATGAGCGGCTTCGCGTGCTCGTCCTCCATCACCAGCGTCTTGACGACGCGATGCTCGTCCACGCCGAGCTGGCGCGCGGACTCTTCCGTGCCGCCATGCTCGACATACTCGTAGGGATGCTCGCCGAACGCGACGCCCGCGCGGCGCAGCATTTGTGTGGCGGGCGTTTCGGACACGTGTTTCGTTTTGCTCATCGGCGCATTGTAATCGCACGGTCTGCAACGATCGCTTCAACCTCACCCGCGCGGATGATGCTTCTCGTGCAACAGACGCAGCCGCTCGCGGGCCACGTGCGTATAGATCTGCGTGGTGGAAATGTCGCTATGGCCGAGCAGAAGCTGCACGACCCGTAGGTCCGCGCCGTGATTGAGCAGGTGCGTGGCGAACGCGTGGCGCATCGTATGCGGCGAGAGCGGCGCATGCACGCCGGCCGCCGCCGCGTGGCGCTTGATGATGTGCCAGAACTGCTGGCGCGTCATGCCTTCGGCGCGCGCGGTCACGAACAGCGCGTCGGCCGTGCGTGCGCCGAGCAGCGCCGGCCGCGACTCGCGCAGGTAGCGCTCGATCCACGCGTGCGCCTCCTCGCCAAACGGAATGAGCCGCTCTTTCGAGCCCTTGCCGAGCACCCGCACGACGCCTTCGTTCAGGCCCACCTCGACCGTCTTGAGCGTGACGAGTTCGGTCACGCGCAGGCCGCTCGCGTACATCAGCTCCAGCATCGTGCGATCGCGCAGGCCGAGCGGCGTCTCGACATCGGGCGCGCCCAGCAGTGCCTCGACTTGCGCCTCGCTCAACGTCGACGGAAAACGCGGCGCCTGCTTTGCCGAGCGGATGCGCACGGTCGGGTCCGTATGCACGCGCTGCTCGCGCAGCGCCCAGCCGTAGTAGCGGCGAAACACCGAAAGGCGCCGGTTCGCCGAAGTGGATTTATCGTCCTTGCGACGCGCGCTATAGGCAAGCAAATCGTCTTCGTGGGTCGTATCGAGCGAATTGGAGCGCTCGCTCGCGAGCCATTGCGCGAAGAGGCGCAAATCGCGCCGGTAGGCGTCGAGCGTGTTGCGCGAGAGGCCGTGCTCGAGCCACATGGCGTCGCAGAACGTGTCGATGGCGGTGAGGCTCGATGCCAGCGCTTCGGCGGCGGCGGGGCCGAGCGCCTGCTCCACTTCGTCGGCGGCATCGCTTGAGTCAAGCGGCGGCGGATTCGTCGTCATCGTCATCGTGTCAGCGCAGTTGAAATCGGTTCGACGTGCATTCGTGGGCAAGCAGCCAGCGCTTCACGTCGCGAAAGAAGCCTTCGCCGCCGTGATGCGCGAAGCCGCCGAGGCCGCTCGCCGACACCACGCGATGACACGGAATCACGAGCGGAAAGGGATTGTCGCCGCACGCCTGGCCCACGGCGCGCGGGCTCACGCCGCCGATGCGCTTCGCGAGTTCGCCGTAGGTCAAGACTTCGCCCGCTTCGATTGCGCAGATGCCGTCCCACACGCGCCGCTGGAACTCGGTGCCGAGCGGTGCGAGCGGCAGGTCGAAGCCGGCGTCGGCGTCCTCGAAATACTGTTCGATCTGAACGGCTGCGCGGGAAGCAAGCTCACAATCGGGCTCGACGCTCGCCGTCTGTCCCGGCAGATAGACGATCTCGCGCAGCGCTTGCCCGACGGTGCGGATGCCGACCTTGCCGAATGGCGCGTCGATCACTGCGTTGAACATCGTCGTCTCCTTCGTGCGCGAACGTTGCACGCCATGGTGCCGCGTTGTGCGCGCGATTTCCAGCGCGCCGTCGTTCAGTTTCAGGTCCATGCCAGCCTCTGCCGTTTTCATCCGCATCAAGCCGCTTCGAGCGCCCAGAGCACATGCTCGCGCACGAGCGCCGACTCGTCATGCTCGCGCCCGCGCAACGCCTGCACGATCGCAGCGCGCGCGGCGTCGCGGGCGCTATCCGCGCCTTCATGCGTGGCGCGCAGCGCATTGCCCATCGCCACCGCGATATTGCGCGACCAGCTCTCGTAGCCGATGCGCCGTATCGCGCTGCCCTGCATGCGCTCGTCGAACTGCGCCGCGCTCCAGCCGAACAGCTCGGCGAGACTCGCGCGATCGAGCCCGTGGCGCACGTCGAAATCGGCCACGGGCGCGGCCTTCGCGAACTTGTTCCAGGGGCACACGAGCTGGCAGTCGTCGCAGCCATACACACGATTGCCGATCAGCTCGCGCAGTTCCAGGGGAATACTGCCCTTCAATTCGATCGTGAGATAGGAGATGCAGCGGCGCGCATCCACGCGATACGGGCCGGTGATCGCCCCCGTCGGACACGCGTCGATGCAGCGCGTGCAACTGCCGCAATGCGCGCCAGGTGTTTCGGGCGCGGCCCTGGCCGGGTCGTCGGCGTCGGCAGGCAGCGGCACGTCCACGTAGATCTCGCCGAGAAAGAAGAGCGAGCCCGCATCGCGCTGCAGGAGCAGCGTGTGCTTGCCGCGCCAGCCCACGCCCGCCTTCTGCGCAAGCTCGACTTCGAGCACCGGCGCGGAGTCGGTGAACACGCGAAAACCGAACTGGCCGATCTCGGCCTCGATGCGCTCGGCAAGCTGCTGCAGCCGCGCGCGCAGCACCTTGTGATAGTCGCGGCCGCGCGCGTAAATCGACACGACGGCGGCGTGCGGGTCGGCGAGACGCGCGTGCTCGCGCAGACGCCAGTCGGCGTGAATGCTCTCGTGGGCAACGTCCGTGCCAACTTCGTTGCCCACCGCACCAGCGCTCCCGCTGCGATCCGAGCCGCCTTGCGAAGCACTTTCGTGCGTCTTTCCCGCTGCATTCGGCGCGAGCGTATCGATGGGCAAATAGGCCATGCGTGCGGTAATCACGCGTCGCGTGCCGGCCACAAGCTCGGCGGGCCGCGCGCGTTTCATCCCATGTTTGGCCATATAATCCATCTCGCCGTGGCAGCCTGCTTCGAGCCACGCGGCGAGGCCCGCCTCGGCATGGGAAAGGTCGGTGTCACTAATACCGATCGCACCGAACCCCAGCTCGCGCCCCCACGTCCGGATGCGCGCCGCGAGCGCGGCGAGCGCCGCCTCATCGAGCGGCATGGCCTGCCCGGCAGCAGGCGCAGTCGAATCTCGCGGCGCCTGAACGGACGTTGGGTCGAACGCCTCCGAAGACGCGCGCGCATCCTGCGCGGAGTTGGAAGGGGAATGCTTGGGGTTCATCACGCCATTTTACGAGAATGCCCGACAGCCCCGGTCACGACCACGCGCCGCTTTCGCTTGATCCATCCGCCGCCGTTCTCCTCGAGCGCCGTTTCGATCTCGCAGACGCCGACGCCACCGACGCCTTCGGCGCACGCTTTGCGCACGCGCTCGAGTCGCTGCGCGCAAAAGTTGCACAAACGAGCGCGCAAAATCGCGACGCGCCGCCCTTTCACGGCCTGCATGTGCAGTTGCACGGCGACCTCGGCGCGGGCAAGACCTCGCTCGTGCGCGCCACGTTGCGCGCGCTCGGCCACACGGGCCGCGTGCGCAGCCCCACCTACACGCTCGTCGAACCGTACACGGTTACAACGCCCTGTGGGGAACTCCAGCTTTATCACTTCGATCTGTACCGTTTCAGCGATCCGGCCGAATGGGCCGACTCGGGCTTTCGCGAATATTTCGCGCAAGATGCGGTGTGCCTCGTCGAATGGCCGCAACGCGCGGGCGGCCTGCTTGGCATACCCGATCTCGTGTTCTCGCTGGAGCCGGATGCAAGCGGCGAAGGCCGCGTGCTCACCGCATACGCATACAGCGCATCAGGAAAGGCATGTCTAGAAAGATGTTAATCAAACCGTTCCGCTCGATCGAATCGGCCGCCACCGCCACGCACAACTGGCGTCGCCGGCAGATTCTGAAGGCGGGCGCCTCCACGCTCGTGCTCGGTCTTGCCGTGCCGCGCCTCGCGTGGGCCACGTCGGTCGTCGGCGTGCGGGTGTGGCCCGCGCGCGACTACACCCGCGTCACGATCGAATCGGACCAGCCGCTGCAGAACACGCAGCAATTGCTGCAGGGCCCCGATCGTCTCGTCGTCGATCTCACCGGACTCGATCTCGATGACGCGCTCAAGAACCTCGTCTCCAAGATCACGCCGAACGATCCGCAGATCCAGGCCGTGCGCGTGGGCCAGTATCAGCCGCACGTGGTGCGCATGGTGTTCGACCTCAAGGGCGGTGTGAAGCCCCAGGTGTTCACGCTTGCCCCTATCGGCTCGTACAAGTACCGGCTCGTGTTCGACCTTTATCCGGCGGTCGCGCCCGACCCGCTCATGGACCTGCTCGCGCAAACCGAGCGCAAGCAGCAGCAGCTCGACGCGCACGAAGCGATGAAGGACAGCGCGCCGCCTTCCACGCCGCCCACGCTCGCGGGTCCTAACACGCCGCCCGCGCACGACAACAGCGACGCATTCTTCGAGCGTTACGCGCAGAACGACGCGGGCGCCGCACCGAGCACGCCGCGTCCGGCGCCCCCCGTGGTTGCGCCGCGTGCGCCGAAGCCTGCTGCGCCGAAGCCGCCCGTCGTCGCCCAGCGCAACAGCGACGACGACAATGCCAGCGCCGACGACAACTACGGCTTCACCGCGCCGAAGTCCACCAGGGGCGGCACCACGCGCCTGTTGACGGTCGCGATCGATCCGGGCCATGGCGGCGAGGACCCGGGCGCGATCGGCAGTGCGGGCACCTACGAGAAGCACGTCGCGCTCGACATCGCGAAGAAGCTGCGCGCGAAGATCGACGCCCAGCCCAACATGCGCGCGATGATGACGCGCGACGCCGACTTCTTCGTGCCGCTGAACGTGCGCGTGCAGAAGGCGCGCCGCGTGGGCGCGGATCTGTTCGTGTCGATTCACGCCGATGCGTTCACGACGCCCGAAGCGCGCGGCTCGTCGGTGTTCGCGCTGTCGGAGCACGGCGCGACGAGCGCCGCGGCGCGCTGGATGGCGAACAAGGAGAACTCGTCGGACCAGATCGGCGGCATCAGCGTGCAAACGGCCGACGCGGCGGTGAACCGCGCGCTCTTCGACATGTCCACTACGGCGCAGATCCGCGACTCGCTGCGTTACGGCGGCTTCGTGCTCAACGAGGTCGGCGAGATCAACAAGCTGCACAAGGGCTCGGTCGAGCAGGCGGGCTTCGCGGTGCTCAAGGCACCCGACATTCCGTCGATCCTCGTGGAAACGGCTTTCATCAGCAATCCCGAAGAAGAGACCAGGCTCAACGACGACGCCTATCGCGACAAGATGGCGAACGCGATTCTCAAGGGCATCAGGCGCTATTTCGCGGCCAATCCGCCGCTTGCGAAGAGCCGTATGACCTGAGTGCCGCGTGAGGCATCTGGCGGCTTCAGCAGCGCCGCGCAAGCCTTCGGGCTCGCGCGGCGTTTTTCATTCGGAGCAGGATGGTTACGAGCGCACGGCCCCGAGGCGCTGCTTGACCCAGCCCCCGAACACGTTGACGGCAAGCCCCCCCATCACGAGCACGGCGCCGCCGATCTCGGCCGCGGTCAACTGCTCGCCGAGCAGCAGCGACGCCGAGGCGAGGCCGACGATCGGCACGAGCAGCGAGAACGGCGCCACCTGGCTGGCAGGATACTTCGAGAGCAGGCGGCTCCAGAGGCTATAGCCGATGAGCGTCGCCACGAACGCGAGATAAAAGATCGCGCCCACCGACGTCATGCCGATGCCCGAGAGCGCGGCCGCCATGCGCTGCGGACCTTCCATCGAGTACGAGAGCACGAGAAACGGCAGCGGCGGCACGAGGCTCGCCCACACCACGAGGCCGACAAGATCCACCTTGCCCACCTTCTTCGTGACGATATTGCCGAGCGCCCACATGCAGGCCGCACACAGCGTGAGCACGAAGCCGGCGATGGTCATCCCCTGAGCGCCACCGCCCATCGACTGCAAGCCGATCAGTGCGAGCCCGCCTGCAGCGATCAACAAGCCGATGACGTCCTGCGCGTGAAAGCGCTCACGCAGAAACACCGCCGCAAAACCGAGCGTGAAGAACGCCTGCGCCTGCAGCACGACCGAAGCGAGACCCGCGGGCATGCCCACGTACATGGCCGTGAAGAGGAACGCGAACTGGCCGAGCGAGATGGTCGCGCCGTAGGCCAGCAGCCAGCGCAGCGGCAATTGCGGACGCTTCACGAACAGCACCGCGGGAAAAGCCGCCAGCATGAAGCGCAGCGCGCCGAGCAGGAGCGGTGGCACGCCGTGCAGCCCCACCGTGATCACGACGAAATTCACGCCCCACGCGAGCACCACGATCAGCGCGAGCAACAAGTCCTTCGGCGACATCCCTTTCCCCCCTTTTTGCGTCATGCCTGTTCTTCGAAGCGGCGATCTTACCGCCTCGCGCCACGTCGGGACGCCCCGCGCCGTGCCGCCAACGCCGGGCCGTTGCCATGGCCGCACGCCGGGAAAGCCGGCGTTAGAATGAGCGCCAGCCTCGCGCGCGGCGTGCCCGCGCGCCGACTTCGACGATAACCCGCGCCGTACGACTCATCCAGGAAGCATCATGTCCTCATCGATCAAAGCGGTTCTCAAGCCCCATCAACGCGACATCGGCAATCTCTATGTGCGGCGCGTGCTGCCCGCGCTCGCCGCTCGCCTCGTCGGTCCGTTCATCTTCTTCGACCACATGGGCCCCGCCACGCTCGCGCCAGGCTCGGGCGTGGATGTGCGCCCGCACCCGCATATCGGGCTCGCAACGGTCACGTATCTCTTCGACGGCGCGCTGATGCATCGGGACAGCATCGGGTCCAGCCAGAAGATCGTGCCCGGCGACGTGAACTGGATGACGGCCGGGCGCGGCATCGTCCACTCCGAGCGCACGCCCGACGAGGACCGCGCCACCGGCCTCACCATGCACGGCATCCAGACCTGGGTGGCGCTGCCGCTCGATCATGAAGACACCGAACCGTCGTTCTTCCATCACACCGCCGCCACGCTGCCCGAAATCGAGCGCAACGGCGTCACGATGCGCGTGATCGCGGGCACGGCGTTCGGCGCGACCTCGCCGGTCGAGACCTTTTCCGGCACGCTCTACGTCGCCGCAGATTTCGCGCCGGGCAGCGCATTCGCGCTCGACGCGGAGCACGAAGAGCGCGGCGTCTATCTCGTGGAAGGCGACCTCGCGATCGACGGCACCCCGCTCGAACAGCACACCATGGCCGTGCTGGTGCCGGGCGAAACCGCCACCCTCTCGAGTGCGAACGGGGCACGCGTGATGCTGCTCGGCGGGGAAAAGCTCGAAGGCGAGCGCTTCATCGAATGGAACTTCGTGGCAAGCTCGCGCGAAAAGATCGAAGCCGCGAAGGAGGCCTGGACGCGCCAGGAAATGGGGCATGTTCCCGGCGAAACGGAATGGATTCCGCTGCCGGAAAAGAAGCCGCGCTAAAGGCTAACAGCTCGCCGCTTTCGGAGGATGATTGAAACCAGGGCGTTTCGTCCCCAACTAGCGACATAACGGTTATCTCAACGAGGACGCAATGGACACCACTCTCGCCACTTTCGAAAAAGACGTGATCGAAGCGTCGGCGCTAGCGCCGGTGCTGGTCGACTTCTGGGCGCCCTGGTGCGGCCCTTGCAAGAGCCTCGGCCCGATGCTCGAAAAGCTCGAGGCCGAGTACGCGGGCAAATGGAAGCTCGTGAAGGTGAACGTCGACGAGAATCAGGAACTCGCCGCGCACTTCGGCGTGCGCAGCATTCCGCACGTCGTGGCGTTCGCGGACCGTCAGGCGGTCGATCAGTTCGTGGGCGTGCTGCCCGAAGGCCAGCTGCGCCAGTTCCTCGACGGGCTGATCCCCGACGGCGCCGACGCCGCGCGCCGCGCCGCGCAGGAAGCGCTGGCCGAGGGCCGCCGCGACGAAGCCTATGAAGCGCTACAGGCCGCGCTCGCGTTCGATCCGGGCAACGACGAAGTGCGCATGGACCTGATCGAGATGCTGCTCGCCGACAACCGCGCCGACGACGCACAAAAGGAAGTCGAGCTGCTCTCGCCCAAGACCACGCAGGGCATCGACGCGCGCTTTAACGCGCTCAAGACCCGCCTCGACGCGCTCGACGCCGCCGCCGACCTACCGCCCACCGACGCACTCGAAGCCCAGGTCGCCGCCAACCCCGGCGACCTCGAAGCGCGCTTCGATCTGGCGAACGCGCTGATCGCGCGGCGCAAGTACGGGGGTGCGCTCGAGCACCTGCTGGAGATCGTCAAGCGCGACCGCGCCTTCCGCGACGACGTGGGCCGCAAGACCATGCTTTCCGTGTTCGATCTCGCGGCGCATCAGCCGCAGCTCGTGAGCGAGTGGCGGCGCAAGCTCAGTGCAACGCTGAACTGATATCGAGCGGCCGAGGACGCCGCGGGCGTCCTCGCCCTGCGTTCAGTCGGCTACGCCTGCTGGACCCGACCATACTGGTCGTCAAAGCGCACGATGTCGTCCTCACCGAGATAACAGCCCGACTGCACCTCGATGATCTCGAGCACGGTCTTGCCCGGATTCTCGAGCCGATGCGTCATGCCAAGCGGGATATAGGTCGATTCGTTTTCGGAAAGCAGGAGCACCTCGTCGCCACGCGTCACGCGCGCCGTGCCGCGCACCACGGTCCAGTGCTCCGCGCGGTGGTGATGCATCTGCAACGAAAGCCGGCCGCCCGGCTTGACAACGATGCGCTTGACCTGAAAGCGCTCGCCCTGATCGACCGAGTCGTACCAGCCCCACGGGCGCTCCACGCGCCGGTGCTGCCGCGTCACCTCACTGTGTTGCGCCTTGAGCCGCGTGACCACCGCCTTGACGTCCTGAACGCGGTCCTTCGCGACGACGAGCACGGCGTCCGCCGTCTCGACCACCACCATGCCCCGCACGCCCACGCAGGCAACGAGCCGCCCGTCCGAATGCACGAAGGTATCCGTCGCATCCTCGAACAGCACGCGCCCGCGCGCGACGTTGCCCTTCTCGTCCTTCTCCGAGACTTGCCACAGGGCATCCCACGCGCCGACGTCCGACCAGCCCGAACGAAGCGGTACGACCACGCCCGCGAGCAGCGCGTTCGCGCCGACCGACTCCATCACCGCGTAGTCGATCGAATCGGACGGACAGGCGGCGAGTGCATCGCGGTTCAAGTGGACGGTGCCGTCAGTGTCGACGGAGGCATTTTCGAAGGCCGCCGCGCACTGCGCCGCGATGAGCGGCCGGCTGTGCGCGATCGCCGAGAGCCAGACCGATGCGCGCACAACGAAAATCCCACTGTTCCAAAGATAGCTCCCCGAAGCAACATAGCTTGCAGCGCGCTCGGCATCCGGCTTCTCGACAAAATGCTCGATGCTGCGCGCGCCGCTGCTGCCGAGCGGCAAACCCGCGCCGATGTAGCCGTAGCCCGTTTCGGCGCGCTGCGGCGGCACGCCAAGTGTGACGATGGCGCCGCGCGCCGCGTGTGCCACCGCTTCTTCGAGCGCGGCGGCAAACGCGGCGCCATCGGCGATCAGATGATCAGCGGGCATGGCAACGAGCACGGGGTCGCCGTCGCGGCTCGCGGCGAGCGCCACCGCCGTCAGCGCGGGCGCCGTGTTGCGCGCGAGCGGTTCGAGCACGAAGCGAGCGGCCAAGCCGCTGCGACCAAGACGGTCAGCGGTCAGATGGCGCAAGTCCTCGCTGCTCACGACGAATGGCGCAGCTTTGCGAACCGTTGTGTGCGCTTCAGGCAGCGGGGCGCCGGCGTGCAGGAACATGCCGTCGAGGCGCCGTACAGTCGCCTCGAGCAGCGACTCGCCATCGAGCAGATCGATCAGTTGCTTGGGACAGTGTTCGCGCGAAAGCGGCCATAACCGCGTGCCGGAACCGCCCGCCAGCACGACGGGCTGAACGACGAGTTCAGCGTCACCTTCGCTGATCGCGGCTATCAGGCTGGCAGATGTCACATCGTTGTTCATTTGTGTCACTCCCCCCGAAGTCATGCACCGAGTCTCGTTATTGGTTGGCGTACGGGTGACATTTGAACAATACGTATCGCGCGAATCTGTACGCGCAGCCACATTGAGCGCTCGGTGCGCCAGGAATTTTTTCCTTGCGGCGCAGGTCTGCTCATCGCGCAGTCATCGCGCAGTCATCGTTATGTGCGGCAACGCACGAAGCGCGAAGATGGCCGCGCAAGGTGATGTTTCACATCCGAACGTTTTTGCGACAGTGTCGGTAGCCCCCCAACAGAAGTGGATCAACACCGCGTCGCAACAAAGGCAGGCGCACAACGCGTTCGCGGCGATGGCCCGACGATGTTTCAGCGAGGACTCATTTCCGCGCATCCGTCTGACGAGCGAAAGTCGCTATATAAATCAAGGCGTTGGCAACAACAAACTCTTGCGATTTCGCAAATGGTGCCGCGCTGGCGCAGTACAGAACTGAAACAATAATGCGACTTTGCGTCGCCCCGGAAATAGCTGGCGCGACGCCAGGCCGCAAGCGTCCTCACTTTCGCGGCTGCTGGCACAACCCCTGCTAAGTAGAGTTCACCGCACAGGCGTAGATGCCGACAAACGAGATCGCAAAACGCTAGTGGGGCTTATGGGGCCGGCGCAACGAACGTATAGCCGAACGGGTAGCGGCGATAACAAAAAATTCGGCAGCCGGAAGCAGAAAAAACAGGAGGCGGCACACGCCGCTTTACGCGAGGACCGATCATGTTGACCCTTCAATCCGATTTGCACGGCAATCATCTGCTTGGCGCACTTCCGTCAAACGAGTGGCAGGCGTTGGCGCCGCATCTTGAACTCGTTCAACTGCGCACTGAACAGCTGCTCTGCGATTGCGGCCAGCGTATTCATCACGTGTACTTTCCGACGACCGCTGTCATCTCGATGCTCACGACAATGGAAGACGGCAGTTCCGTCGAAATTGCAGCGGTGGGCCGGGAAGGCATGACCGGCGTGCCTGTGCTGACCGGTGGCGAAACGATGCCGAACCGCGTGCAGGTGCAAAGTTCGGGCTTCGCGTACCGTATCAGCGCACAGGCGCTCAAGCAGCAGTTTGCGCGCTCGGACCTCCTGCGTCGCGTTACGCTGCTTTACATGCACGCGCTGCTCACGCAGGTCGCGCAGACGGCCGCCTGCAACCGCCACCACTCGCTGAGCAAGCAGCTGTGCCGGTGGCTGCTGATCGAAGTGGATCGCGTCGACTCCAACGATCTGAGCGTGACGCAGCAACTGATCGCCGACATGCTCGGCGTGCGCCGCGAAGGCGTCACGGAAGCAGCCGGCAAGCTGCATGACGAAGGTCTGATCCATCACAGCCGCGGCAAGATCCGTGTACTCGATCGCAAGCGCCTCGAAGCGCGCGCATGCGAGTGCTACGGTCTCGTGCGCCGCGAGTTCGATCGCCTGCTCCCGCGCCTGCACGAAGCGGAAGCGGTCGAATAAGGCGGCCGACGCGCGCGGTTCGTTCGCTTTCCACCTCGATACGAAAGCGTGCCTAAAAGGCACGCTTTCTTGCGTTCCAGGCGCTCGCCTTCAACGCCCGCTGGCTTGATGCGCCAACGCTCGCAGCACGTACGAAGCCGCCGCGAAACCAAAACTCGCCGTCACGCACACGCTCGAGCCGAAGCCCGCGCAGTTCAGCCCCACCGGACCGTGATGCCCCGGCGACGTGGTGACGTGCTCGGCCTCGGCGTCGATATCGCACACGGCCGCCTCGGGATAGATGAGCGGCTCGTCCGAATACACCGCGCTCACCTTGAATTTCGCCTTCGGCCCCCGCGGAAAGCCGTGCTGCTTGCGCAACTGGCCGCGCACCTTGGAGAGCAGCGGGTCCTGGATCGTGAGCGCGAGGTCGTCGATGCGAATCCTTGTGGGGTCGAGCTGCCCGCCCGCGCCGCCCACCGTGATGAGCGGCACGCTATGCTCCACGCACCAGGCGATCAACGCGGTCTTGGTGCGCACGCTGTCGATGGCGTCGATCACGTAGTCGAAGCCGCCGCCCAGCAACGCATCGAAGTTCGACGGCTCGACGAAATCCTCGACGAGGCGCACGTCGCAGGCCGGGTCGATGAGCTTGATGCGCTCGGCCATGGCCTCGACCTTGGGCTTGCCGTAGTTGCCGTCGAGCGCGTGGATCTGGCGGTTGGTGTTGCTCTCGGCCACGTTGTCGAGGTCGATCAGCGTGAGCGTGCCGATCGCGCTGCGCGCGAGCGCCTCGGCGGCCCACGAGCCCACGCCGCCAATGCCGATCACGGCAACGTGGGCGCGCTCGAACGCGTCGAGCGCGGGTGCGCCATAAAGCCGCGCGATTCCGCCGAATCGGCGGGCGCGATCGGCAACATCGTCGGCGGGGCTCGGGGTAAGATCGACGGAGCCGGCGGCAGGGGAAATCGGGGTACTGGACATGACGGTAAGCAATCGTAAGCGGACCGGTCGCACGCTGCTGTCGCGGTCCTCGCAAGACCCGTATTTTGCCTGATCGCGCCGAATGAGGCCCGGAGGCCCCAGCCGGGCACCCCTGGCCGGGCCCCTGCTTCCTGCCTCTTCGATATACTTGTCCGCATTGAAGCGTCCGCCTAAAAGATGACATCCCTCGCCGATCTCCGCAAGACCTACTCGCTCGGCTCGCTCGACGCCGCCGGCGTCGATCCCGATCCGATCCGCCAGTTCCAGACCTGGTTCGCCCAGGCGCTCGACGCGAAGCTGCCCGAGCCCAACGCCATGACGGTCGCCACAGTCGACGCACAAGGCCGCCCCGCCGCGCGCATCCTGCTCATCAAGGGCGTGGACGAGCGCGGCTTCGTATTCTTCACGAACTACGAGAGCCGCAAGGGCCGCGAGTTGAGCGCGAATCCGCATGCGGCGCTGCTCTTTCACTGGATCGAGCTGGAGCGCCAGGTCCGCATCGAGGGCAAGGTCGAACTCACGAGCGCAGAGGAAAGCGACGCCTACTTCAACTCGCGCCCGCTCGGCTCGCGCATTGGCGCATGGGCCTCGGAGCAAAGCACGGTGATCGCGAACCGCGAGACGCTCGAAGCGCGCGAGCGCGAAATCGCCGCGCAGTATGGCGAAACGCCGCCGCGCCCGCCGCATTGGGGCGGCTACCGGCTCGTGCCGGAGGCCATCGAGTTCTGGCAGGGCCGCCCGTCGCGTCTGCACGACCGCATCCGCTATACGCGTGAGAGCGCGAATGCGGCCTGGCGCATCGAGCGTCTCGCGCCCTGAGCGCATGCGCGGCGTGACACGCTTACCGCACTTACGCCGCGCCCATCGGGTTTTCGTCTCACCGCTTTCGTTGTATGTCGTTCAGTACTTCGCTGTCGCCGTAACGCTGTTGCCAAAAAACCTGCATCGCAATTCGCTTTTGTCATTGGGCTTCAATCGTTCATCTGACATGGAGAGAAACGCATGTTCTGGGAGAAAAAACTCGCACAGTGGGTAGAAGAAGTGCGCAGCAAGGCCGACTTGCCCGCCCGCCTCGTGCTCTGGAGCGGCCAGCAATACGACTTCGGCCACTTCGCCGCGCCTCGGGTCACGCTCAAGGTCAATAGCGCGTCGGCGCTGCCGCTTCTTCTCACGCCGAGCCTCGACAACCTGGGCGAGGCCTACGTCAAGGGCAAGATCGACATCGAAGGCAAGCTCGCCGACATCATCAACATCAGCTATTCGCTCGCGCGCAACACCGTCACCAGCGCCAGCAAGCTCGCACGCGTGCGCCGCTATTTCACGCACTCGAAGTCCACGGACAAGCAGGCCATCCAGTACCACTACGACGTCTCGAACGAGTTCTACCAGCTCTGGCTCGACGAGAACATGGTCTATTCGTGCGCGTACTTCGAAAACGGCGACGAAGACCTCGCCACCGCCCAGCTCAAGAAAATCGACCATATCCTCACCAAGATCCAGGTGAAGGAAGGTCACACGCTGCTCGACATCGGCTGCGGATGGGGTGCGCTCGTGCTGCGCGCGGCGCAGAAGTTCGGCGCGCGCTGCGTGGGCGTAACGCTCTCGCAGAACCAGTTCGATCTCGCGACGGCGCGTGTGAAGGCGGCCGGCCTCGAAGACCGTATCGAGATCCGCCTGCAGGACTATCGCGACATCCAGGGCGAATTCGACCGCATCACGAGCGTGGGCATGTTCGAGCACGTCGGGCGCAAGAATCTGCCGGGCTATTTCCGCAAGGTCCACGACCTGCTCGCCGACGACGGCGTCGCCATGAACCACGGCATCACCTCGTCGGACGCCGAATCCGGCGAAACGGCGCTGGGCGGCGGCGAGTTCATCGACCGCTACGTGTTCCCCGACGGCGAGCTGCCGCACATCGGCCTTGCGCTCCAGGCGGCGCAGCACGGCGGCCTCGAAGCGGTTGACGTGGAAAGCCTGCGCCGTCACTATGCGCACACGCTCGATTTGTGGGCGGAGAATTTCGAGGCGCGCGCCGAGGAAGCGAAACAGCTCGTCGACGACGAAAAGTTCCGCATCTGGCGCGTTTATCTGGCGGGTTGCGCGTACGCGTTCGAGCACGACGACGTGTCGATCTTCCAGATCGTCTGCCGCAAGGCCGGCCGCAGCGCGAGCACGCTGCCGTGGTCGCGCCGGTATATGTACGAGAAGCCGCTCTGACGCAGGCGGCGGCGCGGTTTGCCGCGCCGCCGGCATATCGACTGTTCCCGCAGTTGCGCACGGCCCGGGCGGCTTCGCCCCAACGACCGCCATCACGACGCCACAGCGCGACGCCACTGCATGAACGAACGCGACGAAGGCCACGACCTGTTTGGCGACAGCACACGCGGGTCGGCCAACGACCCCAGCCCCAACGCGGCCCAGGCGGGCGCGCATCTGGCCGCCCGCCCGGCTGCGCGCCGCAACACGCCGAAAGCCGAAGCCGCCGCCGAACCGCAGCCTGACTTGTTCGGCTTCGCGGCGCCGGCGAGCGCGCCTGCGACGAAGCCTGCTACCCCGCGCCCTGCCCGCGCCACGCGCGAAAACGACGGCGAAATCGAAGCGCGCGAAGATGGCGTACCGCGCGAAAAACTGCCGAAAAAGCCCACGCCCAACGCCGACGCTCCCAAACGCCGCGGCCGCGGTGTGCTGCCCGCCGTAGCCACGCAAGACACGCTCGACGTCGCCGCCGCGCTGCCTGCGAGCGTGCGCCTTGGCACCTCGTCGTGGTCGTTTCCGGGGTGGCGCGGCATCGTCTACGGAGAGGATTACAGCCAGTCGAAGCTTGCCCGTGACGGCCTCTCGGCCTACGGCGCGCATCCGCTGCTGCGCTCGGTGAGCATCGACCGCTCGTTCTATGCGCCGCTCACCGTCACCGATTACCTGCGCTACGCGCAGCAGGTGCCGGACCACTTCCGCTTCATCGTGAAGGCGCCCGCGCTCGTCACCGACGCCAGCGTGCGCGGCGAGCGTGGCGAACCTGTTTCCGCGAACCCGTGCTTTCTCAACGCGGAACTGGCCGCGCGCGAATTCGTCGAGCCTTGCCTTGCGGGCCTCGGCAGCAAGGCCGGCGCGCTCGTGTTCCAGTTCCCGCCGCTGCCCGATCAGTTGCTGGCCGAGCCAGCGGCCTTCGTCGAGCGGCTAACCGCCTTCCTCGCCGCGCTGCCGCCGCTGCCCCAACCGACCGATCCCGCCGCAGCCGGCGACGGTCCCTGCTACGCCATCGAGATCCGCGACGCCATCCTGCTCACGCCGCGCTTCGTGCGCACGCTGCGCGCCGCGGGCGTGCGCTACTGCGTAGGCCTGCACGCCCGCATGCCGGACCCGTTGCGCCAGGCCGCCGCGCTCGCGCTGATGGACGGCGAAACCCCGGCCGGCCCGCTGATCGTGCGCTGGAGCCTGCACAGCGGCTTCAGGTACGAGCAGGCGAAGGCGCGCTACGAGCCGTTCGACAAGCTGGTGGACGAAGACCCGCACACGCGCGTCACGCTCGCGGAACTGGCCGCGCGCTACGCGATGGCCGGCCAGCCCGTGCTGATCGCGACGAACAACAAGGCGGAGGGATCGGCGCCGCTCACCTGCGCGAAGCTCGCGCGGGCGATTGCGGACGAGATGGAACGCTTGCGCGGGGAATTGGCGCCGCACGCCGCATGTGATGCGACGCCGGACGAAACGCCGCCCGGCGCGCAAACAGAAGAAGAAAAGGAAGACTGAGGCGCGCAACGGCAATGAAACCGCCGCGCGCCACTTGAAGCTCATTCAGCCTTGAGCCGGTGCGCGAACTTCTGGCGGAATTTCGCGACCTTCGGCGCCACCACGAACGAGCAATAGCCCTGATTCGGGTGCTGCGCGAAGTAGTTCTGGTGATACGCCTCGGCGGGGAAATAGTTGCCGTCGAGCGGCAGCACCTGAGTGACAATCTTGCCGTCGTACACGCCCTCAGCGGCCAGCTCACGGATCGCCTGCTCGGCCGTCTCGCGCTGCGCCTCCGAGTGCGTGAAGATCGCCGAGCGGTACTGCGTGCCCACGTCGTTGCCCTGGCGGTTCAGCTGCGTCGGATCGTGAATCGCGAAGAAGATGTCGAGAATCTCGCGATACGCGATCTTCGCCGGATCGAAGTCCACCTTCACGACCTCGGCGTGGCCGGTGTCGCCGTCGCAGACCTGCTCGTAGCTCGGGTTCGCCACGTGACCGCCGGCGTAGCCCGACTCCACCGCGCTCACACCCTCCACGCGCAGATACACCGCCTCCAGGCACCAGAAGCATCCGCCGCCCAGGGTGGCCGTTTCGACTGTCTGACTCATGCTGTTCGCTCCTTAGATCGTGACTGCGGACGCCATCGCGGACCTCATTGCGGACACCACTGCCCGGTGCCCCGCGCGACCCGCCATCCGCCGCTTCCGCTAAAATTGTGACAATTCGCCGAATTTCCACATGACGTTGATCCCGATTTCCGCTCCCGCCGCCACGCGCGCGGCCCGTGAAGGCCAGCACCGATGACCCGCCGCGCCAGCCCGCCCAATTTCGACGACGGCGCATTCCGCCGCGCGCTTGGCCAGTTCGCCACCGGCGTGACCGTGATCACGACGCGCGCGCCCGACGGCACGCTTATCGGCATCACGGCCAGCTCGTTCAACTCGGTTTCGCTCAATCCGCCGCTCGTGCTGTGGAGCCTCGCCACGCGCTCGGCATCCATGCCCGTGTTCCGCTCGAACAGCCATTATGTGATCAATGTGCTCGCCGCGTCGCAGCTCGACCTGTGCAAGCGCTTTGCGACGGTGAAGGGCGACCGTTTCGAGGGCGTCTCGCACGCGGCCGGCGACACCGGCATGCCCGTGCTGGACGGCGCGATCGCGTGGTTCGAGTGCCACAACCGCAGCCGCTACGACGAAGGCGACCACGTGATTTTCGTCGGGGAAGTGGAGCGCTGCGGCGTGCGCGAGGACGGCACCGACGCTTCGCCGCTCGTGTTCCACGGCGGCGCGTTCCACCAGCTCCAATCGCTCTGATACGGCGCGGCGCGCGCCCCGTCTTTCCCGATTACGCCGACGCGCTCTTCGGCTCGCGCTGCGCGATCAGGTCCACCGGCACGCCCACTTCCACCTTGAGCGTCGTGAGCACGATGTTCGAGCGGATGTCCATCACGCCCGGCGCCTTGTACAGCTTGTTGAGCACGAAGTCCGAGTAGTGCTTGAGGTTGTGCGCGAGCACGCGCAGCAGGTAGTGCGTCTCGCCCGTCACCACATACGCCCCCACCACCTCCGGCCAGTCGCGCAGCGCCGTGACGAAGCGCTCGTGCCAGCTCTCCTGGTCGTTGCGCATCGACACCTGCACGAACGCCTCCATCTCGAAGCCGAGAATCTCGCGGTTCAGGCTCGCGCGGTAGCGCTCCACCACGCCTTGCTCCTCGAGCAGCCGCAAACGGCGCAGGCACGCCGACGGCGAAAGCGAAATGCGCTCCGCCAGATCGAGATTACTGATCCGCCCCTCGTTCTGCAGCACGGCGAGAATACGGCAATCGGTAGCATCAAGCGAGATTGCGTTCATATTTGGTCTCCATTCCCGTCTTAAGACAAATTATGTGCCAACAACCGAAGTTTGCGGCGTTTTTTTCGCAAGCACATTTCGCGCGGGGTTGCCTATCATTCGAAGCATCAGGAGACGAGACAACTTTGAGATGAGACAGATCAAAGACATTTCCCCGCCGATTCACCCCGAAACGCCCGTCTGGCCCGGCGATACGCCCGTTGGCGTCGAGCGCGTGTGGCGCATGGAGGCGGGCTCGCCGGTCAACGTCGCGCGCGTGACGCTGTCGCCACACACCGGCGCGCACACCGACGCCCCGCTGCACTACGACGCCCAAGGCGCGCCGATCGGCGAAGTGCCGCTCGACACGTATATCGGCGCGTGCCGCGTCATTCATTGCGTGGGCGCCGCGCCGCTCGTGCTGCCCGAACACGTGGAAGGCGCGTTGCCCGGCATCCCGCCGCGCGTGCTGCTGCGTACCTACGCGCACGCGCCGCAGGACCGCTGGGACAGCAAGTTTTGCGCCGTCGCGCCCGCAACGATCGATGTGCTCGCCGCGCATGGCGTGCGTCTCATCGGCATCGACACGCCTTCGCTCGACCCGCAGGAATCGAAGACGATGGACGCGCATCACCGTATCCGCGCCCATGGCATGGCGATCCTCGAAGGCGTCGTGCTCGACGACATCGCGCCCGGCGACTACGAACTCATTGCACTGCCGCTGAAGTTCGCGACGCTCGACGCCAGCCCCGTGCGCGCCGTGCTACGCGAGTTGCCTTCGGCCGCCGACAACTGAACCCCCTCAATTAGCCAGACACAGAAACGTAGACATGAACGACCGCAACGAAGCCCTGGCAGCCGATCGCGCCGATCCGCTCGCCGCCCTGCGCGAGCAATTCACGCTCGCGGCCGGCACCATCTATCTCGACGGCAACTCGCTCGGCGTGCCGCCTTCGGCGTCGGCTGCGCGCGCGCAGGCCGTGATCGGCGGCGAATGGGGCGAAGGCCTCATCCGCAGCTGGAACACGGCGGGCTGGTTCGCCATGCCCAAACGTCTGGGCAACAAGCTCGCGAAGCTGATCGGCGCGGCCGACGACGAAGTCGTCGTCACCGACACCATCTCCATCAACCTCTTCAAGGCGCTCTCCGCCGCGCTGCGCGTGCAGAACGCGCGCGACCCGAAGCGTCGCGTGATCGTCTCCGAGCGCTCGAACTTTCCGAGCGACCTGTACATCGCGCAAGGCCTCATCGAGCAGCTCGACCGCGGTTATGAACTGCGCCTCGTCGACGATCCGTCCGAGTTGCGTGCCGCGATCCGCGAAGACGTGGCCGTCGCGATGATCACGCACGTGAACTACCGCACGGGGGAGATGCACGACATGCGCGCGCTCACCGAGCATATTCACGCGCAGGGCGCGCGCGCGCTGTGGGATCTCGCGCATTCGGCGGGCGCCGTGCCCGTGGACCTGAACGGCGCGAACGCCGACTACGCGGTGGGCTGCACGTACAAGTACCTGAATGGCGGCCCCGGTTCGCCCGGTTTCGTGTGGGTGCCCAAGCGCCATCAGGATGCGTTCTCGCAGCCGCTTTCTGGCTGGTGGGGCCACAAGTCGCCGTTCGAGATGAACCCTGTCTATCGTCCGGACAACGGCATCGGCCGCTATCTGTGCGGCACGCAGCCGATCGTCTCGATGGCGCTCGTCGAGTGCGGTCTCGACGTGTTCCTGCAAACCGACATGCAGGCGATCCGCCGCAAGTCGCTCGCGCTCACCGATCTCTTCATCGAACTGGTCGAGACGCGCTGCAAGGAATACGACCTCACGCTCGTCACACCGCGCGCTCACGCGGAGCGCGGCTCGCACGTGAGCTTCGAGCATCCGCACGGCTATGAGGTGATGCAGGCGTTGATCGCGCGCGGCGTGATCGGCGACTATCGCGAGCCACGCGTGCTGCGCTTCGGCTTCACGCCACTGTATCTGCGTTACGTCGATGTGTGGGACGCCGTGGAAACGCTGCGTGACGTGCTCGCCACCGAGTCCTGGCGCAAGCCCGAATTCGCCGAGCGCGGCGCGGTGACCTGAGGAGCGGCAGATGAACGATCACATGCAAATCCCGGGCATGCCCGACGCGGGTGAAACCACGAGTGAGACCCACAGCGCAGCACGTGGCGGCTGTCCGTTCGGGCACGGCGCCGCCGCGTCCGCTTCCGCTGCGCAAGCGCCCGCGGCACAAGGCGAAGGCTGGCACGACGCACAGCTCGACTTCTCGAAGTCGATGAGCTACGGCGACTACCTCGCGCTCGACGCGGTGCTGGGTGCGCAGCATCCGCTCTCGCCCGACCACAACGAGATGCTGTTCATCGTGCAGCATCAGACGAGTGAGCTGTGGATGAAGCTCGCGCTCTACGAATTGCGCGCGGCGCTCGCCAACGTGCACCGCGATGCGCTGCCGCCCGCGTTCAAGCAACTCGCGCGCGTCTCGCGGATCATGGAGCAGCTCGTGCAGGCGTGGAGCGTTCTCTCGACGCTCACGCCCTCCGAATACACGGCCATGCGGCCGTATCTCGGTGCGTCGTCGGGCTTCCAGTCGTATCAATACCGGCAGATCGAGTTCCTGCTCGGCAACAAGAACGTGCAGATGCTCAAGCCGCACGAGCATCGGGGCGAGATTTTCGAGCAGGTGAAAGCGACGCTCGAAGCACCCTCGTTCTACGACGAAGTGATTCGCCTGCTCGCGCGGCGCGGCTTTGCGATCGCGCCCGAGCGCCTGAACCGCGACTGGACCCTGCCGACCGAACAGGACGCCACGGTCGAGGCGGCGTGGCTGGAGGTGTACCGTAATCCTTCGGAGTACTGGGATTTGTACGAGATGGCCGAAGAGCTCGTCGATCTCGAAGACGCGTTCCGTCAATGGCGTTTCCGCCACGTGACGACGGTCGAGCGCATCATCGGCTTCAAGCAGGGCACGGGCGGCACGAATGGCGCGCCGTATCTGCGCAAGATGCTCGATGTCGTGCTCTTTCCCGAGCTGTGGCACGTGCGCACGGTGCTGTAACGCCAAACGCGGCGCCGAAAAGCAAAAATGCCCGCCAATCGATGGCGGGCATTTTTTTGCGCGGCAACGCGTGAGGCTTAGACCACCACGGTCTGCGCTTCGCCTTCCCTGCTTTCGCGCACCACGCCGATCTTCCACACCTGCTCGCCCGCGGCGGCCAGCAGCGAGGCAGAGGCGGCGGCTTGATCCGCCGCCACGATCACGGCCATGCCGATGCCGCAGTTGAACACGCGGTGCATTTCCGCATCGGCCACGCCGCCGTGCTTTTGCAGCCACGTGAAGAGCGGCGGCAGCGGCCATGCCGCGTGGTTCAGTTCGGCCGTGAGGCCTTCGCGCAGCACGCGCGGAATGTTCTCGACGAGGCCGCCGCCCGTGATGTGCGCCATGCCCTTGACCGTGATGGTTTCCATCAGCTTGAGCAGCGGCTTCACGTAGATGCGCGTGGGCGCCATCAGCGCGTCGGCGAGCGAACGGCCGTCGAAGTCGGCGGCGAGGTCCGGCTGCGCGCGCTCGATGATCTTGCGCACGAGCGAGAAGCCGTTCGAGTGAATGCCGCTCGAGGCGAGACCGAGCACCACGTCGCCCGGGGCGATCGTGCTGCCGTCGATGATCTTGCTCTTTTCGACCGCGCCCACCGCGAAGCCGGCGAGATCGTATTCGCCGTCGGGGTACATGCCCGGCATTTCGGCCGTCTCACCGCCGATCAGCGCGCAGCCCGACAGCTCGCAGCCTTGCGCGATGCCCTTCACGACCGTGGCCGCCGTATCGACGTCGAGCTTGCCGCAGGCGAAGTAGTCGAGGAAGAACAGCGGCTCGGCGCCCTGCACGAGAATGTCGTTCACGCTCATCGCGACGAGATCCTGGCCGACCGTGTCGTGTTTGTTCAGATGAAACGCGAGGCGCAGCTTGGTGCCCACGCCGTCGGTGCCCGACACGAGCACGGGCTCCTTGTACCTCTTCGGTACTTCGAAGAGCGCGCCGAATCCGCCGATGCCGCCCATCACGCCCTCGCGCAGGGTCTTCTTCGCAAACGGCTTGATGCGATCGACGAGCGCGTCGCCCGCGACCATGTCGACGCCAGCGTCGGCGTAGGAGAGGCCTTGGTCCTGCGACTGTGCCTGATTAGCGGGGCCGGATTTCGGTTGATTCATGGGGAAGCGCCAGAAGGTCGGTAAAATGCGATTTTAACCGATTGACGGCGCCCCGCCGCCGCGGGTGGAGCGAGATTTGGAACGCGCCTCGTCTGTGCCCCACAACCGGAAACCGAGTTTTGCCGCACAACACACCGTATTACGCACCGTACCAGCGTCGGGCCGTTATCGGGACCGGGATCGCGCTCGCCTTCGGCATCGTGCTGCGGCGGCCGCGGCCCAGTGACCTCCGTGGTTCTCACGAGAGCACGCTTTACTAGAACCGACTCCGTCCAGACACACCGTGCAGCGACAGTTAACGCTCGATCTCGGCACCCCGCCGCCATCGACCTTCGACAACTTCCATATCGGCGCCAACGCCGAGCTGGTCGCGCGCCTGCGCGGTCTGGACGCGGCGCTCATGGCGGGCCCGATCGCCGATCGCACGTTCTATGTCTGGGGCGAGCCCGGCAACGGGCGCAGCCACCTGCTGCACGCACTCGCCGACGAAGCGCCGCCGGGCCATGTGCGGTATCTGGGCCCGCAAAGCGCGCTGGCGGCGTTCACGTTCGATCCGCGCGTGACGATCTATGCGGTGGACGACTGCGATTCGCTCTCGGGCGCGCAGCAGATCGCGCTCTTCAACCTGTTCAACGAGGTGCGCTCTTACCCCGCCTGCGCGCTCGTGGCGACGGGCAACGCGCCGCCCATGGGTCTCGCCGTGCGCGAGGACCTGCGCACGCGCCTCGGCTGGGGCCTCGTGTTCCACCTTGCGCCGCTCTCCGACGAAGGCAAGGCGGCCATCCTCAAGCTCGCGGCGCGCGAGCGCGGCATTGCGCTCGCCGACGACGTGCCCGCCTACCTGCTCACGCATTTCCGGCGCGACATGCCGAGCCTGATGGGCTTGCTCGACGCGCTCGACCGCTTCTCGCTCGAACAGAAGCGCGCGGTGACGCTGCCGCTGTTGCGCGCGATGCTCGCGAAGGGCGTGGGCGATCTGGTGAGCGTCGCGAGCGCATTGCCGACGGACGAAGAATTGTCCGCCGAAGCGCCGGCAGAAACGGACGACGCGAGTGACGCGGGCGAAGATGAGGCCAGCGGCAACGCGGTGGCCCCCACGCCATCCGCAGAAGGCGAGGAGCCGTCGCTCTTCCCCAGCGAGCCGGAAGCCCCCGCCGCCGGGCCCGACGACGCCCAGCCCTATGAGGCGCCGAAACCGCCGGCGTTGCAGGCGCGCCCGCCAACGCCCGTGCCCTTCGACAAGCCGACCGACAACGTCGAAGGCGAATTGGGGGCCAAATATCGTCATGTCGTCCACAAGGAACTGGGCACTGAACTCAAGGGCGAAGTCGATGCCGACGTGAGCAACGAGATGACCGGCGAGTTGCGCGGCGACCTCGATCCGCCCGCCGGCACCGCTGCACCCGAGACAAACCCGGGCGAGACGCCGGGACAGACACCGTCGACGCCCGATGCGTCCGATACATCGCCATCGCAAGGGAACAACGCGCCCGCCCAGAACGACGCGCCTCCAGGCCCCGAATCCCCCGCGGACCCCGCCGCGCCGACGCCGCCCGCCGGCGGCGGCAACGGCGTCTCCCGCTTCAAGTAAAATGAGCGCCCATGGCTAACCTTGCACTTTTTGATCTCGATCACACCCTGATCCCCACCGACAGCGACCACGAATGGGGCCGCTTCATGGTGAAGCTCGGCATTGTCGACGGCGAGCGCTTTGCGGAGCAAAACGACCGCTTCTACGCCGACTACAAGGCCGGCAAGCTCGACATCCACGCTTACCTCGTCGCCATGCTCACGCCGCTCGCGAAATATTCGCGCGCGCAGTTGAAGGAATGGCACGACCAGTACATGCACGAGGTGATCAAGCCGACCATCCTGCCAAGCGCAGTCGAGCTCGTGAAAAAGCACAAGGAGGCGGGCGACCTCTGCTGCGTGGTCACGGCCACCAACGAATTCATCACGGCGCCCATCGCCGAGGTCTTCGGCGTGGACAAGCTGATCGCGTGCGAAGTCGAAACCGTGGACGGCCATCCGGCCTCGGCCTTCACCGGCCGCCCGACGGGCACGCCGAGCTACCGCGAAGGCAAGATCGTGCGCGTCGAGCAATGGCTCGCCTCGCTCGGCAAGCGCTTTTCGGACTTCGAGCACAGCTACTTCTATAGCGACTCGCACAACGACATTCCGCTGCTCGAAAACGTCACCGACCCGATCGCCACCAACCCCGACGACACCCTGCGCGCTCACGCGCAACAAGCGGGCTGGCGCATTCTCGATTTGTTCCAAGCCCAGTGATCAAGAAACTCATCCGCAAGCTGTTCGGCCAGGACGACGCCGAAGCGGCGCAAGACACCGAAGCCCCCGCCGCCGATCCGGACACGGCCTCGCATGAAGGCGCAACCGCGCTCGCCGGCAGCACCCGCGCGCGCCGCAAGCCGGCCAGCGCGCAGAAGACTTCGAAGCCGCGCGCCGGCAAGAGCGCGCCCGATCCGGCCACGCCCGTCATCCTTTCCGCCGACGTCCACGGCATCAATCCCGCGCTCATCTCGCGCAACGCCGTGCGCGTGACCGAAGGTCTGCAGCAGGCGGGCTTCCGCGCGTTCATCGTGGGCGGCGCGGTGCGCGATCTGCTGCTCGGCGTGGCGCCCAAGGACTTCGACGTCGCCACCGACGCCACGCCCGACCAGGTGCAGAAGCTGTTCCGCCGCGCGCGCATCATCGGCCGGCGCTTCCAGATCGTGCACGTGCAGTTCGGCCAGGAGATCATCGAGGTCTCGACGTTCCGCGCGCTCGTGGATGCGCCGCCTGCGGACGCCGAAGCGCCCGCGCCGGCGCCGGCGCCGGCGCCCGCAAAGCGCATGCGCCGCGACGAGCTCGACCGCAAGACGCACCACGTCGATGCGAGCGGCCGCGTGCTGCGCGACAACGTCTGGGGCGAGCAGCACGAAGACGCCACGCGCCGCGACTTCACGATCAACGCGATGTACTACGATCCGGCCACGCAAACCGTGCTGGATTACCACAACGGCATGGCCGACATGCGCGCGCGCCTGCTGCGCATGATCGGCGACCCGGCCACGCGTTATCGCGAAGATCCGGTGCGCATGCTGCGCGTAGTGCGTTTCGCGGCGAAGCTCGGCTTCGAGATCGAGGAGCACACGCGCGACCCCATCGTGAAGCTCGCGGACCTCATCAACAACGTACCGGCCGCGCGTCTTTTCGACGAAATGCTCAAGCTGCTGCTCTCGGGCCACGCGCTCGAGTGCCTCAAGTGGTTGCGCAAGGAAGGGCTCCATCACGGCCTGCTGCCGCTGCTCGACGTGGTGCTCGAACAGCCGCAAGGCGAGCGCTTCATCACGCTCGCGCTGTCGAACACCGACGCGCGCGTACGTGCAGGCAAGCCGGTCTCGCCGGGCTTCCTGTTCGCCACGCTGCTGTGGCACGACGTGCAGCAACGCTGGCAGCAATACACGGCCGAAGGCGAATTGCCCGTGCCGGCGCTGCATCGCGCGATGGACGACGTCATCGACGCGCAAACGGAAAAACTGGCGATTCACCGTCGTTTTTCGTCGGACATGCGCGAGATCTGGGGCCTGCAGCTGCGCCGCGAAAAACGTGGCCGCGGCGCGATCAAGCTGCTGGAACACCAAAGATTTAGAGCGGGGTATGATTTCCTCCTGCTGCGCTGCGAATCGGGCGAGCTGGACGCCGAAGTCGGCCAATGGTGGACGGACTTCATTTCCGGCGACAACGCCGAGCGCGAGACGCTTCTCGCGCAGGGCGGCAAGGAGCGCTCGCCGCGCAAACGCCGCCGCCGCGGCGGCGCGAAGAGCCGCAGAACGGGCGAAGGTGCTGTATCGGAAGCCGGCGCTGCCGGTGACGTGCATGAAGCCAGCAGTGCGGACTATGACGGCCACGCCGGTCCGCACGAGGACTGACGCCGTGCGGCGTCGCGGCTTGCCGCGGCGCACATGCGTCGAACCGCAACAAAAGTCGCAGGAAGTGAAGCCATGACGGTTGCCTGGCTGGGAATTGGCGCGAATCTGGGGGATGCGCGCCAAACCCTCAAAGACGCGGTGGTGTGCCTTGCACAACAGCACACCCTCACCGTCGTCGCCAAATCGAGTCTGTACCGCACCGCGCCCATCGACGCGGGCGGCGACGACTATTACAACTGCGTCGTGAAGATCGAGACGAGTCTCGACGTTCACGCGCTGCTCGGCCTGTGCCAGCGCGTGGAGCATCATTTCGGCCGGGAGCGCCCCTTTCGCAACGCGCCCCGCACGCTCGACATCGATATCCTGCTTTACGGCGACGCCACCATCGACGAAACCGACCTCGTCGTGCCGCATCCGCGCATGACGGGCCGCGCATTCGCGCTCGTGCCGCTCGTCGAGATCGATCCCGAACTCGTGATTCCGGGCCAGGGGCCCGCCAGCGCGTTCCTCGCCGCCGTGGCCGCCCAGCGCATCGAGAAGGTCAAGCCGTTGTGCCAGTGCATGGGTGTGGCGCCAGCACCGGACACGCCGCCCTCCGGCTCCGGCAACTGCCGATGAGCACGACACCCCTGCCCGTCGTCAGCGCGCGCGCCACGCGACCGGCCGCGCTCCAGTACATCGTGATCGAAGGGCCGATCGGCGCGGGCAAGACGACGCTCGCGACGCGTCTGGCCGAACGCTGGTCGATGCAGACGCTGTTCGAATCGAACGCCGAGAATCCGTTTCTGGAACGCGTGTATCGCGACACCGCGCCCTCGTCGCACGCGCTCGCGGCGCAGTTGCATATCGCCTTGCAGCGCGAGCAACTTTCGCGCGACGTCGCCGCGCGCCGCGAAGCGGGCGTGCCGCTCGTGACGAATTTCCTTGCCGAACGCAACGATCTGTTCGCACGTCTCACACTCGCCGAAGACGAACTGCCGCTCTACCGCGCGCTCGCCTCGCGTCTGAGCTCATCGGCGCCCACGCCCGACCTCGTCGTCTATCTGCAGGCGAGCCCCGAGGCGCTGTACGCGCGCATCCAGAAGCGGGCGTTGCCGCGCGAGCTGGCTATTTCGAGTGCGTTCCTGCGGGCGCTCTGCGACAGCTACAACGATTTTTTCTATCATTACGATCATGCGCCGGTGCTCACCGTCGGCGCGGAGCATCTGGATCTACCAGGTTCCGATGCGGACCTCGCGCTCGTCGCCGAACGTATCGAGACGATGCGCGGCCGCAAGGAATCCTTCGTCAAGGGCACGTCGCTATAACCGCCTCATCGGCGCGATCGCGCGGCGCAGCCCCTCCCCGTTTTCCCTTTCCCAACGGATTTCCCATGACTTACCTGCAGGAAACGAGCCGCAGCGCGGTCACCGTGCCCAAACTCCAGGCCATGCGCGATGCAGGCGAACGCATCGCGATGCTGACGTGCTATGACGCGAGCTTCTCGGCGCTGTGCGAGCGCGCGGGCGTCGATACGGTGCTGATCGGCGACTCGCTCGGCAACGTGCTCCAGGGGCACACCACGACGCTGCCCGTCACCATCGACGACATCGCCTATCACACGGCCTGCGTGGCGCGCGCGCAGACCAAGGCGCTGATCATCGCCGATCTGCCGTTCGGCACCTTCGGCACGCCCGAAGACGCGTTTGCGAACTCGGTGAAGCTCATGCGCGCCGGCGCGCAGATGGTGAAGATCGAGGGCGGCGAATGGCTCGCGCCCACGGTGAAGATGCTGGTGGAGCGCGCCGTGCCCGTGTGCGCGCACATCGGCCTCACGCCGCAATCGGTGCATGCGTTCGGTGGCTTCAAGGTGCAGGGCAAGAGCGATGCGGCCGCGACGCAGATGATTCGCGACGCGCTGGCGCTGCAGGATGCCGGCGCGCAGCTCGTGGTGATCGAAGCCGTGCCCGCGGCGCTCGGCGCGGAAGTGACGAAGCAGTTGCGCATTCCGACCATCGGCATCGGCGCGGGCGTGGACTGCTCGGGCCAGGTGCTCGTGCTGCACGACATGCTCGGCATTTTCCCCGGCAAGCGGCCGCGCTTCGTGAAGGACTTCATGACGGGCCAGCCCGATATCGAATCGGCCGTGCGCGCGTATGTGCAGGCCGTGAAGGAAGGCACGTTCCCGGGGCCCGAGCACGTGTTCTGATTGGCAGCTTCGCTTCGCAGAATCAACAAAGCGCGCTCCGTTGGGAGCGCGCTTTGTTTCTACGCGAGCTTCATCGAATCAAGCGCGCCGGCACCGCGCCGCGCAGCGCGTTCGTGAGCATCAAGGCCTCGGCGTCGAGCACATCGTCGCGGCTGAGCACGCGCTCCTGTGCGCCGAATGCATCGTCGTCGAGCAGCACGCCGCGCATCACGCCCGGCAGCACGCCCGAGGCGAGCGGTGGCGTGAACCACTTGCCGTCGCGCTTCACGAACACGTTCGAGCGGCCGCCTTCGGTCAGTTCGCCGCGCTCGTTGAAGAACAGCATGTCGAAGCCGCCCTGCGCTTCGGCCTCGCGCCACGCACGATCGAATTCTGCACGGCGCGTAGTCTTGCGCAGCAACAGCGCGTCGGCGGATTCGACCGGCGCAAAGCCGTAGTCTGATGCCAGCAGCACACCTACGGTGTCTTGCGCGAGCGGCACAAGCGGTGCGTTGGTAATTGTCGCTGCCCCGCTCTTGCCGAGCGCGAGACGCAAACGGTGTGGCGCGTTTTGGTCAGCAAATTTGGCCAAGGTTTCGTCGATGCGCGCTCGCAACGCTTGAGCATCGCACGGGAAGCCGAGCCACGCCGCGCTCGCCGCGAGCCGCGTGAGATGGCGCTCCACGTGGCGCACGCCGTCAGCGCGCGTCGCGTACATCGTTTCGAAGCATTCGATGCCCGGGTCGGCATCGGTCAGAAAACGGGCTTTCAAGCGGCACTCCTCGTATTCGTCGGCGGCCACGCTGTCGAGCACGATGCCCGCACCGACGCCCATTTCGCCGCGCCGCGTGGCGCCCGTGCCCCCGGACGGCGCATCGAGCGTCAACGTGCGGATCACGACCGAGAGGCAAAAGTCGCCGCAAACCTCGCCCGCCGAGGGCGCCTCGAGCCAGCCTATCGTGCCTGTGTAAAGCCCGCGCGGCGCATGCTCGAGCGCTTCGATCAGCTCCATCGTCCGGTGCTTGGGCGCACCCGTGATCGAGCCGCACGGGAAAAGTGCGCGCATGACGCCGGCGAATGTCGTACCTTCGCGCAGCGTCGCTTCCACGGTCGAAGTCATCTGCCAGACGGACGCGTAGGGCTCGACACTGAAGAGCGCCGGGACGCGCACCGAGCCGGTTTGCGCGACGCGCGAGAGGTCGTTGCGCAGCAGGTCGACGATCATCACGTTCTCGGCGCGGTTCTTGGGGTCGTTCGCGAGAAAACGCGCGACGGCGGCGTCCTGCTGCGCATCGGCGCTGCGCGCGGCCGTGCCCTTCATCGGTTTCGCGCGCAACGTTTGGCCGCGCTTCTCCACGAACAGCTCCGGCGAGCACGAGAGTACCCAGCGGTCGCCCGGCAACGCGATCAGCGCGCCGTAACGCACGCGCTGACGCTCGCGCAAGCGCCTGTAAAGCGCGAGCGGCGAACCGTACGCCTCGAAGCCGAGCCGGTAGGTGTAGTTGATCTGATACGAGTCGCCCGCGTGCAAGGCATCCTGCACGGCGGCGATGTCATGCTCGAAGCGCTCGCGATCGACACCGATCGTCACGCCCGCCACGCCTGCAGGCGCAGGCGCTTCAGCGCCCTCTTGCGCCGCGAGCCAGGCATCGGCTTCCTCGCGCGAGAGCGTTTTGCAGCGTTCGAACAATAAAAAACGCAGCGCGGCGTGGCCGTGCTGCGTTTCGTTGGATGAGGTCGTGTCGCGCCTGGCGAATTCGAGCGTGCGTCCAAACTCGTAGTCGCCGATCACGAGGGCGTGAAGGCCCTTGGCCAGTTCGGCATTCGCCTGCGCGCACACCGCGTCGAGATCCGCCGCGCGTTGGCACGCAAGCTCGCGCACGAACCCCGTATAGAGGCGGCTCGAGCGGCTAACCGCCGTCGAGTCGCCATCGTCGAGCAGCGCGAAAGTCGCGCCGCCAGCATTGACTGCCATTGCTGATCACTACCTGCTGCTTACCTGCTGCATGGTGACGCCGGAAAAGCGCGTCAGTCGAAGAAGCTCTTCACGCGGTCGAACCAGCTCTTGCTTTGCGGGCTGTGGCGCGAACCGCCCTCCACGAGCGACTTCTCGAACTGCTGCAGCATCTCGCGCTGGTGTTCGGTGAGCTTGACCGGCGTTTCCACCTGAACATGCACATACAGATCGCCGGCGATGCTCGAACGCAGACCCTTGATGCCCTTGCCACGCAGACGGAACGTCTTGCCCGACTGCGTGCCTTCGGGCACCGTGAACGAGGCGCGGCCCGCCAGCGTCGGTACTTCGATCTCGCCGCCCAGCGCCGCCGTGGTGAACGGAATCGGCATCTGGCAGTGCAGGTCGTCGCCGTCGCGCTCGAACACCGCGTGCTGCTTGATGTGGATCTCGACATACAGATCGCCCGACGGCCCGCCGTTGATGCCAGGCTCGCCGTTGCCGGCCGAACGGATGCGCATGCCGTCGTCGATGCCCGCCGGAATCTTCACTTCGAGCGTCTTGGTTTCCTTGACCTTGCCTGCGCCGTGGCAGTTCGTGCAGGGTTCAGGAATGTACGAGCCCGTGCCGTGGCACTTAGGGCAAGTCTGCTGGATGCTGAAGAAGCCTTGCGACATGCGCACCGAACCCGAACCATGGCAGGTCGGGCAGGTTTCGGGCTTCGTGCCGGGCTTCGCGCCCGAGCCGTGACAGACTTCACAGCCGGTCCAGCCCGGCACGCGGATCTGCGTCTCGTAGCCGTGCGCCGCCTGCTCCAGCGAGATTTCCATGCTGTAGCGCAGGTCCGCGCCGCGATACACCTGCGGGCCGCTGCGCTGGCCACCGCGGCCGCCGCCAGCGGCCTGGCCGAAGATATCGCCGAAGATGTCGCCGAAAGCGTCCGCGAACCCGCCGAAGCCCTGCGCGCCCGCGCCGCCCATGTTGGGATCGACGCCGGCGTGGCCGTACTGGTCGTAAGCCGCGCGCTTTTGCGAGTCCGACAGCATTTCGTAGGCCTCTTTGGCCTCCTTGAAATGCTCTTCCGCATCCTTGTTGTCCGGATTGCGGTCGGGGTGATACTTCATCGCGAGCTTGCGATACGCCTTCTTGATTTCGTCGTCGCTCGCGTTCTTCGCGACGCCCAGAACCTCGTAGTAATCCCGTTTCGCCATATCGGTTCAACGCCGGCCTCGCGCTTCACGGCGCGCGCCGGCTCCTCTTGAATGCTGGATCTCGTGACCCGTTTGCCGTTCCCCTGAACATCCGCACAGGCGCTTATCACGCCGCGGCGGCCCCTGAAAGAGAACGGCCTCCATAAAACAAATGTGCCCGGAGAGCCGGATGGCTCGCCAGGCGCTGCAATGCTGACACGCATCGTAACCGATGCGGCCGCTTTCGTAGTCGCTTTCATCGGATCACGACCGTTCGCTGATCAGGCAGAACGGTCATGACCGCCACGAACCGGCTTAGTCCTTCTTGACTTCCTTGAACTCGGCGTCGACCACGTCGTCGGCGTCGTTCTGCGCGCCCTGCTCGGCCGCACCGGCACCTGCGGCACCCGCGCCGGCGGCACCGGCCGCGCCTGCCTGCTGCGCCTGCATGTCGGCGTACATCTTCTCGCCGAGCTTCTGCGACGCTGCCGACAGCGCCTCGACCTTCGCCTCGATCGTCGCCTTGTCGGCCGACGAGCTCTTCAGCGTTTCTTCGAGATCCTTCAGCGCGGCTTCGATCTTTTCCTTTTCGGAAGCGTCGATCTTGTCGCCGTACTCGGCCACGGCCTTCTTCGTGCTGTGCACCAGTGCGTCGCCCTGGTTGCGCGCGTCGGCAATCTCGCGCAGACGGTGATCTTCTTCCGCGTTCGCTTCGGCGTCCTTCACCATCTTCTCGATTTCGGCTTCCGACAGACCCGAGTTCGCCTTGATGGTGATCTTGTTTTCCTTGCCGGTGGCCTTGTCCTTCGCGCCCACGTGCAGAATGCCGTTCGCGTCGATGTCGAAGGTCACTTCGATTTGCGGCACGCCGCGCGGTGCGGGCGGAATGCCTTCGAGGTTGAACTCGCCGAGCAGCTTGTTGCCCGCTGCCATTTCGCGCTCGCCCTGGAACACCTTGATCGTCACGGCCGACTGGCTGTCGTCCGCCGTCGAGTAGACCTGTGCGTGCTTGGTCGGGATCGTGGTGTTCTTGTTGATCATCTTCGTCATCACGCCGCCGAGCGTCTCGATACCGAGCGACAGCGGGGTCACGTCGAGGAGCAGCACGTCCTTGCGGTCGCCCGAAAGCACCTGCCCCTGGATCGCGGCGCCAACGGCCACGGCTTCGTCCGGGTTCACGTCACGGCGCGGGTCCTTGCCGAAGAACTCCTTGACCTTCTCCTGCACCTTCGGCATACGCGTCTGGCCGCCGACGAGAATCACGTCGTCGATGTCGCCGACCTTCACGCCTGCGTCCTTGATCGCCATGCGGCACGGCTCGATGGTGCGCTCGATCAGTTCCTCGACCAGCGCTTCCAGCTTGGCGCGCGTGAACTTGAGGTTCAAGTGCTTCGGACCCGACGCGTCCGCCGTGATGTACGGCAGGTTGATGTCGGTCTGCTGGCCCGACGACAGTTCGATCTTGGCCTTTTCAGCGGCTTCCTTCAGGCGTTGCAGCGCGAGCACGTCCTTCGAGAGGTCGACGCCCTGCTCTTTCTTGAACTCGCCGATGATGTAATCGATGATGCGCTGGTCGAAGTCTTCACCGCCGAGGAACGTGTCGCCGTTGGTCGAGAGCACTTCGAACTGCATTTCGCCGTCGACATCTGCGATTTCGATGATCGAGATGTCGAACGTGCCGCCGCCCAGGTCGAACACGGCGATCTTGCGGTCGCCCTTTTCGGCCTTGTCCAGACCGAACGCGAGTGCGGCTGCCGTCGGCTCGTTGATGATGCGCTTGACTTCCAGACCGGCGATGCGGCCGGCGTCCTTGGTGGCCTGACGCTGGCTGTCGTTGAAGTACGCGGGAACCGTGATCACGGCTTCGGTGACCGGCTCGCCGAGGTAGTCTTCAGCGGTCTTCTTCATCTTGCGCAGCACTTCAGCCGAAACCTGCGACGGCGCGAGCTTCGTGCCATGCGCTTCGACCCAGGCGTCGCCGTTGTCGTGCTTGACGATCTTGTAGGGCATCAGGCCGATGTCCTTCTGCACTTCCTTCTCTTCGAAGCGGCGGCCGATCAGGCGCTTGACTGCGTACAGCGTGTTCTTCGGGTTCGTGACCGACTGGCGCTTGGCCGGTGCGCCGACCAGCACTTCGTTGTCGTCCATGTAGGCGATGATCGAAGGCGTCGTACGGGCGCCTTCCGAGTTCTCGATCACCTTGACCTGATTGCCTTCCATCAGCGCCACGCACGAGTTGGTGGTGCCGAGGTCAATACCAATGATTTTGCCCATTTTTGTCAAATCTCCAGAATTTGGTCGCTGTGCGGACGCCGCTTTCGCGCTGCGCAGGTAACTACATGCTCGAGCCGCGTTTTCCCTTGTGCGCGGCTGGCGTCCACTTCAATACGGAACTACTGCCCAAATAAGTGCCGCTACGGCGATTTCAAGGGGTTTGGGCTATGCGTTCCATCATTTTTTTTAATCGCAGGGCCGTTGGGTTTCCCTTGGGTTCCTTTGGGTTCCTTCAGGCCACCGCATTACTTACATCTTTCTTACTTCGGTGCCGAAACAGTCACGAGCGCCGGACGCAGCACGCGGTCGGCGATCACATAGCCCTTTTGCAGCACGCTGACCACCGTGTTCGCTTCCTGCTCGGACGGGACCATCGAGATGGCCTGGTGACGGTGCGGGTCGAACTTCTCGCCCACGGGGTTGATCGCGAGGACCTTGCCCTTCTCGAGCGCGCCGGTGAGCTGCTTGAGCGTGAGTTCGACGCCTTCGTTGACCTTGGCGAGGTCGTCCGAGTTATGGGCGAGAGCGGCTTCGAGGCTGTCCATCACCGGCAGCAGATGCTCGGCGAAGTTTTCGATCGCAAACTTGTGCGCCTTGGCGACGTCTTCCTGCGCGCGGCGGCGTACGTTCTCGGTCTCGGCCTTGGCGCGGACGAAGGCGTCCTGCAATTCGGCGACTTTCGCTTGGGCTTCGGCCAGTGCGGCCTCGGCAAGCGCCGCTGCGTTCTGGTCCACGCCGCCTTGGGCTGCCTGCTCGGCCGCTTCAGCCGCCTGGGGCTGGGCTGCCTGCGACGCCTCGTCCGCGGGCGTGGGGTTCTGGCTCGTCGGGTTCTCTTGCGTGTTTTCCATGTCGCTGAACGTGGTTGAATAGTGAAAAAGGGAACAAAGCTTCGGGCGCCATGACGCCGGCCGCTCTACTGCGCCTGGGCCGTTGCGCCGACGCGACAGAGGCTTCGGACATCGCGAGAGCACATGGGTGCCGGATCGCTTGTTTCAAGAGGCTCTCGCGGCTTTTTTATACAGAAGATCAAGCCGCGAAATCGCCCGTAACAATCATTACTGCAGCGCCGCAAAAATGAAATTGAGTAAGGGACATCCCTGACCTACACTCAGGAACAGGTGCTGCTCATGACGCGTTTACCCTGAGCCCGGCACCGCACCGAATGGGCCCACGGACAGCACCTTTTTTAGCAGCATCACCGCACATAAAAACGCTGTCCGGGCCTCGAAACTGGCTGTTTTGCTGCGATCCCAAGGGGAGTACCGTGAAACTGACCTTTGCCATATCGGTGGTCGCGCTGGTACTCATCGCCGGGACTACGACCATCTGCATGTCGGGCGCCGTGAACGAAAACACGACGGAATACGGGGGCGTGCACGCTACGATGGAAGCGCTCTTCAACCCTCACGCGAAAATTTGTCGATAGTGCGGCGGTCGCGCTTGGTCGGCCTGCCCTGCAACACGGCAGCCGGTTCGCGAAAGAGCCGGCGCCGGTCCTGCTCCGCCGCGCGCCGCTCGCGCCCGGCTTCCGTTTCCGTATAGAGCGTCTGCGCGATGCTGGCGGGGCCGCGCATCTCGCAAATCCCCAGCACCCGCACTTCCCAGACCACGTGATCGATCTCGATTTCGACGAGGTCGCCCACGCGCACGTCCTTCGATGCCTTCACGGCGTCGCCGCCAATGCGCACGCGCCCCTTGCTCACGGCGTCCGAGGCGAGCGAGCGCGTCTTGAAGAAACGCGCCGCCCATAACCATTTGTCGATGCGCAGCCGCGCGCCAGGTTCGGTCGAAATCTTGTAGTTCATCAGAAGCTTTCCGGATGCGCCGCTCAGTTCACGCTCAGTTCACTGGGTCAGGCCACTGCGCCAGCCGGCGCCGCGGCCTGCACGGGCCAGCCCTGCAGGTGCTGCGCAACAATCTCGCCCAGCGCCGCGATCCACGCCGGCGAGGCATTCAGGCATGCTATGCGGTGAAACTCCTTGCCGCCGCCGTGCAGGAACTCGTCGCGCACTTCCATGCCGATTTCCTCGATGGTTTCCAGGCAATCCGCCGTGAAACCAGGGCAGAACACGTCCGCACGGTGCACGCCGCCCGCGCCCAGTTCCCGCAGCGTGGGCGCCGTGTATGGCTGGAGCCATTGCGCCCGCCCAAAACGCGACTGGAAGGTCACCCGGCATTCGACCGGCGTTAGCTCCAGCGCGTGCATAAGGAGCGCGGCCGTTTGCTGGCACTGGTCGTGGTACGGGTCGCCCAGATCGAGCGTACGGCTCGGCACCCCGTGAAAACTCAGCACGAGGCGGTCGCCCGCCGCGAAATTGGGTTTGCCGTGCGCGTGCCAGTACTGGTGCACCTGGGCCGCGAGCGCCGCGATATACGCCGGATGGTCGTGATAGCCGCGCACCGTGCGAATTTCCGGCTGGTTGCGCATGCGGCGCAGCGCGGCGAAGGCCGCGTCGAACGCCGTGGCCGTGGTCGACGCCGAGTACTGCGGATACATCGGCATGAGCAGGATGCGTTCCGCGCCCGCGAGCTTGAGCTGGTTCAGCATCGCCGGGATGTCGGGCGTGCCGTAGCGCATCGCGTAATCGACGAGGACCGTGTAGTCGTTGATTTGCAGCAGATGGCGCAGGCCGTCGGTCTGCTTCTGCGTATGCACGCGCAGCGGGGAACCCTCGGGCGTCCAGACCGCCGCGTACTTCTTCGCCGACGACCGGCCGCGAAACGGCAGGATCAGCGTGCGCAGGATGACCTGCCAGATCGGCGCCGGAATCTCGACCACGCGCGGATCGGACAGGAACTGCGCGAGATAGCGGCGCACGGCGCGCGGCGTGGGCGCGTCCGGCGTGCCCAGGTTGATGAGCAGCACGGCGACGCGATGCGCCGCGGCGGACTGCGAAGGCCGCTCCAGGTCGAAACGCATAGGCGATCAGTGGCGCCGCGCGAATGCGCAGCAACGGTTGCATGAAACAAGCATTATAGCGGGCGGTCCTGGCGGGCCAAACCGGACCCGCGACGCGGCGACTCACCGCACGTTGGCCATTCGGCCGATGGCGCGCGCCACGCCTTTCGGGGGATGATCGTCGGAAAGAGGGTGGTCCGATGCCCGGTGCCCGATGCGGCGCTCAGTTCTGGCTGAGCGTGAGCGAGAGCAGGCGCGCCGTGATGTCGACGATCGGAATCACGCGGTTGTACGCCATGCGCGTCGGTCCGATCACGCCAAGCGTGCCGACGATCTTGCCGTTCACCTCGTAGGGAGCCGTCACCACGCTCATTTCCTCGATCGGCACGAGTTGCGACTCGCCTCCGATGAAAATCTGCACACCCTGCGCGTGGCTCGAGACGTCGAGCAGCTGCAGCAGGCTGGTTTTCTGGTCGAATACGTCGAAGAGCTTGCGCAGGCGCGCCATGTCCGAGGAAAGGTCGGCCACTTCGAGCAGGTTGCGCTCGCCGGAAATGAGCAAGGTGTCGCCGCTTTCGGGCTCTTCGGTGCTCGCGGTCACGGCCGCGTGCATGAGCGTGGTCATGTCGCCGCGCAGCGCGTCGATTTCCTCGCGCAGGCGGCGGCGCACCTCGTCGAACGACAGGCCCGCGAAGTGCGCGTTGATGTAATTTGAGGCTTCGATGAGCTCGGAAGGCGTGAAGTCGCGCTGCGTCGCCATGATGCGGTTCTGCACGTCGCCTTCGGGCGTCACGATGATGAGCAGGATGCGCTTGTCGGACAGGCGCATGAACTCGATCTGCTTGAACACGTGGCTGCGCCGGGGCGTCAGCACCACGCCCGCGAACTGCGAGAGGTTCGAGAGCACGCTGGCCGCCGCCGCCACCACTTTCTGCGGCTCGCCGGGGCGCAGCGTGGTCTTTACCGCCCGCGTGAGCGCGTCGTCGTCCGAACTGGGCTCGACGGTGAGCATGGTGTCGACGAACAGGCGATAGCCGCGCGGCGTGGGCACACGCCCGGCCGAGGTATGCGGGCTGGACACGAGACCCAGCTCCTCGAGGTCCGACATGACGTTGCGGATCGTCGCCGGGCTCAACTCCAGGCCGGAATAGCGCGACAGCGTGCGCGAGCCGACCGGCTGACCTTCGGCGATGTAGCGCTCGATCAGCGTCTTGAGGAGGGTTTGTGCGCGGGGATCTAGCATGACTCAAAATTTTAGCCTAATGGCGGGTTGGCCGCGAGTGCGCCGCCAGGTCGGGCCCGACGGGCAGGCCCGCCGCGTGGGGCGGCCCGGTTTCGGCCGTTACCGCCGGGCATGTTGCATGGCACATCGTCTGGCACATCGCGCGTTGTCATCGCCGTGTCACCGGCTTAGGGCGGGAGGGCGCGGCGCGCAAGGCCTGGCGGGCCGTGCCCGGCTTGCGCCAGGTTCTTTTCGTGACCTGACTATGGTGTAATGCCGGCATGCAGATCCAGAAGATCCAGAGCCAGTTCAAGACGGTTGCGCTCGTTGGGCGCAGCAATACGCCAGGCATTGCCGAGCCGCTGACGGCGCTCGCCCAGACCATTTCGAAGCGCGGCTTCGAGGTCGTGTTCGAAGCGCAAACCGCAGAGGAAATCGGCGCGCAAGGCTATCCCGCGCTGCAGCCGTCCGAAATCGGCGCGCGCGCGGACGTGGCCGTCGTGCTCGGCGGCGACGGCACGATGCTCGGCATCGGCCGCCAGCTCGCGCCCTACCGCACGCCGCTCATCGGCATCAACCACGGGCGGCTCGGCTTCATTACCGACATCGCGTTCTCCGAGATGCAGGAGGTCGTGCCGCAACTGCTCGCGGGCTCGTTCGAGCGCGAGGAGCGCTCGCTGCTCGAGTCGCGCATCACCCGCGACGGCGACCCGATCTACCACGCGCTCGCCTTCAACGACGTGGTCGTGAACCGTAGCGGCTTTTCGGGCATGGCCGAACTGCGCGTGAACGTCGATGGCCGCTTCATGTACAACCAGCGCTCCGACGGCTTGATCGTCGCGACGCCCACGGGCTCGACCGCCTACGCGCTCTCGTCGCAGGGGCCGATCCTGCATCCGCAGCTGCAAGGCATCGTGCTCGTACCGATCGCGCCGCATGCGCTCTCGAACCGCCCGATCGTGCTGCCCGACGACTGCAAGGTAAGCATCCAGATCGTGGCGGGCCGCGACGTCAACGTGAACTTCGACATGCAGTCGTTCACGGCGCTGGAACTGAACGACGTGATCGAGGTGCGCCGCTCGCGCCACACGGTGCCCTTCCTGCACCCGGTCGGCTATAGCTACTACCGCACGCTGCGCAAGAAGCTGCATTGGAACGAGCACCCCTTGCTGCAGGGCGATCCGGAGGACTAAACCCGCGTCCTGGCGTGAAGCGCGCGGGTGCGTTGCCATGCAGCCAGCAGTCCCACGGTAATCAAAGCCAACCCAAAAAGCAGAACCAGACGCCATGCTTCGCCATCTCTCGATTCGCGACTTCGTGATCGTCGCCGCGCTCGACCTCGAATTCGATAGCGGTTTCACCGTGTTTTCCGGCGAAACCGGCGCGGGCAAGTCGATCCTGATCGATGCCCTCGCCCTCACGCTCGGCACGCGCGCCGACGCGAGCGTCGTGCGCACCGGCGAGGCCCGCGCCGACATCACCGCCGAGTTCGACGTGCCCGCGCATGCCGCGCTTTGGCTCGACGAGCAGGCGCTCACGAACGGCGACGGCGAGCACACGGTCATGATGCGCCGCGTGGTGGACAGCGGCGGGCGCTCGCGCGCCTTCATCAACGGGACGCCCGCCACGCTCGCGCAACTGCGCGAGCTGGGCGAAATGCTCGTGGACATCCACGGCCAGCATGCTCACCAACTGCTCATGCGCCCCGATGCGCAGCGCGAACTGTTCGACACGCACGCGGGCCTCACGGATCTCGCCGCCACCGTCACGCGCGCGTGGCGCGAGGCACGCGACGCGCGTCTCGCCCTGCAGAGCGCCATGTCGCGCGACCGCGAGCTGCAACTCGAGCGCGAGCGCCTCGCGTGGCAGCTCGCCGAGCTCGACAAGCTCGCGCCGCAGCCGGGCGAATGGGAGGAAGTGAACGCGGAGCACGTGCGGCTTTCGAACTCGGCCAACCTGATCGAAGGCGTACAAGGCGCGCTCGCGGCGTTATCGGAATCCGATGAGGCGATGCTCTCGCAGCTGAACTCGATCGTCTCGAAGCTGCGCTCCCTCGCCGAAGTCGACGCCGAACTCAACGACGCCCTCGCCGCGCTCGAACCGGCCGCGATCCAGATCCAGGAAGCGGCGTACTCGCTCTCGCACTACGCGCAACGCCTCGATCTCGATCCGCAACATCTCGCGCAGGTCGAACGGCGCCTCGACGCGCTGCATTCGACGGCGCGCAAGTTCCGCCTGCCGGCCGAAACGCTACCTGAGGAACACGCGTCGCGCCGCCAGCAGCTCGCGGCACTCGACGCCGCATCCGATCTCGACGGCCTGCGCGCCGCCGAGCAGAAGGCGCAGGAAGCCTATCTCGTGCAGGCACGCCAGCTCTCGAAGGCGCGCGCCAAGGCGGCGAAGGCGCTCGGCTCGGCGGTCACGCAAGGTATGCAGGAACTGTCGATGGCCGGCGGCAGCTTCGAAGTCGCGCTCGTGGCGCTCGGCAGCAGCTCGACCGGCGAGCCGATCGGCGGCGCGCACGGTCTGGAGCAGATCGAATTCCGCGTGGCGGGCCATGCGGGCGTGCCGCTGCGCCCGCTCGCGAAAATCGCCTCCGGCGGCGAGCTCGCACGCATCAGCCTCGCGCTTGCCGTGATCGCAAGCGCGGCGAGCCCCACGCCCACGCTGATCTTCGACGAAGTGGATACGGGCATTGGCGGCGGGGTCGCCGAAGTGGTGGGACGTTTGCTGCACCAGCTCGGTCGCGCGCGCCAGGTGCTGTGCGTGACGCACTTGCCGCAGGTCGCGGCGCGCGGCGATCATCACTTCCAGGTGGCGAAGTCCGGCGACGGCAACGGCGGCACGGTCTCGGCCGTCACGCCGCTCGACAGGGGCGGCCGGGTGGAGGAAGTCGCGCGCATGCTGGGCGGGCTGGAGATTACCGCGACGACCAGGCGGCATGCGAAGGAGATGCTGGCCGCTTGAGCTTCTCTGCCTCGTTGATACAACCCTAAATATTGCCTCCAATCAGTCCGAATTTAGGTCTATATTTAGTCCTATTGACATGCCAGCCCGAGGAACGGAGATGAAGCCCAGCCAGGTGAAGCCCATTAGCTATCTGAAGAGCCACGCCGCTGAGATCGTCCGCGAGATCACGGAAAGTGGCGAGCCGATGCTGATCACCCAAAACGGTGAAGCCCGGGTCGTCGTGCAGGACGCACAATCCTACGAGGATATGCAACAAACGTTAGCACTTCTGAAGATTCTGACGCTGGGGCGCAAGGACATCGAAGCCGGTCGCTACATTCCGGCGAGTGATGTTTTCACTGAACTGGAGCAGATGGACAAGGACGACGGTATTGCATGAAGGCCGTCTTCCTCCAGTCGGCGCGGACCGACATGCAAGACATTCGACGTCACGTGATCGCCAAATTCGGCCCGAAGGCCTGGCATGAAACATCGGCGAAGATTCGCGACGATATTGAACAACTCGAGGCATTTCCCCGAAATGGGCACGTTCCTCCTGAGCTCGCGGAACTGGGCTCTACGAACTATCGGCAGATAGTAAGCGGCATGAACCGCATCATCTCCGAGATTGACGATCCGATGATCTATATCCATTTGATCGTCGACACCCGCAGAGACCTGAAGGACGTTCTGGCCAGGCTTTTGCTGCGGCCCTAAGCCTCCCCGCGCTCCCCGAACACGCGCTTCCACAACGCCAGCACGGCCTCGCGCTCGCGCTCCACACGCGCCGGAGCGACACGCGCCTTCTCCATACCGTCGAGCCGCAACTGATGCTGCAGCTTGCGATACAGCCGGTACGCGGAGCCTATCGTCTCGGCCTCCTCCTCGCTCATGAGCCCGAAGCGCGACACCTCGCGCAGCAACGCGATATTGCCCGTGTTGCGGATCAGCTCGGGGTCCTGCGCCGCATGCAGCAGCACCCAGTACTGCACGAGAAACTCGATGTCCACCATGCCGCCGCGGTCATGCTTCAGGTCGAAGAGTTCGGTGCGGTTCGGGTGGCCGTCTTCCACGCGCTGGCGCATCTCCACGATTTCCTTCGCGAGCGGCGCGGCGTCGCGCGGCGTGGTCAGCACCTGCACGCGAATCGCCTCGAAGGCGCTGCCGATCGCCACGTCCCCGGCCGAGAAGCGCGCACGCGTGAGTGCCTGGTGCTCCCAGACCCATGCCGTGTTCGCCGCGTCGCCCTCGCGCAGCTGGTAGCGGCGGAACGCATCGAGGTCGGTCACGAGCAGCCCGGACTCGCCGTTCGGCCGCAGGCGCAGATCGACGTCGAACAGAGTGCCCGCGCCGGTGGCCGTGGTGAGCCACGTGATGAGGCGGCGCGCGAAGGTCGCGTAGATCTCCGAGGCGCGCTCGTCCTCGTCTTCGTACAGAAAGATGATGTCGAGGTCCGACGCGTAGCCCAGCTCCTTGCCGCCCAGCTTGCCGTAGGCGATCGCCGCGAAGCGCGGCACCTCGCGATGGCGTTTGGCGAACTGCTTCCAGACGGTCTCGATGGTCACGCCGAGCACGGCGTCGGCAAGCTCCGAGAGCCGGTCGCTCACGTGCTCCACCGATAGCCGCCCCGCCAGGTCGTTGAGCAGGATGCGGAACACCTCGGCCTGGTGCGCGTGACGCAGCAGATCCATCTGCTGTTCGACGTCGGCGGCAGCGGCGAGCCGTGCGCGCAACAGACGCGAGAATTCAGGCCAGTCGAAGGGCGATGCAACTGCCTCGTCGTCGAGCAGTTCGTCGAGCAGTTGCGGATGGCGGATCAGATAGCCCGCCGCCCAGCGAGAGCCGCCCAGCACCTTGAGCACGCGGCTGAGCGCATCCGGATATTCGCAGAGCAGCGCGAGATACGCGCCGCGCCGGATCACGGCTTCGAGCAGGTCGAACATGCGCGCGAGCGTGTCGCCGCGGCGCTCGCGCGGCTCGAGCGTGCGTGCAGCTTCGAGCGCGCGCTGCGCGACGCTGTCGAAGCGCTCGCGGCTCTTCTCGGGCAGCCCCGCGTAACGCGCCGACTGCCAGAGTCCGCGCAGGCGCGCGAGCAGCGGCGCCGGGTCGTCGATACCCAGTTCCGTGAGACGTTCGAGCAACGAGTCTTCGGCGCCCTCTTCCATGAGCGCACCGCTCCAGACCCATGCCGCCGCGCCGTCTTCCGAGGCGCCGCAGCCGCCCTCGCCGCCCATCTTGTCGGAGAAGATCTGCACGAACTGGCGCTCGACGTTGTCGCGGTGGCCGTCGAGCGTCGTCATCAGCGCGGCATAGTCGGCAAAGCCCATCGACTTCGCGAGCGCCGCGCGCTCCTCGGCGTCGACAGGCATGGCGTGCGTTTGCGCATCGTCGCGGTATTGCAGGCGATGCTCGAGGTCGCGCAGAAAGTTGTAGGCGCGCGCGAGCTCGCCGCACACCTCCGGCGCGATCAGTCCACGCGCGGCGGCGTAGCCGAGCACCGCGAGCGTCGGGCGCACGCGGAAACCCGCATCCTGGCCGCCGCGGATGAGCTGGAACACCTGGGCGCTGAACTCGATCTCACGAATCCCGCCGCGCCCGAGCTTGATGTCATCGGCCTTGTCGGGGCGCATCATGGCGCGGCGCTGCGCTTCCTGGCGAATCTGCAAGTGCAGCGAGCGGATTGCGCTGATCACGCCGAAGTCCAGGTAGCGCCGGTAGACAAATGGCTTCACGAGCGAATCGAGCTGACGGGCAAGACGCAGCGCGCTGTCGCTCTCGTCCCCGGAAACGAGCCGCCCCTTGATCCACGCATAGCGCTCCCACTCGCGGCCCTGCACGTAGAAGTACTCTTCGAGCATGCCGAGGCTGCACACGAGCGGCCCGGAGTCGCCGTTCGGGCGCAGACGCATGTCCACGCGAAACACAAAGCCATCGGCCGTCACGTCGGAGAGCGCGGCGATCAGGCGTTTGCCCACGCGCGTGAAGAAGTCCTGCGTGGCGATGGGCGAGCGCTGGCCTCCCGTGGTTTCGCCGTCGTCCTCGTAGACGAAGATCAGGTCGATGTCGGACGAAACGTTCAGCTCGCGTCCGCCCAGCTTGCCCATCCCCACCACGCCGAGCGTGAGGCGCTCGCCGCCCGGGCCGCGCGGCTCGCCGAAGAGCGTCTCGAGGTCGGCGCTCACGCAGGCGAGCGCACGCTGGATCGTGACTTCCGCGAGATCGGTCATGCTGCCGGTCACTTCGGCGACGTCGGCCACGCCGCCGAGATCGCGCTCCATCACCGCGCAGATCACTTCCACGCGCAACTGGCGCAGGACCTTCTTCAACTGCTCGTCGTTGAGCGCTGCGCCAGGTGCGGCGTTTGCTTCGGCGAGCAGTTCCCCGCTCAACGCGTCGAGCCGCGCGACGATGCGTTCGCGCGAGAGCGGTGCCGCAGCGAGCGCCTCGACCTGCGCTGCGAGGCCAGGGCGCGCGGCGTAAGCCCGTGCTGCATAGCGGGAATAGCTGGAACTCAGAAGAGGGATGTCAGTCATGAAGTGCTGCTTGCCGGGAAGGCTCGCTGTTCGCTGTTGTGTCGCTGTTCGCTGTTGTGTCGCTGCGCGCGCCTGGGTTGATGACGGTGTCGATGCGACGATGCCGATCTCGACGGTTCGACCGAGAGGGTTCGCCCCGCGCCACGCGCGCACCGCCCACCGGCTCTCGCGCTCCGTCTCGCCGATGCGTCCGGCATAGCCGCCACTGCAGTGCAAAAAATCATGCGTGTCACGCGCCGAGCGGCCATCCCGGCTTCCCCGGATGGGCCTTCTGACGGCCCTCTGTGATACATTTCGTCGTTAGAACGCAACGCTACCATACCCCACCCGCCGCAGCATGTCCGAGCGAAACGATCACGCCGGCCTACCCCAATCTGGACATGCCAGCCAGGCGACCGAGCCAGGGGGTCCGCACCATCATCACCCGGTCCTGCGCCACACACTGCGCGTGCTGGCGATCATCGCGCTCGTCCTGTATTTCCTTGTCTCTGTCCTGCTGCTCGGTCTGCGCTACGTCGTGCTGCCATACGTGGACAACTTGCGTCCGCGCATCGAGCAGCTCGTCTCCTCGAAGATTCACGCCGAATTGCGCATCGGCAAGCTCGCGCCGCACTGGTCGGGCTTCCAGCCCGGCATCGACGTCACTGATCTGACGATTCGCGACCGCCACGGCAACATCGCGCTCGACGTGCCGCACGCCACGGCTTCGGTGTCGTGGCGCTCGGTCGTGCTGTTCGAACCGCTGCTCTCGAGCATCGTGGTCGAGCAGCCCGACGTGCACATCGCGCGCGAGGACGACGGCACGCTCACCGTGGCGGGCGTGCCGGTGCCCACCGCACACACGGGCAACGCCACCTTCACGACGTGGCTCATGCGCCAGCAGGCCGTCGTGCTGCGCGGCGGCACGCTGCGCTGGCACGACGCCACGCGCGACGTGCCCGACCTCGCGTTCTCGCACATCCGCCTCGCGATCCTCAACGACGGGTACGATCATCGCGTCGCGCTCCAGGCGCCGGCCGAGGGCACCGTGCTGCACGGCCCGCTCGACTTCCGCGCGCACTTCACGCACGCGCGCTACGCACAGGCCGGCAAGCCGATCAGCTGGACGGGCGACACCTATCTCTCGACCGGCCCCGTCGATCTGCCCACGCTCGCGCGCTACATCAACTTCCCGATCGCTACCTACGCGGGGCGCATCGACAACTCGATCTGGGCGCACTTCTCGAACGGACGCATCCTCGAGGCGAGCGGCGCGCTGGAAGGCGCAAACGTTTCGTTGCGCACGCGGCCCACGCAGCCGCTGCTCGACATGCCGGTCGCGAGCTTCCACTGGAGCCTCGGCATCCAGCCCGACGACTACGCGCTCAAGCTGCGCGACTTGCACGCGGAACTGGGCCAGCCGCCGCTCGACGACGGCACGCCGCTCACGCGCTCGCTCGCGCTCACGACGCTCGATGCGCGCTTTCGCCAGCAAACGCTCCAGCACGGCCAGCTCATGAGCGTGCGCGGCGACCGCATCGATCTCGGCATCCTCGCCGAGTTCATGCGCGCGCTGCCGCTACCCGGTCGCGTGCAGGGCGCGCTCGTGCGCTTCGACCCGCGCGGGCTGGTGGCGAACTACGACCTATCCCTCGAGCGCGCGAAGCCCGAGTCGGGTGAAGCGGCTGCCGAGCAGCGCTCCACCAGCGTCGAGCCGGTCACCCACTATCGCTTCAAGGGCGACCTGCAGGGCATCAGCATGAATGCGCAGGAGCCGGGGCCGGGCCTCACGCCGCGCGGCCACCCGCGCGCGGGCCTGCCGGGGGTCGAGAATCTCTGGGGGCACATCGATGCCGACGAATCGCACGGCACCATCGACCTCGACACGAACAGCGTCGCCATCACGCTGCCTGGCGTGTTCGACAATCCCCGCCTCACGTTCGACCGGCTCTCGGGCGCGGCCAGATGGACCGTGGCCGCTGAGCGCGAGCCCGGCAACCGGCTCAAGGCATTCACCGTCGATGTCGCGAACCTGGGCATCGAGAACGCCGACGCGCGCGCGAAGATGACCGCGCACTACACGAACCCCGGCAAGGGACGCGGCTCGCTCGACCTCGTCGCGCATTTCGATGAGGCCAGGGTCAAGGCCATCCCGCGTTACCTGCCCACCGCCATCAGCGAGAAGACGCGCATCTATCTCGGCCACGGCCTGCAGGCGGGCCTGTCGAAGGGTGCGACGATCGAGATCCACGGCGACCTCACCAAATTCCCCTACTCGCGCGACCCCGACGCGGGCCAGTTCCGCATCGTCGCGCCGTTCACGGGCGGCCGCTTCGACCCGTCGCCGTTCCCGCCGCGCACGATGCGCAACGGCGCGCCGAACGTCTGGCCGGCGTTCGACGGCATCGACGGCGTGTTCAAGCTGCATGAGAACAAGCTGCGCTTCGACGTCGATCGCGGCCACTACCGCAACTTCGTGCTGCGCAACGTGAGCGGGCGCATCGAGGAACTGGGCATCAAGGGCTCCGATATCGTGATCGAGGGCAGCGGGCGCGGGCCGCTCGCGGACCTGCTCGACTACGCGGACAACAGCTCGATCGGCTACATGTCGAAGCACGCCACCGCGAAGGTGCGCGCGCAAGGGCAGTCCACGCTCGCACTCAAGCTCACGATCCCGCGCCATCCGATGCCGAAGGTGCTGCTCGCGGGCGCCATCGGCTTCGAGAACAACACGCTCACCGCGAAGAACGTGCCGCCGGTCTCGAAACTCACCGGGCAGGTGCGCTTCACGAACCACAGCGCCAATGTCGACCGGCTTACGGCGCGCTTTCTCGGCGGCGATCTGCGCGCGAGCGGCGGCATGCGCGACGACGGGCACTATAAGGTGGACGTGGCCGGCGACGTCGCGGTCGATGCGGCGCGCGGGCTGAACCTGCATGGCATGGCGGCGGCGGCGCTCGGGCGCCTGTCGGGCGCGGCGCCCTACTCGCTTTCGGTAGCCGGCCAGCGCGGGCGCCTGCCCGACGTGAAGGCGAACGCCGATCTCACCGGTCTCGCGCTCGACCTGCCCGCGCCGTTCGGCAAGGCCGCCGGCACGCCGATGCCGCTGAACTTCGAATTGCAGCCGGGCACGGGCACGCCCGCCGAATCCGCCGTCGGCGCCGATGCCAGGGCCGACGACGCCGCGTTCGAACATGCAGAACTCACGCTCGGGCCGCTCGCCGCGCGTTACGTGATGCGCCGCCATCCGGGTCACGTACCGGAAGTCGTGCGCGGCGCGATCGGCATGAACCGCCCGGCCGATCTACCGTCGGAAGGCGTGGCCGCCGCCGTCGACCTGCCCGCCTTCGACGCCGACGCCTGGCGCGCCGTGGTGCAGCAGTTGCGCGGGACCGCGGCGGCCCAGGCCCAGGGCGCGACGCCTGCGAGCGCGGCGGCAAGCGGCGCGCGGGCGGCGGTTCCCCCGCCGCGAACCGCCGCAGAAAGAGCGGCCGAGCGGATGGCTCAAAATCAAGACGCGGCCCCGGGCGCAACCTCCGAATCTGCCGTGCCCAGCGCCGCGGCTGCCGCGCCGCAAAGCCCGGCATCGACCACTACGGCCACCACGGCGGCCGCGCCAACCGCCGCCTCGTCACCGCTCGCCCCCAACGGCGCGGTCGGCCAGTTCCTGCCTTCGCGCTTCGCGGTCCACGTCGGCACGCTCACGCTGCTCAAGCGCCACTGGGAGAACGTCGTGCTCGGCGCATCGCGCACCGGCGAGCGCGGCAACGAATGGCAGGCCAACGTCGCCTCCAACCAGGTCTCGGGCCACGTCTCGTGGAAGCCGGGCGCCGTGCCGGGCGCACCGGGCACGCTCGAAGCGCGGCTCGCGCGCCTCACCGTGCCCGCTGCCACCGAAAACGACCTGCTCGGCCAGGCGATGTCGCAGCCCGCGCAGAACATGCCGTCGATCGACCTCGTCGTGAACCAGCTCATCGTGCGCGATCGCGACCTCGGCCGTCTCCAGGTCAACGCGCACAACTTCGACGACAACGGCGTGCCGGTCTGGCAGCTCGACCAGCTCGACATCAGCAACCCGGACGCGCACCTCACCGCCACGGAAAACTGGCGCGCGGTGGGCGACACGGCAGCCAGCGAGGATTCGGCCGCAGCCGGCATGCACACGCCGCGCCGCACGGCGCTCGATTTCCATCTCGACATCAAGGACGCGGGCGCCCTGCTCCAACGCGCCGGCCGGCCGCATGTGCTCAAGAACGGCTCGGGCACGCTCGCGGGCAACCTGGAATGGCAAGGCGGCCCCACGCGCATCGACTTCCCGTCGCTCAACGGCAACCTCACCCTTGACCTGCGACACGGCCAGATCCTCAAGGTCGATCCGGGCGTGGCAAGGCTGCTCGGCGTGCTGAGCCTGCAAAGCCTCGCGCGCTTCCTCACGACGGACTTCCGCGACGTCATCGGCGAAGGCCTGCCCTTCACGAGCGCGACGGCCACCGCGCAGATCCAGAACGGCATTGGCAGCACCCACGATTTCAAGCTCGTCACCGCCCCCGGGCGCGCGACGATGGCGGGCAGCGTCGACCTCGCGCACGAAACCCAGGACCTGCACGTGCACGTGGTGCCGACGGTCAGCGCGGGCGCGGGCGTGGTCGCGGCGGCCATCATCAATCCGCTCTTCGGCCTCGGCGCGCTGATCGGCGACGTCGTGCTCTCGCAAACGCTCGAGCACGCGTTCGCGATGGACTTCGCGATTACGGGCCCGTGGGCCAAACCGCACATCGAGCGGCTGCATGGCGATCAGGGTAAGATGGACGCGCAGGCGCCGGCCGCAGTGCACTGAATTGCGCACTGAGTTGCCGCCAGGTGCGCCGCGTCGTGGGCACGCGGTATGCGTGCCATGCATCCCGAACCCAATCAAGATCTGCCGATGAGCGCTCCCCCCCTCGACCCGTTTCGCGTCGCCGCGCTGCAGATGGTCAGCACGCCCGAGCGCGAGCGCAATCTCGCCGAAGCGGACCAGTTGATCGCCGAAGCCGCCGCCGCGGGCGCGCGCCTCGTGTTGCTGCCCGAATATTTCTGCTTCATGGGTCACAAGGACAGCGACAAACTGGCGATCCGCGAGCCCCACGGCGACGGCCCCATTCAGCGTTTTCTCGCCGATGCCGCGAGGCGCCATGACGTGTGGGTGATCGGCGGCACGTTGCCGCTGAATGCGCCCGAGGAAACCCGTGTGCTCAATACCACGCTCGTGTTCGACCCAAGCGGCGAGGAGCGCGCGCGTTACGACAAGATCCACCTCTTCAATTTCGAAAAAGGCGCCGAATCGTTCGACGAAGCGCGCACGATCCGGCCCGGCGCCGAAGTGCGCACGTTCGAGGCGCCGTTTGGCCGTGTCGGCCTGTCGGTCTGCTACGATCTGCGCTTTCCCGAGCTGTACCGGCGCATGGGAGACTGCGCACTGATGGTCGTGCCTTCAGCGTTCACTTACACCACCGGCCGCGCCCACTGGCAGCTCCTGCTGCGCGCCCGCGCGATCGAGAACCAGTGCTACGTGCTCGCCGCGGCGCAAGGCGGCACGCACGAGAACGGCCGCCGCACATGGGGCCACAGCATGCTGGTCGACCCGTGGGGCGAGATCGTCGACGTGCGCGACGAAGGCCCGGGCGTGGTGGCCGGCGACATCGACCTCGAGCGCATCGCCAGCGTGCGCGCGAGCCTTCCGGCGTGGCGTCACCGCGTGCTCGACTGCGCATGACGCGCGTAACGCATGCAACGCACGCGACGACTGGCCCCGCGAATGAACCCCATCGAATTCCACGCGAGTTCTCCGTTTAAGGCGCTTGATTTCGCAGCACCGCGCCCGAATCTCCATTGACAGACTTTATCGTTGATCCCACAGAGCGCATGAACATCATCGAACCCGGCATCCGCAATCTGGCGACCGCGAAGGACCTGCTCCTCACGCCCTACGGCCTCGACGAGGCAGTGCTCACGCGCACGCTCGGCGAGATCTTCACGCATCGCATCGACTACGCCGATCTCTACTTCCAGACCACGCGCAGCGAGGCCTGGAGCCTCGAGGAAGGCATCGTCAAGTCGGGCAGCTTCAGCATCGACCAGGGCGTCGGGGTGCGCGCCGTATCCGGCGAGCGCACCGCTTTCGCCTACTCCGACGACCTCTCGCCCGAAGCGATCCGCCAGGCCGCCATCGCCACGCGCTCGATCGCCAAGGCGGGCGGCGGCAAGCAGAAGATCCAGGTGGCGAAGTCGCTCACGGGCATTGCGGGCCGCGATCTGTACCTGCCCTCCGACCCGTTGAGCTCGCTCGACGCGACCGAAAAAGTGAAGCTGCTCGAGCGCATCGAAGAGATGGCGCGCGGGCGCGATCCGCGCATCACGCAAGTCATGGCCGCGCTCGCGGGCGAGTACGACGTGGTGCTCGTCGCCCGCAGTGACGGTGCGCTCGCCGCCGACATCCGCCCGCTCGTGCGCGTGTCCGTCACGGTGATCGCCGAGCAGAACGGCCGCCGCGAGATCGGCAACGGCGGCGGCGGCGGCCGCTACGACTATGGCTATTTCACCGACGACCTCCTGTCGAAGTACGTGGACGACGCCGTGCACGCTGCGCTCGTAAACCTCGAAGCGCGCCCGGCACCCGCCGGCGCGATGACCGTCGTGCTCGGCCCGGGCTGGCCCGGCGTGCTGCTGCACGAGGCGATCGGCCACGGCCTCGAAGGCGACTTCAACCGCAAGGGCTCGTCGGCGTTCGCCGGGCGCATTGGCGAGCGGGTAGCCGCGAAGGGCGTGACCGTGGTCGACGACGGCACGCTGCCCAACCGCCGCGGCTCGCTCAATATCGACGACGAAGGCAACCCCACGCAGTGCACGACGCTGATCGAGGACGGCATTCTCAAGGGCTACATTCAGGACTCGCTGAACGCGCGCCTCATGAAGATGCCCGTGACGGGCAACGCTCGCCGCGAGTCGTACGCCGCGCTGCCCATGCCGCGCATGACCAACACGTACATGCTCAACGGCGACAAGGACCCACAGGAAATCATCGGCTCGGTGAAGAACGGTCTGTATGCCGTGAATTTCGGCGGCGGTCAGGTGGACATCACGAACGGCAAGTTCGTGTTCTCGGCCTCCGAAGCCTACATGATCGAAAACGGCAAGATCACCTACCCCGTGAAGGGCGCGACGCTCATTGGCAGCGGCCCGGAATCGCTCAAGTACGTGAGCATGATCGGCAACGACATGCGCCTCGATTCGGGCGTGGGCGTGTGCGGCAAGGAGGGGCAGAGCGTGCCGGTGGGCGTGGGTCAGCCGACGCTGCGCATCGACCGCATGACGGTCGGCGGCACGGTTTAAGCGCTTGGCCTGCGCGCACTCCATGCACGACGATGCGGGAATTCCGCATCGTCGTGCGGTTTTTCTGCACACGAGTCATTTTTTGCGCAGATAGTCCGCTTTTTTACCGCACCCTGCTTGCCAGCCCCGAGAATGCCGGGTTATAAAGGCAATCACCCTTTCGACGTAACGAACGTTCAGACAAGACCGCCATGTTCGCCACGAAGTTTTATTTTTACTTCTTTTGGTATCTCAGACCGCTGGCGGATCGAGAGGGTTGATAGTACGCGCAGGACCCCGAACACACGAGAAACCGCCAGCCAAGCCTGGCGGTTTTTTTTCGCCCCGCAGTTTCGACAACAGTTGCGAGCCGCACCTTCATCTAACCGAATTTGAAGCACCGTCCGAACGACGCACGCTACGCACAGGATCAGGAGAAAACGACCATGCCCCCGCACAACACCGACGATGTCCGCATTCGCGAACTCAAGGAACTCACGCCGCCCGCTCACCTGATCCGCGAATTCCCCTGCTCGGAAGCGGCCTCCACGCTGATCTTCGAATCGCGCCGCGCCATGCACCGCATCCTGCACGGCATGGACGACCGCCTGATCGTCATCATCGGGCCGTGCTCGATTCACGACACGAAGGCCGCGGTCGACTACGCGAAGAAGCTCGTCGAAGAGCGCAAGCGCTTCAAGAACGAGCTCGAAATCGTGATGCGCGTGTACTTCGAGAAGCCGCGCACGACGGTGGGCTGGAAGGGCCTCATCAACGACCCGTTCCTCGACAACAGCTTCAAGATCAACGACGGTCTGCGCACCGCGCGCGAATTGCTCGTCTCGATCAACGAGCTGGGCCTGCCCGCCGGCACCGAATACCTCGACATGATCAGCCCGCAGTACATCGCCGACCTCATCTCGTGGGGCGCGATCGGTGCGCGCACAACGGAATCGCAGGTGCACCGCGAGCTGGCTTCGGGTCTGTCGTGCCCGGTCGGCTTCAAGAACGGCACGGACGGCAACGTGAAGATCGCCGTGGACGCGATCAAGGCCGCCTCGCAGCCGCACCATTTCCTCTCGGTGACGAAGGGCGGCCACTCGGCTATCGTCTCGACCGCGGGCAATGAGGACTGTCATGTGATTCTGCGCGGCGGCAAGACGCCGAACTACGACGCGGATAGCGTAAACGCCGCGTGCAGCGATATCGGCAAGGCGGGTCTCGCCGCGCGACTCATGATCGACGCGAGCCACGCAAACAGCTCGAAGAAGCACGAGAACCAGATTCCGGTGTGCGCCGACATCGGCCGCCAGGTGGCGGGGGGCGACGAGCGCATCGTCGGCGTGATGGTGGAGTCGCACCTCGTGGCGGGCCGCCAGGACCTGAAGGAAGGCTGCGAGCTGACCTATGGCCAGAGCATCACCGATGCGTGCATCGGCTGGGACGAAAGCGTGGGCGTGCTCGAAGGGCTCGCGCAAGCGGTGAAGCAGCGTCGCATTGCGCGCGGTTCGGGCAACTGAGCGCCGCACGCATCGGAGCGCGCGGTGCGGTCATTTAATGCCGCGCTGCGCGTGAATCAAAGCCGCTCTGCGCGCTCGGGCCGCACCGCGCCGATGCACAGATCGGCAATCCCGATCACGTTGCCGATGAGCCTGCCGCGCCGGTCGAGATGCGCCTCCGGCCGCACCGACTTCACGCAGTTCATGCTGAGCGCACGCAGGATGTTGCTGGTCGCTTCCTTGCGCGACATCACGCCCTTGTTGCACAGGTACATCGCGTTGACCACCTGCGAATAGCCGAAGCGGCGGCCCGAAACGCGCCCGCCTCGCAGCCCGAGGTGCACGCCGAGCAGATAGTCGCAGTACACGAGCCCGCCACGGCGCGCGAGGCGCCGCGAGAAGTCCTTGTCTTCCAGCCAGCCGTACAGCACGAGACGCTCGTCGAAGCGCAGATCGGCGATGGCCTGCGCGCGGCACGCCATGTTGCAGCCATACAGTTCCACGCAGGGCCGCAGCGGCGGACGCCGCATCACTTCGGCTTGCGCGCCATCCACGAGCGCGATGGCTTCTTCCCATGCGATCGGTTGCGTGTTCGCACCGTCGCGCAGCGTGCGGCCCGAGACGCCCACGAGATTCGCGTCGCTCTCGAACAGCTCCACGCACAACTCGATCCAGTGACACTCGGGCGCGAAGTCGTCGTCGAGGAAAATCACGATGTCGATGTCCGGCGCAAGCGCGTCGAGCGCGCGATTGCGCTGCACGCTCGAACCCGCCGTGCCGATGATTTCGTTCACGCGCAGACCGTTGGCATCGTAAGGTCCGATGTCGTCTGCGCTGCTGCCCGAAAGGATGATCTGATCCGGCCGCACGGTTTGCCGCGCGAGCAGGCGCACGACCCATGCGGTGGCGGTTGGACGGCCCTTGGTCGCGATCACCACCGCGACGCGCATGCGCGCCTTCGCGCCGTTCGCGGCCACGGAAGACGCGAGATCATCGGTAGCGAGCGTTGTCATCGGTTTCTCCGCATTCCGGTGGTCGTTTCGACTCGAACCGAGGTTAGCACGAGGCCCTCGCGCCGCCCGTCGGGCCGGATTCAAGTTGTCCGAAACGCTCTATTCAACGACTGATTCCAACTGTTTGTGAACAAGCACGCAGCGGGGGCGTAGTGCGCCGTGTCTGCATGGCCGCGTACGGGCGAACCTTTTACCGCTTCTTTTTTCCGTTAATAAAATCCGCAGTTATTGCACTTTTTCTGCGCATTTATCGATTACGCATCACCCATAGCTCAGCACCCGCCGGTAAATTCGTCCAATAGCAATTTTCGGATTCCTCTTTTGATAAGACTCGCCTACAACTGCTAAAAGAGATTCGCGCAAATATGACCGACTAACCCGCCCCACCGGAAAGATCCTCTCAACATGACTGCGTCGACACGTCAGAGCCAGCCAGTGGAACACGAGATCATCTCTTCCGGGACAACGGTTTGCGAAACCGAATCCGGCGCGCGGCTCAAACGCCCCGTGGTCTTCTACGTGCAGCCGTTGATCGCGCGCTATCGCATCGAAGTCATCGAGTCGCTCAACCGTCTTTTCTCCGTCAAGGTGTTCGCGTGCTCCGAGGGCGTGGAGGCCAACGGCTTTTCGCGTGAGAAGCCCGAGTGCGACGAATTCGTCGAAACGCATATCGCGAGTTTCGCGGGCCTGCCCTCGCGGCGGATCCGCCTGCAAAGCCGCGTGCTGAGCCGCATCGTTTTCGAACGTCCCGATGCAGTCCTGATCTTTGCAGACGTTCGTTATCTGTCGCTGTGGCTCGCGCTCCTCGCCGGACGCGTCATGCGCGTGCCTGTGCTCATTCACGGCCAGGGGCTCTACCGGCACGAGAGCGCGGGGCTCGTGCGCACGGTCTGCTACCGCCTCGCGGTCGCGCTCGCCGTGCGCTACGTCTGCTATACCGAGGCTTCACGGCGCTCGCTCGTTGCCATCGGCTGCCCGCTCGCCAAGCTCGTCGTCGCGAACAATGCCCTCACGGTCTCGTGCGGCGTGGAGCCTGCCACCAAGACGGGCGCCGAGAGCGGCGTGCTGTTCATCGGCAGGCTGCGCGAAGGGTCGGAGATCGAACCGCTCATCGACGTGGTCGGGCAGCTTCATGCCGATGGCAACGACATCACGCTCCACGTGATCGGCGACGGCGAGCACGGCGAGCGCCTGAAACGCAAGTACAGCGATCGCAGCTACGTGGTCTGGTATGGCGCGGTGTTCGACGACGACGCCATCGCGACCATCAGCCGGCGCTGCCGCGTGGGCTGCTATCCCGGCTCGGCGGGCTTGAGCGTCGTGCACATGTTCGCGTTGAGCCTGCCGCCCATCGTGCACGACCGGCTGCCGCTGCACATGGGCCCGGAGCCGGGCTATGTCGAGGACGGCCGCAGCGGCTTTTTCTTCGCGCGCGACGGCGGCAAAGGAGCGCTTGCCGCCACGCTGCGGCGCATCTGGTCCATGCCGCCCGACGAAATGCGCGCAGCCGCGACCGCCGCGCACGCGGTGTACTGCCAGCTCAACTCGCCTACGCTCGGACATCAGCTCGCCGAGATCGTCGAAGCGGCGCTGCGCGCCTGAATCCCGCTTGAGTCCCTCGCGCTCAGGCTTATTTCTGCCGCGAGACGCGATACAGCATCCATGCCGCGCACGAGGTCAGCCCGACGGTCATCGACCATGCAACGCCCGTCACACCCCACAGGTGCAACGAAGGCGGCACGGACAGGACAAGCGCCACGACCTGGAGCAGCGACGCCACCGTGACGGCGCGCGCGTCGCCAACCGCGCGCAGATACGAAGCGAGCACCGAGTTCAGCGCGCTGATCGCCATGTTGATGACGAAGATGCGAAAGAGCGGCACGGCCGACAGCCACGCGGCGCCGAGCACGAGCGAAAAGAGCGGCTCGGCGGCGAAGCGCAGTACGATCACCACGCACGCCAGCCCCGCCACGGCGACCGTGAGATAGAGACGAAAAAGCCGCGCGGCCGATTGCGGACCGCCGCGATGATGCGCGGCGAACGTGGGGAAAAGATACTGCGACAGAGCGAGCGCGGCGTCGGCGAGCAGCATTTGCGCGAGCTTCGAGGACATCTGCCAGGCGCCCAGCTGCGTCGGCCCGAGCAGCTTGCCCACCACCACCTTGTCGAACTGGTTGGTGATGAGAATGATCACGCTACTCGCCCAGATCCAGCGGCTGAAGCCCACGTAATGGCCGATGCCCGACCAGCGCAGCCGGATCGGCGGACGCGGCGAGAGCGCGATCCACGTGACGACACTCTTGAAGGCCTCGCCGATCATCATGCCGAGCAAGAGCGAGTACGGACCCGCCCCCGCGAGTGCGAGCCCGATGCCGAAAGCGCAGTCGAGACACGAGGACGAGATTTCGATCGCCGCAATATGCTGGAAGTGGCGCTCGCGCTGCGTGATGAAATACGCGGGCGAGGCGAGTCCGCGCAGGAGCGGGAGCAGCGCGGCGAGTTGCACGAGGCCGATCGCGCCGCCCAGGTGGAACTGCGCGTCCATGAGCGGCGCGCTCGCGACGAGCAGCAAACCGATCAGCAGGCCCCGCGTGGCAAGCGTGGTCCAGACGGCGCCGGCCTCCGCGCGCGTGGGCGGCGACTGGCCCTGTATGACGGCCTGCGCGAGGCCGGTATCGGAGAGCGCTTCGGCAATCGCGACCGCGAGCAACGCGACGCTCGCGAGACCGATTGCGGACGGCCCAAGAATGCGCCCGATCACGAGGAACTTGACGGCCACGAGGCCGCGCACGACGACCTGCTGCAGCAACACCCAGGTTGCTGCGCCGGGTCCGAAGCCGGCCTTGATCGGTATGGCTGGCAGCCGCATTACGCGCAAAATGCCTCTCCTGTTGTCGATCTCTGAGTCGGAGCTTTCGCCCCTTTTCCCAGTTCCTTTAAACATGTTTGGGAACGCGTTTTTGCCACCCGTTCTGGACCTTACCGCGCGGCGGCGTACAGGACGCGCCATCTACCAGGTGGAATCAGACGGGGCGGCCATCCGTGGGGCGGCCATCCGTGGGACGGCTATCCGCGGGGCCTCTCATGGAAAGCCAATGCACGCGGCACCAATTCACGAATTTTCAGGCAATCGGCATATCCCCAGGTTTTTTCGGCCACTCTGCCCCGCAATCTGGCGCATGCCGCTTGCGCACCGCTGCTATTTTGTTCGTAATAATGCTCATCGGGCCGCCCGCATGGAAAACGTGTCGATCGCCAGATATCGCAATGCCGCCCCTAACAGCCCGGACTCCGCCGCACTGTGCGACGTCGAGGCCGATACACTCGTGACATCCGCGCCTGCGGACACCCGTGCGTCGGTTGGCGGCGACTGGATCGCCGTCATCGAGCCGAACTTTACGGGGCACCGCTGGCGCTACGTCGAGTGGATCGCGCAGGCGTGCGTGGAAGCCGGGCACCGCTGCCTCGTCGTGACTGATAACGAGTACGCGGACCATCCGCTCGCGCAGCGCATCGTGCGCGAAGCGCGGCCCGATCTGCGCCTCGTGCTGCTCGACCTGCATACGGTTCCGCCTGGCCCGCATTTCGCCGCGAGCGTGTACATGCGCTTTCGCAACTTCTATGCGCGCGCGTTGCGTGAGGTGAGCAAAACGATGCACGTGCGGCTCGTCATCGCGCCCTACGCCGACTACTTCTTCTACACGCTCGCGGGGTTCGACTCGCCATTCGGCGAGACGCCGTGGATCGCGATCGTCATGGGCATGACGTTTCATCAGGCGCGCATCGGCTTGCGCACGCCGCGCCGACGCTTCGTCGACCTGGCCAAGTCGGCGCTGTTTCGCCGTGCCATGCGCTCGCGCGGGCTGCGCGAACTCTTCACGATCGACCCGACGCTGCCCGACTGGTTCGCGACCACGAAGCCGCAGCGCGCGGCGCCGCTCAGCTACGTGGCCGACCCGTTTCCCGAAATCGAAGCGATGGACCCCGTGTTCGCGCGCGAGCAGCTGAAGCTCGGCGCGCATACGCGCTATCTGCTCGTGTACGGCGCGATCGGCGAACGCAAGGGCATTCGCGAACTGATGCTCGCGCTCGAGCACAAGCCCGACGCGCCGTGCCTCGTGATCGCGGGCCAGCAGGACGACGAAACGCGCGCGTTCATCGACGCTCACGCACCGCGGCTCGCGAGCGCGCCGGTGATCTTCAACCAGTTCATCTCCGACGAGATGGAGCGCGAACTCTTTTCCGCCTGCGACGCCGTGTGGCTCGGCTACAAGCAGCACTACGGCATGAGCGGCGTGCTGGTGCAGGCGTACCGCTTCCGCAAGCCCGTGGTGGCGAGCGCTGACGGCCTGATCGGCTGGTATTGCCGCGACGGCGCGCTCGGCCCATTGCTCGACGACCTCGAGCCGGCCACGATCGCACGCGCGCTCGATGTACTCGCCGAGCGTTGGCGCGCAGGTGCGAACGCCGTGCAGCCCACCGGCGAACACCTCCTTTCGTGCAATACGCTTGAGCAGTTCAAGCGCACGCTTCAGGCCGCGATGGCGTGAACGCTCGCAGGAACGCCGTTAAATATTGACCAACCCGAATCAGTCCGATCCAGTCACGAAGGGTCACGCAATGCCTTCGACCTTGTTGTCGGCCGCGCTCGTGTCGGGCCGCTCGGCGGGGATGGCTCCGCGCATGTCGGGGAACATCGCGTCGCGCAGACGCAGGAACGGGAACTCGACGGCTCGCGTGGTGAGATAGCCCAGCACCGAGGCGATGAAGAACTGCGCGACGATCACGACGGGCCAGGCGGCGAGCGGCGGCACGCCGAGCGCGCTTGCCTTGTGGATCAGATAGTCGCCGGGCGCGAGCGCGAGCGAGTGCCAGAGGTAGATGCCATAGGAGTACACGCCGAGCCACGCGAGCCCGCGATACACCCACGTCGTGCGCAGTCTGCCCGAATGTTCGAGCACGAGCATGATGAGCGCGCAAAAGCCCACGGCCTGTATCGTGTAGCCCACGCTCTCGTCCAGCGCGACGTCGGGCGTCGCGAAGATGAGCCAGGCGAGCAGCAGCCCCACCACGCCGAACAGCCAGCGCTTCTTCGCGACGAGCAGGCGCCAGAGATCGGGCTTCATCCAGTAGACGGTCGCGAGAATGACGCCGACGAGCAGGCTGTCCATGCGGTACTGCGTGTAGTTGAACGCCCCAACGAGGTCGCCATGCGATACCGCGATGCAACGCGCGCTCAGGACGACCACGCAGAGGCTGGCCATCACGGCGATCAGCGCATTCGCGCGCAGCCGGAAGTGCGCGAGCAGGATCAGGAGCGCGGGCAGGAACAGATAGAAGTGCTCTTCGACAGCGAGGCTCCACGTTTGCGCGATGGAGGTGCCGAAGTAATTCTGCATGTGGGTGAGGTTCTGCCAGAGGAACGTATCGGAACGATGGCGGCCGGCAAGCAGGTGGAAGAAAATCAGCGCGTAATACGCGGGCCAGATCTTGAAGATCCGTCGCACGATGAAGCGGCGCGCGCCTATGCGGCCCGTTTGCGAATATTGGCGCAACAACAGCCCGCCCACCAGGAAGCCGCTTAGTGTGAAGAATAGATTGACGCCTTCGTGGCCGAAGCTCTTCAGCGGGTACTCGAGCACTTTCACCCAGGGATGGCCCGTGTGCACCGTATGGAAGTGATAGCCCATCACGACGAAGATCGCGATGCCACGCACGAAGTCGAGCTCGACGGAACGCCCTTTCGTCGACAGTCGCACTCCGTGTAGCAGCTTCATGACCCTTCCCTCGCTACGTCCATGCTGGATTCTTACGCAAGGCAGACGATGAAAAATTTACTCCTGCCGGCCCCATCATGGACGCAGGCGCCGTGCAGCGTGCGCCAAGTTCCCTTCCTTGTCGGCCAGGTGTGTGGGCGAAACCACACTTGAAATCAGAATTTTTTTCCTGCCGCCACAACCCTGCCGGTTCCCGCCACGCGCATGCGCAAGCCACTTGCGGCGTTTTATATTGAGTCGAGCCAACGCGTGCGGCGCGCATGTATTTTGCGCAACGTATGCGACCCTATGCACCGCACCGGGAGAAACGCCGATGCGAAACAAACATGCTGCACTCTGGCTCTGGGTGTGCCTCGTGCCTCTTGCTTTCGACTATAAGGCACCGGACTCCCAGTTCGGCCACAGCGCGCAATGGCTGGCCGTCGTTCCGGCCCTGGCTGGCGCGCTCATTCTCGCGTTGATCGGCCCGCGCTTCGCGCGTCCGACGCGGCTGCGCTCGTTCGTGACGGGCGCGCTCGTCGCCAGCCTCGTCGGCAGTCTCATTGCGCAAATGCTGCAGCACAATCCTGTCGGGCAGTACCTGCGCGTGATGCTGCCGTTCCTGCTGTTCGCGCTCGGGTACTGGGCCATGTGCCGCCCGTGGCACATCATGCGCGTCATGCAGATGCAGCGTGCGCTTTATTACGCGATGGTGATGGGCCTCGTGTTTACCTTCTTCTTCGGCTTGCTGGCAGTCGGCGGGCCGCTGGCCGACATTCGGTTTCGCATCGTCTCGCCCACCATGCTCGCGCTGCAGGCCATGCTGCTGCACCAGTTCATCGTCGCCCGGCGCTTCAACATGACGATGGTACTCGTGTTCCTCGCCACGCTCGTCGTCGAATTGTTGAGCGTCACGCGTAGTTTGCTGATCGCGACCATCCTGCTCGCCATGTTTGCGGCGTGGCTCGCCTCACCGTCGCTCAGTCATCTGATCAAATCGTTTTTCCGCACGGGCATCGCGCTTTCGTTCGTTGTCGCGCTGGGCGTGGGAACGGCGTGGCTCTTCCCGTCGATCACCGAACACTGGACGCAGCGCGTGACGGCCGCGCAGAACGCGGAGTCCGACCGCGATCCGACCACGGTCACGCGTATTGCGGAGATGCGCGACCAGTACGACCAGGTCACCGAGTCGGTGGATTCGGTCCTGTTCGGCAAGGGTTATGGGCACCTCTACCGCTACTCGCCGATTTACTACCAGTACGTGAACCAGACCTTCAGCAAGGACGATTACTTCAACACCAGCGACTGGGTGGCGGGCCACAACTTCTGGGTCTACCAGCTCTACGCCGAAGGTATCGTGTTCGGAGGCTGCATGCCGCTTGCGGTGATCGTCGCGCTCATCGTCGCGGGCCGCGCGTTCAGACGCTGGCGCCGCATCGCGCCGCGTCACCCGATGCTCATGCCGCTCAGCATGGCGCTGCTCGTGCTCGCCGCGCTGCCGGGCGCGTCGATCGGCGGCAATCCGCTCGGCACGCGTTTCTCGGGCCTCGTGTACGGCCTCGCGCTCGGGCTCATCGTCGCGCTGTATTCGCAGCTTCATTACCGCATTGACCTTCAACGCAAGCGCCAGCGCCTGCATCCGTCCTACGGGCGCGAACCTGCCTTCCAACCCACGGCGCCCGCGGCGGCGCCGGTGCCGCTCAACACGTATGCGACTCCGGAGCCCCGATGAAAATCCTGCACCTCGTTTCCACGGTCGACCCCCGCTCGGGCGGCCCGATTGAGGGCGTTCGCCAGAGCGGTCTCGCGATGACGGCGCTCGATCACCAGATCGAAGTGGCGTCGCTCGATCCGATCGACGCGCCCTATGTGCGCGAATTTCCGCTCCCGCTGCACGCGCTGGGGCCGGGCCGCGGGCACTACGGATACTGCCCCGGCTACGTGTCGTGGCTGCGCGCGAACGCGACGCGCTTCGACGCGGCGATCGTGCACGGGCTCTGGCAATACCACGGCTTCGGCGCGTGGCGCGCGCTGCGCCACGCGCAGGTGCCGTATTACGTGTACACGCACGGCATGCTCGATCCGTGGTTCAAGGCCACCTATCCGGTCAAGCATCTGAAGAAGTGGGCGTACTGGCCATGGGCCGATTTCCGCGTGCTGCGCGACGCCTGCGCCGTGATCTTCACGACCGACGAAGAACGCCTGCTTGCGCGCGAATCGTTCTGGCTGTACCGCGCCAATGAGCGCGTCGTGCCGTTCGGCACCAATGCGCCCAACGAGGACCCGGACACGTTGCGCGAAGCCTTCCTGCAGGAGTCGCCGCATTTGCGCAACAAGCGCATCGTCCTGTTTCTCGGGCGTCTGCACCCGAAGAAGGGTTGCGACGTGCTGGTTCACGCGTTCGCCGAACATGCGCGCGAAACGCCGGATGCGCATCTGTTGATCGCGGGGCCCGACAAGGGTAACTGGCAACCCGCGCTGCAGGCGATCGCGCAGTCGCACGGCATCGCGCATCGCATCAGCTGGCCGGGCATGCTGCAGGGCAACCTGAAGTGGGGCGCGTTTTTTGCTAGCGACGTGTTCGTGCTGCCGTCGCACCAGGAGAACTTCGGCGTTTCCGTGGCGGAGGCGCTGGCGTGCGGACTGCCCGCACTGGTTTCGGACAAGGTCGGCGTCTGGCGCGAGATCGACGAGGACGGCGCGGGGTTCGTCGCGCCCGACACGGTCGCCGGCACGCAGCGCAACTTTGCCTCATGGCGGGCGCTCGACGAGCGCGCGCGCGACGCGATGCGCGCTCAGGCCCGGCGCACGTTCGACGCACGCTTCGCGATGGATGGCATGGTGCGCTCGCTGCTGGGCTTGTTGCAGGAACATCCTTTACACGCTGGCGCGCGATTTCGCCCAGGGCGCCCGATGAGCGCCATGGCGCAGGGCGAGCCCGCGGAACAGGCTGAATAAATTGAAAAAAGCGGCATCAAATTCAGATAGCGGAAATGGTAGGGATTGGCAGGGGTGACGAAGCAACGCAGCTGAAGCGTCATAACGAGTCGAACGATGAACCCGCGTTGCACTTTCGTGGCGATGTGCGAATCCTGTGAGTAAGGGGGCAACACTATGTTAAACAGCAGACCTGATTGTTCGGGCGGCGAGACCGTCGACGTAACCGCGGCGCAGCCTGTGAAGCAGCCCGCGCGCAGTTTGCGCAGATTATCGGCGGGCCGCGCACGGGCGGCCCTGGCGGCGATGGCGACCATGGTGACGGCTGCGGCCCTGCTGGCGGGCTGCGCGCTCTCGCCTGGCATGCAGGCGCCATCGAGCGTCACGCAGGCGAAGGCCGCGACCGACGCCGCGCGTTCAGGCGGAAAGGGTGATCAACCGCCGCCAGGCGCGCTCATCGAGATCAACAACGAACTGGTCGCGAAGGAAGCCGCAGCGAGACCGTCGAATGTCCCGCCAAACGTCGAGACGCTGTTCGGCACGCCCAAGCCCTACACGCTCGGGCCCGGCGACGTGCTGAGCATCGTCGTGTGGGATCACCCCGAGATGAATCTGCCGACGAACGGCGGCGGCGGCGGTGGCAGCGGGCAGCAGGACCAGAGCGCGAGTCAGGTGCAGTCGGGCTATACCGTCGACTCGTCGGGTGCGATCCAGGTGGCGTACGTGGGTCCGATCCACGTGGCGGGGCTCACCGAGATGCAAGCCCGCGACCTCGTGTCGAAGAAGCTCGCCTACTACCTGAACAAACCCCAGGTGACGCTGCGCATCGAGTCGTACCGCAGCCGGCGCGTATACGTGGACGGCGAAGTGCGCACGCCCGGTCTCATGGTGCTCAACGACATGACGATGTCGCTGCCCGAGGCGATCAACCGCGCGGGCGGCTTCACGGCGAACGGCGACCGCTCGCGGGTTAGCGTCACGCGCGGCGACAAGACGACCATGGTGAACATTCCCGACATGATCAAGAAGGGCGTGAACCCGGACAAGATCCTGCTGCAGAACGGCGACCTCGTGCGCGTGTATTCGGCGAACGAAAGCCGCGTGTTCGTGCTCGGCGAAGTCGGACACCCGGGGCCCTTGCCGTTCGATAACGGCCACCTCTCGCTGAACGACGCGCTAGGCAACGCAGGCGGCGTCAGCCAGGGTTCGGGCGACGCCTCGCAGGTGTACGTCGTGCGCGGGCAGAAGGAGGGACACCGTCAGGTCTTCCACCTCGACGCGTCGTCGCCGGAAGCCATGGCCACGGCCGACGAGTTCGAGTTGCAGCCGAACGATGTCGTGTTCGTCGACGCGTCGGCGCTCGTGAAGTGGAGCCGCGTCATCAACCTGATCCTGCCGAGTACGCAGGCGGCCGCAGCGGGCCGGGCGGTGGGTTACGGCGGATACTAGCCGGCGGGGTTCGTATGAGTATGAGTATGAGTATGAGTATGAGTATGAGCATGAGCATGAGCAGGCCTTCGGGCCTGCTCGTGCGTTGCATGAATCTGCTTGAAACGAGCCAGCTTCGCGCCGCCCTTATGCCTTGGGCGGCTTGCCCTCCTCGAAACGCCAGCGGATAAAGCGGCACGGATTGCCGCCATACACGCCGCCGGCTTCCAGCGAACGATGCACGACCGAGAGCGGCGTCACGACCGCCGAGCGCCCGATCGTCACGCCCATCTGCACCACGCATTTCGACGAGACCCACGCACCGTCCTCGATCACGATCGGCGCGACGTGCAGGTCCATGTTCGTGCGCATGTCGTGCGAGCCGGCGCTGAGAAACGCGCCCTGCGAAAGGCAGACGTTCGAGCCGATGCGGATGGGCGCCTGGTTGTAGATCCAGACGTCCACGCCGATCCAGCAGTTGTCGCCCATTTCCAGATTCCACGGCGCTTTCACGCGCATGGGATGGACGAGGCGGCAACCCTGGCCGACCTTCGCGCCGAACAGGCGCAGCAGGCCTACGCGCAGCGCGGACAGCGGCAGCAGACGGTTGTCGAGCACGCAGGCCTCGACCAGATACCACGCGGCCTGCACGAACTTGCCCCGGCGCGCGACGAAGTTGCCCTTGCCCGCACGACTCAAATCGATCACGCGGATTTCCGCGGCTCGCGCGTCGTTTGCGGCTTGTGGCGGCACGACGCCTGCGGGCGGCGCTTCGCCCGCTCCATCCCTACGGCCGGCCGCGCCGACGTTCCCTTTGCGGGCCCCTAGACCTTCGACCGCTTCCGTCATGAACGCTCCTTGCCCATCCGGGTCGGTTCCTGTTGGCTTCCTGCGATTGCGAGCCTGGCGGCCCGCATAACGGGACGCATCAGGCCACGATTTCATTATCAGGCGGCCACCGCATCGCCTCATACGCGTGGCCGACACGGCAGGGGTTTTGGCGCAGCGGCGCGACGCGCGATAGGCAACATGAAGGCTTGACGCCGCATCGTTCGCGGCGCGCGGGATCAATGCCATGTCCAGTTTTTCACATCATCGATTTGCGCCTTATGTACTCGCCGCCGCGCTGCAAGCTGCGTGCGCCGCGTGGCCGTGCGCGGCATTTGCGCAGAACGCCCCGTACGGCGCCGGGGGCTCCCCCGCTGCCGCGAGTGACCAGAGTCGCCAGGGCAGCCAGGGCGACACCCGCACGGGCGCCGTGCAGCGCCAGCAACAGGACGAACAGCGCCTGCTCGGCGGTCCGGGCACTTCTGACAACCCGTACAGCGTGACCCCCTACAGCAGCAACGGCGCTTCGCCAGACGACGCGCGAGACGCGCTCACGAACGAAAAGCACATGCACGTCGTAACGCCTGGCGATTACGCAGCGAGCGCGGTGAGCGCCAACGGTGGCAGGGGCGACAGAAGCAGCACTTCGAGCGCAGGCGGCAGGGGCGCCGCGAACCACAGCAGGATCGGCGCGAACGGCATGTCGCGCGCCGGCAATGCGGTGGCGAGGAGCACCGGTGGGGCCGGTGCGGGGGGTCCTGCGGGGAAAGGCCGCTCGACGGCTGGCTATGACTACGGCGCCAGCCAGACCTCGCCAACTGCGCAGGTCTATGGCAATCCGTATGGCAGCCCGTACGGGTCGCCGGACCAGTCCAACTCCGAACTCTACAAGTCGCCCTGGTAAGCCTCCGCCAGCGGTCCGGGACAGCCCGAGGCCACCATCATCGCGGCCTCGGGCGCAGTCGCTCATACATCGGACTGCTCGACCTCCGGCAACGTCGATCCGCCTTCGCCTGCCTGACGCGCAGGTTGCTGCGCCGATGCAGCGCCACTTGCCGCGCTCTGCGGCTCGACCTGCGTCTGGCCAGCCGGCTCGGCGACTTCACCTGCCAGACCGGCAAGCCTCGCCTCGAGCACGTCGAAGATCGCTTGCGGTGACAGCATGCGCTTCGCGTAGCGACGCGCGGCATGGCCAAGCTCGGCGCGGCGCGCGGGGTCGCCGGCCAGATCGACGATCGCCGCAGCGAGCGCCCCGCTATCCTCGGGCGGCACCACAATCCCGTGGTCCGAGACCACGTCGAAGAGACTCGTGCCGGGCCGCGCCATGGCGACCACCGCACGGCCGCTCGCGAGCATGCCGGTGAGTTTCGAGGGCATCACGAGGTCGGCAGCGTCGGCGCGCTGCGGCAGCACGTGGATATCGGCCACGTTCAGCAGCTCGTTGAGCATCGAAGACGGCTGCAGCGGCAGCACATGACAGTTCGGGAGCGGCTCGCAACGCGCCATCAGCTCGCGCTTGGCCGCGCCGTCGCCGCAGAACACGAAGCTGATGTCGGGCCGCGCGGCGAGCGCCGTTGCGACGTCCGCGAGAATTTCGATGCCCTGCTTCGCCCCCATGTTCCCCGAGTAGAGGACGACGGTGTTGTCCTGCGGGATACCGAGGCGACGCCGGAACGCGCTCGGATACGGCAGCGGGAAGATCGTCTGGGTGTCGACCCAGTTCGGCAGGCACACGGCGCGCGCGGCGTCCACACCCTTGTCGATGGCGCGCTCGACCATGCGCGCCGAAATCGACGAGACGACGTCGAAGCGCCGCAGCAGCCAGCGTTCGCCGGCAAGGGCCGCGCGCCCGAGACGCGACCCCTGGCCGCCGCGCAGCAGCCCGAGGTCGAATGCCGCATCGACTTCGAAGTCCTGAATATGCAGCCAGCTGCGCGCGCCGACGGCACGTGCGAGCATGAGGGCGCCGGGCGCGCAGAAGAGCGTCGGCACGATCAGCATGACCGCCTCAGGCCGCCACGCCGCGAGGCGCGCGAGAAGCGGCAGCGACGAGAGCGCGAAGCTCGCCAGATGCACGATGCGTTTGAAGCCGCCCTGCCGGGTCGGCACCCACAGCGGCGCTCGCCAGACGCCCACGCCGCGCAACGTTTCGCGTTGATAACGCCCCGCGCGATAGCCTTCATGCACGCGCCACTGCGGGTAATAAGGCGGCGCGCAGATCACGCGCACCTCGTGGCCGTGCGCCGCGAGCAGCTCCGCCATTTCGGCTGTGTATTTGCCGACGCCTGTGACTTCGGGCGCGTAATTAAGTCCGTAGATCAGGATTCTCATTGCGTTGCTTCCGTCCCTGAACTGCTGTGTGCCGCTTTTAATCGTCTCGCGCGCCGAGCGAAAAAAAGCGGGCGTCGTGCATCCGGTCCGCGCACGACGCCCACCACCAACCAGACGCCTGTTCCCTTTCGTCCTGTTGAGCCGATTGTTTAAAAGCCATCGGTCCCGTCAGGCCACGTCAAGCCCGCATGCCCGCCTCGTACGCCGGCGCGGCATGGGTTTGCAGAAAATCGTCGTAGGTGCGGGCGAGCCCCTCCTGGAGGCCAATGTGCGCGTGCCAGCCCAGGTCGCCCAGGCGCGACACGTCGAGCAGCTTGCGCGGCGTGCCGTCGGGCTTGGTCGAATCGAATACCAGTTCGCCTTCGAAGCCCACCACGTCGCACACGCGCTGCGCGAGGTCGCGGATCGACAGGTCCTCGCCGACGCCGACGTTGTACACGCCGTCGCCGGTCTCGTGCTCGAGCACGAAGATCGTCGCATCGGCGAGATCGTCGACGTGCAGGAACTCGCGGCGCGGCCTGCCCGAACCCCAGACGGTCAGCGTGCGCTGGCCGTTGCCGCGCGCCTCGTGCGCCTTGCGGATCAGCGCGGGCAGCACATGGCTGCTGCCGAGGTCGTAGTTGTCATTGGGGCCGTACAGGTTGGTCGGCATGAGCGAGACGAAATGCGTGCCGTACTGGCGGTTGTACGCTTCGCAGAGCTTCAGGCCCGCGATCTTCGCGATCGCGTAGGCCTCGTTGGTCGGCTCGAGCGGCGAAGTGAGCAGATAGTCTTCGCGGATCGGCTGCGGGCATTCGCGCGGATAAATGCACGACGAGCCGAAGAACACGAGGCGCTGCACGCCCGCGTTGTACGAGGCCCGGATCACGTTGGTCTCGATCGCCAGATTGTCCCAGGCGAACTGTGCGGGCTGCGTCGAATTCGCGAGGATACCGCCCACGCGCGCGGCCGCGAGCAGCACCGCGTCGATGTGCTCGCCTTCGAAGAAGGCGTCAACCGCGGCCTGATCGGTGAGGTCGAGCTCCGCGTGGGGACGCGTGACGAGGTTATGGTAGCCGTGCGCCTGCAACGCGCGCACGAGTGCTGAGCCCACCATACCGCGGTGGCCGGCAACGAAGATTCGGGAGTTCTTGTCCATGGCATCTCACTCGTGATGTTCGAGAGCCTTGAAGCCGGCCAGCGTGACGAGCGCGTCGCGCCGGGCGGCCTGATAGTCGGCTCGCACCATTTCCTTGACGAGCGCCTGGAACGAAGTGGCTGGCTTCCAGCCCAGCTTCTCCTGCGCCTTGGAGGCGTCGCCAAGCAGCGTCTCGACCTCGGCCGGGCGGAAGTAGCGCGGGTCGACCCGCAGGATCACCTGCCCCGCTTCGAGCCGCATCTCACGCGAGTCGACGTGGTCGACAATGCCGACCTCATCGACACCGCTGCCCTCGAAACGCACAGTGATGCCCAGTTCCGCCGCCGCCGCGCGCACGAAGTCGCGTACGCTGTACTGCACACCCGTTGCGATCACGAAGTCCTCGGGCTGCTCCTGCTGGAGCATGCGCCACTGCATGTCGACGTAATCGCGCGCATGGCCCCAGTCGCGCATGGCCGAGAGGTTGCCGAGATACAGCTCCTTCTGCAACCCGACGGCGATGCGCGCAATCGCACGCGTGATCTTGCGCGTGACGAAGGTCTCGCCACGCTGCGGCGACTCGTGGTTGAAGAGAATGCCGTTGCACGCGTAGATGCCATACGCCTCGCGGTAGTTCACCGTGGTCCAGTACGCGAACAGCTTCGCGACCGCATACGGGCTGCGCGGGTAGAACGGCGTGGTTTCGCGCTGCGGAACTTCCTGCACGAGCCCGTAAAGTTCAGAGGTCGAAGCCTGGTAGAAGCGCGTTTTCTTCGCGAGGCCGAGAATGCGGATCGCTTCCAGAATGCGCAGCGTGCCGAGACCGTCCGCGTTCGCGGTGTATTCGGGCTCGTCGAACGACACGGCCACGTGGCTCTGCGCGGCGAGGTTGTAGACTTCGTCGGGCGATATCTCCTGGACCACGCGCAACAGCGCCGTAGTGTCTGTCATTTCGCCGTGATGCAGGTGGATGCCGGGCTCCGAGTCGTGTGCATCGCGATACAGGTGATCGATGCGGTCCGTGTTGAAGAGCGATGAGCGGCGCTTGATGCCGTGCACCTCATAGCCTTTGTTCAAAAGCAGTTCTGCCAGATACGAACCGTCCTGACCGGTGATGCCGGTAATCAAAGCAACTTTACGAGCCATTGCCATCGTTCTCTCCTCGCGTGCGCGAAATGGGATTCGGTGGTTTTCATCATCGACGGGCGGCCCGAAAACCGACCGTCAACCTGCTGCTACCCTGCAATGCTTTCGTAACCGTAGTAACCGCCGCGATACCCGCCGCCGATGAACGCGCCCGTCTTCGGCACGTCGGTGAGCAGCACGCCACGCAGATTCACGCCGCCGATGCGCAGGCGCTTGACCGTTTCCTCGAGCTCCGAAATCGGGTGGCGGCCATGGCGGATCGCGAGAAGTGTCGTACCCGCGTAGCGCCCGATGACCGTCGAGTCGGTCACCGCGAGCACCGGCGGCGTGTCGACGATCACGAGGTCATACCGCGCCCCCAGTTCTTCGAGCAGCGACTCGAAGCGTGGGCTCATCAACAGTTCGGACGGATGCGAATGCAGCGAGCCCTTGGCGAGCACGTCGAGCCCGGGCAGCACCTCGTGCTGGATCGCCTGGTCCAGATCGGCGCCGAGCAACACGTCGGAGAGACCCGGCTGGTGCACGATGCCGAAGTGCGAGTGCACGTCGCCACGCCGCATGTCGCCGTCGACGATCAGCACGCGCTTGTTCACTGAGGCGACCAGCGCGGAGAGATTGACCGAGAGGAATGATTTGCCGATGTCGGGCCGTGAGCCCGTAAGCATCACGATGTTGTTGCGCGCGTCGTTGAGGGTGAGCTGCAGCGAAGTCCGCAGGCTGCGCACGCCTTCCACCGCGACGTCTTGGGGATTCTGCTGCGCGAGCACGTGCAGTCCGCGCCGGCGCGACGACACGTGATGCTGCAACCGCAGCTGCTGCGGACTGCGCGGCACCACGGCGAAGACCGGCACGCCAAGCGCGGCTTCGAGCTCGTCCGGACGCTCCACACCGCCGTACAGCGACTTGCGCACGAACGCGACGAGCACGCCCAGCACGAGCCCCGCACCGATCGCGATCGCAATCACGAGCAGCTTCTTCGGACGCACGGGATCATCCGGTGGTTCGGCGAAATCGACCACGCGCACGTCGCCCACCTGGCCCGCGCGCGCCACACGCAGTTGCTGGGCGCTGTTCAGGAGGCTCGTGTAAAGCTCCGTACTCACATGCACGTCGCGCAAGAGCCGCACGGCGGACTGTTCCGTATCCGGCAGTTGCGCCACATTACGCGTGAGTTGCGACTGTGCGGCTTGCAGCGTGCCGATCTGCGCATCGAGCGCCTGAACGGCCGGGTGATGCTCGGTGAAACGCTGCGCGAGTTCCGCGCGTTGCTGCCGCAGGTCTTCGAGACGGATCTTGTTGTCGCTCACCTGCTGGAGCAGCAGCCGGCTTTCTTCGCCGAGATCGACGGTGCCGTGCTCGTTACGGAACTTGTTGTACTTCTGCTCGGCGGCATCGACCTGCGAGCGCAATTGCGGCAGCTGATCGTCGAGGAACGCGAGCATGTGTTCCGCTTCCGCTGAACGGCTCGCGATGTCCTGCTTGATGAACTCGTGCGCCACGTTGTTGAGGATCGCAGCCGTCGTCTTGCTGTTGTGGCCTTCGAGACTCGCGCGGATCACACCGGACTGCAGCCCGACCTCCTGGATCTGCAGCGAATTCTCCAGCCGGTCGACAGTGGTTAGCGTCGAGGCGCGCGTGAGCAGGAAAGGCGTTCCGGGCGGCCCGCTCAAACTATCGACGTGCAGCGCGATCGGCCCGACCGCCGTGTTCGCGCTCACGTCCTCGCCCACGCGGCCCTGCAGGAGCGGAATGCCGTCGGGGTCGCGCAGCGTGAAGGTGCCGGGCTCTTCGCCGGCGACGATCGTGAAGTCGCGCTCATACATCGCCTCGGGCGTATCAAAGCGCGACACCTTGATGTCGCCGCCGCCCCAGGCGTAGCCGGATGGCCGAAGGAACCCGGGCAGGTGGTGCGCCCAGGGCGCACTCATGATGCCCGAGAGCATGCCGCCGATCACGGGCATTTCGCGCGGCCGCGCCGAAATATCGAGGTGCAGCTTGCGCACCGTTTCCTCGGTCACGTTGCGCGACTTCAGCATTTCGATCACGCCGTTCGCGGTCGACTTCTCGTCGAACATGCCCGTGAGCGGCGGCAGGCTGCTGTCCTTCTTGCTGGCGTCGCCCTTGTCGACGAGGTGGAACAGCACGTCGGCCCGATAGGTCGGCGTGGCGAGAAACGCATAGGCTGCGCCGAGCAGCGTGACGGCAAGCGTCACGATCGCGATGGCGCGCCAGTTCGCCACCATCGTTTGCAGGTAATCGCCTAGGTATCGCTCGTCGGCGCCTGCTGCGCCATAGTAAGCGCCGTCATAATTCATCGCCATCTTGCTTCTCCCGAAACCTGGTGTTGCTTGCTGGTGATGCTTGCTCGAATGCGCCGCTGCGCTCAATACGCGTTGCGGCCAACCAGACCGTGAATGATCGTGGCCGCGATGATGCGCATATCGAGCCAGAACGACCAATGGCCAAGGTAATAAAGATCGTGCGCTACGCGCATTTCCATCTTTTCGAGGCGATCGGTCTCGCCGCGAAATCCATTGACCTGCGCCCAGCCGGTAATGCCGGGCTTGATGCGATAGCGGTGGATGTAACCCTTCACCACGCTCTGATAGAGATCGTCGTGCTCGAGCGCATGCGGGCGGGGTCCGACCACCGACATGTCGCCGCGCAACACGTTGTAGAACTGCGGCAATTCATCGAGGCTCGTGCGGCGCAGGAGCGCTCCGAGACGTGTCACGCGCGGGTCATGGCGCGTCGCCTGACTCACCGTCCCGGGCGCCTCCTTGTGCTCGCGCATCGTACGGAACTTGTAGATCGTGAACACGCGGCCATCGGCGCCCTTGCGTCGCTGCCTGAACAGCACCGGCCCCGGCGAGGAACACTTCACCGCAATGGCAATGCCGATGAGAAGCGGCATGAGGCTCACGAGCGCAAGCGCTGCGAACACGCGGTCGAACAACGCCTTCTTGAACTGCGCGCTCGCGGGCAGCGGCGAGGCAACGAGGTTGATCGCCGGCACGCCGAGCAACTCGATCACCGTACTGGTATCGAACAGCGCCAGCGAGCGCACATCCGGAATGAAGCGGATGTTCACGAGGTCGTTGCGAAACTCGCTGACGAGCCGCACCACCGTGCGCTCCTCCGCAAGCGAAAGGGCGAGCCACAATTCGTGCACGTCATGCTCGCGGATGTGCTGCGCAAACGCCTCGATCGTCTCGCACACCGGCGCGTATTTCTCGCTCGCGGGACGCGCCGATTGCGGCATCGTGTTGTAGAGCGCGCTCGCGCGAAAACCGGAGCCCGGCTCCGCATCGATGCGCCGCACAATCTCGTCGCACTGCGACGCGGAACCTGCAATGGCGACCTGATGAAGGTTCATGCCCGCGCGCCGCATGTGCGCAAGCACACCGTGCGCGAAAACTCGCCACGTAATGAGCAAGCCGCCTGCAAGCGCAGTCCAGTAAGCGAACCACAGACGCGAAACGACATCGACATGGTGCATCGTCGAGTACATCGAGATCAGTGCGCAACCCTGCACCACGAGCCAGGCAAGCGACACCTGACCCGCGAGCAACGCTTTGGAGCGGCCGCGCCACGACTGGTAAAGCTCGAACGCCGGAAAGATCACGAGAGCGAAGGCTGCCGAGAGCAGCACGAAAGCTTCGTTCACGCCACGCGGCACGATATCTTCGAAGCGGATCTCCGAAGCCACGCTCGCGCCGATCATTACGGCAGATACGTCGAGCACTCTCGCCATCAAGTTTTGTAGCTCGCGCATGCTTTCTCCCTTTTTTCTCTCCCTGCAAGCCGTGCCGCCAGCCTCAACCGCAGCGGCCGTACGTATCGTCGAGACGAACGATGTCGTCCTCTCCCAGATACGCTCCCGACTGCACCTCGATGATTTCGAGCGGCACCTTGCCCGGGTTTTCCAGCCGGTGACGCACACCGAGCGGAATGTAAGTGGACTCGTTTTCCGTCATAAGAAAGGATTCCTCACCACGAGTGACGAGCGCGGTGCCACGCACGACCGTCCAGTGCTCGGCGCGATGGTGATGCAGTTGCAGCGAGAGCCGTGCGCCCGGCGTGACGACGATGCGCTTGACCTGGAAGCGCTCCCCCGAATCGATCGAATCGTAAAAGCCCCACGGACGTTGCACCTTGCGATGCGACGCCGCCTCGGGCGCGTGTTCCGCCTTGATTCGTGCAACGAGCCCCTTCACGTCCTGCACCTTCGAGCGGTCGGCGACGAGCACCGCATCTGCCGTTTCGACCACCACGAGGTTGGACGTGCCCACGCAAGCCACGAGCCTGCCGTCGGAGTGCGCGTAAGTCGCGACCGCTCCTTCGAATACCACGCGCCCGCGTCCGACGTTGCCGTCTTCGTCCTTTTCCATTGCCGCCCATACGGCGTCCCACGAGCCGAGGTCGGACCAGCCCGCGTCGAGCGCGACTACCACGCCCTCGGGCGTCCAGCCGTTGCTGGCCGACAGCCGTTCCATGACCGCGTAGTCGATCGAGTCGGACGGGGCACGCTTGAAGGCATCGGCGGCCGGCCGGAACGCAGGGCCGTCCTGCTGGCCATCGACGAACGCGGCAAGGCACGCCGCATGCATATCGGGCTGCAGCGCGCGCAGTGAATCGAGCCACACGCTCGCACGCATCACGAAGATGCCGCTGTTCCACCAGTAGCCGCCCTGCGCGATGTATTGCGTAGCGAGTTCCGGCGCGGGCTTTTCGACGAAACCGTCGATACGATGCGCGCCGTCGGCAAGCGCCTCGCCGACGCGGATGTAACCAAACCCCGTTTCAGGCGAACGCGGCGGCACGCCCAGCGTGACGATGGCGCCGCGCTGCGCGTGGCGCGCTGCGCATTCGAGCGCGCGCTGCAGGGCGTCCACGTCGGCGATCGCATGGTCCGACGGCATGACGATGAGAATCGCGTCGTCGCCGTTTGCGCACGCAAGCGCCGCAGCGAGCGTGAGCGCCGGCGCCGTGTCGCGCCGCGCCGGCTCGACCACGAGCCGCGCGTCCATGCCACATGCACGCAACTGATCGACGATCACGAAACGGTGTTCTTCACCACATACGACGATTGGCGAACTCGAGACCTCCCACTCTGACGAAAAGCCGTCGAGGCGATGCACAGTTGCCTGCAGCAGTGTATCGCTGCCCACCACACCAATTAGCTGCTTAGGGAATTGTTCGCGCGACATCGGCCACAAGCGGGTACCGGAACCGCCCGCCAGTACCACGGGCACGATGCGCGTGCAAGGCGTGGCGTCTTCGCGCGCTGGACGCGGCTCGCTTTGCGCACGGGCCTGACTTTGTCCTTCGTGAATCGATGACCTTTCATTCATCTTCGGACTCCTTCATATCGGGCAGGATCACCTCGGCTCGCGAACAGCGACCCCGTTTGTAACGGAGTGCGACCGTTGTTACCGCGGCGTTACGATACAGCGACGCCGGCCTCGCGGCGGCTTTGCTCGCGGTATTCGGTGGGCGAAATCATCATGCGTTTGCGAAAGATCTTGGCGAGGCGATCGCCATTGCCCATGCCGGTGCGGCGCGCGATCTTGTCGACCGGCAATTCCGAATCGGTGAGCAGGCTGCAGGTAATCGCAAGCCGCGCATGCAGTAAGTAATCAGATGGCGTGATGCCCATCTCGAGCTTGAAGCGGCGCAGAAAGTTACGCTCGCTCATCGCGGCGACCTGCGCAGCGTCCGCTATCGAAATGGCCCGCTGACAGTTTTCCTGGAGCCAGCGCGCCGCTGCACGCACTTTGTCAGCTGGCGCACTACCCAGCGCATCGCCGAGGAATGGCAACAGGTTGCCGCCCGAATCGGGCATGAGCCGCTCAGTCACCGCGCGCGCAACATCCACGCCCAGGTCTCGCTTGACCAGCGTGAGCGCGCTCTTCATCGACTCGAGCCGGTCGCCGGCGTCACCGCCCGCTTCCTCGCGTCCCGTTTGCATCGCATACGAGCCGAACTCGTGCTGCGTGCGCTGGCCGCACAGACTCGCTGCTTCGAGCAGTGAACGGCCTTCACCAATCGGACGAATAGTGCCGGTATTCGCATGCACGCGACGCAACCATGCGACGAGACGTTCGTCGTTGGCGGCCGCGAAGGCACCCTTTCCACCCGCCACGAACAGCGCGTCGAAACCGACGTAGTGGCGAGCATCGAGTCCATCTGTCCAGACCCGTACCGACGACGAGCACGTCACGTTGCCGCCATCGGCCGAAAGGATGCTTACATCGTAAGGCGAACTACGAGCGGTGTCTGTCGAGAGCTCGTTCGCTACATGAAACACTTCAGCCACGATACCGGCGCCGAGGAGCGAACAACCATCGAACAGCAGAATTGCGATATGACGCACCTCTCGACTGATGCCCGCGGTGACTAGATGCGGGCGACTGAACGACGGCAAATCCACACTTGCGTACGCCATGCTTTTCCCCTAAACAATCCCCCGTACCAAGCGAAAAGTCCCGGTAATAGCATTTCGATAGCATTCCATGTGCAGTGCATCATAGGCAGAGAAAAATTCCCGCAACGATGACTGACCGAAACTGGCGAGACATTGGCGCATTTAGTCCGGTCGAGGACCGATTAGATGGTTGGGCGCCAAATCAAATGACAAAAAGCAAACTGCGTGAAAGGCAATTGGTTCGATTACATCGAATTGGCCAAAAGTGCCTGATAATCGTTACAGGCAGGTATATTCGCCTTTGTTACTACAAAATCGTTTGACGCCTTCCGATCGATGCGTACGCACGGGATGGAAGCGAAACGGGCAATTAAAGACCGCGCGTCTATTCGTCTGATTAAACGATGTTTAAGAAGCTTTGAACTCCGATTTCGAGCATGCCTGGCGCATTTTAAACCCGTTAAATCCTGTTTGCGCCGCACAATAAAAAAATTCACAAAAAGCCGCTTTATATGCTCGGGCTCCGCGAGCACTGCACAACCCTGTCGCGGCGCTTCCCGGAGAAATTGCGCACAATGCCTGGAGGCTGGCGTCAAATGACTGGCTCGAACAACTAGTCTTACCCTTTCATGCTGTGAGGAACCTGCCAATGACATTGCGACCAGCCCTTGCATCTGCACTTGTGAACCCTCCTCCGGCGCGCGGATCGCGCGCTTTTTCATGGGTGCCGGCCGCCACGCTCGTGCTTAGCGTCCTCGGCGTGCTGCTCCCGGTGCTTAGTTGTCGCGCCGCCGACGCGCCCGTTTGCAGGAGCGCGGCCAGCCGCATGGCAACAGACACAGGCGACGATTCCATCTCCGCCGATACACCCGGCAGCGACGGAACACGCCTCTTTCCCCGCGGCAAGAGCGTGCGTATCGATGTGACCACACGCGCGACGGGCGACGACAAGGTGCAATGGCAGATCACGGATGCCTGGAGCCGCCCGCAAGCAAGCGGCAACTTCACGGTGGCAGCCGGCCCACGCGTCACGTCGCTCACCTGCACGCTGCCGCAGGCGGGCTACTTCGCGTTTTCGGCGTCGCTGGCTTCGCAGCCCTCTACGGGTTTGCCCCGACGTGGCACCCGGCCGGCCGGAATCACCACGTTCGGCCTGCTGCCCGACGTGAGTGGAGCACTTCCCGCACCCACCTTCGCGCGCCAGGACCTGCACCGCTTCGGTGGCCAAGGCTCAGCATATATCGCGCCCGGACAGCACTGCTGCGGCGGTGATGGCCTGCGGCCGCTCTACACCGACCTCGGTTTGGCGTGGGCCAACGACAAGCGGGGCTGGTACGTCATGGAGCCCAAAGGTCCGAATACGTTCGACGCGGCCTCCCCCCAGCTCGATCTACAGTTCAAGCCCGGCGACATCATGCGGTTGATCACGCTCGACGGCTTTCCCGGCTGGGCGAGTCCGAACGGCGAAGAGACCCACAGCTACGTGCCTTCGTCCTTACCCCAGTTGCGCGAATACATGTCGCGCGTAGGCGCGGAGTCCGCGCGCATCCGGGCACGCGTCTTCCCGCGCCAGACGCACGACTACTATCAGGTCACGTGGGAGCCCGACAAGGACGGCGGGCTGCCATGGAAAGATACGGACGCGCATTTCGTCGATCTCTACAAGACCGTCTACGAGGGCATACACGCCACCGACCCGGCGGCGATCGTGATGGGCCCGACCTATGCAGGCGTGCAGGGCAACACCGAGTGGCTCAAGAAGTTCGCACCGCTTGGGATTGCTAAATATCTCGATGGCGTGACGATCCACGGCTACTACGATTTCGGCACTAGCCCTTCGCATCCGCCGGAGCGTCTGTATGGCGCCCCCGAAAAAGGCACGCTTTCGCTACCCGAAGCCATGCGCGAGCTGCGCACGACGATGCGCGACCTGCTCAAGCCGGGCGCCCCGCTCGTCGTGACCGAAACGGGTATTAGTTACGACATCGGTACGAATTACGCAGCGAACTATCCCGACGCACAAACGCTCTACGCGCAGGGCGCGGTCGTCGCGCGCTCGCATCTGATCCTGCTGGGCGAAGGCGCGGATACGACGTTCATTTTCTATGGCGCGGACATGCCAGAGACGACACCCGGCTACGGCGTGTTTTTCGAACTCGAGCATCCGAAGGGCATGTACGGCGCCTCGAACATCAGCCCGAAGCCGGCCGCGCTCGCGGTCGCGACCATGACGCGGCTGATCGACGGTACGTATACACTCGGGCCGTTGCGGGGCACGCCCGCAGGCGTTTACGCCTACGCGTTCGCGCGTCCGGGCGGCGGCAAGGTAATCACGGCGCTGTGGAGCCACGACAACGCGCGCTGGAGCGCGAAGACCGGGTACGACGCGACGCGCGCGACGAACTATACGCTTCAGGTGGACGCGCGCGGGCGCTCAGGCAAGGTAAGCGTGTTCGACATGATGGGGAACCCGACCACCATGACTTACAACGACGGCATGCTCCCGCTGCGCCTGACCGAATCGCCTGTATACGTAGTGTCGGACAACGCCGAGATCGCCAGATCGAATGCCGTCACGCCTGCGGGCTACGTCGCGCCGAAGCCTTGAGGGCGAGGGCCAGGGCTCGCATCTTGGCCCACGATAGCGAGACTTAGGCGGCTCTGGACAGTGCAACGCGTTTTTGAGCCGCCTAGACTGCTGATGAACGCGACGCCTGATTGTCATGCGCCGCGCGCGCAACGGCTGCGCTCGAGACAATCATATCGACACGACCGCCACCCCACGGATCCGCTCGTCCATGCTGTCGCCTACCGAATTCCTCGAGGTTGTGCGGCTCGCACCGCTTGTCGGGATCGACCTCATCGTCGCCGACGCCGACGGCCGCGTGCTTGTGGGTGAACGACGCAATCGTCCGGCGCGCGGCAAATGGTTCGTGCCCGGCGGACGCATCCACAAGGACGAATGGCTCGACGGCGCGTTCACGCGCATCGTCGAAACAGAGCTCGGCATTGCGGGCATGCAGCGCTCGGCTGCGCGCTTCGTCGGCGTCTTCGAGCATCACTATCCGGACAACTTCGCGGCAGAAAACGGCATCGGCACACATTACGTTGTACTTGCGTATGCGTTCATGCTGGATAGCACCGTGCCTGTTGGGCGCTTCGATCAGCACAGCCAGTACGCGTGGCTGTGGCCAGAGGAGCTGCTCATGCGCGAAGACGTGCACAAGAATTCGAAACAATATTTCCGCTGAAAATGCCCCAGTAACAGACACACACGCGTCGTGGATTTCCCCGCAAGGCGTTCGTGAAGCTCGCGCGGGGCGCGCGTGCGCGCCCGTAAGACCCGGGTGCAACGCCGCGCCAGGACCGCTCCGCCTTGCCCACCATACCGAGCCATTCTGCCAAGTTCTCGGCATTTTCAGACTGCGGCGTGCGTCAGCACCCCACGGGCCTATCATGAATCCCGAGAGCGTGATGTGACCGCATGTAACAGCCCCACTCAGCCGGATGAGGGCACGCGGCGCAAAAGCGCAACGTACTCCTGCGAATCCTTTCTGCGCGAGGAACCGGCCATGTACATCGACAGGGTGGTCTGCCGGCAAGCCGCTTTCCAGCCGCGCGGCGCTCACTTGAAGTTCGGACACGTGGCCAAACGCATCGGCATCCTGGTTTTCGAGGGCTTCCCGCTCGGGGATGTGACCTTGCTCGCCGATGTGTTTCGTCTCGCGAACGATGCCTGCGCCGACACGCTTCCTGCTTATTCGATCGTCATGCTTTCCGAGCCTGGCGGCAACGTGGCCAGCGGCTGCGGCCTGCGGATATGGTCAGAGAGCCTGCATGGCCCGCTGCGCAGCGGCTTCGACACCCTGTTCATCGCCGGCGGCCCTGGTGCGATGCAAGCGCGCGACAACGCGCGCCTCATCACGCGGCTGCAGATGCTCGCACCGAAAGTGCGCATCATCCGCGCACTCGGCGAGGGACGCGCCGTACTCGCCGCCGCCGATGTGCCCTTCCTGCGCACGGGCGGCAATACGGCAAGCTCGGCGCAGCGGCTACGCCGGGCGCTGGAAGCGCGCAACGCCGGCGCTTCTGTCGTGACGCCTTCCGAGGCGCTCGTCGCCGCTCTCAAGGTGGTCAAGCGCAATCACGGCGTGGCGCTCGCGCAGCGCGTATCCGAGGACTCGATGCCGGGCTCGTGGGAGCGGCTCGGCCCCATGCTCGACGATGGCGAAGCGGACAGCGCGAACGGCAAGATCAGTTCGGCTGCGCACTGGCTGCGCGAAAACTACCATCAGCCGATTTCGGTGGCCGATGCGGCGCGCGTCGCGCAGATGAGCATGCGAAACTTCCTGCGCCACTTCAAGACGCAAACGGGACTCACGCCGTCCGAATATTTGCTGCGTACCCGGCTCGATGCCAGTTGCCTCCTGCTCGCGCAAACCAATCTTCCCATCGACGAGATCGCGCAACGCTGCGGCGTGCCGCGCGGCGAGCGTCTTGCGCGGATCTTCCGGCGCAGGCTCTCGATTTCGCCATCGGGGTATCGCGCCGTGAACCGGCGGGCTTCGGGCGAGTAATCCCGGTCGCAATTCGATACATGTTTTACTGCTGCATACGTAAAACGCCGCGCTTACGCGCGGCGTCTTTTTCATTCGGCGTACTCAGCGTGTAATTTCGGCACGCCTCGTGTGCAACGTTACAGCATGCCGGAGCCGAAGATCTCCGTGTGGATACGCGAAGCATCGACGCCGCGGGCAATCAGCGCCTCGCGCTGTTCGCGCATGAACGCCACGGGGCCGCACAGGTAGTAATCGGCGTCGGGCAGCAGCACATCCGCTTCGATGCGGCCGATATCGGTGCGCCCTTCGAAGTCGTAGTCAACGCCCTGGCGGTCGTTTGTACCGACTTCTTCGTAGAACACGGCACGCTTGACGTTCGGGTACTCGCAGACCGCGTGACGCAGAAAGTCGCGGAATGCGTGCACCTTCGCGTTACGGCATGCGTGCACGAAGGTCACCTTGCGCTCGCTACGCTCGGCGATCAGCGTGGAGAGCATCGACTTCATCGGCGTAATGCCCACACCGCCGCTCATCAGCACGACCGGCGACGTCTTCTTGCGATCGAGCGTGAACTCGCCCATCGGCGCGCTCACGTGCACCACCGCGCCTTCTTCCACGCCGTCATGCATGAGGTTCGATACGTGGCCCGGCTGCGCTTCGCCGCGGCCAGCCTCCCGCTTCACCGAGATGCGCAGCCATTTGCCGTGCGGCGCGTCCGAGAGGCTGTACTGACGCGGCTGGTCCACGCCGAGCTTGTCGACGAAGCGCGTGACGCTAACATACTGGCCCGGCTCGAAGCCGCCTGCCGATGCACCGTCGGCCGGCGCGAGATAGAACGAGGCGATCTCGTCGCTTTCGACTTGCTTGCGCATCACCTTGAACGGACGGAAGCCGCTCCACGAAGCCCCTTCGTACAGCTTCGCCTCGGTGCCGATCATGATGTTCGCGAGCTGCTCGTAGGCCACGGCCCAGGCGTCGAGTGTGGGCTGGTCCACGGCGTCGCCGAGCACGTCCACGACTGCGCCGAGCAGATGGCGGCCGACGATCGGATAGTGCTCCGGACGGATGTTCAGGCTCGCATGCTTGTGCGCGATGTGCGTGACCGCGCCGCCGAGCGCGCCCAGATTGTCAATGTTCGCCGCGTACGCGTACACGGCGCGGGCGAGCGTTTCGGGCTGGCTGCCGCTTTGCTGATGCGTCTGGTTGAAGATGTTCTTGAGCTCGGGGTGCGCGGCGAACATCCGCTTGTAGAAATGCTTGGTGATCGTGGCGCCGTGCTCGGCGAAAACGGGCGCAGTGGCCTTCACGCGGGCCATCTGGTCGGCGGTGAGCGCAGTCATTTACGGCTTCTCCGTGGTAAAGATGCACACACGATACATCTTTAATGCGAGAGCCCGACCCAGGCATTTTGTCGCACCCAGCAATTTCCCGACTGCGGTCGCCCGGGACGCGCGGCGCATGGCCGTGGAGCCCGCTTCGGCGGGGTTTTTGCGGTGCGGGAAACAGTCTTTTTCGGACGATGGCGGTGCGGTTGGATGCTAGACGCCACCTCGGAGCGCACGTCGGCCGGACGGCGCCGCGCGCTCGCGCCCTTTTATGCCTTACTCGCGCTTGCCCGCGCCCCGGTCGTGCCGCCAGAGCACGTCGCTGCCGCCCGCGGCCCGGTTGAGCACGCGCGCGAGCACGAAGAGCAGATCGGAGAGCCGGTTGACGTAGCGGCGCGGCGTATCGGCGAGCGGCGGGCCCGAGTTCGCCGACGCGCACACTGCGACCACCGCGCGCTCGGCGCGCCGGCACACGGTGCGGCACACGTGCGCGAGCGCCGCCGCCCGCGAGCCGCCGGGGAGAATGAATTCCTTGAGCGGCGACAGCGTGGCGTTGTAGTGCTCGAGCCAGCCATCGAGCCGCGCGAGGTGTTCGTCGGTCACGAGCGTGTGGCCCGGCATGCACAGCTCCCCGCCGAGATCGAACAGGTCGTGCTGGATTGCGACGAGCGCCCCGCGCACATCATCGGGGAGCGTTTCGCACAGCAACACGCCGATCTGCGAGTTCAGCTCATCGACGTCGCCGATCGCGGCGATGCGCGCGTCGTCCTTGCTTACGCGGCTGCCGTCGCCGAGGCCGGTCGAACCGTCGTCGCCGGTGCGCGTTGCAATCTTGCTCAGGCGATTGCCCATCTGGTGCTCTCCAAAGCTGTAAATTCGCGCAGGTCGCGCATCACGCGCACCCGGCGCCGGGTACGGCGTCCACACCTGCCGGCCCCATTATAGGTTTCGTGCACTGCAGCATACGGAGCGCGGCTTTGCGGCGCGGACGTTCAGCGTAAAATGGTCTGAGCCAGAAGTCATACCCATACGAAGGAGACACCCGCGTGAATCACCCCGCGCCGCCGGCCCTCGCACGCCGCCCGTTCCCCGCCGAACTCCTCGATCAGCTGCGCAGCGCGTTCGGCGAACGCGTCTCCACCTCCGAAGCCGTACGCGCCCATCACGGCCGCGACGAATCGCCCTTCGATCCGCAACTGCCCGACGCCGTGGTGTTCGCGCAGAGCACCGAAGATATCCAGACCATCGTCAAGCTGTGCGCCGGTCACGGCGTGCCGATCATTCCCTATGGCAACGGCTCGTCGCTCGAGGGTCACTTGCTGGCCGTGCAGGGCGGCGTGTCGATCGACCTCTCGCAGATGAACCGCGTGCTCTCGATCAACGCCGAAGATCTCACCGTGACCGTCGAGCCCGGCATCTCGCGCAAGCAACTCAACGAAGCGCTGCGCGACACGGGTCTGTTCTTCCCGATCGATCCGGGCGCCGATGCGAGCATCGGCGGCATGACGGCCACGCGCGCCTCGGGCACCAACGCCGTGCGCTATGGCACGATGCGCGAGAACGTGCTCGGCCTGACCGCCGTGCTCGCCGACGGACGCGTGGTCAAAACCGGCACGCGCGCGCGCAAGTCGTCGGCAGGTTACGACCTCACGCGCCTTTTCGTGGGCTCGGAAGGCACGCTCGGCGTGATCACCGAAATCACGGTGCGACTCTACCCGCAGCCCGAGGCAGTCTCGGCGGCGGTGTGCGCGTTCCCTTCGATGGCGGAGGCCGTGCGCACGGTGATCGAGACGATCCAGATCGGCGTGCCGATCGCGCGCGTGGAATTCATCGACTCCCTCGCGGTGCGCGCAATCAACAAGCATTCGAACCTCACGCTGCGCGAGAAGCACACGCTCTTCTTCGAATTTCACGGCACCAATGCGGGCGTCGCGGAACAGGCGCAGCTCGTGCAAGAGCTTGCCGCGCAGCACGGTGGCGAAGGCTTCGAATGGGCCACGCGCCCCGAGGACCGCAGCCGCCTGTGGAACGCGCGCCACAACGCCTACTTCGCGATGCTGCAGCTCAAGCCCGGCTGCCGCGCCGTGACGACCGACGTATGCGTGCCGATCTCGCGCCTCGCCGAATGCGTGATCGAGACGGAAACCGACCTCAAGGCGTCGCCGCTGCCCTGCCCGATCGTCGGGCACGTGGGCGACGGCAACTTCCACGTGGCGATCCTGATCGACCCGAACAAGCCCGAGGAAATCGAGGAGGCCGAACGCCTGAATCACCGCATCGTGCAGCGTGCGATCGCGATGGACGGCACCTGCACGGGCGAACACGGCGTGGGCCTGCACAAGATCGATTTCCTCGTGGAAGAGCACGGCGCGGACACCATCGACACGATGCGCGCGATCAAGCACGCACTCGATCCGCACAACCTGATGAATCCGGGCAAGATCTTCAGCTGGGCGGTGTAACCGACAAGCGCTGAGAAGCGCACACATGCGCAACAGACGGGAGGAGACATGAACGCACCCGAGGCGAACTTGCCCGAGCTGAGCCCGGAAGCGCTCGCGCAACGCCAGCGCGAGGTAGTCCAGGCGTTGATGGCCGTGCTGCCGGCGCATTGCCTGCTGCATCGCGAGGAGGACACCGTCGCCTACGAGTGCGACGGCCTCGCCGCCTACCGGCGGCTGCCGCTCGCCGTGGCGCTGCCGGAGACCGAGTCGCAGGTGCAACGCATCGTGCAGATCTGCCGGCGCCTCGACGTGCCGGTCGTGCCGCGCGGCGCGGGCACCGGCCTCTCGGGCGGCGCCAAGCCGATCCGGCATGGCATCGTGCTTTCGCTCGCGCGCTTCAAGCGCAGTCTCGAAGTCGATCCCTATGCGCGCACGGCCACCGTGCAGCCCGGCGTGCGCAATCTGGCCGTTTCCGAAGCGGCGGCGCCCTTCGGCCTTTACTACGCGCCAGACCCTTCGTCGCAGATCGCCTGCACGATAGGCGGCAACGTTTCGGAGAATTCCGGCGGCGTCCATTGCCTGAAGTACGGCCTCACGGTGCACAACGTGCTGCGGGTGCGCGCCGTCACGATGGACGGCGAGATCGTCGAATTCGGCTCGCTCGCGCCCGATGCGCCGGGCCTCGACCTGCTCGCGGTGATGATCGGCAGCGAAGGCATGTTCGCGATCGTGACCGAGGTGACCGTCAAACTGATTCCGCGCCCGCAAACCGCGCAGGTCATCATGGCGAGCTTCGACGACGTCGTGAAAGGCGGCGACGCCGTCGCGGGCATCATCGCCTCCGGCATCATTCCGGCGGGCCTGGAAATGATGGACAAGCCGGCCACGCGCGCCGTGGAGGAGTTCGTGAACGCGGGCTACGACCTCGACGCCGCCGCCATCCTGCTGTGCGAAGCCGATGGCACGCCCGAGGAAGTCGCCGACGAGATCGCGCGCACGACCACGGTGCTGCGCGAGCATGGCGCCACGCGCATCCAGATCTCGCGCACCGAGGAAGAACGCCTGCGCTTCTGGTCGGGCCGCAAGAATGCGTTTCCGGCCGCGGGCCGCATCTCGCCCGACTACTACTGCATGGACGGCACCGTGCCGCGCCGCGCGATCGGGCCGTTGCTCGCGCGCATCCACGAGATGGAAAAGCAGTATGGACTGCGCTGCATCAACGTGTTCCATGCCGGCGACGGCAACATGCACCCGCTCATTCTCTTCAACGGCAACGACCTCGACGAATGGCACCGCGCAGAGGCTTTCGGCTCGGACATTCTCGAGACCTGCGTCGAACTGGGCGGCACAGTGACGGGCGAGCACGGCGTGGGCATCGAGAAGATCAATTCGATGTGCGTGCAATTCTCGCCGCAGGAGCGCGACGCGTTTCATGCGGTGAAACACGCGTTCGACCCGGCCAGGCTGCTCAACCCCGACAAGGGGATCCCCACCCGGGCGCGCTGCGCCGAGTACGGACGCATGCATGTGCGTGGGAATCTGCTGCCACACCCCGAGTTGCCGCGCTTCTGACAGACGCGCAAACACGCACCCGGCACCGCGCAGTCTATGCATATCGCGTGACCCGAATGAGGGTCCGCTCCGGGTTGTCAGGCGGGGTTCGCTCAGTACAATCGAACGAACCATATAACGAACGAGCGCGACCATCACGACATGGAAGAGGACGACATCGTCTCGGACTGGTCCGAACGCATCCGGGCGGCGAGCGCCGATGGCCGGGCGCTGCGCATTCGCGGCGGGGGCACGAAGGACTGGTACGGCCAGTCGCTCGAAGGCGAGATTCTCGACACGCGCGCACACCGCGGCATCATTGCGTACGACCCGGCAGAACTGGTGATCACGGCGCGCGCCGGCACACCGCTTGCGGACATTGAAACGGCGCTTGCGGCGCACAGCCAGATGCTCGCGTTCGAGCCGCCGCACTTTGGCGCGCAGGCCACCCTGGGCGGCTGCATTGCCGCAGGCATTGCCGGGCCGCGGCGGGCGAGCGCGGGCGCACCGCGCGACTTCGTACTGGGCGCGGTGCTCATGAACGGCCATGGCGAGGTGCTGCATTTCGGCGGCCAGGTCGTGAAGAACGTGGCGGGCTACGACGTTTCGCGGCTCATGGCGGGCTCGCTCGGCACGCTCGGGCTGCTGCTGGAGCTTTCGGTGAAGGTGCTGCCGACGCCGCAAGCGGAAACCACGCTCAAGTTCGACATGAACGGCACGGACGCCGTTCGCAAGCTCAACGAATGGGGCGGCCGCCCGCTGCCGATGACGGCGAGCGCCTGGCGCAACGGCACGCTCGCGGTACGCCTCGCGGGCGCGGAAGCCGCGGTGAAGACGGCCCGCGCGAGCCTGGGCGGCGAAGTGGTGGACGCCGTGGAGGCCGAACGCTTCTGGGCGGGCCTGCGCGAGCAGACCGATCCGTTCTTTGCGTCGATTGCGCCCAACGCGGCGCTCTGGCGCCTCGCGCTGCCCTCGATCGCGGAGCCCCTGCAATTGCCCGGCGCGCAACTCATGGAATGGGGCGGCGCGCAGCGCTGGTGGATCACGGAAACCGACGCACAAACCGTGCGTATCAGCGCGAAGCAAGCCGGCGGTCACGCCACGATGTTCCGCACGGGACGCGACTACGATCGCAGCGCGGGCGTCTTCACGCCTTTGCCCGCGCCGCTCATGAGGATCCATCGCGGCCTGAAGGCCGCCTTCGACCCGGCCCGCATCTTCAATCGCGGCCGGCTGTATTCCGACTTCTGACGACACCCACACGCGGCGATGCAGACGAACCTCGCGGACTTCATACGCAACACCCCCGACGGCGACGAAGCCGACGCGATCCTGCGCAAGTGCGTGCATTGCGGCTTCTGCACCGCGACCTGCCCGACCTATCAGTTGCTCGGCGACGAACTGGACGGTCCGCGCGGGCGCATCTATCTCATGAAGCAGATGGTGGAAGGCGCGCCGGTCACGAAGAGCACGCTCACGCACCTCGACCGCTGCCTCACATGCCGCAGTTGCGAGACCACCTGCCCTTCCGGCGTGCAGTACGGGCGCCTCGTGGAAGTGGGCCGCAAGCATGCCGAACAGATGGTGAAGCGGCCGCTGCGCCAGCGCATCATGCGCCGCCTGCTCGCGGGCGTGCTGCCGCGCCGCGCCCTCTTCACGCCGGCGATGCGCCTTGGCCAGCAGGTGCGGCCGCTTCTGCCCAAGCGCCTGCGCGACAAGGTGCCCGTGCGCCAGCGCTCGCTCGCCTGGCCCACGGCGAAGCACCCGCGCAAGATGCTGATGCTGCAAGGCTGCGTGCAGCCCTCGATGATGCCCAACATCAACATCGCGACCGCGCGCGTGCTGGATGCGCTCGGCATCGAAACCATCGTCGCGCCGCAATCGGGCTGCTGCGGCGCGATCCGCCTGCATATGGGCTACGCCGATGACGCGCTCGACGACGTGCGCGCGAACATCGACGCCTGGTGGCCGTACATCGAACAAGGCGCGGAAGCGATCGTGATGAACGCCTCGGGCTGCGGTGCGACGGTGAAGGAATACGCGCACCTGCTGCGCGACGATCCGGCCTATGTGGAGAAGGCGCGCCGCGTGGTCGAACTCACCCGCGATCTCTCGGAATTGCTGCCCGCATTCGAGGAACAGCTCGTGGCCAACACGAGGCGCCGTAGCATCAAGACGGTAGCGTGGCATCCGCCCTGCACACTGCAGCATGGCCAGCAGTTGCGCGGCGGCGTGGAACGGCTGCTCACCGCGCTCGGGCTCGATGTGCGGTTGCCCGCCGACAGCCATCTCTGCTGCGGCTCCGCGGGCACCTATTCGATCATGCAGCCGCGCCTTTCCTACACGCTGCGCAACCAGAAAGTGGACCGGCTGCAGGCGCTGGAGCCGCAATTGATCGTCTCCGCCAACATAGGCTGCATTACGCACCTGCAAAGCGGCACGGCAATTCCGGTCACGCACTGGATTGAGCTGGTCGAACATATGCTGGTGACGAATTGACTCGATCGGGAACAGAACCAGCGTAACGAGACGCGCGGCGCGCCAACAGTCGGCCATTCGGTATAGCCTTTCCGGCCAGTGTTTCGCGCCGTGCGCAGTCCGTATAATGGCCCTCGTTCTGTTCGTTTTGGATCCAAACAGCGGCGCGCGCCATTTCACGCGCCGGCCTTCAGCCCGATGACCGATCTCTCCCGCAATCTCGAAGCTGTCCGCGAGCGCATCGCCGCCGCCGCCCGCAACGCCGGCCGCGACCCGCAAAGCGTGGAGCTGCTCGCGGTTTCGAAAACGTTTCCTGCGCAGGACGTGCGCGCCGCTCACGCTGCCGGCCAGCGCGCGTTCGGCGAAAACTACGTGCAGGAATCCGTGGACAAGATCGAGGCGCTCGCCGACTTGCGCGCGAGCATGGAATGGCATTTCATCGGGCCGCTCCAATCGAACAAGACACGCCCTGTAGCCGAGCGATTCGACTGGGTCCATTCGGTCGATCGTCTGAAGATTGCCGAACGCCTGTCGGCGCAACGTCCCGCCGGCATGGCGCCGCTCAACGTCTGCCTGCAGGTCAACGTGAGCGGCGAAGCCAGCAAGAGCGGCGTCACTCCGCAAGAAGCGCGGCAGGTCGCGCGCCAGATCGCCGCCCTGCCCAACCTGCGCCTGCGCGGGCTCATGTCGATTCCCGAGCCGGAAACCTCACTCGAGGGGCAACGCGCGCCGCACCGCCAGCTACGCGAGCTGTTCGAAGCGCTACGCGCAGATGGCCTCGCGCTCGACACGCTCTCCATGGGCATGTCGGCCGACCTCGAAGCCGCGGTGCTCGAAGGCGCGACGATCGTGCGCGTCGGCACCGCGATTTTCGGCGCGCGCGACTACTCTCACTGATTCACTGAACGATTCCATCACCATGAAAATTGCCTTCATCGGCGGCGGCAACATGGCCGCCGCACTCATCGGCGGTCTGATCCGCAAGGGCGTTCCCGCCGACAACCTCTACGCGATCGATCCGAACGAGGACGCCCGCAAGCGCAGCGCCGAGCAGTTCGGCGTGCGCACCGGCGCCGCCGCGGACGCCGCGCTCGCGTCGTACGACGCCGTTCTGATCGCCGTGAAGCCGCACATCGCCAAGGCCGTGGCCGAAGGCGTCGCACCGTACCTTGGTGCGCATCAGGTCGTCATCAGCATCATGGCCGGCATTCGCATCGACGATCTCTCGCGCTGGCTGAACGGCCACGCGCGCGTCGTGCGCACGATGCCGAACACGCCCGCGCTGATCGGCATGGGCGCAACCGGTCTTGTCGCGAGCAGCGGCGTGGACGCCGCGGGCCGCCAGCTCGCCTCGGATGTGCTCGGCGCAGTCGGCCAAACGGTCTGGTTCGACGACGAAGCGAAGATCGATGCGGTCACGGGCATCTCGGGCAGCGGCCCGGCCTACGTGTTCTACTTCATCGAAGCGCTCGAAGAAGCGGCGCGCCAGCTCGGCATGGACGAGCAGCAAGGCCGCGCGCTCGCCATCGCCACGTTCACGGGCGCGGCGCAACTCGCGCTGCAATCGGACGAGCCGCCCGCCGTGCTGCGCGAGCGCGTGACATCCAAGGGCGGCACGACCGCCGCTGCGCTGGCGTCGTTCGACGCTTCGGGCGTGAAGGCCGCCATCGTCAAGGGCGCGCTCGCGGCCGATGCGCGCGCGAAGGAAATGGGCGAGGAATTCGGCAAGCAGTAAGCGCACCGCAGTCCAGATAGAAAAAGCGCCGGGTGCGTCATGCACCCGGCGCTTTTTTTCATCGATCTCGCCTCAGAGTCCCGCGACGGCGTAGTGGGCCGCAATCCCGACGAACAGCACGCCGCCCAGCCAGTTGTTGTGGCGAAACGCGGCGAAGCACGGCATGCGTTCGCGGTTCTTGATGAGGGTGTAGTGATAAATGGCGCAGCCCACGGCGGCCGCCCAGCCGAGCCAGTAGAGCCAGCCGAAGCCCAGCGTCACGCCTACCCACACGTAAATGCCGAGCGTGGCCGCATAGCAGAGCATGATCGCGAGCACGTCGAAACGGCCGAAAGTGAGCGCCGAAGTGCGAATGCCGATCTTGATGTCGTCGTCGCGATCGACCATCGCGTATTCGGTGTCGTAGGCCACGGACCAGAACACGTTCGCGACCAGCATGATCCACGCGAGCGCCGGCACGTGGTCCTGCACGGCGGCGAATGCCATGGGAATGCCGAAGCCGAACGCAATGCCCAGATACGCCTGCGGAATTGCGAAAAAGCGCTTGGTGAACGGATACGACGCCGCTACGAACAGCGCCACGACCGAAAGCTGCTTCGTCAGCGCATTGAGCGGCAGGATCAACAGGAACGACACGAGCGCGAGGCCCGCGGCAATCGCCACCGCTTCCCAGGCGCGAATGCGGCCCGACGTGATGGGCCGTTCGGCCGTCCGTTTGACGTGGCGGTCGAAATCGCGGTCGGCGTAGTCGTTGATCGCGCAGCCCGCCGAGCGCATCAGTACGGTGCCGACCGTAAAAATGATCAGCAGCGAGAGGGGCGGATGGCCGTCCGAGGCGATCCACAGCGCGTTGAGCGTCGGCCACAGCAGCAGCAGGCTGCCGATCGGCTTGTCCATGCGGACGAGCCGCAAATAGAGCGGGAGTCGGGCGAACATGATCGGGGCGGGAAAAGCGATGCCGCTATTGTAGGCCAGGGCAGCGCGCCGTCGCCGCGAGCCGCGCCCGCGCCCGCGCAAAAACATTAAGGCCCGCCGGACATCCGGCGGGCCTTTCATCGTGCTGATCGCGCTTCAGGCGCGCAGCCCTGGCGCCGCATCGGCATCAGGCCAGCAGCGAGCGCAGCATCCACGCGGTCTTTTCGTGCGTCTGCATGCGTTGCGTGAGCAGGTCGGCGGTCGGTTCGTCGTTGGCCGCTTCCGTCGACGGGAAGATCGCGCGCGCGGTGCGCACCACGGCTTCCTGGCCCTCCACCAGCTGGCGGATCATGTCTTCCGCGGCCGGCACCCCGTCCGCTTCGGGAATCGACGAGAGCTTCGCGAATTCCTTGTAGCTGCCCGGCGCATGCACGCCCAGCGCACGAATACGCTCGGCGATGGCGTCGACAGCCAGCGCGAGTTCGTTGTACTGCCCTTCGAACATCAGGTGGAGCGTGTTGAACATCGGCCCCGTGACGTTCCAGTGAAAGTTGTGCGTCTTCAGATACAGCGTGTAGGTGTCAGCGAGCAGGCGCGAGAGACCCTCCGCGATTTTCTTGCGATCCTTGTCGCTGATGCCGATATTCACGTGCTGTACGGTTGCTTTTTTGGCCATGACGACTCCTTGTGTAGCAGTGAGACTACGCGTGCTTGACGATCCTGTTGTGCCCGCCTGCGCCTTAAAAAAACTGGCGCGCGAGCGCTCGATCGGTCGTCAGTGTAGCCTGGAAAGTTCAGAAAGCCCGCTCATCCGGCCCTACTGTGCAGCAACGCGCCCGGCTCGTTCAGCGCCCTGCCAGGTGCGCTAAGGCTTGCGTGGCGATCGCCACGAAGCCGCTCGCCACGATCGCAAAGCCCACCATCCGGCGCACGATCTGAGTGCCTTGCGCACGCGTGCGCGCCATCGCGGCCGCATTTCCCGGTCCCATCGTCTTGAGGGTCGTCGTCATCGTTCGGGTCATGATCATGCTCCTGTGGTCGTCCCTCGAATTCCTGCTTCAGGCGCGGCTCACTGTCTTGACGTTGTGACAACAAACCGCGCCTGCGTCCTTACTTCGCCAGCTTCGCGATCGCGTCGATCACGCCTTGCGCATACGCAGGATCGGCGCGGCGGAAGTGCTCGATCTGACGCTCCACGATCTGAGCCGGCACACCGTTGATATGCCGGGCGATGTTCGCGAAAAGCCGCTCGCGCTGGCCCGCATCGAACAGGCGGAACAACGCGCCCGGCTGGCTGTAGTAGTCATCGTCTTCGCGGTGATCGTAGTGATCGACCGCACCGGCCGCGAGCGGCGGCTCGCCCGCCTGCGGACGCTGCGCGAAGTCGCCGAAACGACTCGGTTCATAGTTCACGTTGCCGCCCAGGTTGCCGTCGGTGCGCATCGCGCCGTCGCGATGGAACGAGTGGAACGGGCAGCGCGGCGCATTCACCGGAATCTGGTGATGGTTCACACCGAGGCGATAGCGCTGCGTGTCGCCATACGAGAACAAACGCCCCTGCAGCAAACGATCCGGCGAGAAGCCGATGCCCGGCACCACGTTCGCCGGCGTGAAAGCGGCCTGCTCGACATCGGCGAAATAGTTCTCAGGATTACGGTTCAGCTCGATCGTGCCCACGTCGACCAGCGGATAGTCCTTGTGCGGCCAGATCTTCGTGATGTCGAACGGGTTGTACGGCACCTTCGCGGCATCGGCCTCGGGCATCACCTGAATGCGGAAATGCCACTTCGGGAAATTGCCCTTTTCGATTTCGTTGAAAAGATCGCGCTGCGCCGATTCGCGGTCCTGAGCAATCACCTCCGCCGCTTCGGCATCGCTGTAGTTCTCCACGCCCTGCGCCGACTTGAAGTGGAACTTCACATAGAAGCGCTCGTTGTTCGCGTTGATGAACGAGAACGTGTGCGAGCCGAAACCGTGCTGCTGGCGATAGTTCTTCGGAATGCCGCGATCGCTCATGAGGATCGTCACCTGATGCAGCGACTCCGGATGACGCGACCAGAAGTCCCACGCGGCCACGTTGTTGCGCATGTTGGTGCGCGGATCGCGCTTTTGCGTGTGGATGAAGTCCGGGAACTTGAGCGGATCGCGAATGAAGAACACCGGCGTGTTGTTGCCGACGATGTCCCAGTTGCCCTCTTCCGTGTAGAACTTGATCGAGAAGCCGCGCACGTCGCGCTCGGCGTCGGCCGCGCCGCGCTCGCCCGCCACGGTCGAAAAGCGGATGAAGAGCGGCGTTTCCTTGCCGACTTCGCCGAACACTTTCGCCTTCGTGTAGCGCGAGATGTCGTGCGTGACCTTGAGCGTGCCGAACGCGCCCGAGCCCTTCGCGTGCACGCGGCGCTCGGGAATCACTTCGCGGTCGAAGTGCGCGAGCTTTTCGAGCAGCCACACGTCCTGCAGCATCACCGGGCCGCGCGGACCGGCGGTGAGCGAGTTCTGGTTATCGACGACGGGTGCGCCGGCTGCCGAGGTGAGAGTACGGTCGGTCATGCTGGATTCCTTCCTTGCTTGCGTGTGTGTTCTGGAATTCGGTGAAATCTGCTTCGGGATGGCGCGAGGCCGTCAGGCGGACAGCGCGCGGTCGACGAGCAGCGAGAACCACACGGTGCGAAGGCCAGAATGGGCGCGTGCCGAGGTGCTGGGGGTATTCGGGGTGGTGGTTTGCATCGCTTCCTCCAGGGGTTTCCGGTTGAGATCGGTTAGAGGAAACTCTATCAACGACTATCGATATCTGCAATTTGATTTATTCAATCTATCGAATAGGCGTTGATTATTAGGGTCGCAAGGAACGTAAGGCTGGGGATGGTGGCGCGGGCGGATGCCGCGCTCGAAAGGAAACCGCGCCGCGCAGCCCGAAAGCGCACGGCGCGATATACGTCAGGCAGCCTCGGCAGGCGCCTCGATCTTCTTCACGCCGGGCAGCTCGCAGGCGTGAATGGCGTCGACGATCGCCTCGATCGCCGGCATGCGCGTGAAGCTCTTGCGCCACGCGAGCACCACGCGGCGGTCCGGCACGGGTTCGTCGAACGGCACGTAGGACAGCAGCCCGGAATCCACGCCGCCCGCGTGCGGCTTCACCTCGGTCACCGACATGCGCGGCAGCACGGTAATGCCCACGCCGCTCGCGACCATATGACGTATGGTCTCCAGAGACGAGCCTTCGAACGTCTTCTGGATGCCGTCGGCGTTCTGCGAGAAGCGCATCAGTTCGGGGCACACGCCCAGCACGTGGTCGCGGAAGCAATGACCGCTGCCGAGCAGCAGCATGGTTTCCTGCTTGAGGTCGTCCGGGTCGATCTTCGGGCGCTGTTCCCACGCGTGGCCCGACGGCAGCGCCACGACGAACGGTTCGTCGTAGAGCGGGCGCAGCGTGAGGCCGGTTTCGGGGAACGGCAGCGCCATGATCGCCACGTCGATTTCGCCCTGCTTGAGCAGCTCGATGAGCTTGAGCGTGTAGTTCTCCTGCAGCATCAGCGGCATTTGCGGCACGCGCTTGATCATCTGCTTGACGAGCGTGGGCAGCAGGTAGGGCCCGATCGTATAGATCACGCCAAGGCGCAGCGGCCCCACGAGCGGGTCCTTGCCCTGCTTGGCGATTTCCTTGATCGCGAGCGTCTGTTCGAGCACGCGCTGGGCTTGCGTGACGATCTGCTCGCCGATCGGCGTGACGCTCACCTCGCTCGTGCCGCGCTCGAAGATCTGCACGTTCAGTTCGTCTTCGAGCTTCTTGATGGCGACCGAAAGGGTCGGCTGGCTCACGAAGCAGGCTTCCGCGGCCCGTCCGAAGTGGCGCTCTCGAGCTACCGCGACAATGTATTTCAATTCAGTGAGCGTCATTCGGGGACCAATCAAAAAAGGTGAATCAATAGTTTGTAGTTATACACCTATGGCGGTGATTCGCCAATAATCAACACCCCTATGCGGGGCGTGATCATGACAAAAGGGTCAGACGGCGTAGGCGCGCGCAGGTTCCGCGCAATGGACTCGCAGTTGGACTCGCAGTTGGACTTTTTACGCTTTCAGATACTGCTCGCGGGCGCCGAGCCAGCGATTCAGATGCTGCGTGACGACGAGCGGAAACTCGTGCAGCAGCCGATCGGCCGCGCCGCGCGCAGGCTCGATGAGCCATGCGTCGGTCTCGAGGTTCGCGAAGCGCAGCATTGCCGCGCCAGATTGACGCGCGCCGAGAAATTCGCCGGGGCCGCGGATTTCGAGGTCCTTGCGCGCGATCTCGAAGCCGTCGGTGGTCTCGCGCATGGTTTGCAGGCGCGCGCGGCCCGTGAGCGACAACGGCCCGGTATAGAGCAGCACGCACACCGAAGCGGCGCTGCCCCGCCCCACGCGCCCGCGCAACTGATGCAATTGCGCGAGGCCGAAACGCTCGGCGTGCTCGATCACCATCAGCGACGCATTGGGCACGTCCACGCCCACTTCGATGACCGTCGTCGCCACGAGCAGCTGCACCTCGTTGCGTGAGAACGCATCCATGACGGCGGCCTTGTCCGTGGAAGCCAGGCGGCCGTGCACGAGCCCGACGGTGAGCTCCGGCAGCGCGGCTACCAGCGTTTCGTAAGTCTCGACGGCCGTTTGCAGCTGCAGCGTCTCGCTTTCCTCGATCAGTGGACATACCCAGTACACCTGACGACCCGTGAGCGCCGCTGCGCGCACGCGCGCGATCACTTCCTCGCGGCGCGCGTCGGAAATGAGCTTCGTGAGGATCGGCGTGCGGCCGGGCGGCAGCTCGTCGATGGTGGAGACGTCGAGATCCGCGTAGTAGGTCATGGCGAGCGTGCGCGGGATCGGCGTGGCCGACATCATCAGCTGATGCGGCTGGAACTCGCGATGCGTCTCGCCAGGCGCTTTCGCGTTCTGCGCCTTGGCACGCAGCGCGAGCCGCTGCTCGACGCCGAAGCGATGCTGTTCGTCGACGATCACGAGGCCGAGCCGCGCGAATTCCACAGCCTCCTGAATGATCGCGTGTGTGCCGATCACGAGCTGCGCCGTGCCGAGCGCCGCGGCTTCGAGCGCCGCGCGCTTTTCCTTCGCCTTGAGGCTGCCCGCGAGCCACGCCACCTGCACGCCGAGCGGCTCGAGCCAGCCGCGCAGCTTGCGCGCGTGCTGTTCCGCGAGGATTTCGGTGGGCGCCATGAGCGCGGCCTGGTAGCCGGCGTCGATGGCCTGCGCCGCCGCGAGCGCCGCGACCACGGTCTTGCCGCTGCCCACGTCGCCTTGCAGCAGACGCTGCATGGGGTGCGGCTGTTCGAGATCGTGCGCGATTTCCGCCACCACGCGCTCCTGCGCGCCGGTGAGCGTGAACGGCAACGTGCCGCGCAGCCGCGCGAGCAGCGTCTCGTCGCTCTTGCGGCCTGCGACGTGGCGAGCCATCGCGGGCGCGGCGCGTGTGCGGCGCTCTTCGTGCGCACGCTTGAGCGACAGTTGCTGCGCGAGCAGTTCCTCGAACTTGATGCGCGTCCACGCGGGATGCGTGCCGTCGATCAGCTCGTGCTCGTCGGCGTTCACGGGCGGGTGGTGCAACGTCTTCACGGCGTCCATCAAGGGCGGCAGATTCAGCGGCTCCATGAATTCTTGCGCCACCGCATCCGGTAGCAGTTCTGGCAGATGCGCACGCGACAGCGCGTTGTCGATCGCCTTGCGCAGATACGCCTGGCTCACGCCCGCCGTGGAGGGATATACCGGCGTAAGCGCCTGCGGCAGCGGCGCGTCGCCCTCTACGACCTTCACCGCCGGATGCACCATCTCCATGCCGAAGAAGCCGCCGCGCACGTCGCCGCGCACGCGCAGGCGCTTGCCGATCGCCATCTGCGTGACCTGCGAGCCGTAGAAGTTCAGGAAGCGCAAATGAAGCTGGTCGCCGTTGTGATCCTCGAGCTTCACGACGAGCTGGCGGCGCGGCCGGTAGGCGATCTCGTTGTCGAACACCACGCCTTCGGTTTGCGCGATGCCGCCCGGCAGCAGTTCGCCGATGGGCGTGAGCGTGGTTTCGTCCTCGTAGCGCATCGGCAGATGCAACACGAGATCGATGTCGCTGCGCAGACCGAGTTTGGCGAGCCGGTCGGCGGTTTTGGTGAGCTTGGGCTTGTCTTTGGCCGCGGCTTTTTCTACGGCTTCTTCCACGGCCTTGTCCGCGGACTTCTTCGCGGCGCGTTTGCGCGCGGGCGCTGCGGCCCCTTGCGTCGCGTCCGCTTGCCGCTTGCGCTCGCCGTCCTCGGGCTTGCGCGCGTCGTCGGGCGCCTCGCTCGCGGTATCGGCTTCGGACATCAATCGGCTAACGGATGGGGGCATGGGCAGCTTCGCAAGTACAATATCGGCTTTCCGGTATGGCGCGGCGCGTGCAGCGCGACGGCCTCTGCCATCGGGCACGCCGCGCGCATCGCTATCGCGCACGTCCCGCAATCATAGCCTTTCGTCACGCACGAACGGCCATTGCAGCCGCTTTTTGGGGCACAACCGCTTGACGGTTCGGCTCCGCGAAGCCGCCGCGCGCCGGGCCTCCGGCGCATTTCCGTTACTTCAGGCCGCATGTTCAAGCTTTCCGATTTCGATTTCGACCTCCCCGAGGAACTGATCGCGCAGACCGCCCTGCCCGAGCGCAGCGCGAGCCGTCTGCTCGAGGTCGATAACACGACGCAGTTGCCAGGCCAACCTGCGCGTCTGACCGACCGCCGCTTTTCCGACCTGCCCGCGCGCATCGCGCCGGGCGACCTGCTCGTCTTCAACGATACCAAAGTGCTGAAGGCGCGTTTCTTCGGCCAGAAGGCGAGCGGCGGCAAGATCGAGGTGCTCGTGGAGCGCCTGACCGGCGCGCGCACGGCGCTCGCGCAGATCCGCGCGAGCAAGAGCCCCGGCCCCGGCACGGTGCTGCGCCTCGCCGATGCGTTCGACGTGACGGTGGGCGAGCGCGTCGATCAGTTCTACACGCTGCACTTTCCGGACGACTGCCTCACGCTGATCGAGCAGCACGGGCGTCTGCCGCTGCCGCCCTACATCACGCACGACGCCGACGCGAGCGACGAAACGCGCTATCAAACGGTGTTCGCGCAGAATCCGGGCGCGGTGGCCGCGCCCACGGCGGGCCTGCACTTCGACGACGCCCTGCTCGCGCAACTCGACGCGCAAGGCGTGGAGCGCGCCACGCTCACGTTGCACGTGGGCGCGGGCACGTTCCAGCCGGTGCGCGTGGAGAACATCGCCGAGCACAAGATGCATAGCGAGTGGTACGAACTGCCGCAATCGCTCGTCGACAAGATCGCGGCCACGCGTGCGCGCGGCGGCCGCGTGATTGCGGTGGGCACGACCTCGATGCGCGCGCTCGAAGCCGCCGCGCGCGCCGCCGCGAACGAGAACCGCGCACTCGCGGCAACGCAGGCGGAAACCGATATCTTCATCACGCCTGGCTACAAATTCCGCGTGGTCGACCGGCTCGTGACGAACTTCCACCTGCCGAAGTCCACGCTGCTGATGCTCGTCTCGGCGTTCGCGGGGATCGAAACGATACGCGCTGCGTATCGTCACGCGATTGCGGAGCGCTATCGCTTCTTCAGTTACGGCGACGCCATGCTGCTGACCCGAACCGACGACGCGCTCAACAAGTAACACTTACGCTTCCCAAGCCTCCGCGCGACACAACCAACGCGCGGCGGCCTTTCACCATCTGCGCCGGACTGTTTTCCGGTGGCACAGGAGTCAACCGCATGACCGACGGTCATCAAAGCAACGCACGCGCCGAACACGGCACGTATCTGGGCGAACGCCCGCAGAACGGCCTCAAATTCGAATTGCTCGGCACTGACGGCCCCGCCCGCCGTGGCCGCGTCACGCTCAATCACGGCGTGGTCGAAACGCCGATCTTCATGCCAGTGGGCACCTACGGCACCGTGAAGGCCACGCAGCCGCGCGAGCTCGAAGAGATGAAGGCGCAGATCATCCTCGGCAACACCTTCCACCTCTGGCTGCGTCCGGGCCTCGAAACGATCGAGGCGCACGGCGGCCTGCATCGCTTCATGGGCTGGAACCGGCCGATCCTCACGGATTCGGGCGGCTTCCAGGTGTTCTCACTCGGCGACCTGCGCAAGATCTCGGAAGACGGCGTGCGCTTCGCCTCGCCCGTGAACGGCGACAAGCTGTTCCTCTCGCCCGAAGTGTCGATGCAGATCCAGAAGGTGCTGAACTCCGACATCGTCATGCAGTTCGACGAGTGCACGCCCTACGCGACCAACGGCGTGCCCACCACGCACAAGGAAGCCGCGGATTCGATGCGCATGTCGATGCGCTGGGCGCAGCGCTCGATCGACGAGTTCAACCGTCTCGGCAATCCGAATGCACTCTTCGGCATCGTGCAGGGCGGCATGTTCGAGGACCTGCGCGACGAATCGCTCGCCGGCCTCTCGCAGATGCCGTTCCACGGCTACGCGATCGGCGGTCTTTCGGTGGGCGAACCGAAGGAAGACATGATGCGCGTGCTCGAACACATCGCGCCGAAGCTGCCTGCCGACAAGCCGCACTACCTGATGGGCGTCGGCACCCCGGAAGACCTGGTGGCGGGCGTGGCCTCGGGCGTCGACATGTTCGACTGCGTGATGCCCACGCGCAACGCGCGCAACGGCTGGATCTTCACGCGCTTTGGCGACATCAAGATCCGCAACGCCGTGCACCGCAACTCGCTGCGCCCGCTCGACGAACAATGCGGCTGCTACACCTGCCGCAACTTCACGCGCGGCTACCTGCACCACCTGCACCGTGTGGGCGAGATCCTCGGCGCGCAGCTCAACACGATCCACAATCTGCACTACTACCTGGAGCTGATGAGCGAGATGCGCGCGGCGATCGAGACGAAGACGTTCGCGGCGTTCCGCCAGCGCTTCGCCGAGCAGCGCGCACGCGGCGTGGACTGAGACGGTGTTACCTGCCGCCCGCAAAATATTACAATAACCTTTCGCAACAATGGCGCGGACAAGGCATGCGGTCCGCTCGCGCCGCCCCGGTTTTCACGCGCATGCATGTCGCGTCGGGGCGGGATCCGCGATAAGCACTTGATCGCAAAGCCAATTTTGCGTCATCGTCGCGATGAATGCCGGTGGTAGAATAACCGGCTCGCTTTTTGATCGTAAAAAACGGAGAGACCAACGTGTCGTTCATTTCCAATGCCTTCGCGCAAGGCAGTGCAGCAGGTGGTGCCGAATCGAGCCTCATGAGCTTCCTGCCGCTCATTCTGATGTTCGCCGTGCTGTACTTCATCATGATCCGTCCGCAGATGAAGCGTCAGAAGGAACATCGCAACATGCTCGCGGCCATGGCCAAGGGCGACGAAGTGATCACGAGCGGCGGCATCGTCGGCAAGGTGACCAAGGTCAGCGAAGCCTACGTCGGCGTCGAAATCGCCGATGGCACGGAAATCACCGTGCAGAAGTCGTCGGTCTCGACCATCCTGCCGAAGGGCACGATCAAGTCGCTGTAAAGCTTCACGGTTTCCCCGAGGCCGTTGCCTCCGAAAGAACGGCCTCGCGCATCCGGCCCGCCCTCGCAGCCACTGACCGGCAAACGTCAATGCAGGTACGCCCCGAAGGCAACGCCGGACGCGCACGCAGCGCTTAAGGCCATTCCCCTCCCCCGTTGGGTCAACCAATGAACCGTTATCCCCTCTGGAAATATGTCGTGATGCTGGTGGCGCTCGTCATCGGCTTCGTGTACACATTGCCCAATTTCTTCGGCGAAGCGCCCGCGGTCCAGGTGTCGAGCGGTAAAGCCACCGTCAAGCTCGACTCGGGCACGCTCGCCCAGGTCGAAGCCGCGGTCGCCGCGAACAATATCCGCGCGACCGACGTGACGTTCGACAACTCGTCGATGAACGCGAACATCCGCGTGCGCGTCGCCGACACGGACACGCAGCTGCGCCTGAAAGACGCGCTGAACAAGGCGCTGAACGCCGACCTGAACGACCCGCAGTACATCGTCGCCCTGAACCTGCAGAGCGCCTCGCCGCGCTGGCTCACGTCGCTGCGCGCGCTGCCGATGTACCTCGGCCTCGACCTGCGCGGCGGTGTGCACTTCCTGCTCCAGGTCGACATGAACGGCGCGCTCAACAAGAAGCTCGACTCCGACGCTTCGGACGTGCGCACGCTCCTGCGCGACAAGAACATCCGCGACGGCGGCGTGAACCGCGTCAACCAGTCGGTGGTCGTCAATTTCGCCGACGCCGATACGGCCGAGCAGGCGCGCAAGGTCCTCGCGGGCTCGGGCGGCATCACCGAACTGCAGTGGTCCTCGCAGAACAACCCCGAAGGCGGCGTACAGCTCGTCGGCACGTTCACGCCGGCCGTGAAGACGGCGGTTCAGCAAGCCGCGCTCAAGCAGAACATCCAGACGCTGCACAACCGCGTGAACGAACTCGGCGTGGCCGAGCCCGTGATCCAGCAGCAAGGCGACGACCGTATCGTGGTCGAGCTGCCGGGCGTGCAGGACACCGCCAAGGCGAAGGACATCATCGGACGCACGGCGACGCTCGAAGCGCGCCTCGCCGACCCGATGGGCCTGCATCCGGACGTGAACGCGCCGGTGCCGCCGGGCGACGAGCTCTTCACGCAAGGCAATGCCGCGCCGGTGCTCCTGCGCAAGCAGGTGATCTTCACCGGCGACCGCATCATCGACGCCTCGGCGGGCTTTGACGAGCATCAGCGTCCGTCGGTCAACATCCGCCTCGATTCGGCGGGCGGCCGCGCGGTGCGCGCCGTTTCGCGCGACAACATCGGCAAGCCGATGGCGATGGTGCTGTTCGAAAAGGGCAAGGGCGAAGTGCTGACGGTGGCGACCATCCAGTCGGAACTGGGCGACCGCTTCCAGATCACGGGCCAGCCCACGCCGCAGGCCGCCGCCGACCTCGCACTGCTGCTGCGCGCAGGTTCGCTTGCCGCGCCGATGGACATCATCGAGGAACGCACGGTTGGCCCGAGCCTTGGTGCGGACAACATCCGCAAGGGCTTCGACTCGGTGATCTACGGCTTCGCCGCCATCGCCGTGTTCATGATCGCGTACTACATGCTGTTCGGCGCGATCTCGATGATCGGCCTGTCGGTGAACCTGCTGCTGCTCGTCGCCGTGCTGTCCATGCTGCAGGCCACGCTCACGCTGCCGGGTATCGCGGCTATTGCGCTGGCGCTCGGTATGGCGATCGACGCGAACGTGCTGATCAACGAGCGCGTGCGCGAAGAACTGCGCAACGGCGCGCCGCCGCAGCTGGCCATCCAGAACGGCTACGCACACGCCTGGGCGACGATTCTCGACTCGAACGTGACCACGCTCATCGCCGGTCTCGCACTGCTCGCGTTCGGTTCGGGCCCGGTGCGGGGCTTCGCGATCGTGCACTGTATCGGCATTCTCACGTCGATGTTCTCGGCCGTGTTCTTCTCGCGCGGTCTCGTGAACCTCTGGTACGGCGGCAAGAAGAAGCTCAAGTCGCTCGCGGTGGGTCAGGTGTGGCGTCCGGAGCCGGATGAAGGTACGCCCGCGCTCGCCGGCGCCGATGCCGGCACGGACACGGGCCGCGCCGTTGCGGCCACCACCGGCGCCGCCCGGCGCGAACCGGCCAAGGCCGGCGCGAAGGGCGCCGCACGCGCCAAACCGGTCGTACGCCGCCGCGATGCCCAGGGCGGCACTGGCGGCTCCGGCAACAACACCGGCTCGTCCCGCTGATACGGAGTCACGAACATGGAATTTTTCCGCATCCGCAAGGACATCCCGTTCATGAAGCACGCGTTGATCTTCAACGCGATCTCGCTTCTTACCTTCATCGCGGCGGTGTTCTTCCTCTTCCACCGCGGCCTGCACCTGTCGATCGAATTCACGGGCGGCACGGTCATTGAAGTGCAGTATCCGCAGGCGGTGCCGCTCGAACCGCTGCGCGACTCGCTCACGAAGATCGGCTACGGCGATGCCCAGGTGCAGAACTTCGGCACCTCGCGCGACGTGCTGATCCGCCTGCCGCTCAAGCAGGGCCTGAGCTCCGCGCAGCAGAGCGACCAGGTGATGTCCACGCTCAAAGCGGCTGAGCCGCAGGTGCAGCTGCAGCGCGTGGAGTTCGTCGGCCCGCAGGTCGGCAAGGAACTCGCCACCGACGGCCTGCTCGCGCTCGCCTGCGTGGTGGCGGGCATCGTCATCTACCTGTCGTTCCGCTTCGAATGGAAGTACGCCGTGGCCGGCGTGATCGCGAACCTGCACGACGTCGTGATCATTTTGGGCTTCTTCGCGTTCTTCCAGTGGGAGTTCTCGCTCTCGGTGCTCGCGGCCGTGCTCGCCGTGCTCGGCTACTCGGTCAACGAATCGGTCGTTATCTTCGACCGGATTCGCGAGACCTTCCGGCGCGAGCGCAAGATGAGCGTGACCGAAGTCATTAACCACGCGATCACCAGCACGATGTCGCGGACCATCATCACCCACGGCTGTACGCAGATGATGGTGCTCTCGATGTTCTTCTTCGGCGGCCCGACGCTGCACTACTTCGCCCTGGCGCTGACGGTGGGTATTCTCTTCGGCATCTATTCGTCGGTGTTCGTTGCCGCGGCGCTCGCCATGTGGCTCGGCGTGAAACGCGAAGACCTCATCAAGGACAAGAAGGAAAAGTTCGATCCGAACGATCCGAACGCGGGCGCGCAGGTGTAAGCGGCGCACCAGCAAAAAAGCCGGTTCTCGCGAACCGGCTTTTTTTTCGTGCCTGCGCAACGCAACGGCCTTCGCCGCGCTTGCCTACTGCTTGATCCCTTCGGCCTGGATATGCAGCGTGGTCTTCATCTTGAAGCCGTACTTCTTGCCCGAGTCCATGCCGAAGTCGTCGCGGTTGAATGCGGCTTCGGCCTCCACGCCGCATACCTCGCGCTTGAGCACGGGGTGCTGCATGCATTTGAACGACGCGATCTCGAGCCTGAGCGGCCGCGTCACGCCGTGCAGGGTGAAGTCGCCGATCACCTCCTTGGGCGTATCGCCATTGAAGACGATGCGCGTGCCCTTGTAGGTGGCCGTGGGGTACTTCGCGACATCGAGAAAGTCGTCGCCCACCAGATGCTGGTCGAGCTGCGGATTGCCGGTCTGGATCGACGCCGGATCGATCGTCACGTCTACGGTGCCCGTCTTCGCCGCGCGGTCCAGCGTGACCATGCCCGTGGTCTTCGTGAACTTCCCGCGCCACGTGGACAGACCGCCGAAGTGGTCGGCTTCGAAGCTCGGAAACGTGTGATTCGGATCGAGCTGGTAAGTATCGGCGGCGTGCGCGGCTTGCGTCATCAGAGCGGCGAGCGACACGGCGCAGCCTGCGGCCATCAGTACGAGCTTGTTCAAAAGCGCCTCCTCGGGGTCGTCGCTCTACTTGTGCGCGACGACGATGTGAAATTTGATGAGCACTTCGTCGGCCACAATTGAGGTGTCCTTCCACTCGCCGGTGCCGATGTCGAAGGCGAGCCGGTGGATCGGCAACGTGCCGTCGAAAGTCTGCGTCCCGCCCTGCTGCGTGAGCACGACGGGCACGGCCACGTTCTGCGTGTGCCCCTTGATCGTCAGTTTGCCGCTCACGCTGTACTGGTTCGTTGCGGTCGGCGCGATGGCCGTCGAGACGAACGTTGCCTGCGGGAACGTCTTCGCGTCGAACCATTCGGGCCCGTGCACCGAATCGTTGTAGGTCGGGTCGCCCAGATCATAGCTCGCCGTGTCGACCGTGATCTTCGCGCTGCCGCCCGCGGGTTTGGCCGGATCGAAGGCGATCTGCGCGTCGAACTTCGTGAAGCTGCCCTGGACCGGCACGTTCATCTGGCGCGAGACAGCGACGATCGTACTCTTCGCCGCGTCGAGCTGCGCATGCGCGGCTGCGCCCGCGAGCAGCGCCGCAGCGGCGCCGGCCCACACTGCCGCGGCCCCGACCGCCGGGCGCCACCGGTAAGAACGAATCCACCTCGACAAGGCTTCCATGATCGTCTCGCTTTGATTGCGTAGTCATTGACTTCGTGGATGGGCAGCGGCCACCTTGCGCAGCCATGCATGCTCCATGCCCGAAAGATAGTCCAAATTGGGTGACTGCAAACATCTGGAGATAAGGGCCGGGTCCCCGCCGGCCTCGCACACGCTCACGGCACAAACGTGGCACACTTCGCAGCCCGTTCGCAGCCCGTTCGCAGCCCGTTCGCAGCTCCGGCAGCCGCCCCGTGCGGGGCCCGCGGCTCGTTCCGGCACGCCGCCGGGCGCGTTTGGTAACATGGCGCGAAGCGCTGTCGGCACCTTTCGGCCTGTGTGCCGCCGCAGCGCGTCCTTCGTTCACGTCGTTTTGCAACACCTGCCCGCATGGCCCAGGACAAACTGATCGCGTGTCACGATTGCGACGCGCTCTACCGCAAACCGCGGCTGCTCGGCCGCCAGTCAGCGCGTTGCTCGCGCTGCGGCGCCACGCTCTACAGCAGCGCCGCGTCCCAGCTCGACCGCATCTGCGCCATCACGCTCGCGGCGCTCGTCACCTTCATCATCGCCCAGTCGTTCCCGATCATCGAGCTCGATGCGAACGGCATCACTACGGAGTCGAGCCTGTTCGGCGCCCTCGTAGTGCTGTGGCACGAGGACATGGAGATCATCGCGGTGATCGTGTTCTGCGCAACCATCCTCTTTCCGCTCACGGAGATGGTAGCGCTGCTTTACGTCCTGCTGCCTGTGCGGCGCGGCTTCATTCCCCCGGGCTTCGACTACGTGCTGCGCTGCATCCAGTTCGTGCGGCCCTGGGGCATGCTCGAGGTCTTCATGCTGGGCGTGCTCATCACCATCGTGAAAATGGTGAGCCTCGCGCGGGTGATTCCCGAAACCGCGCTCTTCGCCTTCGGCGCGCTCACGCTGATGTTCACCGTGGTCGTCACATTCGATGCGCGCACGCTCTGGGACATTGCCGACGGCCTGCGCGACGCCGCCCGCGCGGCCCGCGGGGGCAGTGCGGGTCCGGGCGGCCTCGCCGGCGACGCCGGCTCGGGCGGACCGCACACGCCGCATTCGCCCGCCTCGCCGTCACCGGCGCACCCGCTCTCCGAGCCCGAGATCCGCGAGCCCGGTACAGGCGCGCAAGACCCGGCAGCGCCGCGCGGCCGCCCGCTGCCCAAGGGGCCCCGATGAAATACCAGACCGCCAGCGACGCCGGCTACATCTCCTGCCACGCCTGCGGGCACGTGCAGGCGCATGTGCGCGCGCGGGGCCACGTGCGCTGCGCACGCTGCGGCTCGCCCATGCACGAGCGCAACCCGGACAGCATCATGCGTACGTGGGCGCTCCTGATTGCCGCGGCGCTGCTCTACATCCCCGCGAACCTGCTGCCCGTGATGCATACGACCTCGCTCGTCGGCGAAGAGGACGACACCATCATGAGCGGCGTGGTCTACTTCTGGACCTCGGGCGACTGGCCGCTTGCCGTGATCGTCTTTATCGCCAGTATTCTCGTGCCGATGCTCAAGCTATCGGTGCTCGCGCTGCTCGCGTTCACCTCGCAGCGCGGCTCGACCTGGCGGCCCGTGGAACGCACGAAGCTCTACCGGCTCGTCGAATTCATCGGGCGCTGGTCGATGCTCGACGTGTTCGTTGTCACGCTAACCGTGGCGCTGGTACGCTTCCAGTCCCTTGCGGTCATCACGGCGGGCCCCGGCGCGATCGCGTTCGGCTCGGTCGTGATCCTGACGATGATCGCCTCGATGCAGTTCGATCCGCGCTTGATCTGGGATCCGGTGGACGAAGACAAACACAAACCTGCGCAACACACACAGGATCAACCCCATGAATAGTCCGAAAGGACCGACCCCGCCCAATCTGCCGGAGCCGGAGATCGTCAAGCCGCGGCGCTGGCTGCCCTCGCTCGTCTGGATCGTGCCGATCGTCGCGGCGCTGATCGGCGTGGCGCTCGTCGTGAAGTCGGTCGCCACGCGCGGCCCGACCATCACGATCAGCTTCGTGAGCGCCGAAGGACTCGAGCCCGGCAAGACCAAGGTCAAGTACAAGGACGTGGACATCGGCTCGGTGCGCGCCATCAAGCTCTCGCCCAACCTTTCGCATGTGATCGTTACGGTCGAACTCACCAAGGACGCCGAACGCTTCGCCGTGAAGGACAGCCGCTTCTGGGTCGTGCGCCCGCGCGTGGGCGCTAGTGGCGTTTCGGGCCTCACCACGCTGCTGTCGGGCTCGTACATCGGCGCGGACGCGGGCCGCTCGCAGGAGTCGCAAAGCGACTTCGTCGGGCTGGAGGCGCCGCCTGCCGTGACCATCGACGAGAAGGGCCATCGCTATACCCTGCACAGTGCGACGCTCGGCTCGCTCGACATCGGCACGCCGATCTTCTACCGGCGCATCCAGGTCGGCCAGGTGACGGGCTATTCGCTCGACAAGGACGGCACCGGCGTGACGGTGCAGGTGTTCGTGAGCGCGCCCTTCGACCAGTACGTGGGCACCAACACGCGCTGGTGGCACGCGAGCGGCGTGAACGTGCAGCTCGATTCGAACGGCATCAAGGTCAACACGCAATCCCTCGCCACGATCGTGGTGGGCGGCCTCGCGTTCCAGGCTCCGCCCGGGCAGTCCATGGGCCCCCAGGCGCCCGACAGCGCCACCTTCGCGCTGGCCTCCGACGAGGCTGAGGCAATGCGCGAGCCGGACGGTGCGCCGCAACGCGTGGTCATGTACTTCAACCAGTCGTTGCGCGGCCTTTCGGTGGGTGCGGCGGTCGATTTCCGCGGCATCGCGCTCGGCCAGGTCACCGACATCGGGATCGAGTACGACCCGAAACAGCACAACTTCACGATGCCAGTGACGATCGACCTCTATCCGCTACGCCTGTCGCGCCGCATCCGCGGCGAAGCGCCCGCGCCGCATACGCCGCAAAGCGAGGAGCTGATCAAGCGGCTCGTCGCGCGCGGCCTGCGCGGCCAGTTGCGCACCGGCAACCTGATCACGGGTCAGCTTTACATCGCGCTCGACATCTTCCCGAAGGCGGGCCCCGCGACGGTCGACTTCAACCACGACCCGCTCGAGCTGCCCACGGTGCCGAACTCGCTCGAAGAACTGCAGCTGCAGGTCGCGGACATTGCGAAGAAGCTCGATCAGATTCCGTTCGACAAGATCGGCAACAACCTGAACGACTCGCTCAAGAACGCCAACCAGCTGTTCGGCAAGGTGAACGACCAGATCCTGCCGCAGCTGCAAGGCACGCTCGACCAGGCGCAGAAGACCTTCAACGCCGCGCAGTCCACGCTGCAGCAAGATTCGCCGCTGCAGTCCGACGTGCACCAGGCGATGCAGGAACTCACGCGTACGCTGCAATCGCTCAACGCGCTCTCCGATTATCTGGAGCGCCATCCCGAATCGCTGCTGCGCGGCAAATCTGGAGACAAGCCATGACGTTCCGACGCGTCCCCGCCCTTGCCGCGCTCGGCGCGCTGGTCATAGCCGCCGCGCTGGCGGGCTGCAGTTCGCCCGCCAGCCGGTTCTACACGCTCAGCCCGAGCGACGACACGGGTCGCACCGCCGCGGCCGCGCCGAGCGCGGGCAACGCCCAATGGCTGATCGAACTGGCGCCTGTCGACGTGCCGCCGCAGGTCGCAAAGGCACAGTTCGTCGTGCAAACCGACGCCAACCAGGTGCGCGTACTCGAGCAGGAGCGCTGGTCCTCGATGCCCGGCGACGAGATCCGCCGGGCGCTCTCCGGCGACCTCACGCAGCAGCTCGGCACCATCGACGTGTACGGCTCGCCGCATCCCGAGGGCGTGCCCGTCTATCGCGTGAGCGTGAACGTGCAGCGCTTCGAATCGTGGCCGGGCTCGCACGCGCTCATCGACGCCGTGTGGAGCGTGCGCGCGCTCGACTCGCAAACGGTCCTGACCTGCCGCAGCGTGCTCAACGAAAAGGTGGGCGACGGCTACGACGCGCTCGTCATCGGCCACCGGCAGGCGGTCGAGGCGCTCTCGCAGTCGATCGCGAGCGGCGTGCGAGCGCTCGCGGCCGCGCCGCGCGTGAGTGTGGCCTCGAATGGCACGAAGGCTGGTGTGCGTGCGAAGACGGCGGCGAGCATCGCGTGTCCGCAGATGGCGGCCGCCGGCGGCTGAGGCGGCGTTTTTTGCTGAGGCGAGTCTGCGGCGCACCTGATCGCCACGCCCCAAAGGCGATCCAGAGCCGATAAAGGTCCGCACGTCACGCTCTTGGAGGAGGCGTCCGCGACGAGGCAAATGGCGGCCAGGTGCGGCTATCGAGCGGTCTCCAGCGGCGCTGGCGGCATGCACGCCTGGCCGCTCCCGCAACCCGCGTACAATAGCGCCTTCCCCGCAGCGTCCCATCCTCCTTCATGTCTTTCGATTTCTTTGCCCCCTGCCCGCGCGGCCTCGAAGCCACGCTCGCCGCCGAACTGGCCGAAACCGCGCAACGGCGCCTGCCGCCCGGCGCACTTCAGGTCGGCGCCGAGGTGCCCGGCGGCGTGCATTTCCGCGGCAACTGGGCCGGCGGCATCGCCGCCAACCTCCATTCGCGCATTGCGAGCCGCGTGCTCCTGAAGATCGCCCAGCGCCCGTATCGCAGCGAACAGGACATCTATGCGCTCGCGCGCGAGCAGCAGTGGGAGAAGTGGTTCTCGGCGAACGAGACGATCCGCATCGACATCACCGCGATCAAGTCGCCGCTGCGCAGCCTCGAATTCGCCACGCTGCGCGTGAAGGACGCGATCTGCGATCGCATGCGCGACAAGGCAGGCGCGCGTCCGAGCGTCGATACCGCCTATCCCGATGTGCGCGTATTCGCCTTCCTCACGGCGAACGAATGCACGCTCTATCTCGACACCTCGGGCGAGCCGCGCTTGAAGCGCGGCTGGCGTCTGGACAAGGGCGCCGCCCCGCTGCGCGAGAACCTCGCCGCGGGCATCCTGCGCCTCACGGGCTGGACGCCCGGCACGCCGCTCTACGACCCGATGTGCGGCAGCGGCACCTTTCTCGCGGAAGCCGCGCAAGTCGCGCTCGACATCGCGCCGGGGCTCGATCGCCGCTTCGGCTTCGAGTCGCTCAAGCAGGCCGACATGGCCGCGTGGCGACACCTCAAGAGCGAGGCGAACACGGCGCGCAATCTCGCCCAAGGCAAGACCAGCGATCTGCTGATCTACGGCAGCGACATCTCCGATGTCATGCTGGAAAAGGCGCGTGCGAACTTCAAGCGCGCGGGCTTTGGCAGCGTGACGCTCAAGCAGCTCGACGCGCGCAACATGACGCCTCCCTCGGCTGCGCCCGGCATTCTCGTGGCGAATCCGCCGTACGGCGAGCGTATCGAAGTGCGCGGGCGCAACGCGCGCGGCGAGGCGCGCCCGACGGCGCGCGAGCTGCGCGGCGACGACGACGAAGGCTTTCGCCGCGCCAAGGACGAGGCGCCCGACGCCGAGTTCTTCCAGGCGCTCGGCGACGCGCTCAAGCAGCGCTTCACGGGCTGGCGCGCGTTCGTCCTCACCTCGGACCGCAAGCTGCCGGGCCAGCTGCGCCTGCGCGAAGCTGCCAAGACGCCGCTCTACAACGGCGCGCTCGAATGCCGCCTGTTCCGCTTCGACCTGATCGCGGGCAGCGTGCGCCAGCGTCCAGCGAACCCCGCCGCCAGCAGCGACGACGCCAGCTGACATTGGCAAACGCGCACGGCGGGTGGCCTTCCCACCCGCCGCCTCGACTCGCCCGTCACGGCGCGTCGAACCTACTGACAACACGCTGTCAGCAGCCCCCTGGCACACTGCTTCTACGCCATCCGGCGAGGCTGCCGCCGCCCGGCTGCCGCCATTCAACGTCCGCCGTTGTCTTCGAGGAGCTGCACCGTGTCTACCGATCTGTCCCGTGTGATCTCGTGGTTCGAAATTCCCGCGCACGACCTGGAGCGTGCCGCCCGTTTTTACGAAACCGCCTTCGACACCGCGCTGCAGCGCGAGGTGGTCGGCGGCGTGCCGATGGCGCTGTTCGCTCACACCGATACGGAAACCGGCGGCTGCATCGTGTTCAATCCGCATGACGCCAAGCCCGACCCGAAGGGTGTGCTCGTGTATCTGAACGCGCAGCCATCGGTCACCGCCGTGCTCGACCGTGTGCAAAAAGCCGGCGGCAAGCAGCAAGGGCCAGCGGTGGAGTTGCCGAACAATTACGGCTATATCGGCTTCTTCATCGATACCGAAGGCAACCGCGTCGGTCTGCACGCGCCGAAGCTCGGCTAAGCCGCGGCCGGGCGCCACGCGCGCCCGGCGCTATCATCTGTGCTTATCCCAGTCACCGCGCCCGCCTTCGCGACTGCCCTGCCATGACCCGCCGTGCCGACCGCCTTTTTCGCATCGCCGAACTGCTGCGCGGCCGGCGTCTCACCACGGCGCAGCAGCTCGCAGAATGGCTCGAAGTTTCGCCGCGCACGGTTTATCGCGACGTGCGCGACCTGCAGCTCTCGGGCGTGCCGATCGAGGGCGAGGCGGGCATTGGCTACCGTCTCGCGCGCACCGCGAGTCTGCCGCCGCTCACCTTCACCGCCGACGAACTCACCGCGCTCGCGGTAGGCGCTCGCATGGCCGAGTCGTGGGGCGGCGCGGCGCTCGCGAGCGGCGCACGCGGCGCGCTGGCGAAGATCGCCGCCGCGATGCCCGCGGAAAAGCGCGCCGTGCTGGAACGGCTTGCCGTGTTCGCGCCCGCGTATCACATGGATCACGCGTTTTCGGACAAGCTCGACGCGCTGCATCGCGCCGTCGACACGCGGCTCGTCGTGCGCTTCGCGTACTGCGACCGCATCGGCGCGCATACGCAGCGGCGCATCTGGCCGCTCGGGCTCGTGTACTGGGGCGCGCAATGGACCGTGGGCGCCTGGTGCGAAATGCGAGAGGACTTCCGCAATTTCAACATCGCGCGCATGGAGAACGTGGAAGTGCTCGAGCAGTTTCCCGATGTGAGCGGGCGGCGCCTCGCCGACTATCTGCGCCGCGTGAATGCGCCTTCGCTCTGAGCGCTCGGCACAGCCGCAAATGAAAAAGGCGCACATCGCTGCGCGCCTTTCGCGTGGGTCTGATGCGAGCCGCGCTTACTCCACCGCCTTCACCATCTCCTCGATCACCTTCTTCGCGTCGCCGAACACCATCATGGTTTTATCCATGTAGAAGAGTTCGTTGTCGAGGCCCGCGTAACCGGCCGCCATCGAGCGCTTGTTCACGATGATCGTGCGCGCCTTGTACGCCTCGATGATCGGCATGCCCGCGATCGGCGACTTCGGATCGTTCTTCGCCGCCGGGTTCACCACGTCGTTCGCGCCGAGCACCAGCACGACATCGGTCTGGCCGAACTCGTTGTTGATGTCCTCCATTTCGAACACCATGTCGTACGGCACCTCGGCTTCCGCGAGCAGCACGTTCATGTGGCCCGGCATGCGGCCCGCCACCGGGTGAATCGCGTAACGCACGTCCACGCCCTTCTCCACGAGCTTGTCGGTGAGCTCCTTGAGCGCATGCTGCGCGCGCGCCACCGCGAGACCGTAGCCCGGCACGATCACGACGCTTTCCGCATTGCCGAGCATGAACGCGGCATCGTCAGCCGAGCCCGACTTCACCGGACGCTGTTCCTGCGAGCCGCCTGCTGCCGCCGCACCCGCCTCGCCGCCGAAGCCGCCCAGCAGCACGTTGAAGAACGAGCGGTTCATCGCGTGGCACATGATGTACGAGAGGATCGCGCCGGAAGAACCCACCAGCGACCCCGCGATGATCAGCATGGCGTTGTTCAGCGAGAAGCCGATGCCCGCCGCCGCCCAGCCCGAGTACGAGTTCAGCATCGACACGACCACGGGCATGTCCGCGCCGCCGATCGGGATGATGATGAGCACGCCCAGCGCGAACGCGATCAGCGTCATGATGATGAACGGCAGCCACGACTGCGTGAGGAAGAACAGGATGCCGAAGCCGATCATGCCGAGCGCGAGCATCAGGTTGATCAGATGCTGGCCCGGATAGACCACCGGCGCGCCCTGGAACAGGCGGAACTTGTACTTCCCGGAGAGCTTGCCGAAGGCGATCACGGAACCCGAGAAGGTGATCGCACCGACGAACGTACCGATAAAGAGTTCGATACGGTTGCCGTACGGCAGGAAGCCCGGATACGGCGCGTCTTCTGCAACCAGTCCGAACGCGGCCGGTTCGGAGACCACCGCATACGCGATGCACACCGCCGCCAGACCGATCAGCGAGTGCATGGCCGCGACGAGTTCGGGCATCTTCGTCATCTCGACGCGCGCGGCGACGTACGCTCCGAGGCCGCCGCCCACCACGAGCGCCGCGAACAACAGCGCAAGCCCCAGGCCGAGGTTCGAGCCGAACTGTGCGGACTCCTTCACGATCAGCGCAAGGGTCGTGAGAATGGCGATGGCCATACCGACCATGCCGAACACGTTGCCGGCGCGCGCGCTCTTCGGATTCGACAGCCCCTTGAGCGCCTGGATGAAGCAGACCGACGCCACCAGATAAAGCAGCGTAACGACGTTCATACTCACGAAGTTCAGCCCCATCATGCGCCCTCCTTGCTGCCAGGGGCGGAGAGCTTTTTCGGCTCCTTCTTGCGGAACATCTCCAGCATTCGCCGCGTGACGAGGAACCCGCCGAACACGTTCACGGCCGCGAGCAGCACGGCGAAGGTGCCGAAGAACTTGCCCGGTCCGCCCACGGTCAGGCCCGTGGCGAGCATCGCGCCGACGATCACGATCGCGGAAATCGCGTTGGTCACGGCCATGAGCGGCGTATGCAGCGCGGGCGTGACGTTCCAGACCACGTGATAGCCCACGTACACGGCCAGCACGAAGATGATCAGGTTGATGACGGTATGGTTGATGACTTCCATTCTTGTTCTCCTCCTCGTCATGCCTTGCGCGTGACCTGGCCGTCGCGGGCCAGCAGCGTGGCCGCGACGATGTCGTCCGCGAGATCGATGTTGAGCGTGGCTTCCTTCGTGACGATGAGCTTCAGGAAGTCGAGCAGGTTGCGCGCGTAGAGCGCGGAGGCGTCGGCGGCGACCATCGAGGCGAGGTTCGTGTAGCCGCAGATCTGCACGCCGTGGTGCGTCACCACCTTGTCGGCCTCCGTGAGCGGGCAGTTGCCGCCGCGTCGGCCGCTTGCCTCGTCGGCAACGGGACCGCGTCCTGCCGCGAGGTCGATCACCACCGACCCCGGCTTCATCGCCTGCACGGTTTCCGAAGGCAGCAGCGTCGGCGCGTCGCGGCCCGGAATCAGCGCGGTCGAGATGACGATGTCCGCCTGCTTCGCGCGCTCGTGCACCAGCGCCGACTGGCGCGTGAGCCACGACGGCGGCATGGGCCGGGCATAGCCGCCCACGCCGACGGCCGCTTCGCGCTCCTCATCGGTTTCGTAGGGCACGTCGAGGACTTTGCCGCCGAGCGACTCGATCTGCTCCTTGACGGCCGGGCGCACGTCCGAAGCCTCGATCACCGCGCCCAGGCGCCGCGCCGTCGCAATGGCCTGCAGGCCCGCCACGCCCGCGCCGAGAATCAGCACGCGCGCGGCTTTCACGGTGCCGGCGGCGGTCATGAGCATCGGCATGAAGCGCGGATAGAGGTTCGAGGCCACGAGCACCGCCTTGTACCCGGCGATGTTGGCCTGCGACGACAGCACGTCGAGGCTCTGCGCGCGCGTGGTGCGCGGCGCGGCTTCGAGCGCGAACGCCGTCACGCCAGCCTCGGCGAGTTTCGCGGCGTTCTCCGCATTAAAGGGATCGAGCATGCCGACCAGCACTGCGCCGCGCTTCATGAACGGCAATTCGCTGACGGTGGGCGACTGGACCTTGAGCACGAGGTCCGCGCCGAAGGCCGTTGCCGCATCGGCGACCTGCGCGCCCACGGCCGTGTAGGCCTCGTCGGGATAGCTCGCGCCAGTGCCGGCGCCCGCCTGGATCGTGACCGTGTGGCCCTGGGCGACGTACTTCTTGACTGTCTCCGGCGTCGCGGCCACGCGGGTTTCGTTCGCCCGCGTCTCTGCGGGCACTCCGATATGCATCGTTGTTTCCTCCTCGACCTTCTTGTTCTAGCTGTTCTGGCTCGAATCGAGCGAAGGGAGGCCGACAAACGGCGTTCAAGCGCCGGCATCCATTGCAACGGCACACGACGGCACCACTTTAACCGAAAGCAGCGACGCCTTTGTAGCGGGAATTGCCCGTTTTTGTGCGATGCACACAACACGCCGTGTCGTCCGACCGGACGGTCGGCAGTGCCAGCCGATCCGGGCAAGTGCCCTCTGGGGCCCGATCCGGCCCCGGGCAGCGTTCGCGCCGTCCCGGTAAAATACCGGCCCATGAATGAGGAAACCTGGGCACCCCACGTCACCGTGGCCGCGATCGTCGAGCGCGACGGGCGTTTTCTGCTCGTCGAGGAACACATGCCATCTGGACTGCGTCTGAACCAGCCCGCCGGCCATCTGGAAGCGGGCGAAACGCTGCACGAGGCCGTAGTGCGCGAAACGCTCGAGGAAACCGCACATGCGTTCACGCCCGAAGCGCTGGTCGGCGTGTACATGACGCACTTCGGCAAACCCGGCGAGAGCGGCGCGACGTACGTGCGCTTCACGTACTGCGGCAGAGTCGCAGCCGAGGCGGAAGACCGTGCGCTCGATCCGGATATCGTCCGCACGGTGTGGATGAGCGTTGACGAGATGCGCGCGGCAAGCGAGCGCCATCGCACGCCGCTCGTGATGCGCTGTGTCGACGATTACCTCGCCGGCAAGCGCGTGCCGCTGGATTTCATCCAGACGCACGCGACGGCACCGAAGGCAGCACCCAGGATGAACTAAGGCAGCAACGAAATGAGCAAACGTAAGGTCGTAGTAGGCATGTCGGGCGGCGTCGATTCGTCGGTTACCGCATGGCTGCTCAAGGAGCAGGGATTCGACGTCGTCGGTCTCTTCATGAAGAACTGGGAAGACGACGACGACGGCGAGTACTGCTCGACGCGTCAGGACTGGATCGACGTGGTGTCGGTCGCGGACCTGATCGGCATCGACGTCGAGGCCGTGAACTTCGCCGCCGAATACAAGGACCGCGTGTTCGCGGAGTTCCTGCGCGAGTATTCCGCGGGGCGCACGCCGAACCCGGACGTGCTGTGCAACGCCGAGATCAAGTTCAAGGCCTTTCTCGACCACGCCATGTCGCTCGGCGCGGAAACGATCGCCACGGGCCACTACGCCCGCGTGCGCCAGAACGAGGGCAACGGAAGCTTCGAACTGCTGAAGGCGCTCGACCACACGAAAGATCAGTCGTACTTCCTGCATCGCCTGAACCAGGCGCAGCTTTCGAAGACGATGTTCCCGCTCGGCGAGATCCCCAAAACGAAGGTGCGCGAGATCGCCGAAAAGATCGGCCTGCCGAACGCGAAAAAGAAGGATTCCACAGGAATCTGCTTCATCGGCGAGCGGCCGTTCCGCGACTTCCTCAACCGCTATCTGCCGACCCAACCCGGCCCGATGATGACGCCCGACGGCAAGGTGGTCGGCGAGCATATCGGCCTCGCGTTCTACACGTTCGGGCAACGCAAGGGCATTGGCCTTGGCGGCAGCAAGGACGGCAGCGGCGATCCGTGGTTCGTGGCGGGCAAGGACATGGCCTCGAACACGCTCTACGTCGTGCAGGGCCACGATCATCCGTGGCTGCTCGCGCACGAGCTGCGCGCAGGCAACGTGAGCTGGGTGGCGGGCGAGCCGCCGGCGCAGGATCACGCGTGCGGCGCGAAAACGCGCTATCGCCAGGCCGACGCGCCCTGCTCGTTCCATGCCGCAGACGAATTCGGCGCGGGCCAGTTCACGCTGCGTTTTCCCGACGTGCAGTGGGCCGTGACGCCCGGCCAGTCGGCGGTGCTCTATGACGGCGACGTGTGCCTGGGCGGCGGCATCATCGAAGCGGTGACGACGCTCGCGCCGCACGTGCCCGCCGTGCTGCCGCCCGAAGCGCCGAAGAAAAAGAAGCGCGTCCCGCGCAAGAAGCCTGCTGCGGCGACGGCCGCGTGACGCAAACTGCGTCAGGCAAAACGTAAGAAAACACCGCGCGGCGCCCTGGGCGCCGCGTTTTTTATCCGACTTTTGAAGCCTCCCACAGGCCGCTCGAACGACACTGCCCGCTTGCCTGCCAGTTTCACGAACTTGCGGCATCATTCCCGCAAGCCGCGCCCAGCAACCGCGCGGCTCACGCGCGCCGCCCCTTCACAAGAGGAGAGCAGGCGCGCGCATTACATCAAGTTCGAGGAGTTCCCCCCAATGTTTTCCCGACGTTATCTCGCCATGTGGGGCGCGGTGCTGCTGCTCGCGGCCTGTGCCGCCGCTGCCGCGCTCCATCGCCTGTCGTGGTACTGCATGATCGTGCCCGCGCTGCTCGTCGCGCTCGGCCTCTACGACATGTTCCAGGAGCGCCACGCGATCCTGCGCAACTACCCGATCTGGGGTCATCTGCGCTTCCTGTTCGAGTTCGTGCGGCCCGAGATCCGCCAGTACTTCGTCGAGGACGACACCGACGAAAAGCCGTTCTCGCTCGCCCAGCGCAGCCTCGTCTACCAACGCGCGAAGAACGCTGTGGACAGCCGCCCGTACGGCACCGAACTCGACGTAAAGGCCGTGGGCCACGAGTGGATCAGCCATTCGCTCGCGCCGACGAAGCTCGCGGGCAGCGACTTCCGCGTGCTCGTGGGCGCCAACCGCGCGCAACCGTACTCGATGTCGATCTTCAACATCTCGGCGATGAGCTTCGGCGCGCTGTCCGCGAATGCCATCCGCGCGCTCAATATGGGCGCGAAGAAAGGCGGCTTCGCGCACGACACCGGCGAAGGCTCGATGTCGAAATATCACCGCGAAAATGGCGGCGACATCATCTGGGAGATCGCCTCGGGCTACTTCGGCTGCCGCAACGACGACGGCACCTTCAGCGCCGATAAATTCCAGCGCCTCGCGAACGAGCCGCAGGTGAAGATGATCGAGGTGAAGCTCTCGCAAGGCGCGAAGCCTGGCCACGGCGGCATGCTGCTCGCGGCCAAGGTCACGCCCGAGATCGCCGAAACGCGCGGCATTCCCATCGGCAAGGATTGCGTCTCGCCTGCGCGCCACTCGGAGTTCTCCACGCCGCGCGGCCTGCTCGAATTCATCGAGCGCCTGCGCAAGCTCTCGGGCGGCAAACCCACGGGCTTCAAGCTGTGCATCGGCCATCCGTGGGAGTTTTTCGGCATCGCCAAGGCGATGCTGGAAACCGGCATCCTGCCCGACTTCATCGTCGTGGACGGCGCGGAAGGCGGCACGGGCGCAGCGCCGCTCGAGTTCACCGATCACATCGGCACGCCCCTGCAGGAAGGGCTGCTTCTCGTGCACAACACGCTCGTGGGCATCGGCCTGCGCGACAAGATCAGGATCGGTGCGAGCGGCAAGATCATCACGGCGTTCGATATCGCGCGCACGCTCGCGATCGGCGCGGACTGGGTGAACTCGGCGCGCGGCTTCATGTTCGCCGTGGGCTGCATCCAGGCGCAGAAGTGCCACTCGGACCGCTGCCCCACCGGCGTCGCCACGCAAGACCCCGTGCGCCAGCGCGCGCTGAACGTGCCGGACAAGGGCGAGCGCGTCTTCAACTTCCACCACAACACGCTGCACGCGCTGCAGGAGCTGATTCAGGCCGCGGGTCTCGCGAGCCCATCGGATCTGCGCGCGCATCACATCGTGCGGCGCGTGTCGTCGTATGAAGTGAAGCTGATGTCGGAACTGCTCAAGTACCTGAAGCCCGGCGATCTGCTCGAAGGCCGCTATCGCTATCAGCTGTACGAGAAGTGGTGGCCGGTTGCACGCAGCGATTCGTTCGCGCCGGCCGAGGAAAAGATCGTCTGAGGAAGGCGATCCGCGGCTTGAACGAAAACGCCCGACGGCACACCATGCCGTCGGGCGTTTTGTTTAAGTCACCCAGCAGATCAGCTGGACGTCAGCCTTGCGGCACCGTGTCGACGAACGATTGACGCTGCGAAAGCTTCTCGAAGTGGCGCGCGAGATTCGGATGCGCCTCGCGCCAGTTCAGCTCCGGCATGCGGAAGTCGAGATAGCCGAGTGCGCAGCCCACGGCAATATCCGCGATCGTGTAGCGGTTGCCCGCGCACCACGGGTTGCCGTCGAGCCCCTTGGCCATCGCGGCGAGGCTCTCGTGGATCTTGCGCTCCTGGCGCTTCACCCACGCCTCGTTGCGCTGTTCCGGCGTGCGCTGCGTGCCTTCGAGGCGGATCAGCACGGTCGCGTCGAGCATGCCGTCGGCGAGCGCCTCCCAGCAACGCACTTCAATGCGCTCACGTCCTGCGGGCGGAATGAGCTTGGCCACGGGCGAGAGCATGTCGACGTACTCGCAGATCACGCGCGAGTCGAACACGGCCTCGCCGTCGTCCATCACGAGACACGGAACCTTGCCGAGCGGGTTGAAATCGTGAATCGCCGTTTCCTCGCCCCACACGTTTTCGAGCACCAGCTTGTAGTCGATTTTCTTTTCGGCGAGCGTGATCCGCGCCTTGCGGACATACGGGCTGCCGAGCGAACCGATAAGTTTCATACCACCTGCCTTTTCTGGAATCCGGCCGAAGTATACGTTGGATTCGTAATTTTCTGACGCGCCGTCTGTTGCAGTGCAGGATTTTTCCTACAAATGATGTCAGCAAGAGACAACAGCCGGCCATAGCGGCGCGCGGGTGGGGTCACCGCGAGCCAGCGCGCGCCTTTGTAGCCAGCGCTACAATCTCACGATGGACTCGACCCTCAAGCAAAGCGCCCCGGCCGCCTCGAGCGAAGCCCAACCTGCGGCCAGCGTGGCCGACGCAGCCGACATGCAGCGCGGCCCCGACGGCGGCGCGGCGCTCTATCGCGCGCGCCGCGAACGTGTGCTTGCAGCGCTGCGTGCGCAGGGCGGCGGTGTCGCGCTCGTGCCGACCGCGCCCGAAGCGCTGCGCAATCGCGACGCGGACTATCCGTATCGGCACGACAGCTACTTCTACTACCTCACCGGCTTCACCGAGCCCGAGGCGCTGCTCGTGCTCGACGCGAACGCGGGCGAGAACCAGCCCGCCGCCATTCTGTTCTGCCGCGCGAAGAACGTTGAGCGCGAAACGTGGGAAGGCTTTCGCTTCGGTCCGGACGCCGCGCGCGAAGCGTTTGGCTTCGACGCCGCGTTTCCTGCCGACGAACTCGATGCGCGCATCCCGCAGTTCATCGCCAACCGTCCGGCGCTGCACTACGCGCTCGCGGCCTCCGATCGCTTCGACGCGCAGGTGAAGCGCTGGATCGACGCGGTGCGCGCGCAGGGGCGCAGCGGCGTCACGGCGCCGGCCGCCGCGTACGACCTGCTGCCGCTGCTCGACGACATGCGCGTGATCAAGGATGCGCACGAACTCGACACGATGCGCCGCGCCGCAAAAATTTCGGCGCTCGCGCACGTTCGCGCGATGCAGACATGCCGGCCCGGCATGCGCGAGTACGAGATCGAGGCGGAGTTGCTCTACACGTTCCGCAAGCACGGCGCGCAGGCGCCCGCCTACGGCTCGATCGTCGCGGCAGGCGCGAACGCGTGCGTGCTGCACTACCCAGCGGGCAACGCGGTGGCGCGCGAAGGCGACCTCGTGCTGATCGACGCCGCGTGCGAGTTGAACGGCTATGCCTCGGACATCACCCGCACCTTCCCCGCGAGCGGCCGCTTCACGAGCGCGCAACGCGAGCTGTACGACATCGTCCTCGCCGCGCAGCAGGCCGCGATCGACGCCACGCGCGCCGGCGTGAATTTCGAGGCGCCGCATGACGCCGCGGTGCGCGTGCTAGCGCAGGGACTGCTCGATACCGGCATCATCGACCGGCAGCGCTTTGCGAGCGTCGACGACGTGATTACCGAGCGCGCCTACGCGCGCTTCTATATGCATCGCACCGGGCACTGGCTCGGCATGGATGTGCACGACGCGGGCGACTACAGGGAACGCGGCGAACGTGGCGTTAAGGCAAGCGCAGACAAGCCCGACGCCCCGCCGCCGTGGCGCACGCTGCGCGCCGGCATGACGCTCACGATCGAGCCGGGTCTCTACATCCGCGCGGCCGAGGACGTGCCCGAGCGCTACTGGGACATCGGCATCCGCATCGAGGACGACGCCATCGTCACCGAAACGGGCTGCGAGCTGATCACGCGCGGCGTGCCCGTTGCCGCCGATGAAATCGAAGCGCTCATGCAGGGCGCGCAACGCGGCGCCTGACGCAGACGGAAACGCAGACGCGAAGATTCCACACGAAGCGAAGCAAACGACATGAACGCAGTTTCCGGCAGCGCGAACGACACTCCCACCGGCGCGAACGCGCCCGCTCGATTCGACCACGATGTGACGATCGTCGGCGCGGGGCCGGTAGGTCTCGCGCTCGCAGGTTGGCTCGCGCGGCGCAGCGCCACGCAAGGGCTCTCGATTGCGCTGATCGACGCGCGCGAACCCGAGGACAGCGCCGGCGATCCGCGCGCCATCGCCGTTTCGCAGGGCAGCCGCACGCTGCTCGAAGCGCTCGCGTGGCCGCACGACGCGACGCCCATCGAGCGCATCCATGTTTCGCAGCGCGGCCATTTCGGGCGCACGCTGATCGACCGCCACGATTACGACTTGCCCGCGCTCGGCTACGTGGCGCGCTACGGCGCGATCGTTCAGGCGCTTGCGCAGGCCGTGCGCGGCACGCGGGTGCACTGGCTGCATCACACGCAGGCGCACGATCCCGTCGTGGGGAACGACGGCGTGACGCTGCCGGTCGTGAGCGCGGGCGTCGAGCGCCATCTGCGCACGCGCATCCTCGTGAACGCCGAGGGCGGCCTGTATCGCACGCCGCCGCCACGCGACGCGCAAGACGATGCAGAAGAGGCCGACGAAGCCGATGCCAAGGCCGCACTGCCGGCCGCCGAAACCAAACGGACGCGCGACTACGGGCAAACGGCGCTGGTCGGCGTGGTGACGCTAGCTGCCCCGCAACCGCACGTCGCGTGGGAGCGCTTCACGAGCGAAGGCCCGATCGCGCTCCTGCCGATGGGCGGCGTGCGCGGCGCGGATTACGCGCTGGTGTGGTGCTGCTCCCCGGCGCAGGCCGAGCGCCGCGCGCAGCTTTCGGACGCCGATTTCCTCGCCGAACTCGGCGTGGCGTTCGGGGCGCGCATGGGCCGCTTCACGCATGTTCACGGCCGCGCGGCCTTTGCGCTCGGCCTGAACGCGCTCGACGCCCTCGTTTGCGGCCGCGGCCGCATCGCGGCGGTCGGCAATGCGGCCCAAACACTGCATCCCGTGGCGGGCCAGGGCCTCAATCTCGGTCTGCGCGACGCCCACGCGCTCGCCGATTCGCTCGCGCAGCACGGTGCCACGCCGCGCGCACTCGCCGAGTTCGCCGGCCGTCGCGCGTTCGACCGCCGCATGACGATCGGCGCGACGGATACGCTCGCCCGCTTGTTCACCGTCGATTTCGGCCCACTCGCCACGCTGCGCGGGCTCGCGCTCACGGCGCTCGAATTCGCACCGCCCGTGAAGACGGCGCTCGCGCGGCAGATGATGTTCGGGCAGCGGCGTTGAGGCGAACTAAGGGTCGCATCGCTTTTCTTTGAGCGCGGCAACGCCGCTCCGGGACAAGACCAGGGTCCGCGCAGCGCGACCTCGCATCGCGCTTACGCTAAAATATGCGTTTCCCCTTTTTCAAGTTCACGCCGATTGCCGCGCCGGCCGGATTGCCATCCGGGTCGCGGTACCGGCCTCGCCCGCGCGTCATGTTCACTATCGGCCGTCACACCTTGCGTAACAACCTGTTCGTCGCCCCCATGGCGGGTGTCACGGACAGGCCGTTCCGCCAGCTGTGCAAGCGCCTCGGCGCGGGCTATGCGGTCTCCGAAATGGTCGCGTCCAACGCGCAGCTCTGGAAGAGCGAAAAGACCATGCGCCGCGCCAATCACGCGGGCGAAGTGGAACCCATTTCGGTGCAGATCGCCGGGGCCGATCCGGCAATGATGGCCGAAGCCGCGCGCTACAACGTCGCGAACGGCGCGCAGATCATCGACATCAACATGGGCTGCCCGGCCAAGAAGGTCTGCAACGTCGCGGCCGGCTCGGCGCTCTTGCAGAACGAGCCGCTCGTCGCGCGCATCGTCAAGGCCGTGGTCGACGCCGTGGGCGTGGGTCCCGACGCCGTGCCTGTCACGCTCAAGATCCGCACGGGTTGGGACCGCGACAACCGCAACGCACTTACCATCGCGCGCATTGCCGAAGAAAGCGGCATTGCCATGCTCACCGTGCACGGCCGCACGCGCGCCGATCTCTATCACGGTGAAGCGGAGTACGAAACGATTGCCGCGGTGAAGGCCGCCGCGCGCATTCCGGTGGTCGCGAACGGCGACATTACGTCGCCGCAAAAGGCGCGCGAGGTCCTCGCACTCACGGGCGCCGACGCCATCATGATCGGCCGCGCGGCGCAGGGGCGCCCGTGGCTGTTCCGCGAAATCGAGCATTTCCTGGCGACGGGCGAGCAGCTGCCGCCCCCGCGCGTAGACGAAATCCAGTCGATCATGAACGAGCATCTGGAGGACCACTACGCTTTTTACGGTGAATTTACGGGCGTGCGTACTGCGCGCAAGCATATCGGCTGGTACACTCGCGGCCTTTGCGGCGCCAATACGTTCCGGCACCGCATGAATACGCTGGACACCACGCGCGAGCAGCTCGTCGCCGTCAATCAGTTCTTCGACGAACAGAAGGCGCGCTCCGAGCGCCTCGTCTACGTCGACGACGAGAACAACGACAGCGACGGCAGCGACGAATCAACCGATCGACTGGCAGCATGAGCAAGCACAACATCGAACAATCCGTCCGCGAGAGCCTTGGCATCTACTTCCAGGACCTCGACGGCAGCAATCCGCACGACGTCTACGAAATGGTGATGGCGTGCGTCGAAAAACCGATGCTCGAGGTGGTGCTCGAGCAGGCAGGCGGCAATCAGTCGCTCGCCGCCGAGTATCTCGGCATCAACCGCAACACGCTGCGCAAGAAGCTCCAGCAGCACGGCCTGCTGTAACGCCGCTGCGTTTTTCTGGACCTTCGGCGCAGCCCCCTCGATCTCTCGGCAATCTACCTCGTTACCCATCATGATCAGGCAAGCGCTCATCTCCGTTTCCGATAAGGCCGGCATCGTCGACTTCGCGAAGTCGCTGTCGGACCTCGGCGTCAAGATCCTCTCGACCGGCGGCACCGCGAAACTGCTCGCGGACGCGGGCCTTTCCGTCACCGAAGTGGCCGACTACACCGGCTTCCCGGAAATGCTCGATGGGCGCGTGAAAACGCTGCACCCGAAGGTGCACGGCGGCATCCTCGCGCGCCGCGACCTGCCCGAGCACATGGCCGCGCTCGAAAAGCACGACATCCCGACGATCGACCTGCTCGTCGTGAACCTCTACCCGTTCGTCCAGACGATCTCGAAGGAAGAGTGCTCGCTCGAAGACGCAATCGAGAACATCGATATCGGCGGCCCGACCATGCTGCGCTCGGCGGCTAAGAACCATCGCGACGTGACCGTGGTGGTCGACCCGGCCGACTACGCGTTGGTGCTGGAAGAAATGCGCGCGAACGGCAACAGCGTGAGCTATGCCACGAACTTCCGCCTCGCGACCAAGGTGTTCTCGCACACGGCGCAATACGACGGCGCGATCACGAATTACCTCACGAGCCTCACCGAAGCGCTCGAGCACAAGTCGCGCAACACCTACCCGGCCGTGCTGAACCTCGCGTTCGACAAGGTCCAGGACCTGCGCTACGGCGAAAACCCGCACCAGAGCGCCGCGTTCTACCGCGACCTCACGACGCCCGCCGGCGCGCTCGCGAACTACACGCAACTGCAGGGCAAGGAACTGTCGTACAACAACATCGCCGACTCGGACGCGGCATGGGAATGCGTGAAGACGTTCGACGCACCGGCGTGCGTGATCATCAAGCACGCGAATCCATGCGGCGTGGCGATCGGCGCGAACGCGCTCGAAGCCTACTCGAAGGCGTTCCAGACCGACCCGACCTCGGCGTTCGGCGGCATCATCGCGTTCAACCGCGAAGTGGACGACGCCGCGGCGCAGGCTGTCGCCAAGCAGTTCGTCGAAGTGCTGATCGCGCCGTCGTTCTCGGAAGCCGCGAAGGCCGTGTTCGCCGCGAAGCAGAACGTGCGTCTGCTCGAGATCGCGTTGGGCGACGGCCATAACGCATTCGATCTGAAGCGCGTGGGCGGCGGCCTGCTCGTGCAATCGCTCGACGCGAAGAACGTGCAGCCGCACGAACTGCGCGTGGTGACGAAGCGCCACCCGACGCCGAAGGAAATGGACGACCTGCTGTTCGCATGGCGCGTCGCGAAGTTCGTGAAGTCGAACGCCATCGTGTTCTGCGCGAACGGCATGACGATGGGCGTCGGCGCGGGCCAGATGAGCCGCGTGGACTCGGCGCGCATCGCCAGCATCAAGGCCGAAAACGCGGGCCTCAAGCTCGCGGGCACGGCAGTCGCCTCGGACGCGTTCTTCCCGTTCCGCGATGGCCTCGACGTGGTGGTGAACGCGGGCGCGACCTGCGTGATCCAGCCGGGCGGCTCGATGCGCGACGACGAAGTGATCGCCGCCGCCGACGAGCACAACATCGCGATGGTGATGACGGGCATCCGCCACTTCCGTCACTGATCTTCGCCGCACTGGTTGCGTGCGGCGCGTCACCTGCACGTGACGCGCCGCTTGTGCAAAGCCCGCCGGACTTGCGTCTCGCGGGCTTTTTCTTTGCGCGGCGCGCCTCGTTCGCCCGCGCCTTCAAGGCTCGCGGCATCTGTGCCGTTCGTTGTACCATCGCAGGCACATCCGTCTTCCCCGCATTTCATGAGAATTCTCGGCATCGACCCCGGCTTGCGCGTCACCGGCTTCGGCGTGATCGAACGTCACGGCCATCAGCTCACGTACGTCGCAAGCGGCGTCATCCGCACCGCCGATGCCGATCTGCCCACGCGCCTCGGCACCATCTTCGAGGGCGTTTCCACGCTGATCCGTCAGCACGCGCCCGACCAGGCCGCAATCGAAAAGGTCTTCGTCAACGTCAATCCGCAGTCGACCCTGCTGCTTGGGCAAGCGCGCGGCGCGGCCATCTGCGGGCTGGTGTCGGGCGGCGTACCGGTGGCCGAGTACACCGCGCTGCAGCTCAAGCAGGCCGTGGTGGGCTACGGACGCGCGACCAAGGAACAGATGCAGCAGATGGTCGTGCGCCTGCTCGCCCTCACCGGCACGCCCGGCACCGACGCCGCCGACGCGCTCGGCATGGCGATCTGCCACGCGCACGGCGGCGACGCGCTCGCCACGCTCGGCGGGCTCGCGCCTGCGCTCGCGAAGAAGGGCATGCGGGTACGCCGCGGACGGTTGATAGGCTGAATACGTGGCCGATGCGCCTGGCCGGGCGGCGAACGTTCTGGCCGCGCGCTCCGGACTGCCCTGCCCTCCGCTACACTCTTGAGCTTTCCCTCATCACAGAACCCGCCATGATCGGTCGCATTGCCGGCGTATTGCTGGAAAAGAACCCGCCGCACCTGCTCATCGACTGCAACGGCGTCGGCTACGAAGTCGACGTGCCGATGAGCACGTTCTACAACCTGCCCGGCACCGGCGAAAAAATCGTGTTGCTCACGCAGATGATCGTGCGCGAAGACGCGCATCTGCTCTTCGGCTTCGGCTCGCAGGAGGAGCGCTCGACGTTTCGCGAGCTGCTCAAGATCAGCGGCATCGGCGCACGCATGGCGCTCGCCGTGCTTTCCGGCATGAGCGTGAATGACCTCGCGCAAGCGGTCACGCAGCAGGACGCGGCGCGTCTCACGCGCGTGCCCGGCATCGGCAAGAAAACGGCCGAGCGCCTGCTGCTCGAACTCAAGGGCAAGCTCGGCGCGGACCTCGGCGCGATGGCCGCCGCCGCTTCGCCTTCCGACCACGCGAACGACATCCTCAACGCGCTGCTCGCGCTCGGCTATTCGGAGAAGGAAGGGCTGGCCGCGATCAAGAACGTGCCCGCCGGCACCGGCGTTTCGGAAGGCATCAAGCTCGCGCTCAAGGCGCTCTCCAAGGCCTGATCGCCCTCGCGCACGCTCGAGGCTGGCTGTTAGTTGCGGTGCCATCGTGATGCCCGGGGCGGCCCCGCCGCCGCAGAGTCTGCGCGGTACAATCGCTGCATGATCGAAACCGACAAACTCGCCGCCAACCACGCCGGCGCCGACCGCGTGATCGCCGCCACGCCCGCCTCGACTCACGAGGAAGCGTTCGAACGCGCGTTGCGCCCGCGCCAGCTCGACGAATATGTCGGCCAGGAAAAGGTGCGCGGCCAGCTCGAGATCTTCATCGAGGCTGCGAAGCGCCGGTCCGAACCGCTCGACCACGTGCTGTTGTTCGGCCCGCCGGGCCTCGGCAAGACCACGCTCGCGCACATCATCGCGCGCGAAATGGGGGTCAATCTGCGGCAGACGTCGGGCCCCGTGCTGGAGCGCGCGGGCGATCTCGCGGCCCTGCTCACCAACCTCGAAGCCAACGACGTGCTCTTCATCGACGAAATACACCGGCTCTCGCCGGTCGTCGAGGAAATCCTGTATCCGGCGCTCGAGGACTACCAGATCGACATCATGATCGGCGAAGGACCGGCCGCGCGCAGCGTGAAGCTCGACCTCCAGCCGTTCACGCTGGTGGGCGCGACCACGCGCGCGGGGATGCTCACGAACCCGCTGCGCGACCGCTTCGGCATCGTCTCGCGCCTCGAGTTCTACAACGCCAGCGAGCTCTCGCGCATCGTGCAGCGCTCGGCTTCGCTGCTCGGCGCGCAGATCCACCCGGACGGCGCGCTGGAAATCGCACGCCGCTCGCGCGGCACGCCGCGTATCGCCAACCGCCTGCTGCGCCGCGTGCGCGACTACGCGGAGGTGAAGGCCGACGGCGCGATCACCGCGAAGGTCGCCGACGCCGCGCTGCGCATGCTCGACGTCGATCCCGTGGGCTTCGACCTGATGGACCGCAAGCTGCTCGAAGCCATCCTGCACAAGTTCGACGGCGGTCCGGTAGGCGTGGACAACCTTGCCGCCGCCATCGGCGAGGAACGCGACACGATCGAGGACGTGCTCGAACCGTACCTGATCCAGCAAGGCTATCTGCAGCGCACGCCGCGCGGGCGCGTAGCCACGCAACTGAGCTACCGCCACTTCGGCCTCACGGTGCCGGACGACGCGTCGGCGGGCGGCGACTGGGAACCGGACGCGTCGTAGGGCGCGCAAGCCCCAACGCAGCGCGAGCGAGAGCACGATGTCCGATCACGCCGGCCTTCCTCCCAACGCGCCTGAACCGACGGGCCTTGCCGGTCAGCTCGTGCGCCGCGTGCGCATGACGCTCGCCGAAAACATCACGCATCTCACCACGGGCAGCGGCCCGAAACTCGATTACTCGAATCCGCCGGGCGACCCGGGCCTCTTCGGCCCCGACGCCGTTTGCTGGAAGGTCCATGCCGATTTCGCCGCGATGATGGCGGGCGGCGTCAGCGCGCTGCTGCTGCAGGCGCTGCATCCGCTCGCGCTCGCCGGTGTGTGGGACCATTCGACCTTTCGCATCGACATCCTCGGGCGGCTGCGGCGCACCGCGACCTTCATCGCCGGCACGACTTACGGCAGCCGCGCCGACGCGCTGGCGCTGATCGAGCGCGTCAAACGGATCCACCTCGCCGTGACGGGCACCGCACCCGATGGCCGTCCCTATCGCGCGAGCGATCCTGCGCTGCTAACCTGGGTGCACGTGGCCGAAGTTTCGAGTTTTATCGGCGCGTATTTGCGCTTCGTGAATCCCGCGCTGCCCGGTGAGATGCAGGATCAGTACTACGCCGAAGTCGCGCGCATTGCCGAACTGCTCGGCGCCGCGAAGGTGCCGCGCTCGCGCGCCGAAATCGCTGCGTATCTGCAATCGATGCAGCCCGAACTCGTCGCGAGCGACCGCACGTTCGAAGTGGTGCGCGTGCTCATGCAAGCGCCCGCGCCGCGCCCGGGGATGCGCCCCGCTAGCGCGCTGATCAGGAACGCGGGCATCGACCTGTTGCCGCCCTTTGCGCAGCAGATGCTCGGCTTCGACTCGTTCGCCTTCGCGCGCCGCGCCATGGTCCAGCCCGGCATGCTCGCCGTCGCGCCGGTCTTGCGCTGGGCGCTCGTTAACGGCGTCTCGAAACGCGCGCGGCGGCGGGCCGCGGCGCAAGCCGCGAAATAAGCGCTACGGAATAAAAAACGGCCAACCCTGCGCAGGTTGGCCGTTTCATGTGCGGCGCGCCGAAGCGGCTGCGCGCGACCGCGTGCTTACATCTTCACCACGTCGAGCAGCGTTTTCTTGCCGCCCTTGTAGTTGTAGAGCGAGATCACGCCGTGCTTGAGGTCGCCCTTCGAATCGAAGGTCGTCTCGCCAATCACACCCTTGTAGTCGGTGCCCGGGATCTGCGCGAGGATCTTCGCGTGGTCGATGGCGTTCGCGCGCTTCATCGCGTCGACGACGATGTACACCGCGTCATACGTGAACGGCGCATCGAATTCGATCGGGTGACCGAAGCGCTTCTCGTACTTCGCCGCGAATGCCGCGCCGCCGTTCATACGCTCGACCGCCATGCCGGCCTGCGAGCAGACGATATTGTCCGTCGCCGCGCCCGCGAGGTCCGCGAGGCTTTCCGTGCACACGCCGTCGCCCGACAGCACTTTCGCGCGCAGACCGAGCTGGCGGGCCTGCTTTGCGAACGGGCCGCCCGTGGCGTCCATGCCGCCGTACATGATGGCGTCGGGGTTCTCGCCCTTGATCTTCGTGAGGATCGCGCGGAAATCGACGGCCTTGTCGTTGGTCGCGTCGTGCGAGAGCACCTTCATGCCGAGCGACTTCGCCGTCTTCTCGAACTCGTTCGCGAGGCCCTGGCCATAGGCGGTCGAGTCGTCGACCACAGCCACGGTCTTCACGTTCAGGCTCTTGGCCGCATAATCGGCGAGCGCAGGGCCTTGCTGGGCGTCGGTCGCGACCACGCGGTACGTGGTCTTGAAGCCCTGCTGCGTGTACGAAGGATTGGTCGACGACGGCGAGATCTGCACGATTCCGGCGTCGCTGTAGATCTTCGATGCCGGGATCGACGCGCCCGAGTTCAAATGGCCGATCACCGCCACGACCTTGTCGTCTACCAGCTTCTGCGCGACCTGGGTGGCCTGGCGCGGGTCGGCGGCGTCGTCCTGAGCGTCGAGCGCGAGCGTGATCTTCTGGCCGTCGATCGTCAGGCCCTTGGCATTGATTTCCTCGATGGCGAGGCGCGCGCCGTTCTCGTTGTCCTTGCCGAGGTGGGCCGAACCGCCCGTGAGCGGACCGACGTGGCCGATCTTGACGACCTGGTCGGCCGACGCCGTGTTGCTGGCCGACAGCGCTGCGAGCGCCATGACCGCTGCGCTCACCGGCAGCAGCTTGTGAAGCTTGAACGTCATTGAACTTTCTCCTGCGTGTTTTCTTGGAATACCCGTACCTTCGGCACGCGGCCTCACGCTTGTCATGCGCGCGCGTCCCTCTTCAACGCAGGGCCGGGCCTGGAGCCCGGTGGCCAGCGCGCCCAAAGGTAGGGCAAATGTTAGCAGGACGCTTAACTTTGTGGTTGGGCTTTGGAAAGAAGCCGCAAGCAAGCGGAAAGGAAATCGATCGGGCCGTGGCGTTGGCGAGGCACAGGAGCGACGCTGGGAGGGGAAGACAGGAAGAACAGGACAGCGCGGCCAGGCCCCGCGCTGCCAAAAAAGCACGTTAGCGCCCCGCCTCGGGCGTGCGTTTGAAGCCGTCGTCAGCGCTGACGCCGCCCAGATGCACCACGTCGCCCCATGCGACGACGCGCGCCTGCGTCACGTACTCGCCGCGTTCGAAATCGACGACGTTCACGCTCGTGTTGAGGAGCGGCCACGCGCGCGGCGCGTCGAGTGCGAGGCCGTTCGCGAAGCGGTACACGCAGTCGAGCACGCCGCCGTGCGCGACACACGCAATACGGCCGCCCGGGTGCCTGGCCAGGATCGGCTCGAGCGCGTGCAGCACACGGTGGTAGAACTCGCGCTGCGACTCGCCTTCCGGCGGCGCAAAGCCTGGGTCACGCGTTTGCCAGTGCGCGTACTCGTCCGGAAAGCGCTCGGCGATTTCGTCGCTGTCGTGGCCCTGAAACGCGCCATAGTTGCGCTCGCGCAGCCCTTCGGTGAGTTGAATCGGCAGACCCAGGGCTTCGGCAATGGGCTGCGCCGTCTGTTGCGCGCGCAACAAATCGCTCGACCAGATTGCGTCGAGCCGAGCACCCGATTGCACTTCGTTCGCGAGACGGGCGCCGAGTTGTTGCGCCTGCGTGAGGCCGCTTTCCGCGAGCGGAATGTCAATATGGCCCTGGATGCGCTTGATGCGGTTCCAGTCCGTTTCGCCGTGGCGGATAAAGAGGATTTCCGTGTTCATAGTCAAAAGCGCATGGTTCAGTTGCGCACTTGCAGCCAGAACGTGACGGGGCCGTCGTTGACGAGCGACACCTGCATGTCGGCGCCGAACTCGCCCGTCTCGACGCTCGTATGCTTCTCGCGCGCGGCGGCGACGAAATAATCGAACAGACGCCGCCCCTCATCGGGCGGGGCGGCCGGCGTGAAGCTCGGGCGCAGACCGCTGTTCGTGTCTGCCGCCAGCGTGAACTGCGAGACGAGCAGCAGGCCGCCTGCGGTGCCGTTGCCGTCGATATTCTGCACGCTCAGGTTCATCTTGCCCGCCGCGTCGCTGAACACGCGGTAGCCGAGCAGCTTCGCGAGCAGCTTGTCGGCGTTCGCCTCGGTGTCGCCGCGCTCCGCGCAAACCAGCGCGAGCAGCCCCTGGCCGATCGCGCCGGTCACGCGCTCGCTGCCGCCGTCCGCCACGCGCACTTCGGCGCGGCGCACGCGCTGGATCAGCGCAATCATGCCGTGAGCGTCACGCGCGCAAAGCGGCGCTTGCCCACCTGCACGACGAACTCGCCCGCTTCGACCTTGAGGCCCTTGTCGGAGACGGTGGCGCCGTCGATCTTCACGCCACCCTGCTCGATGTTGCGCAGCGCTTCGCTCGTGGACGGCACGAGCCCCGCCTGCTTGAGCAACTGGCCGATGGCGAGGGGCGCGCCCGCGAGCGTGATCGACGGAATGTCGTCCGGCACGCCGCCCTTGGCGCGATGGTTGAAGTCTTCGAGCGCGCGCTCGGCGTCGGCCTGCGAGTGAAAGCGCGCGACGATTTCCTGCGCGAGCAGCACCTTGAAGTCGCGCGGGTTGCGGCCCGCTTCGATTTCGCGCTTGAACCCTTCGATTTCGTCCATCGGACGGAACGAGAGCAGCGTGAAGTAACGCCACATCAGCACGTCGGAAATGCTCATGAGCTTGCCGAACATGTCGTTGGGCTTCTCGCTGATGCCAATGTAGTTGTTCTTCGACTTCGACATCTTCTCGACGCCGTCGAGGCCTTCGAGCAGCGGCATCGTGAGAATGCACTGCTGCTCCTGGCCGTACTGCTTCTGCAGTTCGCGGCCAACGAGCAGGTTGAACTTCTGGTCCGTGCCGCCGAGCTCGAGGTCCGCATTGAGCGCGACCGAGTCGTAGCCCTGCATGAGCGGATACAGGAATTCGTGGATCGAAATGGGCACGCCGCTCTGGAAGCGCCTGGTGAAGTCCTCGCGCTCGAGAATACGCGCCACCGTGTAGCGCGATGCCAGCTTGATCATGCCGTCGGCGCCGAGCGGCATCGACCATTCGCTGTTGTAGCGAATTTCGGTCTTTTCGCGGTCGAGCACGAGCGCGGCCTGCTCGAAATACGTTTTCGCGTTCGATTCGATCTGCTCGCGTGTGAGCGGCGGGCGCGTGGCGTTGCGGCCCGACGGGTCGCCGATGAGCGAAGTGAAGTCGCCGATCAGGAAGATCACGTTGTGGCCGAGATCCTGCAGCTGGCGCATCTTGTTGAGCACGACCGTATGGCCGATGTGGATGTCGGGCGCGGTCGGGTCGAGGCCGAGCTTGATGCGCAGCGGCTTGCCGGTGGCCGCGCTGCGGGCGAGCTTCTGCTCGAATTCTTCTTCGATCAGCAGTTCGTCCACGCCGCGCTTCGTGACGGCGAGCGCGTGACGGACTTCGTCGGTGACCGGAAAGGCGTCTTTTGCGCCGGTGCTGGCGCCGTTGCTGGAGGTGGACTCGTTGCTCATGCTTCGATCGGTTCTGTCGTTAAGTCTGGGTCTAGGCCGCAATTTTACGTGATTCGACTCGCCGGGCCGAGGTTTGCGGTTTGTGCGCGCGAAGCCAGGCTGCACCGCCCTCGGACCGGGGAATTGGGTGCCAGACTCGCCCGCGCCGGTGCGTAGTCAGCCGTTCGGCTTACGCTCGAGAGGCATTACGCCGATAATTGCCTCGCAGGGCACTGAATTGCATTGATAAAGGAGCACAACGTGGCGCCACGCGACGCACGAAACGAGAGCGCACACGCCGCCGACGGCGTGTATTTCGGCCTGATGTCGGGCACGAGCATGGATGGCGTGGACGGCATTGCCGTGCGCTTCGAGGCGGGCCAGCGGCCAGTGGTACTGGCCGTGGCGTTCGTCGGCTTCGCACAGGGGCTGCGCGACGCACTCTTTTCGTTGCAGCAGCCCGGCGAGAACGAGATCGAACGCGAAGCGCTCGCCGGCAACGCGCTGGCTGCCCGCTATGCGGTGTGCTGCCACGAGTTGCTGCGCGGAAGCACCGTGCCTCCCGCCGAGGTGCGCGCGATCGGCGCGCACGGCCAGACCGTGCGGCATCGGCCGGAGAAAGGCTACACCGTGCAGATCCAGAACCCGGCGCTGCTTGCGGAACTCACGCATATCGACGTGATCGCCGACTTCCGCAGCCGCGACGTCGCCTCGGGCGGCCAGGGTGCACCGCTCGTGCCCGCGTTCCACGCGACGCTGTTCGGTTCGCAGGAAGAAACGCGCGTGGTCTGCAACCTCGGCGGCATCAGCAACATCACGGTGCTCTCGTCGACGGGCGCCGTGCGTGGCTTCGACTGCGGCCCGGCCAACGCTCTGCTCGACCTGTGGGCCGAACGGCACCTTGGCAAGCCCTACGACGAGAACGGCAAGTTCGCCGCGAGCGGCAATCTGCATCAGCCGCTTCTGAATGCCCTGCTGGACGAACCGTTCTTCGAACAGCAGCCGCCCAAGAGCACCGGTCGCGATCTTTTCAACGCCCAGTGGCTCGACGACAAGCTCAAGGGCTTCGAATCGCTCACACCCGCCGACGTGCAGGCCACGCTAGTCGCCCTGACCGCCGTGAGCGTGGCACGCGAGATCGAGCGTCACGCAAGCGATTGCCGTGCCGTGTATGTCTGCGGCGGCGGCGCGCGCAATGCCGCATTGATGGCCGCGCTGCAAAAGGCGCTTGAAACGGGCGGTGTGGCGGGCGTACCGGTCACGACCACCGAAGCGCTCGGCGTCCCGCCGCATCAGGTGGAGCCGCTCGCCTTCGCGTGGCTCGCCATGCGCTGCGTGGCACGCGAACCTGGCAATCTCGCGGCCGTAACCGGGGCTGCCGGCGAGCGCGTGCTGGGTGCGATTTATCCGCGCTAAGCAGGCGCGCACCAATAAGAAACGGGGCCGAAGCCCCGTTTCTTATTACAGCAAATCGATCAGACCGAGAACGACGAGCCGCAACCGCACGTGGTGGTCGCGTTCGGGTTCTTGATGACGAACTGCGCGCCGTTCAGATCGTCCTTGTAGTCGATCTCGGCGCCGACGAGGTACTGATAGCTCATCGAGTCGATCAGAAGCTGGACGCCGTTGCGGTTCATTACGGTGTCGTCTTCGTTGACCGTTTCGTCAAACGTGAATCCGTACTGGAAGCCCGAACAGCCGCCGCCCTGCACGAATACGCGCAGCTTCAGCTCCGGGTTGCCTTCCTCGTCGATCAGTTGCTTGACCTTGTCAGCCGCTGCTTCGGTGAAAACGAAGGGACCGGGCATTTCGGTCGCGGTAGTTTCGGTGACAGCGCTCATTCGAACTCTCCAAAAAAGCTTCTAGCCGCTATTGTAGGGCTCTTCCCGATATCGTGCTTAAGCCCACGAAATCAAGGGGTTTCTCCAGCTTGTCGCAGCTTGCGCGCCACACGTTCGGCGCGCCGACGAAAACGAAAAACAAACGAAAAAGCCGCCCGGCGCACGAAGCGCGGACGGCTTTTGCAGCTGCGCTGCACCCCGCGAGGGGCGAAGGCGCAAAGCGCCAATACGAAATTAACGCTTCGAGAACTGCTTGCGGCGACGTGCCTTGTGGAAACCGACCTTCTTACGTTCCACTTCACGTGCGTCACGGGTGACGAAGCCAGCTTGCGACAGTGCCGGCTTGAGCGTTGCGTCGTAGTCCATCAGCGCGCGCGTGATGCCGTGGCGAACTGCGCCGGCCTGGCCGGTTTCGCCGCCGCCCGTCACGTTCACCTTGATGTCGAACGTCGTGCCGTGGTTCGTGAGTTCCAGCGGTTGACGCACGATCATCAGCGACGTTTCGCGCGAGAAGTAGTCAGCGATGGGCTTGCCGTTGACGACGATTTCGCCCTTGCCCGACTTGATGAAGACACGAGCGACGGCGCTCTTGCGGCGGCCCGTACCGTAATTCCAGTTACCGATCATGTGGGCTCCCCTTAGATCTCGAGCGCCTTCGGCTGTTGCGCCGAATGCGGGTGCGTTGCGTCAGCGTAGACCTTCAGCTTCTTGATCATCGCGTAGCCGAGCGGGCCCTTCGGCAGCATGCCCTTGACGGCCTTCTCGAGCGCGCGGCCCGGGAAGCGTTCCTGCATCTTGCCGAACGTCGTTTCGTAGATACCGCCCGGGTAACCCGAGTGACGGTAGTACTTCTTGTCGGTGGTCTTGTTGCCCGTGACCTTCAGCTTGCCGGCGTTGATGATGATGATGAAATCACCAGTGTCGACGTGCGGGGTGAACTCAGGCTTGTGCTTGCCGCGAAGACGGCGTGCCACTTCGCTGGCGACACGGCCGAGAACCTTATCCGTCGCGTCAATCACGTACCATTCGCGCTGCACTTCATGTGCCTTGGCGGAAAAAGTCTTCATGATCGATCCAAAAAAAATGCTGTGCCCTGTTTTGGTCCTGCTTATATGGTGACGCTCGTTGACGTCGGCGCAGGCTCTCCCTGGTTCGAGTTTCCCCGTCTCCGCGCGGACATGGATGCGGAGAACCTACGATTATAAAGGGAAATTCAGTTGCGAGTCAAAAAATTGCTTGCGGCGCGTTACTGACGGGACAAGCCGAGGCGGCAGACGAAAAAAAGCCCGAACGCGTTTGTTCGGGCTTAATCCACTCTTTTGAGGAGGGTGGAGGAGACATGCTGAGGTGTCGTGAAGCACGACAACCAATGAGACGAATTATACGGACGGGCCTTGTGCAGCGCAAGGACATTTGCATTGCGAAATCTAACACCACAATGTGAAATCCAATCGAAACGACGTACCGGAAGAGAATTTCTTAAAAATCAGTGGGTTGAAAATCCTGCCCGCGAAAACCATCCAGGACAGCTAGAGCGAAACCCCTAATTGCGTCAGGGAAATCCGCCTTGTCCATAGGATGTCGCGACGCAACATTCAAGCACGTGGCATAAGGCGCGCGCCGCCGTGCCCCCCCGACATACCAGTAAGGCGCGGGCTACAATGCCGTCTGAATCAAGAAACCGCGCAGGGGCATACGCACATGGAATGCAAAGTTAGCTGGATGGGTCAGGACGGCATGGCGTTCGCAGCCGAAACGGGCAGCGGCCATCTCGTCAACATGGACGGCGCACCGGAAGGCGGCGGCCACAACCTCGCGCCGCGGCCGATGGAAATGGTGCTGCTCGGCACGGGCGGTTGCACGGCCTACGACGTAGTGCTGATCCTCAAGAAGAGCCGCCAGGAAGTGAGCGGCTGCAGCGTGACGCTCAAGGCCGAGCGCGCGAGCGAAGACCCCAAGGTCTTCACGAAGATCCACTTCCACTTCACCGTGACCGGCAAGAACCTGAACCCGGCCACCGTGGAGCGCGCGATCAACCTCTCGCACGACAAGTACTGCTCGGCGTCGATCATGATCGGCAAGACTGCCGAGATCACGCATACGTTCGAGATCGTCGCGGCTTAATATCGGCGGCAAAAGAAAAAGCCGGCGCGGTTCTGCGAAGAACCGCGCCGGCTTTTTGCATGAATGAGGCTGCAAAGCAGGCCGATAAGCCGGATTCTGTGCACACGCCGCGTCCGAAGACGCGCCGCGCGTGGCAGCCATTCCTCTAGGCGCGCCATTGCTGACGCGCTCAAGCTTCCTACCCGCAGACGGAATGGGGGCCCCATCCTGCATCCCGAAGATGCGCGCCTGCCTACTTGGAATTGCTCCGGGTGGAGGTTACCGTGCCGTCTACGTCACCGCAGACGCGGTGCGCTCTTACCGCACCGTTTCACCCTTACCTGATCCCGACCGAAATCGGGCCATCGGCGGTCTGTTCTCTGTTGCCCTGTTCCGCGTGTCGCCACGGATGGCCGTTAGCCATCACCCTGCCCTGTGGAGTCCGGACTTTCCTCGCCTCTTTGGCCGAAACCTCGGAGCCGCGACTGCCTGGCCTGCTTTGCGAGGCGCGATATTAGCACGGGCTGGCGCGCCGCGCCGGGGGCCGGATCGATTGCCGCCTGCCTGGCATTTAGCGAGTCCGGCGGCCGGCGCGAAAGACTGTGGTGTCGTCGTAGAACGACGGGTGCTCGTTTTGCGCCCACCAGCCCGGAATGCCGAGCACCGGCAGCGGCGCAAAGCTGCGCCCATTGAGCGCTTCATGCGTGGCATCGGCGGCGAGCGAGACGCTCACTGTCTCGTCCAGATACGCGTCGCGTTGCGCGCGCGGCCACGTGAAATACGCTTGCGGCACCTCGACCACCCAGGCGTGCGCCGTGCACGCCGCATAAGGCGAGATCATCTTTTCGAGCAGCGCATGGCCGAATACGCGGACTTCGCAGCGCGCCGCGCCGATCGTCTCCCCGAAAGCCGCTTCCCAGCCAGCGCGCTGCGCCACGAACAGCGTGCGCCAGTCGAAGCCGCGCAACGCCGCGACCAGCGGCGCATCCGATGAGGCAAAGAGCACCGCGTTCTCGTCGAACAGCGTGAGCGCGTCGCGCACGCCGCCGCGCGTGGGGCCCACGCCCAGCACGTCGATCGCCGCGGCCTGACGCGCGTTCAGCGTCGCCTTGATGCGCGGGAACGCGAACCAGGCGAGCGCATTGAAGAAGTCGTGGAGGTTGTGACGCGTCGGCACGCAGCCCGTCGCCGCGATATGCGCCTCATAGGCCGAGCCTTCGGGCAGGTCGTCCTGGGCGATGAAGCGCAGCGGCCGGCCGCGGCCCGTGCTTTGGGCGGCGACCAGCGCATCGGCGTTCAGTTCGGCCAGATACGCCGCGTATCCCACCAGCGCGGCCTGCTGCCAGCGCCGGCCGCGCGTTTCGTGTTGCGCGAACCACGGGCGCGCCCAGTCGATGTCGGTGAAACTGCCCAGCGGCATGGTCCGGCGCGGGGCGCGCGCGGGCATCGGTGCGCGCGCATCGACAGCCCCGGTCGGGCCGACCGTTGCGCCCGCAGCCACGCCCTGCCCCGCCTCGTTCAAGCGAGTTTCCAGCCGATCGTCTCGCCGCCGCGCAGCGGCACGACGGGCGTACCGCCGGCCTCGACTTCGGCGGGCAGCGTCCAGTTCTCGCGACGCAGCGTGACCGTTTCGGTCGCGCGCGGCAGGCCGTAGAAGTCCGCGCCGTAAAAGCTCGCGAAGCCCTCGAGCTTGTCGAGCGCGCCCGCATTGTCGAACGCTTCGGCGTACAACTCGAGCGCGTGCAGCGCCGTGTAGCAGCCCGCGCAGCCGCACGCGTGCTCTTTCAGGCCCTTCGGGTGCGGCGCGCTGTCGGTGCCGAGGAAGAAGCGATGATCGCCCGAGGTCGCCGCGTCCACGAGCGCCACGCGATGCGTCTCGCGCTTGAGCACGGGCAGGCAATAGTAATGCGGACGAATGCCGCCCTGGAAGATCGCGTTGCGGTTGTAGAGCAGATGATGCGCGGTGATCGTCGCGCCGAGTAGGCCGGGCGCGGCATGATCGGCGCGGATGTAGTCGACGGCGTCCTTCGTCGTGATGTGCTCGAACACCACCTTGAGACCCGGAAAATCGCGGCGCGTCGGAATCATCACGCGGTCGATGAAGACCTTCTCGCGGTCGAACAGGTCGATGTCGGCGCTCGTCACTTCACCGTGCACGAGCAGCGGCATGCCCACTTCCTGCATGACTTCGAGCGTCTTCGCACACTTGCGGATGTCGGTCACGCCGGCGTCCGAATTCGTCGTCGCGCCCGCCGGGTACAGCTTCACGCCGTGCACGAAGCCGCTCGCCTTCGCGCGGCGGATTTCCTCGGGCGGCGTGTTGTCGGTGAGATAGAGCGTCATCAGCGGTTCGAACGTCGAGCCCGCCGGCAGCGCCGCGAGAATGCGCTCGCGGTAGGCGGCGGCCTGCTCGGTCGTCGTGACCGGCGGCTTGAGGTTCGGCATGATGATCGCGCGGCCGAACTGGCGCGCCGTATGCGGCAGCACGGCCGCGAGCATCGCGCCGTCGCGCACGTGCAGGTGCCAGTCGTCGGGGCGGGCGAGCGTGAGAGTCGAGGGGGAAGAGGCGTTCATGGCAAGAGTCAGGCGCGGTAGTGAACCAACAGCGGTATGAATGAACGGCGGCAAGTTCGCTTGAAACACGCTCAGGCTGCCGGAAATTCCGGGCATATCACGGGGAAAAACGCGGCGACGATCGATGCCGATCCAACCTGTGCATTGCCCGCACCGTCGCGTACACACGACAATCCGCGCTGCATCGCCCCCGGCACGCGCCCTTCTATGCAGGTCTGCAATGCATCCGACAAATTTCGTATTGGCGACCCGCAGGCCGGTGATATGCTTGGAAAATCATCATTGTAACGGGTCGACGGCGGGTCCCGCCTACCACTGCAGCCGCCGCCTCAGCCGTCCCAGTCGCATTACGCACCATCAGCACCATGTGCCAACTTCTCGGAATGAATTGCGCCGCGCCGACGGACGTCACGTTCTCCTTCACAGGATTCGCGGCGCGCGGCGGCGCCACCGATCACCACGCCGACGGCTGGGGTATCGCGTTCTTCGAGGACAAGGCCTGCCGCCTCTTCATCGACAACGAGGCCTCGGCACGTTCGCCGATCGCCGAGATGGTCAAGCACTATCCCATCAAGTCGCGCAACACCATCGCCCACATCCGCAAGGCCACGCAGGGCAACTGCGCGCTCGAAAACAGTCATCCGTTCCAGCGCGAGCTGTGGGGCCGGCACTGGATCTTCGCGCACAACGGCGACCTTCAGGACTTCAATCCGGTGATGTCGGGCGTCTACCAACCGGTTGGCACGACCGATAGCGAGCGCGCGTTCTGTCTGCTGCTACAAGGCTTGCGCAAGGCGTTCCCCGGTGCGCAGCCGCCGCTCGCCGAGCTGTTCGCCGCGCTGGAGTCGCTCACGCGCGAGGTCACGCAGTTCGGTGTCTTCAACTTCCTGATGTCGAACGGCCAGGCGCTGTTCGCGCATTGTTCGACGCATCTCTACTATCTCGTGCGACGCTGGCCGTTCTCGACGGCCCATCTCGTCGATGCCGATGTCTCCATCGACTTCGCCAAGTACACGACGCCCGAGGACCGCGTGGCCGTGATCGCCACCGCGCCGCTCACCGACAACGAGGTCTGGACGCGCTTCGCTCCCGGCGACCTGCTGATGTTCCAGCACGGCGACGTGATCGCCAGGACAAGCGTGCCGGTGCCGCAAAAGGTGCTCGACAGGCTCGCCAACCCGTCGCTCGACGCGTCGGCCAGCGCACCGTGCGCCGGGCAGCCGCGCGAGATCGACCCGGAAGCGGTGGACGCACTGCAGACCTGGGGCGAGTAAGCCGGGCCACGCCCAAAACAAAAAAGCCGCGCATCATCGAGCGCGGCTTTTTTTTCGAAGCGTGTGAAGCCTCAGTGCAGGATCTTCGCCAGAAAGTCCTTCGCGCGATCCGACTTCGGGCTCGCAAAGAAGGCTTCCTTCTGGTCGTCTTCGACGATGGCGCCCTTGTCCATGAAGATCACGCGGTGCGCGACCTTCTTCGCAAAGCCCATTTCGTGCGTCACGCACATCATGGTCATGCCTTCCTGGGCCAGCTCCACCATCACGTCGAGCACCTCGTTGATCATCTCGGGGTCGAGCGCCGAAGTTGGCTCGTCGAACAACATGGCGATGGGGTCCATCGACAGCGCGCGTGCAATCGCCACGCGCTGCTGCTGGCCGCCCGAGAGCTGACCCGGGAACTTGTCGGCATGCGCACGCAGGCCCACGCGGTCGAGCAGTTTCAGGCCCTTTTGCGTGGCCTCGTCCTTGCCGCGGCCGAGCACCTTGATCTGCGCGAGCGTGAGATTCTCGGTAATCGACAGATGCGGGAACAGCTCGAAGTGCTGAAACACCATGCCCACCTTCGAGCGCAGCTTCGAGAGGTTGGTGCGTTTGTCGCCCACCGACTCGCCGTTCACGAGAATCTCGCCCTGCTGGAACGGTTCGAGCCCGTTGACGGTCTTGATGAGCGTGGACTTGCCCGAGCCCGAGGGCCCGCACACCACCACCACCTCGCCCTTCTTCACTTCCGTCGTGCAGTTGGTCAGCACCTGGAACTGGCCGTACCACTTCGAAACGTTCTTAATTGAAATCATCTTGCGACCTTTTTCTGAAGACCTTTCACGAGGCTCGACGCGATCACGCAAATCACGAAATAACACGCGCCCGCGAACAGTACCATCTCGACCATCGTCCCGTCACGGTCGCCGATATTGGTGGATGTGCGGAAGAAGTCGGCGAGGCTGATCACGTACACGAGCGAGGTGTCCTGAAACAGCACGATGGCCTGCGTAAGCAACAGCGGCACCATCGCGCGGAACGCCTGCGGCAGCACGACGTATTGCATGGCCCGGCCATAGCGCATGCCGAGCGCGAATGCAGCGTTCACCTGCCCGCGCGGCACCGCCTGAATGCCCGCACGAATGATCTCCGAATAATACGCGGCCTCGAACAGCGAGAACGCGATCATCGCGGACGCGAGGCGAATGTCGATGTCGGGCGACAGGCCCAGCACGTTTTGCAGCACCTGCGGCACGATCAGGAAGAACCACAGCAGGACCATCACGAGCGGGATCGAGCGGAAGACCGTGACGTAGCCCTTGGCGAACCATTCGAGCGGCTTCACGCTGGAAAGCCGCATGAGCGCGAGCAGCGTGCCCCAGAGAATGCCGACCACGATCGCGCACAGCGTGATCTTGAACGTGATGATCGCGCCCGTCCACAGCGTGGGCAGCGCGCCCGGAATGCCGCTCCAGTCGAAATGATGCATCACTTGCCTCCGATGTAGCCGGGCAGACGCGACTTCGCCTCGACCCAGCGCATGAGCGTCATGACGACGAGGTTGATGAGCACATAAGCGAGCGTGACGGCGATGAACGACTCATAGGTCTGCGCCGTGTAGTCGACGAGCTGACGCGCCTGGGCCGACAAATCGAGCAGGCCGATCGTCGAGGCGACCGCCGAGTTCTTGAAGATGTTGAGGAACTCCGAGGTGAGCGGCGGCACGATGATGCGGTACGCCACCGGCAGCAGCACATAGCGGTACGTCTGCCACTGCGTGAAGCCCATGGCGAGGCCGGCTGCGCGCTGGCCGCGCGGCAGCGCGTTGATGCCCGAGCGCACCTGTTCGCATACACGCGCCGCGGTAAAGAGCCCGAGACACACGACCGACGCCGAGAAGAACTGCACGCCCGGCGGCGATTGCTTGAACGCATTGCCTATCGATTGCGGCACGATTTCCGGCAGCACGAAGTACCAGATGAAGAACTGCGCGATAAGCGGAATATTGCGGAAGATCGCCACATAAACTGTGCCGACGCCCGCGAGAAACCTGTTCGGCACCGTGCGCAGCACGCCGAAGAACGACCCGACGATGAGCGCGATCACCCACGCGCACAGCGACACCGAGACCGTCACCCAGAGGCCGGAGAGGATCCAGCCGAGGTACGTGGTGGGTTCGCCCGTCGAGACCGGGCTGAGCAGAATGCCCCAGTTCCAGTGATAGGACATCAAGAGACTCCAAGAAAAAGAACGGAAGAAGCGGCGCTTCTTCCGTTCCGTGCTAAACGCTAAATGCGGGTCGAACGGCCGGGGCCGTGTTAATCGATCGCCTTGTCGTTCGGATTCTTGAACAGCGCTTTCATGTCCTCGCTCATCGGGAAGTTCAGGTTGAGACCCTTCGGCGGGATCGGCGACTCGAACCACTTCTTGTAGATCGTTTCGCCTTCGCCCGAGGTCTGGACCTTGGCGATGGCGTCGTCGGCGACCTTCTTGAACTCGGGGTCGTTCTTGCGCATCATGCAGCCGTACGCTTCACGCGACTGCGGCTGGCCGACGATCACGAAGTCGCCCGGATTGTTCGACTTGGCGCGCTCGCCCGCGAGCAGCGCGTCGTCCATCATGAACGCCACTGCGCGGCCCGTGGAGAGCGTCATGAACGACTCGCCGTGGTCCTTCGCGCTGATGATGTTCATGCCCATGCTCTTGTCCTGGTTCATCTTGCGCAGCAGGCGCTCGGACGTCGTGCCCGCCGTCGTCACGACGGTCTTGCCCTTGAGGTCGGCGAAGTCCTTGACGCCCGAATCCTTCTTTGTCATGAGGCGCGTGCCGATCACGAAGATCGTGTTCGAGAACGCGGCCTGCTGCTGACGTTCGGCATTGTTCGTGGTCGAGCCGCATTCGATGTCCACCGTGCCGTTCTGCACGAGCGGAATACGGTTCTGCGACGTGATGGGCACCATCTTGACCTTCAGGTTAGGCATGTTCAGCTTCTGCTTGACGGCCTCGACGATCTTCATCGCGTAGTCTTGCGAGTAGCCGATCACATTCTGCTTGTCGTCGTAGTACGAAAAAGGAATGGACGACTCGCGGTGCCCCAGCGAGATGACGCCCGTGTCCTTGATCTTCTTGAGCGTGCCCGCGTCCTGCGCGAAAGCGCTGGTGGCGACGCAACCAAGGAGTGCGAGCAGTGCGGCGGTCTTTTTCATTTGCATTGTTTTCTCCGGTACAAGAACCGCCGCCAGTTTATCAAAGTAATTTTTTTGAAAGCATCAAGAGTGACCCTGGCGCAACGCCTGAATGTGCGAAAGCGGACGCCCCCTTGTGGAGGACGTCCGCCTTCTATGCGCCTTGATGTGCAGCGCAAAAACCTGTCACGGTGCAGTCACGGTTTCGTCACTTCGCTGTGCGCCTTGCCTGGCGCCGCGTGCAGCGTCGCGACGCCTGCCGACCGGGTGCAATCAGGGATACAGACCACGCATTTCGCGCGCCATCAGGATGCGCTTACATGCCACGATGAACGCCGCGGTACGCATCGAGACCTTCTGCTCGCTCGACACTTGCCACACGGCCGTAAAGGCTTCGCGCATCACGCGTTCGAGACGTTCGTTAATTTCGTGCTCGGTCCAGAAGAAGCTCGAGAAGTCCTGCACCCACTCGAAGTACGAAACGGTCACGCCGCCCGCATTCGCCACCACGTCGGGGATCACGAGCACGCCCTTGTCGTGCAGGATGTCGTCGGCTGCCGTCGTGGTCGGGCCGTTCGCACCTTCCACGATGATCTTCGTGCGGATCTTGCCCGCGTTCTTCTCGGTGATCTGGTTTTCCAGCGCGGCCGGAATGAGAATGTCGGTTTCGACGGTCCAGAATTCGTCGTTCGCCATGACTTCAGCGCCTGAGAAGCCTGCCACGCCGCCCGTCTTGGCGACGTGCTCGAGCAGCGCTTCCGCGCTCATGCCGCTCGAGTTGTAGAGCGAGCCGGTATGGTCCTGCACGGCGACGATCTTCGAGCCGGCTTCCTGGAACAGGCGCGCGGCAATGCCGCCCACGTTGCCGAAGCCCTGCACGGCAATGCGTGCGCCGTCGATCGAAAGACCCGTGCGGCGCGCAGCCTCGCAGCCGACCACGAACACGCCGCGGCCCGTGGCTTCGCGACGGCCGAGCGAGCCGCCGAGCGAGATGGGCTTGCCCGTCACGACGCCCGTGGCCGTCTGGCCCTGGTTCATCGAGTAGGTGTCCATCATCCACGCCATGATCTGCTCGTTCGTATTGACGTCCGGCGCAGGAATGTCGGTGTTCGGTCCGATGATGATGCCGATTTCGCTGGTGTAGCGACGCGTCACGCGCTCGAGCTCGCCACGCGACAGCGTGCGCGGATCGACGCGGATACCGCCCTTCGCGCCGCCGTACGGCACGTTCACTGCAGCGTTCTTCACCGACATCCACGCGGACAGCGCCATTACTTCGGAGAGCGTAACGTCCTGGTGATAACGCACGCCGCCCTTGCCGGGACCACGCGAAACGTTGTGCTGGACACGATAGCCTTCGAAGTGCGCGACGGTGCCGTTATCGAGTTCGATGGGGCAGTCGACGATCAGGATACGCTTCGGACGCTTGAGCGTTTCGAGCCAGCGCGAGAGCGAGCCGAGATACGGCGCCACGCGGTCGACCTGACGAAGATAGTTGCCCCAGGGGCCGAGATCGTCGGCGTGGAGATAGGAAGGAACCGACTGCAGTTGGGATGACATGAACGCTCCGATCGAACAAGTGGTGCCATTGTCAGAAAACGCCCACGTGAAATCCAATGCCGTTTGATCATCCCGTTATGCTTTTCGTGCATAACATCCCCGAAGTCGAAAAAACGTGTCGCGCGGCTAGTGTTGAGGCCTTACAGACTGAAATAGCCTGACTGTTTGCGTGGCTGTTGTGTGTGTGTGCAGCTTGCGCTTCGTCAGCGCCTGCCCTGCGCAAGTTCCTCGCTGACCGCCTCCCACAGTTCGCGCACGAGCGCCTGGCGCGCATCGTCGCCCTGCGTCGCGAGCTTGTCGCGATAGAGCCGGATCTCCATGTCGAGCGTGAACTGGCCCTCCGGCACGCCGCGCGTGCCGCGGTCGAGGCGGATCAGTTCGCCCTGGGCCACGGCGTCTTCCACCGCGCTGAGCGGCAAGAAGGCGATGCCGTGACCCGCCAGCGTCATCGCCTTGAGGCCTTCCGCCATGTCCGTTTCGTACACGCGGTCCAGATAGAGCCGCGCCGGTGCGTTGGCAACGATCACCTCGGTCATGCGGCCGAGATACGCGTTCGGCGTATAGGAGAGATACGGTGCGGGCGCATCGGGCGTGCCGGGCAGCGTGTAACGCGCACGCCCCGCGCGCTGCGGCGCCGAGTACGGGCTGATCGACTCGATGCCGAGCGTCAGCGTGTCGTAGCGCGCGGGGTCGAGCGTGACGGGGTGGCTCGGGTGGTGATAGCCCATCACGAGGTCGCAGCCGCCTTCCACGAGTGACAGCACGGCGTCGTGCACGTTCAGCGCGCGCAGGCGCGTGTGGATGCGGCCGAGCTTCGCCTCGATGCGCTGCAGCCAGCGCGGAAAGTACGTGAGCGAAAGCGTATGCGGCACCGCGAACTCGATCGTCGCCGCGGGCGTGGCCGTGTGGCCGCGCAACAGGGTGCGCGCCTCGTGAAACTGCGAAAGCATCGCGAGCGCCTGCTCATAGAAGACCTGGCCCGCAGCCGTGAGGCGCGTCGGATAAACCGAACGATCGATCAACTCGGTGCCAAGCCACGCTTCGAGCGCCTGGATGCGGCGCGAGAAAGCCGGCTGCGTCACGTGGCGCAGTTCGGCCGAGCGACTGAAACTATGCGTCTCCGCGAGCGAAACGAAGTCTTCGAGCCATTTGAGTTCCATGCGGGGCCAGCGAGCGGATGAGAAGTCCGCATTCTAGGCCCGCGAGCGCACGCCTGGGCGCCCACAGGCGAATTTCGCGCGGCGCGCCGGGCGGGCGCCTTAGCGGGAAGCCCCGGAAAGCGCGGCTTCCAGTTCGGCGACCACGCCGCGCCAGTCGCCGAGCGTGGACTGGCGAAACACGCGCGCCGACGGATACCAGACCGAATCGGCGCGATCCTTGCCCCAGCGCCAGTCGGGCTGCGCGGCGAGCAGCACCCAAACGGGCTTGCCGAGCGCGCCGGCGAGGTGCGCGACCGACGTATCTACCGTGACGACGAGATCGAGCGTCTCGATGAGCGCCGCCGTGGCCGCGAAGTCGTGCAGATCGTCGCCTGGCGCATCCATCGGCCAGCGACCCGCGATCGCCTCCAGTTGCGCGGCCGCAGGGCCTTTCTGGAGCGCGAACCAGGCGTTGCCGGTGAGCGCGGCCAGTGGCAGAAGCGACTTGAGCGGCACGGAACGGAAAGCGTCGAAATGATGGCGCGGGTTGCCCGCCCAGACGAGCCCGATACGGCGCTGCGCGGCGCCGGCCAGTGCGTTCACGCGGGCGCGCCAGGCGGCGGCCCGCACAGGATCGGCGCGCATGTATGGCGTGTCGGCGTAGATCGGCCGGCCGGGAAACCTCAGCGGCAGGCTCATTACGTCGCACCAGTAGTCGTATTGCGAGGCGATGGCGCCGTCGCTCGGCGCGGCGTCGAGCACGCGTGCGACGCCGGGCACCGTCGCCGCGAGCGATGCCAGTTCCGGCGCGACCCACGCGTGAACCCGCGCGCCCATCTGCGCCAGCAGGCTCGCATAGCGCAGGAACTGGATCTGATCGCCCATGCCCTGCTCGCGGCAGATCAGGAAACGCTTGCCTCGCAGCGGCTCGCCCTGCCACTCCGGGCACGGCAGCTTGCGGTAGTTGGCTCTCGCGGTCGAGGTGAGCTTGCGGTTCTCGAAGAGCGGCCAGCCGCCGGCGTAGTCTTCGCGCCGCAGCATCAGCATGCCGAGTTGAAAGCGCGATTCCGGCAAGTCGGGGTTCAGCGCCAGTGCGCGGCGATAGCCGATCTCCGCTTCGTCGTAGCGCGCCAGCGCGGTCAGCGCGAAGGCCAGATTGTTGACGATGCCCGCCCCATCGGGCTTGAGTTCCGCGGCACGCCGGTAAAGCGGGATTGCCGCTTCGTAGCGGTGCATCGCGTCGTAGGCATAGCCGAGTTCGAAGAGCGCGAGCGCGTTGTCGGGCTCGCGCGCGATCACGGCCTCGAAGCAGGCGGCCGCGTCAGCGTGCTTCTCCATTGAGCGTAGCAGCCGGCCCATGTGGATTAACGTCTTCGGATCGCGGGGATCGAGCGCGGCGGCGGTGCGCAACTGCGCGAGTGCGGCGTCTTTTTCGCCGGTGGCTTCCAGCGCGCGCCCGAGGTTGAACGCGAAGTGGGCGGATTGCGGCTCCAGCGAACGCGCATGCCGATAATGCTGCGCCGCGCCCGCGAGATCGCTCAGTTCCATCAGCGCATTGCCGAGATTGTTGTGCGCGTTCGCGAAGCCGGGGGCGAGCCCCAGCGCCTTGCGCTGCAAGACGGCGGCGCCTGCATGGTCGCCAAGGCGGTGCGCGACCACGCCACGGTTGGCCAGATATTCGGCGCTGTCAGGCTTCTGCGCGAGCGCGCGATCCATCAGCGCGGCGGCATCCCGCAGTTGGCCGCGGCCGAGCGCGATCACGCCCAGATAGTGCAGTGCGCCGGGATCTTCGGGGTGCGCCGCGAGCGCGGACTGATAGTAACCGTGGGCGTCGTCGATCCGGCCCGCGCGGTGGCAAGCCAGGCCGGCTTCGACCAGGTCAGCGGCCTCGCCGGTAGCGAGAATGGGAGCATCGGGAGTCATGGCGGCAGGTATTTGATTAAACGCAAACTTTTGACGTGAGCGCACTCTATATCCGTCTCAAAACGTGCCATCTCGTTAACAGGCCGATACGACTGAATCCCTCGGGGTGCGTCCCAGGCCGGCGCTTTGCCGTTGCTGACAGCGTCGGCCTCGGCCACTGTCGGCAAGGTGATAAAATCTCGGGTTCCCGCGGTCTCGAATCCGACTGCAACCGACTGCCAACTGAGCGTAACGCGCCACGTTACGTCCCCATCATGTCCGACACTCGTCCCGATACCCTCTTCGCGCTCAACGCGCTCTCCCCGCTCGACGGCCGCTACGCCTCGAAAACCGAAGCGCTGCGCGACTGGCTCTCGGAAGCCGCGTTCATGCGCAACCGCGTGACCGTGGAAATCCACTGGCTGATCGCGCTCTCGCAGGCCGGTTTCGCGGAAGTGCCGCGCTTCTCGGCAGCCTCGGAGCAATTCCTGCTCAAGCTCGCCGAAAACTTCACGGCGCACGACGCCGCGCGCATCAAGGACATCGAGCGCGTGACGAACCACGACGTGAAGGCCGTGGAGTACTGGCTCAAGGAGTCGGTGAAGGGTCAGCCGGAACTGGAGCGCGCAAGCGAGTTCATCCACTTCGCCTGCACCTCGGAAGACATCAACAACACGTCGCACGGCCTGATGCTCGCGGGCGCACGCGAGCACGTGATCCTGCCGGCGCTGCGCTCGGTGCATCAGCGTCTCGTCGCGCTCGCGCACACGCACGCCGAGCAGCCGATGCTCTCGCGCACGCACGGCCAGCCGGCCAGTCCCACGACGCTCGGCAAGGAAATCGCCAACGTCGCGGCGCGTCTCGCGCGTGCGATCCAGCGCATCGAGAAGGTCGAACTGCTCGGCAAGATGAATGGCGCGGTCGGCAACTTCAACGCGCATCTCTCGGCGTATCCGGAATTCGACTGGGAAGCCTTCTCGAAGGAAGTCGTCGAGCAGCGCCTGAAGCTCACGTTCAACCCGTACACGATCCAGATCGAGCCGCACGACTACATGGCGGAACTGTTCGACGCCGTCGCGCGCGCGAACACGATCCTGCTCGACCTCGACCGCGACGTCTGGGGCTATATCTCGCTCGGCTACTTCAAGCAGAAGACGAAGGCCGGCGAAATCGGCTCGTCGACCATGCCGCACAAGGTCAACCCGATCGACTTCGAAAACTCGGAAGGCAACCTCGGCCTCGCGAACGCCACGCTGCGCCACCTCGCCGACAAGCTGCCCGTCTCGCGCTGGCAGCGCGACCTCACCGACTCGACGGTGCTGCGCAACATCGGCGTCGCATTCGGCTATTCGCTGCTCGCGTACGACGCGCTGATCCGCGGTCTGGACAAGCTCGAAGTGAACCCGCAGCGCCTGAACGACGACCTCGACGCCACGTGGGAAGTGCTGGCCGAGCCGGTGCAGACGGTCATGCGCCGCTACGGCATCGAGAACCCATACGAGCAGTTGAAGGAACTCACGCGCGGCAAGGGCATTACGCGCGAAGCGCTGCAGACGTTCGTGAACGGTCTGGCGATTCCTGAGGACGCGAAGAAGCGTCTGCTGGAGATGACGCCTGCGTCGTACGTCGGCAAGGCGGCGGAACTGGCGAAGCGCATTTCGTAATCGCGACATCGCAAGGCCATAAAAAAAGCGCTCGATCGAATCGAGCGCTTTTTCGTTTACCGCCGCACGATCGCATGATCGTGCATAGCCGCGAGATCAGGATGCCTGATTGCCGCGCGTTTGCATCTGCTTCATCACCTCGTCGACGATCTGCTCGGGCGTGAGCTCGATGCTGACCTCGATCGCCTCGTCCGCGCCCGGCTCTTCGAGCGTGTCGAGCTGGCTTTGCAGCAGCGACGGGTCGAAGAAGTGTCCGGTACGCGAAGCGAGGCGCTCGTGCAGCACTTCGAACGAGCCCTTCAGGTAGACGAAGCACACGTCATGGTCGTTGCCGCGCAAGACGTCGCGATACGAGCGCTTGAGCGACGAGCAGGTGAACACGGCCGTTTCGTGGGCGCGCTGCTTCTCCTCGATCGCCGCGCGAATCGTACGCAGCCATGGCCAGCGGTCGTCGTCGGTGAGGGGAATGCCGTCGTGCATCTTCTTCTTGTTGGCTTCGCTGTGGAAGGCGTCGCCGTCGGTGAAGGTGCACTTGAGGCGCTCGGCGAGCAATTCGCCGATGCGTGTCTTGCCTGCGCCCGACACGCCCATCGCTATCAAAATCATTTACTGCTCCTGTCGAACGGAGTGAGCGCTTTAGCGCTGACTCCGGTCCCATGCAACATAGTTGCGCGTTACACCACCGCTGCGAGGGCGAAGGTAAGCCCGAGGCCCAGCAGCGAAATAATGGTCTCCAGTAGTGACCATGTCTTGAACGTCTGCACGACGCTCATGCCGAAATACTCCTTGATCAGCCAGAATCCGCCGTCGTTGACGTGCGAGAAGATCAGCGAGCCCGAGCCCGTGGCGAGCACGAGCAGCTCCGGCTTCACGGTCATGGCGCTGGCCGACGCGATCGGCGCGACGATGCCGCAGGCCGTGGTCATGGCGACCGTGGCCGAGCCCGTGGCGAGACGGATCAGCGCGGCGACGAGCCAGCCGAGCAGCAGCGGCGACAGATGTTCGTTCTGCGCCAGCTCGACGATCTGCTTCGACACGCCGCTGTCCATCAGCACGCGGCCAAAGCCGCCGCCCGCGCCCACGATCAGCGTGATGCCCGCGATCGGCGCGAGACAGTCGCCGCAGAACTTCTGGATCTGCTCGCGCGTGAAGCCGCGTTGCGCGCCGAAGGTCCAGAAGCTTACCAGCACGGCGATCAGCAGCGCGACGTCCGAGGTGCCGATAAAGTGCAACAAGTTGTTGGGCAACGTTTTCGGCTCGAACACGAGATCGGCCCAGCTGCCGATCAGCATGAGGATCACGGGCAGCAGGATCGTGAAGAGCGTAACGCCGAAGCCCGGCAGCTCGCTATCGGGCTTGGGGTCGGCCTTGCTCACGAACTGCTCGGAAAGCGGATTGCTCTCGGGCAGCTTGATGTAGCGGTGAATGAAGAGCGCGAAAAGCGGCCCGGCGATGATCGCCGTGGGCACGCCCACCATCAGGCCGTAAGCGATGGTCTTGCCGATGTCGGCGTGATACGCCTGCACGGCGAGGAGCGCGGCCGGGTGCGGTGGAATCAGCCCGTGCACGACCGAAAGGCCCGCCACCATCGGCAGGCCGATCAGCAGCAGCGACTTGCCGGTGCGCTTGGCGACGTTGAACGCGATCGGAATGAGCAGCACGAAGCCGACTTCGAAGAACACCGGCAGGCCGACGATGATCGCAACGACCATCATGGCCCAGTGAATGTTCTTCTCGCCGAACCAGCGAATGAGCGTCGTGGCAACGCGCTCGGCGCCGCCCGACTCCGCCATCATCTTGCCGAGCATCGTGCCAAGGCCCACCACGATGGCGATGTGGCCGAGCGTGTTGCCGTTGCCGGTTTCGAACGACTTGACGATCTGATCCATCGGCATGCCGACGGCGAGGCCGAGCAGCAGCGAAACGATGATCAGGACGAGAAACGGATAAACCTTGAAGCGCGTGATCAGCAGGATCAGCGCGGCGATCGCGACGAGCGCGTAAATCAGCAGCATGCTGCCGTGGGCCACTCCCATGAGGCTCCTCTCCAGGTAGTTGTTCGAAGTCCTTTTGCCCTGTGCGGCGACGGATGAGCGCCGCAGCGGCGCGCGCGGGACAAAAGCCGGCCGTCGCCGGGCCGGGGATTGTAGAGCTTATAACGACTTTTGGTGCAGCGTGCTTGAAAGACACGCGAGCCGCGCAAAGCGCGCGCCTGAAAGGCGCCGTTCGCGCGGCTCGTTGCACGCCCCTCGTACCGAAGGGGCGCGGCATTCCGGTCTTCGTTGCGCCGCAGCATGCGGCGCGCGTCAGCGCATCAAAGAGACGCGTTCTTTTAGCGCACCGGACGCGACAGCTCGCTCGCGGCGTGCGCAAGGCGCGTGACTTCGTCCCAGTTCTGCGCGGCGATGGCGGCCTTCGGCGTGAGCCACGAACCGCCCACGCAGACCACGTTGGGCAACGCGAGGAAGGTCGGCGCGGATTCGGCGCTGATACCGCCCGTCGGGCAGAACTTCAGCGTCGGGAACGGGCCGTGGAAGGCCTGCAGCATGTTCAGGCCACCGGCCGGAACCGCCGGGAAGAACTTGACGATCTCGTAGCCCAGTTCCATCGCGACGATGATGTCGGTCGGCGTCATCACGCCCGGCAGCAGCGGCAGGCCCGCGTCGAGCGAAGCCTGATGGATCTCGCGCGTGAGGCCCGGCGAAACGCCGAACTGTGCGCCGGCCTGCTTCGCGAGCGCGCAGTGCTCAGGCTTCGTGATCGTACCCACGCCCACGACGATGTCCGGCGCGATCTTCGCGGCGCGCTCGATCGCTTCGAGGCCGGCCTTCGTGCGCAGCGTGATTTCGAGCACCTTCACGCCGCCCGCATGGAGCGCGCGGGAAACGTGCTCGCCCTGCTCCGGCGTATCGAACGCGAGCACCGGGATGACGGGACCGAGGCGAACGATGTCGGCGACTGTGCGATTTGCCATGTTCAGGCTCCTTGATGATGAATTGAGTTCGCGGCGTGGGCCGGCGCATGCGCAGTTGCAACAGCCGGTGCGGGCGCGGCCTGCTCGCCCACGAGCGGACCGAACACCGTGGCGCCCAGCTCCGCCGGCGCGGCGGTGGCGCGGAACACGCCGAACAGCTCGCGGCCAAAGCCCACTTCATTGAGTTCCTGATGCGCGGGTTGCGCGACCGGACGGGCGTCCCACTCGGCAGCATCGACTTCGATGTCGAGCACGCCTTCCACCGCGTCGATCACGATCGTATCGCCGTCGCGCACCTTGCCGATCGGGCCGTGCAGCAGCGTTTCCGGCGAAACGTGGATGACTGCGGGCACCTTGCCCGACGCGCCCGACATGCGTCCGTCAGTCACGAGCGCCACGTGAAAGCCCTTGTCCTGCAGCACGCCGAGCAACGGCGTGAGGCGGTGCAGCTCCGGCATGCCATTCGCGCGCGCGCCCTGGAAGCGCACGACGGCCACGAAATCGCGCTCGAGTTCACCGCGGTCGAACGCTTCCTGCACGGCTTCCTGCGAATCGAACACGATGGCGGGCGCACGCACCTTGCGGCGCTCCGGCGCGACCGCGGAAACCTTGATGACGCCGCGACCCAGACGCCCCTGCATCAGGCGCAGCCCGCCGTCCGGCTGGAACGGCGTCGGCAGCGGACGCAGCACGCTCTCGTCGGCGCTCTTCTCGACCGCCGGCACCCAGGTGAGCTTGCCGTCGATGAGCTTCGGCTCCTCGGTGTAGTGACGCAGCCCACGACCCGCGACGGTATTCACGTCTTCGTGCAGCAACCCGCCGTCGAGCAGTTCGCGCACGAGGAAGGCGATGCCGCCCGCCGCATGGAAATGATTCACGTCGGCCTTGCCGTTCGGATAGACGCGCGCGAGCAGCGGCACGGCGTCCGACAGCACGTCGAAGTCGTTCCAGTCGATGATGATGCCCGCCGCCCGTGCCATCGCCACGAGGTGCAGCGTGTGGTTGGTCGAGCCGCCCGTCGCCATCAGCGCGACGATGCCGTTGATCACGGCCTTCTCGTCGACCACGTGGCCGATCGGCGTGTAGTGGCCGCGCTCGACGGTGAGCTCGAGCACGCGGCGCGCCGCCGCAGCGGTGAGTTCGTCGCGCAACGGCGTATGCGGATGGATGAAGGCCGAACCCGGCAGATGCAGGCCCATGATCTCCATGAGCATCTGGTTGCTGTTGGCCGTGCCGTAGAACGTGCAGGTGCCGTGGCCGTGATACGCGGCGGCCTCCGATTCGAGCAGCGCCGCGCGGTCGCACTGGCCCGTGGCGAACTGCTGGCGCACCTTGGCCTTGTCGTCGTTCGTGATGCCGCTCGTCATCGGGCCGGCGGGCACGAAAATGGTCGGCAGGTGGCCGAATTGCAGCGCGCCGATCAGGAGGCCCGGCACGATCTTGTCGCACACGCCGAGGCACAGCGCCGCATCGAACATGTTGTGCGTGAGCGCGACGGCCGTGCTCATCGCGATCACTTCACGCGAAAAGAGTGACAGCTCCATGCCGGCGTTGCCTTGCGTGACGCCATCGCACATCGCCGGCACGCCGCCCGCGAACTGCGCGACGCCGCCGCCTTCGCGGGCCGCCTTCTTGATGATGTCGGGGAAATCCTTGTAAGGCGCGTGAGCCGAGAGCATCTCGTTGTATGCCGAGACGATGCCGATATTGGGCTCGCGAATCGACTTGATCGAGATCTTGTCGCGCCCCTCGAGGCCGGCGAAACCGTGGGCAAGATTCGCGCATGAGAGCGCGCCGCGCGCCGGGAACCGGTCCTGAGCCGCCGCGATGCGCGCCAGATAGGCCTCGCGCGTGGGCTTGCTGCGCTCGATCACGCGCTGCGTGACCTTCATCAATTGAGAATGCAGGGAAACCATCGAATCTCCTTCCTTCTTGTCACGGCGGGGACGCTCGGGGCCAGATCTGGTGCGCCCTTGGGCGCACCAGACAGCGATGGCGCGATGTTAGTAGAAAAACTACACGACGACAATCCCGTAAGACCCTGGGAGCGCGACGGTAAACGACCGCCTAGTCTCATTATTTACAGGCCTTGCGCGTTGATGCGCGCAGGAACTGAAAAGGAGCAAACGTCGATCCTGTAGTTTTTGTACATACCGTCCGATCCGTTATAGTCCACGGATCTTTCAGCATAGTGCGAGTTTCCTGATGCTGCTGTCCCAGGTGAAAGCCATGCGCGAGCAGTTGCGCCCTTCGGAGCGCAAGCTCGCCGATTACGTGATTCAGGCGCCTCGCGAGGTGCTCGATCTGTCGATGACCGAGGTTGCCGAGCGCGCAGGCGTGAGCCAGCCGACCATCGCGCGGTTTTGCCATGCGTTGGGATTTTCCGGATTCCGGGAGTTCAAGATTCGCCTCGCGCAGGCCGTTGCCGCGGATCTGCCCTCTGAACATCCGGCCGTCTACCGCGATGTGAGCCCGGACGAGCCGGTACCGGGCGTCGCGGCCAAGGTGCTCGACCGCACCATTGGCGCGCTTCTGCAGGTGCGCAACAATCTATCGACGGACTCGCTCGCCGCGGCGATTGGCCTGCTCGCTCACGCGGCGCGTATCGAGTTCTATGGTGCGGGTGGCTCGGGCATCGCTGCACAGGACATGCAGCACAAGTTCTTTCGCCTCGGCATGCCTAGCGTCGCGTATTCGGACCCACAAACGTTTCTGATGTCGGCGGCGCTGCTCGGCCCCGGCGATGTCGTGGTGGCGATCTCGAACACGGGGCGCACGCGCGACATCGTGGATGCCGCGCGCACGGCGCTCGATCGCGGCGCAAAGGTAATCGCCATCACGCATGGCACGTCGCCGCTCGCGCGCCTGGCGAGCGTCGGCCTGCACGCGAATGTCGACGAAGACACCGACGTCTTCTCGCCGATGACGTCGCGGACGTCGCATCTCGCGATCGGCGACATACTCGCGGTGGGGGTGGCGCTGCAGCGCGGTCCGGAGCTGGCTGAGAAACTCGCAGATGCGAAGGAAATCATCGCGCGAAGAAGGCTGGACCCGATTGGCTAACGGCGGACCAGAAGGTGCCCAACAAAACAAGCGGACTCCCGAGGGAGTCCGCTCTGCATTTCGGCCCAGACCGCAACCGATTGAGCCTCAGACGCTTACCACTGGTACGACATACCGCCGCCGACCGTGGCACCGCCTGCCGATGCATAACCGCCGCCCACTTTCACCTTGAGGTTCTGTGTGATGCGCGCCGATGCGCCGAGCGCCACTGCTTGATAGCCCTGGAAGTTGGCTGTGCCGATACCGACCGCGACGGTCTTGCCCTGATCGACTTCCGGGATCATTGTCAGCGCGGTTGCCGCCGCGATACCGCCGTAGGCGTTGCGCGCCACCGAGTTGACGTTGCTCTGGAGCCCATTCAAGCCGCTCTGCAGCTGCCCCATGTTCACCGCATCGGTAGCGTTGACGCCATTCGCGACATGGGCGATCCGTCGCTCGTTGCCTTGCGAGCCCACGGACACGGTGTTGTCCTCGTCCGCGATCGAATTTGCACCGAGCGCTACCGAGTTGTTGCCCGTGGCCTTCGCCGAGTCGCCAATCGCCGTCGCGTTCGGACCCGAGGCAATCGCACCGCCGCCTGCCGCGATCGAGCTGGCGCCCGTGGCCGAAGCCGCGCCGCTCGTCGTATTGGTCGACAGATACTCAGTACCGTTGACGCTGATGTTCTGAATCTGCTGATTCAGGTTCGAGACCACGACGTTCGTGGCGTACAACTGCGAGCCCGTGACGGCGTCCGTGCTCGACGCCGAGAGTTCAGCGTCCTGCAGGTTGGTCAGCTTGACCGGCGTCGTCGAATCCGTGCCGCCCAGCGTGACCTTGTCGTGTGCCGACGAGTCGTACTGGACCGCGTTCGCCACCTGGCCAGAGATGTTGGTCACCGTCTGCTCGATGTTCGTTACGCGGCCATCGATGTTCGAGATCGCGCCACCCACGTCGTTGTAAGTGTTGCCCCCCACGACGTACGTCGGTGCCGAGATCGAGCCATCGGGGTTGACCGTCGAACCACCGCCCAGCGCGCTGGCCGTGCTCGATGCAACACCGTAGAGCTGGCCGCCGTTCACGGCGTCCGTACTGCTTGCCGCAACGACACCGTTCGCTACGTTGTGCAGCGCAACCGGCGTGTGATCCAGCGACCCGCCAAGCGTAACCGAGTTCAGCGATGTGTCGTCGTAGGCGACAAACGCGTTCGAGATGTTGCCCGACGGATCGATCTTCGCTCCCATCGCTTCGAGCTGGGCAACGTTCACCGCATCGTTCGCATCCACGCCGTTCGCCACGTTGTGCAAAACGACCGGCGCATGACCCGAGCCGCCGAACGTGACCGTATTGAGCGACGTGTCGTCATACGCGACGAACGCGTTGGTGATGTTGCCCGCCGCATCGGTCTTCGCGCCCAGTGCGTAGAGCTGCGAGCCGTTCACCGCCTCGAGGCTCGTGGCGTTCAGCGCAGCATTCGCCACGTTCGTCAGCACGACGGGAGCATGGACCGCGCCGCCCAGCGTCACCGAGTCGTGCGTCGACGTGTCGTACGTCACCGTCTCGTATAGCTGCGCACCGTTCACCGCGTCGAAGCTCGTCGCCGAGACTTGACCCGCTGCCACGTTGTGCAGCGCCACCGGCGTGGTCGCATCCGTGCCGCCCAGCGTGACCGAGCTGTGCTTCGACGTGTCGTACATCACTGCATCGGCCAGCTGGCCATTGATGTTCGTGACGTCGCCTTGCAGGTTCGTGATGTCGGTCGTGTTCTGTGTCACGCGGCCATCGAGGTTCGTAATCGCACCACCTACGCTGTTGTAGGTGTCTCCACCCACGTTATACGTCGGGTTCGAGATCGAGCCATCGCTGTTCACCGTCGAGCCGCCGCCGAACGAATCCGCCGTCGAGCTGGCCAGGTTGTACAACTGGGAGCCGTTCACCGCGTCGAAGCTCGTCGCCGAGACTGCGCCCGCCGCCACGTTGTGCAAGGCCACCGGCGTGGTCGCATCCGTGCCGCCCAGCGTCACCGAGTCGTGCGTCGACGTGTCGTACATCACCGCATCGGCCAGCTGGCCGTTGATGTTCGTGATGTCGCCTTGCAGGTTCGTGATGTCGGTCGTGTTCTGTGTCACGCGGCCATCGAGGTTCGTGATCGCACCACCTACGTTGTTGTAGGTGTTTCCGCCCACGTTATACGTCGGGTTCGAGATCGAGCCATCGCTGTTCACCGTCGAGCCGCCGCCGAACGAATTCGCCGTCAAGCTGGCCAGGTTGTACAACTGGGAGCCGTTCACCGCGTCGAAGCTCGTCGCCGAGACTGCGCCCGCCGCCACGTTGTGCAAGGCCACCGGCGTGGTCGCGTCCGCGCCGCCCAGCGTGACCGAGTCGTGCGTCGACGTGTCATACATCACCGCATCGGCGAGCTGGCCATTAATGTTCGTGATGTCGCCTTGCAGGTTCGTGATGTCGGTCGTGTTCTGTGTCACGCGGGCATCCAGGTTCGTAATCGCCCCACCTACGCTGTTGTAGGTGTCTCCACCCACGTTATACGTCGGGTTCGAGATCGAGCCATCGCTGTTCACCGTCGAGCCGCCGCCGAACGAATCCGCCGTCGAACTGGCCAGGTTGTACAGCTGAGAGCCGTTCACCGCGTCGAAGCTCGTCGCCGAGACTGCGCCCGCCGCCACGTTGTGCAAGGCCACCGGCGTGGTCGCATCCGTGCCGCCCAGCGTCACCGAGTCGTGCGTCGACGTGTCGTACATCACCGCATCGGCCAGCTGGCCGTTGATGTTCGTGACGTCGCCCTGCAGGTTGCTGATGTCGGTTGTGTTCTGCGTGACCTGCTGGTTGGTCGCGAACAGTTCCGAGCCATTCACCGCGTCGGTCGACGCAGCCGTCAGTTGGCCTGCCGCGACGTTGGTGAGCGTGCGCTCCTTGCCCGCCGAACCCACCGAGATCGTGCTCTTCGCGTTCGTGCCTGCGAACGAATAGCTATTGCCGCCGATCGTCACGCCTGCCGTGTTCACCACGGTTGCTGTAGTCGCACCACCGCCCAGCGCCACGTCGTTTGCATTGGTCGCGACGGCACTCCTGCCTATCGCCACCGAGCCATCACCGACTGTCGTGGAGTAGCTGCCGATGGCAACCGATTTGTCGCCAGTCGCAGTTGTCGACGCGCCCATCGCGACCGACGCATAGCCCAACGCCTTGTTGTAACTGCCCATTGCGGCAGAAAAATCCCCACTTGCGACTGTCTGGTAGCCCAGAGCGGTGCTGGCGGTGCCGGCTGCCGTTCCGAGCGAACCGACCACGGTTCCAAATGCACCCGTAGCGGTGGCACCGAAGCCAACCACACCCGCATTCTGGCCACTGGCAAGCGTGTATTGGCCGATTGCCATTGTTCCTGAGCCTGTTGCACTGGCACTGGCGCCGATCGCAAGGTTGTACTCCCGCAGAGAGCGGCCATCCCCTGGAATCAGATACGTATTTGATGTATCAGCCGCATAGGCGTTCGAGCCAATCGCAAGGTTTGAATCAATGCCACTGTCATTCGGCGCGGTGTCGCCGCTTCCGCCGGCGGTATAGGCGTGCGCCTGGCTGGCCACGCCCAGCACCGCGACGGCAATCGCCATCGCCTTCACGTTGCCCTTGCCTTTGCGCTTGCCTTTTGCGTTTTCCGCCGCTGCAACCCAAGTTCTTGTGATCTCGTTCCAGACTGATTTGTATGTCCTGTTCATTCCTGGCCCTGGTGAATCGAGGGAGTACCGACCGAGTGATACCCGCAGGCGTCACAACCCGATGCGCGCGGGCAATCTGTCGGCAATTTCCTTCTGTAAAGAAAATCATCTGGCCCATTAAAGCCAACGATCTGCGTCGAACACGCCATGGCTCGATAATTCCGACAACTGAGGGATTCCCTACAGCTTTATCGGACCAATATGCGATTACAGGAGCAACTTTACGAATTCGAAGTCACAGGGAGAATAAGAGAACTCTTAAAGCAAAAAGGGCGATGAAAAAGGGCCGAGGCACACAATCAGAAAAGGCAATAGCGACAGTTCGCAGGGGTCAGCAATGTTCTCAAAGATCGAGATAAGAACAGCAGAGGTAGCAGGAAATTTCCATTTATTTTCGCCAATTACACGGAATCGAATTACAGAAAAACAGCCCTTGTCTTTATATGAAAAAAATCTCCTACGCCTTTTAAGAAATCCTACAAATCAATCCCAATTGCATCCGCAATTGTCAGGTATTTTTCAATAAATATTAAACTTCAGGCTATCCGCCGGGATTTATCGGATACCGGGGGCGCACGTGCTGAGCGACGCGGGTTTGCAGGTGCTCGACAATATCGCCGTGGCGAGCGGCATCAACGGTTACACACCTGCGGCAGGCCTGGAGGCGATCGAGTATCGCTTCACTGACGTGCTCGTGAAGCAGGCGTACAGCGGGCGTGTCGTAGCGGCCCGCATGCGCCGCGAGACAGCGGGCGCTATCTGACGGCGCCCGCGCGCGGGAAAAAGCTGAATTACGGGCCGCAGTGGCGGCGTGAGTGCGTCAGTGATTCAGAACGGCTTGATGACAGCCAGCGCCACCGCAGCCAGCATGCCGAGCACGGGAAGCTCGTTGAACATGCGATACCACTTGTCGGAGCGGCGGTTTTCGCCGCGCTCGAAGGTCTTGAGCAAACGTCCGCAGTACGCGTGATAGACGATGAGCAGCAACACCACGCCCACTTTCGCGTGGATCCAGCCCTGGCCGCGCCCAATGCCCACCACGAGCCACAGCCACAGTCCGCATAGCAGCGCGGGCACGGCGATCATCGTCATGAAGCGGTAGAGCTTGCGCGCCATGATGAGCAGACGCTTGACGGCCGCAGGCTCGGTTTCCATCGCGAGATTCACGAAGATGCGCGGCAGGTAGAACAGGCCCGCGAACCACGAGGCGATCAGCACGATGTGAAACGTCTTGACCCAGAGCATCGACATTATTTTTTCTTCTTCGTGAGCGATTGTGCAACGAGGCGGGGCGCTACGCCGTGCGCCGCCCCGTGCGATGCGTGACTATTGACGGCCTTCGCCGTGGCCGAGCACGACGTACTTCAACGAGGTCAGCCCTTCCAGGCCGACCGGGCCGCGCGCATGCAGCTTGTCGTTCGAAATGCCGATCTCCGCACCGAGGCCGAACTCGAAGCCGTCGGCGAAGCGCGTCGAGGCGTTCACCATCACGCTCGCCGAGTCGACTTCGCGCAGGAAGCGCATGGCGCGGTCGTGGTCTTCGGTGACGATCGCGTCGGTGTGGTGCGAGCCGTAGGCGTTGATGTGCTCGATCGCGTCGTCGAGCGTGTCGACCACCTTCACCGCCAGCACCGGCGCAAGATACTCGGTACGCCAGTCCTCTTCGGTCGCGTCCACGAGCGGACCTACGCCCGCGTCGGCGAGAATCGCGCGCGCCGCAGCATCCACGCGCAGTTCGACTTCCTTCTCGCGATACAGGCGGCCAAGCGGCGGCAGCACGTCGTGCGCAATGCCGCGCGCCACGAGCAGCGTCTCCATCGTGTTGCAGGTGCCGTAGCGGTGCGTCTTGGCGTTGTCGCACACGGTCAGCGCCTTCGCGAGATCGGCGCGGTCGTCCACGTACACATGGCAGATGCCGTCCAGGTGCTTGATCATCGGCACGCGCGCCTCTGCCATCAGGCGCTCGATCAGGCTCTTGCCGCCGCGCGGAACGATCACATCCACGAATTCCGTCATCGTGATGAGCTTGCCCACGGCCGCGCGGTCGGCAGTCTCGACCACTTGCACCGCATCCTGCGGCAATCCCGCCGCAGCCAGCCCTTCGCCGATCAGCTTCGCGAGCGCCGTATTGCATTCGAGCGCCTCGGAGCCGCCGCGCAGAATCGTCGCGTTGCCCGACTTCAGGCACAACGCGGCCGCGTCGATCGTCACGTTCGGCCGCGATTCGTAGATGATGCCGATCACGCCCAGCGGCACGCGCATCTGCCCCACCTGAATGCCGCTCGGGCGGAACTTGAGGTTGCTGATTTCGCCGATGGGGTCGGGCAGCGCCATCACCTGGCGCAGGCCTTCCACCATCGTCTTGAGCGCCTTGTCCGACAGCGTGAGGCGGTCGATGAACGCCGCGTCGTGGCCCTTTTCCTTCGCACGTGCGAGGTCGCGTGCGTTCGCATCCTTCAACTGCTGCGCGTCACGCTCGATGGCTTGCGCCACTGCTTCGAGCGCCGCGTTCTTCGCGGCCGTCGTGGCTCGTGCCATCGCGCGCGAAGCGTTGCGTGCGCGGCGGCCGAGGTCGGTCATGTACTGGTCGATATCCATAGTGTCTTTCGTCATGCGGCGCGTGAGGCGCAGTCAGATGAGCTGCCCAGGCGCGGTTCGATTCAAAGCGGTTCAGGCCGATTTTAAGGCCAGCCGCCAAGGTTTGCTGGACGTGGCCGGGCGGCCCGGCAGGTGCACCGGCCGCGCGGCGCGGCATGAGGCAGGCGCCGACGCGCCGGTTCAGGCAAGCGCGGAACGCTTTATCCCGGCCGGCGCGACGGCCCTGCGGTGCGCGGTCGGGCCGCGGCCGCTGCGGCGGCTGCCGCGGCTGGGCCAGCTGGCTGAGCACCCGGCTGCGCGCGTGGTGGCGCTCCAGCGGCGCGCGCCTGCGGTGCGCCTTCGCGTGGCGCGGCCACGGTCATGGCGAGTTCGAAAAGGCCGTCCCAGGCATCGGGCGGCAGCGCATTGCGCCAGTCCGCGCGCGATTGACCCGAAAGCCCCTTGACCTGGCGGTCGAGACGCGCCGCGAGCGCGAGACCGCGCTCCAGCGTCGCTTCGCTCAGGCGCGACAGCGCCGGCCCGATGAGCCGCTCGCGCGGCCCCCACACGCGATTCTCGCGCAGCAGCATGGCGAGCGGCTTGCCCGCCGCCACGCCGCGCTTGATGCGCAACAGCGTGCGGATTTCCTCGACCACGGCCCACAGCACCAGCACCGACGCCTCGCCTTCGCCCTGCAGCCCGTCGAGCATGCGCGCGAGACGGCCAACGTCGCCTGTGAGCATCGCTTCGTTGAGCTTGAATACGTCGTAGCGCGCGACGTTGAGCACGGCGTCGTGAATCTGCTCGAAGCTCAGCACGCCTTGCGGATAAAGCAGCCCAAGCTTCTGAATTTCCTGATGCGCCGCCAGCAGGTTGCCCTCCACACGCTCTGCCACGAATTGCAGCGCGCGCCGGCCGTCCTCGCCTGGCGCCACGCGCTGGCCTTGCAGCGCCAGACGCTGGCCGATCCAGTTCGGCAGTGCCGTGCGCTCGACGGGATCGATCTTCAGCGCGACGCCGCTGTCAGCCAGCGCCGTGAACCATGCAGACTTCTGCGTGGCGGCGTCTAGGCGCGGCAGCGTAACGAGCATCAGCACGTCGGGATTCGAGGCAGCGGCGAGCGTCTTGAGCGCGTCCGCGCCTTCCTTGCCGGGCTTGCCCGACGGAATACGCAACTCCACCAGCTGGCGGTCGCCAAATAGCGACATCGACTGGCTCGCGCCGAGGAGCGAGCTCCAGTCGAAGCCGCGCTCGACGGTGAACACCGAACGGTCGGTGAAGCCCGCCGCGCGCGCAGCCGCACGGATGCGGTCGCACGCCTCCTGGGCGAGCAGGTGTTCGTCGCCATAGACGACGTACAGGCCGGCCAGCCCTCGCGCGAGGTGCGGTTCGAGTGCGTCGGGTCGCAGTTGCATGGCGCTCGGTCGAAGGTCGCTCAGTAGATGGAAACCGCGCGCATTACAGCGGCGGCGGCGGCAGCGGTGCGCGCGGCGCGACACCCGGCACGACCTGATCGGGCGTCGGGTTGATCGTTCTGAGCACGGCAAGGCGCCGCATGAGCTGGTCGACGGCGTCGTTCTGCATGTCGGTGAACAGCAGATCGGCTTCCTGCGTCTTGGCGGTCGAGAACTGATCGCTGTACGTCATCGCGCGATTCAGCGAAATGGCGCTCGGCTGGATCAGCACGCTGCCATCCGGTCTGGTCAGCGTATAGTTCAGCGAATAGTTGACCTGATATTCCACGACTGCGCCGAGTGAATTGAGCGTGAGCGTGCTGAAGCTGCGCCCTTCGGATATGTGCAGCACGGCGTCGGCGTTGGCCACCGAGTCGACCACCACCGAATCGCTGCCGCCTTCGACCATACGCGAGAGGCGCCCGACGAGCGGCGGCGGCGCGCCGACGACCGCGAGGCGCTTGAAGGCGAAGTTCTCCTCGCCGCGCAGCTGGAAGCCGCACGCCGAGAGGGCCAGCGCGCTGCCCGCCACGAGCGGGAACAACCTGAGAAACGATCTGCGAATCACATGGACTCCCTGGGTTCGCGACAGAGTCGCCGGTGTCGGCTGAGCGGCGCCGCGCGGTGCTGCACGCGCTACGCCGCTCACATGGCCTTGGTTTGTCTCGTTAGACCACGACGTTCACGAGGCGGCCCGGCACGACGATGATCTTCTTCGGTGCACGGCCTTCCGCGAACTTGACGAACATCTCGTGCGCAAGTGCAGCCGCCTCGATCGCGTCCTTCGGTGCGTCCTTGGCCACCGTCACGGCGCCGCGCACCTTGCCGTTCACCTGCAGCACGAGTTCGATTTCGGCCTGCTCCAGCGCCTTTTCGTCGACCTTCGGCCACGGTGCATCGAGCAGCGTGCCGTATTCATCGCCGTAGCCGAGCGCCTTCCAGAGTTCGAAGGCGATGTGCGGCACGACCGGGTACAGCACGCGCAACAGCACGCCGAACGTTTCGCGCTGCACGCCCGCACCCGCACCCTTGGCGCCGTCGATGGCGTTGAGCATCTTCATCGCCGCCGATACGACGGTGTTGTACTGCAGGCGCTGGTAGTCGAAGTCGGCCTGCTTGAGCACGCTGTAGACTTCGCGGCGCAGCGCCTTTTCGACGTCCGTGAGCGCCGCCGCGTCGAACGAGGCACGCGACTGGATCGCTTCGGCGTTCGCGTGGCCAAAGGCCCACACGCGGCGCAGGAAGCGGCTCGCGCCTTCCACACCCGCGCCCGACCATTCGAGCTGCTGCTCGGGAGGCGCCGCGAACATCGTGAACAGACGCGCCGTGTCTGCGCCGTACTGGTCGATCAGCACCTGCGGGTCGACGCCGTTGTTCTTCGACTTCGACATCTTCTCCACGCCGCCCAGCACCACGGCCTGGCCGTCGCTGTTGAGCGTCGCGCCGATCGGGCGGCCCTTGTCGTCGTGCGTGACGGTCACGTCGGCCGGGTTGTACCAGGTCTTCTTGCCCGCAGCGTCTTCGCGATAGAACGTTTCGTTGAGCACCATGCCCTGCGTGAGCAGGTTCTTCGCCGGCTCGCCGAACTTCACGAGGCCGAGGTCGCGCGAGACCTTCGCCCAGAAGCGCGAGTACAAGAGGTGAAGGATCGCGTGCTCGATGCCGCCGATGTACTGGTCCATCGGCATCCAGTAGTCGGTGCGCTCGTCGACCATGTTCACGGCATCCGGCGCAGCGTAGCGGTAGAAGTACCACGACGAGTCGACGAAGGTGTCCATCGTGTCGGTTTCGCGCTTCGCGTCGGCGCCGCAGGTCGGACACTTGCAGTTCAGGAAGGCTTCCGACTTCGCGAGCGGGTTGCCCGTGCCGTCCGGCACGAGGTCTTCCGGCAACACGACCGGCAGGTCCTTTTCGGGCACCGGCACGTCGCCGCAGCTCGGGCAGTGGATGATCGGGATCGGCGTGCCCCAGTAGCGCTGGCGCGAAATGCCCCAGTCGCGCAGGCGCCACGTGACCTGCTTGTCGCCGAGATCGAGCGCCTTGAGGTCGGCCGCGACGGCGTCCACGGCCGCCGTGTAGGCGAGGCCATCGTATTTCCCGCTGTTCACGCAAACGGCGCGTTCCTTGTCGCCGTACCATTCCTGCCAGCCGTCGAGCGAGTAGGTCTCGCCTTCTGCGGCGATGACCTGCTTGATCGGCAGGTTGTACTTCTGCGCGAACGCGAAATCGCGCTCGTCGTGGCCCGGCACGCCCATCACGGCGCCTTCGCCATAGCTCATAAGCACGTAGTTGCCGATCCACACCGGCACCTGCTCGTGCGTGAGCGGGTGCGTCACGGTAAAGCCCGTGGGCACGCCCTTCTTTTCCATCGTCGCGACGTCGGCTTCCGCCACGCCGCCGCGCTTGCATTCGTCGATGAACGCCTGCAACTCCGGCTTGCCTTGCGCGAGACGCGTGGCGAGCGGATGCTCGGCCGCGATCGCCGCAAAGGTCACGCCCATGATCGTGTCGGCGCGCGTGGTGAACACACGCAGCAGCTTCTTCTCGCCATCCAGCTCGTACGGGAAGCCGAAGTTCACACCGAAGCTCTTGCCGATCCAGTTCTGCTGCATGATCTTCACGCGCTCGGGCCAGCCGAGGCCGTCGAGGTCGTTCAGCAGTTCGTCGGCGTACTGCGTGATGCGCAGGTAGTACATCGGGATTTCGCGCTTTTCCACCAGCGCGCCCGAGCGCCAGCCGCGCCCGTCGATCACCTGCTCGTTGGCGAGCACCGTCTGATCGACCGGGTCCCAGTTCACCGTGCCGGTCTTCTTGTAGGCGATGCCCTTCTCGAGCATCTTCAGGAAGAACCACTGGTTCCACTTGTAGTAGTCGGGCTTGCAGGTGGCGATTTCACGCGACCAGTCGATGGCGAGACCCATCGACTGCATCTGGCCCTTCATGTATTCGATGTTGTCGTACGTCCACCTGGCCGGCGGCACGCTGTTGGCCATCGCGGCGTTTTCGGCGGGCATGCCGAACGCGTCCCAGCCCATCGGCATCAACGTGTTGTAGCCGTTCATGCGCAGGTAACGGTACATCACGTCGTTGATCGTGTAGTTCCGCACGTGGCCCATGTGCAGCTTGCCCGACGGATACGGCAGCATCGAGACGCAGTAGAACTTGGGCTTGTCGGTCTTCTCGGCCGTCCGGTAAGCGTCGGTGGCGCGCCATTCGCCTTGCGCGGCGGATTCGACGTCGGAGGGAACGTATTTTTCGAGCATGGTGTGGATGGTGAACGCTGGAAACGGGCCGTTTCGGTGCCGGATGCACCGGGCCGGCCGTTCACGATACCGGCAGATTGCGGCGGTTTCGCTGGGCCCGTTTTTAAAGGAAACGTTGATTATACCGTTGACTGGCGCGCGCTCAGCGGCGTGCGCAGTGGCGTCTTCAGTGAGCGCCGGCGGGCGGCTCGGTCACGAAGCCTAAGCGCGTGAGACCGGCCTGCTGCGCGGCACCCATCACCTGCGCGATCACGTCGTAGCGCGTCTCGCGCGCGGCGCGCAGTTGCAGCTCGGGCTGCTGCGACTCGGGCTCTTTGCCCGCTGCCGTGAAGCGCGCGCGCAGTTCGTCCAGCGTGATGGGCTGGGCGTTCCAGTAGAGCTTGCCGGCGGCGTCGATGGAAAGCGTGACGGTCTGCGCCGTTTGCTGCGCGGGCTCGGCGGCGACCTTCGGCAAATCGAGCCGGATCGCGTGTGAGAAGAGCGGCGCCGTGATGATGAAGATGACGAGCAGCACGAGCATGACGTCGATGAGCGGCGTCATGTTGATTTCCGACATCGGTGCCGTATCGCGTTTCTTTTCGAGTCCGCCGAATGCCATACGCGTTGCCTCCTACGACTCGGCGCGCGCGCCTTCGCGCATCGCGCCGTGCGCACCTTCGCGGCGCAGCGGCGCGCCTTCGGGCGCACAGGCATAGGCGTGCAGATCGTGGGCGAAGCCGTCGAGATCGTCGCAGAGCTGGCGCACGAGGCGACCCAGCACGTTGTAGGCGAGCACCGCAGGAATCGCGACGACGAGACCGAAGGCCGTCATGATGAGCGCCTCGCCCACCGGGCCGGCCACGTTCTCGATCATCGCCTGGCCGCTCGCGGCAATGCTGCCGAGCGCGTGGTAGATGCCCCAGACGGTGCCGAGCAGACCGACGAACGGCGCCGTGCTGCCCACCGAGGCGAGCAGGACCTGGCCGAATTCGAGGCGCCGCTGCGACGCCTGCAGCGCACCGCGCAGCGCCCGCAGGACGCGCTCGCCGCGATCCACGCGCGCGAGCATCACGCCGGGCGCGTCGGCTTCCTCGGCGGCGAGCGCCGCCTGAGCCAGCGGCAGGAACACGCGCTCGCGGTCGACCGGACGCATGGCGGCAACGCCGTCCGCGAGCGTGCGCGCCTGCCAGAAGCGCGCAATGGCGCGTGGCCCCTGGCGCTTCGCGCGCAGCAGGATCCAGCTCTTGATGATGAGGAAACACCAGCTCGCGACCGACATGGCGAGCAATACCCACGCAACCGCGTGGGTGACCGCGTCGCCCGTCTGCAGATAGTGAATGACTCCGGAACTCGCTGCCATCGGACCTCGCTCACTGTCGGGCCGGCGCAGGCGCCGGACCGTAGGGGAAACGCTCAGCGCAGGCCGAGCACGTCCTGCATATCGTACAGGCCATGGGCCTTGTCCTGCAGAAAGCGCGCGGCGCGCACGCTGCCCTGCGCATAGGACAGGCGGCTCGAGGACTTGTGCGTAATCTCGATGCGCTCGCCAATGCCCGCGAACAGTACCGTATGATCGCCGACGATATCGCCGCCGCGAATCGCCGAAAACCCGATCGTCGAAGGGTCGCGCTCGCCCGTGACGCCTTCGCGGCCATACACGGCGCATTCGTCGAGATTGCGGCCGAGTGCGCGCGCCACGGCCTCGCCCATCGCAAGCGCGGTGCCCGAGGGCGCATCGACCTTGTGGCGATGGTGCGCCTCGATGATCTCGATGTCGTAGCCGGTCTCGAAACAGCGCGCCGCATATTCGAGCAGCTTGAGCGTGACGTTCACGCCCACGCTCATGTTGGCCGCAAACACGATGCCGACCTTTTGCGCGGCCGCGCCGAGTTGCGCCTTTTGCTGGGCGTCGAAGCCGGTCGTGCCGATCACCATCTTCACGCCGTGGCGCTGCGCCGCCTCGAGGTGCACGAGGGTGCCTTCGGGGCGCGTGAAGTCGATCAGGCAGTCGCTTTGCGCGAAGACCTGCTCGATGTCGTCGGTGATGCGCACGCCGGTGTCCTTGCCGAGGAACGCGCCGGCGTCCTGGCCGACGGCGGCCGAGCCCTTGCGCACGAGCGCGCCCGAGAGCGTGACGTCGGGCGAATTCAGGACGGTTTCGATAAGCATGCGGCCCATGCGGCCCGATGCCCCCGCGATTGCGATTTTCATGAGTCTTCCTGCCATTGTGTCGCGGGCCGCGGTGCCGGGTGCTACCAGGCGCCACGCAGCGCCGCCGCCAAAAAAAGCGGCGGCCGGTGGTGGTGACACCCCGGCCGCCGGATCGAGGCGTGGCGCGCCTCGCGCACCACGCCCTGCTTGTGTTACCGGCTGGGTCAGCCGGGTCAGTTGCTCGGAGCCGCAGCAGCCCCCGAGGCCGGCACCGTGGGTGGCGCGGCGAGCGACGAATCCCGTGCGGGGCCTGACGGCGCCGCATTGGTATCGCCTGTGCCTTGCGCGCCGGCGGTCGGGCCAACCGGGTTGCTCGGCGGCACGCCCTGGATTTGCGGCTGCGGCTGACGATGCAGCTGAACCTGCGAGGGCATCGTGCCGACGTTCTGCGGCAGCGCCGACGACTGCGGATTGCCCGCGCGCACCGACGGCGTGAAGCCCGACGGGGTTTGCACGGCTTCCGTGGCGCGGTTCGCGGCGGCGGCCGCCTGTGCGTTGGCGTCCTGCGGCAGTGCGTTGGTCGCGGTGCCGAGTTCGGACGACGGCGTGCGCGCCGTGTCGCCAACCGTCGGGCCGGTCGCGCTCGAAGCCTGCCCGGGCGCGCCTGCTGCAGCCGCCACCGGCGCCGAAGCGCCCGAGGCCGGCGCGGCCGCGACGGCCTTCTTGCCGGTGCGATCGCCGTCGATTTCGGCGAGCAATTCGAGGTTCGAGGGCAGGTCTTCGCCACCCGACCAGCTCGCTACGCGGTCGCCTTCGAACAGCACGACGAAGTCACGCTGCTGGACCACGGCGGTCGAGCCGCGCTTGAAATAGAAGATGTAGTCCCAGCGGTTCGCATGGAACATGTCGGTGAGGAGCGGCGTGCCGAGCAGCTGCTTGACCTCGGCGCGCGACATGCCCACCTTCATCTGCGCCGCGGCTTCCGCCGAGACGAAATTGCCTTGCACGATGGTAATGCGGTAAGGCGTAATGCTCTGGGCGACGCGCTGCGTCACGCTGTCGTATGTTTTACAGCCGGCGAGCGCCGCGAACGCGGCCGCAGCCAGCAGGGTGCACGCCAGGCGGCCGCCGTGCATGCGCCGGCCGATCGTTGTGAATTCTGGAATCATTTCCCTCACCGTGCGGGCTTTTCGCGAAGCCGCGCGTATTCTGTAGAAGATCGTTCGAAGTTCTGGCGAAAATGCCCGGAACGGCAAAAACGCATTAACATAACAACCTAGCATTGTACTCCAGGGACTTATCGTCATGACCAATCCAACCGATCTCAAGAACATCGGCCTCAAGGCGACGCTGCCTCGCCTCAAGATCCTGGAGATTTTTCAGCACAGCCCCGTGCGCCATCTGACCGCCGAAGACGTCTACCGGAACCTGCTGAACGAGGAGCTCGACATCGGCCTCGCCACGGTCTACCGGGTTCTCACCCAGTTCGAGCAGGCCGGGTTGCTCACGCGCAGCAACTTCGAATCGGGCAAGGCGGTGTTCGAGCTGAACGAGGGTAGTCACCACGACCACCTCGTGTGCCTCGACTGCGGCATCGTTGAAGAATTCTTCGACCCCGAAATCGAAAAGCGCCAGCAAATGATCGCCACGGAGCGCGGCTTCAAGCTCCAGGAGCACGCCCTCGCGCTCTACGGCGCATGCACGAAGGAAAACTGCCCGCACCGCAAGCACTGACCGCCGCTTGCGGCTTGCAGGCTGCAGAAACGGAAACGCCACGGCAGATCTGCCGTGGCGTTTTCGTTTGGGGAGCCGGTATTGGCGAAAACTGGCCGGACCTCAGGCGGGCACGAGTGCCGTGTCGGCTTGCGCGAGCCGCCAGGGCCGCGCGAGCGCGATCTCGTCGCAGTTCGGCTGCGTGCCGCCGCGATCGATCACGACGAAGTCACTCACGCGCCCGAACGCGAGCAACGGGTGATGCCAGACGCCTTTGGCGTAGTTGACGCCCTGCCCGCGCCCGGCCCAGAACGCCCGCAAGCCGGCCGGATCGAACTCGCCCGCGGGCGCGACCACCACCGCGTAGTCCGCTTCGCCGAGCGGCACGAACGCCTGACTGCCTAGCGGATGTCGCTCCATCATCGCAATCTCGACGGGCCACGTACGCGGCTGGGCGCGAAACACGCTGACGATGGGCCGGCCGCCCGCCTCGTTCACGTCGATGGCGGCGAGATCATGAAAGCGCTCGGTCGTGCCGCCGTTGATCGGAAAATGGCGCGCGCCTTCGAGTTCGATGACGTCGCCGAACGGCGCGAACGCCTGTCGCGTCAAGGGTTCCATGTGCAGGATCTGCATCGCGGCTCCTCGCTTAAGCCAGTTCGCCCCACAAGCGCAGGCGCGAGACGCCGCCGTCCGGGAAGATGTTGAAACGCACGTGCGTGACCGGGCCGAGCGCCGCGATCCCGCTCTCGAACACGTGCTGCTTGTCCATTTCGAGCTTCTGCTCGACGAGCAGTTCCGGCCAGAACATCGCCTGGGTGACGAGCGAGTCGTCGGTACCGCCCGTCACGGTCGCCGCCTGCAGCGAGCAGCGGTCCGGGTAGTTGCCCTTGAAGTGCGCCGTGTCCACTTCGACCTTGCGGATGATGCCGGGCCGCGCGAGCGCCACGATCGCCCAGTCGTTGCCCGGCTCCCGGCGGCGGCGCGTTTCCCAGCCGTCGCCCATGTTCACGCCGCGGCCGGGCATCAGGATCGTGGAAGCGAGCCCGAAGTGCTGGTTGTTGGCCGCGACCAGATAAGCGCCGTTTTCGATCGCCGCGAGATCGATGAGGCTGCCGCGCTCCACCGTGTTCCAGTCGCGCCGGGGCTGACCGTACACGCGCAGACGCGCGAGGCCGCCGTCGGGATAGAGATTCACGCGCAAATGCGTGAACGCGCGCGTATCGCTCACTTCGACATAGTGGTGCTGGTTGCCCTGCAAGGTCGTCGCCGGGACGATGGTCTGCCAGTCGGCGTTGTCACTGGGGGTTTCGTCGTCGCCCAACTGCGCGTAGCACGCCTCGATCGAAGCCGCCGGCGGGAAGTTGCCCGTGAAGTGGCTCGTGTCGAGATCGAGGCCGTAAATCACGCCCGGGCGCGCGAGGCGCACGATGCAGAAGTCGTGGCCCGTCGTGCGCTTGCGGCGCGTTTCCCAGCCGTCCATCCACTTGCCGTGGTCGTCGTACTTGCCGGGGATGAAGACCGCCGGCTGCGGATCGAGCATGCGCTCCTTCGGCGCGAAGAACTCGTCGCTCGCGTGGAGCGCGCGGGCGCCCAGACGCGGATCGGCGAGGTTCATGTAGCGGCGCGTGAAGGCGGGGGCGTTGGGGTCGAGAGTCGGAATGGCCATGATGGTGTCGTTCGCTTGGGTTGTTCAGTTGATCGAAGGAAAACGAATGCCGAGTGCTGGGTCAGGCGTGCGCGTGCTTGCCGCCGAGCGCACCGTCTTCGCCATGCGCCGTGTCTGCGTCGCTGTCGCCTGCCGGCACGTAGAGAAAGCCTTCGTCGAGGTTCAGCACACGCCAGGCGCGCGCCTTGTCGATGTCGTGCTCCCACACTGCGACCACCACCGTCGCGACGCAGTTGCCGATCAGGTTGGTGAGCGCGCGCGCGATGCCGACGAACCAGTCCACCGGCAGGATCAGCACGAGGCCGAGCACGGGAATCGCGGGAATGGCGGAGAGCGTGGCGGCGAGGATCACGATCGCCGAGCCGGGAATGCCGTGCGCGCCCTTCGAGGTAATGAGCGACACCAGCACGACCACGATGAGGTCGTGCATCGAGAGCGGCGTGTTGGTTGCCTGCGCGATGAAGATCACGGCGAGCGTGAGGTAGATCGAAAAGCCGTCGAGATTGAACGAGTAGCCCGTCGGGATAACGAGACCCACCGTGGAATCCTTCACGCCCATCCATTCGAGCTTGCGCATGATCTGCGGCAGCACGGCGTCGGACGAAGCGGTGCCGAGCACGATCGAGAGTTCTTCGCGCAGGTAGCGGATCAGCTTGAACACGTTGAAGCCCGCCAGCCGCATGACAATGCCGAGCACGACCGCAACGAACACGACGCAGCTCGCGTAGAACACGATCACGAGCAGCCCGAGTTGCTTGAGCGAAGCGACGCCGTAGGTGCCGGTCGTGAACGCGATCGCGCCGAGCACGCCGAGCGGCGCGAGCTTGATGATGAAGCCCATCACGCGGAAGAAAACCTGCGAGAGTTCGTCGATGAGGCTGTTCACGCGCTGCGCCTTCGGGCCGAGCAGCGAGAGCGCGCTGCCGAACAACACCGAGAAAACGAGGATTTGCAGGATGTCGCCCTTCGCGAAGGCGTCGAAGGCGGTGTCGGGAATGATCTTCAGCAGGAAGCCCGCGGTGTCCTTCAGGCTCCTGGCGTGCTCCGTGTAGGTCGCAAGCGAGGCCGCATCGAGCGAGTGCAGATCGACGTTCATGCCCGCGCCCGGACGCGTGACATACGCGAGCACGGCGCCGATCACGAGTGCGACGGTGGTCATCGCCTCGAAGTACACCACCGACTTCAGGCCGACCCGGCCCACCTTCTTCAGGTCGCCCGCGTGCGCCATGCCGCTTACGACCACACAGAATACGATCGGCCCGATCACCATCTTGATGAGCTTGAGAAAGCCGTCGCCGAACGGGCGCAGCGATTGAGCGAAATGCGGAAACACCGCGCCTACGACGATGCCTAGTACGAGGGCGATCACTACGCGGCCAAACAGCGAATTGAAGAACTTCGTCACGACTGTCTCCTACTGAGCAGGGGTGGAGCAAGCAACTGTTCTGACTGGTCTGACCAGCACTGTTATGGCGGATAGTAGAAAGCCGATATACCGGAGTCAAGGCTGGCAAGCGCGGTGTTTACCCTTGCGCGGTCTGACCAGTTTGCGGGCCGGAGCGCCACGCCTTGTCCCACGGCGCACGGGCGTTGACGCGATGCACCATGCGGGTGCTCCGGACGGGACTACAATACCGGTCAGACCACGCGAAAGCTGCCCGCGCCATCCGATGAAGAACGTTCCGCACACCGTCACCGACGCTGCCATCGCCACGATCCGCGAACGGATCGAGGGCGGCCTGTATCCGGTCGGCAGCCTGCTGCCCGCGCAGCGGCAGCTTTCCGAGGAGCTGGCGATCAGCCGCGCGTCGTTGCGCGAAGCGCTCTCGACGCTCGAAGCGCTCGGCATGCTGTCGATCCGCGCGGGCAAGGGTGTGTATGTGACGAGCGCGCAAGCCACCAACGCTCACCCGTGGCGTTTCGCCGATCAGTCGTCGCTGCCCGACACCTACCAGATGCGCTACGCGCTCGAAGGCTTCGCCGCGCGCATGGCGGCGCTCGCCATCGGCGATGCCGACGTGGCGTGGCTCGAAGCGAACACCGAGGCGCTGCACAGCGCCCTCGCCTGCGACGAACTCGACGAAGCCGCGCAGCTCGACTTCGAGTTCCACATGCGTATCGTCAATCTCGCGGGCAATGCGGCGATCGAATCGATCCTGCGCAGCAGCGCCGACATCATGAAAGAGAGCCAGCGCATGCCGTTCTACCGGCGCGAGCGCGTGCTCTCCACGCATCGCGAGCACGGCCTGATCGTGGTGGCGCTGAAGGCGCGCGACTCGGCGGCGGCCGGCGAGGCGATCGAGGCGCACATCGCCAATGCGGCACAGCGCGCGGGCGTGTACTTCCCCACGCCGCCCGCGTTCGCCACCGCCTCCCAGAGCGCGATCGAAAAATAAGGACAAAAAAAATCTATGGTCACCCCCGTTTTTGCAACCTTGATCGTTGACGTTGTGGTTGGCTTGCCTAAATCTATCCGGCGTCGTTGTGGGGATCACTCCCCGCGCCACGATGAGAGTCGCGCCTGAT
>NZ_JBFPKP010000039.1:0-35628 GCF_040948855.1 Paraburkholderia sp. BR10882 | reverse complement strand
TATGGTGCCGGCTGCAGGACTCGAACCCGCCACCTGATGATTACAAATCTCTCGAAATTTTCAAATATTACAATCACTTAGCGCATTTCGTTGTTTCCAAAACCCCCGGTTGCGTTGACTTTCCGGCCTTGCCCAACAGGGGACGATATCGAATTGGAAACGCGGTAGCCGACCCGCATCAAAACGCAGCAGTTCGGCAGCCGCTTTTTCTGCGGCATCGCTGTGCCGCAAGCGCCGGGGGTGGCAATGACCAGTTGCATCAGAACCAGCCACCCAAGCGAAGCGCGCAGGCGGGGGGAGGACTGCGTTTTCACGCGAGGTCCGACGCGGCCGCTCCCGGCCCTTATCAACCCTCGCGCCGCTGTGGGAGCGCGCCCAAGGCAACGCGCGAAACGCGGTTCCCTGTCCTGTCATCCGCCCGTGGGAGACGTATGTCCTAGCACGGCCGCAAACACGAGAACGACCAGCATGACAAGTGCTTCAACAGTCAGCCAGGAGTCGAAGCGGCCCAGCGCGGCGATGAATCCAGGGCCATCCTGCCGCGCCTTGGCACACAAATCAGGCAGGACCCTCCACCGGTTCCAGCCGCCCAGTGCCATCGCGGCGGCGACAAACGCGAACTTCGCAGAGAGTACCCGGCCCCAGACCGTAGCGAAGAACGGCACGCCCGCCTGCGCGGTGTCCTGCATCACGTTGTAGAGGCCGGTGATCAGCACGACGAGGAGCGCGGCCGTCGCCAGATGCGACAGCCCGAGGCGGAACGCCGCCCCTTGCCCAGGCGATGCGTCAGCGACCGGCGCGGCCCGGCGCAGCATCACTGACGCGACGATCACGCTGCCGGCCCATAGCGCGGTCGCGCACAGATGCACGAGATGAATGGCTTCGCGCACCGAGAAGTCGCCCGCGTCCGCCGCGTGGCTGGCCGCGGCCTTGCCCGCCGCCCACACGAGGAGGCCCACGGCGAACAGCGGCAGGCCGCGACGACCGGCGATACGACTCAGCGTGGCCAGCAGCGCGCCAACGAACCCGACTGACCACGCGACGCCATAGTGTGACTGCGTGAGCACAGCGGCGACCGCGTCGCCGGCGCCGGCAAACGGCAAGCCACTCATGACGGCGGCCTGCAGCCAGAGGTAGACGAGAGCCGTGAGCGCCAGCGCGATCACCAGGCCTGCCTGCCACCCGCGCAGCGTGGCCGGCGCGCCCATGCCGCTATGCTTGCCCAGCGCGGCGCACGCAAGCGAGCCGGCTGCCGTCGCGAACAGCACGTCCTGCACTGCGGCAAGGGCGATCTGCCCGGCGACGAGCGGCTCCATGATCACTTCACCGTGAACGTGTAGTGCCCCTGCGTGCGATGCCCGTCCGCCGCGACAGCGACCCACGCGACCGCGTAGACACCCGGCGTCTGCGGGTTCAGCGCGACCGACATGTGCTTGCTGTTCGACGGGTCGACAACGGCCTTGCCGCTCGTGATGGCGTTGCCCTGTGCGTCCGTGACGGTGATCGAGCTGAATGCGGGTTCGAGTCCGTCGTCGAAGTCGATCGCGACTTCCTTCTGCGAGCCTGGCACGGTCGAACCAGCCCCCGGCGCCTGATGGGTCGGGTAGGCGTGCGCCTGCACGAACTGACAGACGGCGATCAATAATGCGGCAACGGCGCCGCGTGCGGTCGTATGCAGTTTCATGAAAGGATTCCTCATAGGTCAGAACAGCGGCTTGCCGATCGAATTCGGGAAAATGTCGTCGAAGTAGATATGGGCTTGCACCAGGATACCCGTGTGCGTGCCGGTCGCGCGATTGACGGGAATCTGCGCTTCGACGCCGAACTGCCCGTATCGATTGATCCAGATCACGCCGGGGTTGATCGTGCCCGTTGTGTGTCCTGAGCACGCGCCAGCCGTGCAGGTACTCATCGGGAATTCGACGACGGGAATCAGGTTGCTGAACGGCTGCGGCAGCCCGAGATCCTTCACCTGCTGCTGCAGGTACGGAATGCTGTACTGCAGCGTCAAGCCCCAGCCGAGCGAGTTCGGCCCCTGGTCCGACGACGCGGTCGTCAGGTTCGGGCCGATCGTGCCAGTGATGGCGAACGGCCGCAGGTAGTCGAGCGACGCGGGCAGGTCGCCGAAGCCCTTGCCGAAGTAGACGGTCGGGGTGAAGGTCGAAAACGAGTTCGCGACCGATTTGGCGCCAGTGCCGCCGAGCGTGGCAAGCAACCCGACCGACGCCATGAACTCGTGCTGCGGATTCGCGTAGACAAGATATTTGACGCCGAGCGTGAAATTGTCCCAGCCCTTCGCGCTGCCATCCGGCGAGTTCAGGCTCGCGTAGTTGCTCGCAACACTGAACGCGAGATTCTTCGTGATCAGCTTGTCCCACTCGTACGACACCGTGTTGACGTTCATGTCGTTGCCGTTGCTGTCGGGCGTCTTGATGTGGCCGTACTCCAGGTTGAATTCATCGCCGACGCCGGGGTCGTCGACCGCCATCGTGGCCGGAAAGACACGGTCGCCGACCACCGCGTGGGCCGACGCATCGATTGAAACCAGGCACGGCGCAAGCGCGCACAGCGCTGCGGCACCCCGTTGGAGAATGGTTCGCATGTCCAGATCCTGATCGAAATGTGGTGAAGCGCCCTCGCGCCGTGGCAGGCTGGCGCAGAGCAGGCGCGCGCCAGCGCAGCGGTGCCGTTCACCGGCATCGCCACATTGGCTGGAAACGTCTGCGAGGATCAGGATGAGGCGGGCGGAGCGCGCGGCTGGGCCGGCGTCATCACTGTGTATGGGCGGAACGCAGCGGTGACGAGGGGGACAGGAAAGAAGGGGCGCTGCGGCGCGACGCTCGATGTGACGGCCAGGCCAGGCAAGGCTGGCGAGTGAGCGAACAATGCGCAATACGGACACGCGTCGCACAGCGACGATGAATCGGAGCCATGGTGGTGCCCGGCGTGGGCATCGCACGCAACCTCGACAGCCAGTTGAGGGTGATGAGCATGATGGGCGTGATGCGCGACGCCGCCATGCACGCCGCGCAGCACCTGGGACACCGTAGGCGCGACCACGCTCAGCAGGATGGCAAGCATCCCGAGCCAGGCACCGATCTTCTGACGGTGGCGCTCAAGCATGGCGAATCGACGAGACGTAAAAATTTGCACAGGAACGGCTGAACCTACGCTGCTCGTCAGCCGGTGCTAGTCATCGCGCGGCCAGTTTGCAGCAGGCAGCGCGATGACTAGGTGGCCGAGCGTACCAAAGCTCTCGACTGGCGGGAGATTCCCCATCGTATAGCGGCAATTTTGCGCTATTGGTTAGTTGATGTGTGGCGAGACGCCGCCCCGAACCTTACAAGTGCACCAGACCATTGCCCGGACCTGGAGGAGTGTTCCCGCGATAGCAGGACGAATCGATTGCCGCTATCAGGTTGCCAGCGGCGTACCGCATTCATTGCGCGACATCGGTCCCTTAAGAGTTGCAAAGCGGACATCGAATGAGAAAGGCGCATGTCGCAGTTGGGTCGGAATATGCCTTTTGCATGATATGCACACCGTTGACGATCAGCGCGCGGCCGTTGGACTCCGGTCGGCCAAGTCCCGCCGTTCACATGCTCGGAGAGACAGACATTCAAACGACCGTTCCGCGTTCGGCATCGGCCGATCGGTTCGTTATTGGCCATCAGCCACGCTTGCAACATTTGCTTCAAGAAGGTCGCCATAACCATTGGACATCAGGGCCGCCGGTATAGTGTCGACCTGGCGGACTAGCTCGCCTTCTTGTCTCGCTTTTCGATAGCCTCTTGAGCTCCAGCTGGTAGCTGGCCATAGAAACTCTCGATTTCTTTGGGCTCGGTAATCATCTTGTTTGCAATGAAATTTATCAAATCAAACAACTTAACCACTCGCTCCGGCTCTTCAACAAGGTCGATTTCACCAGGGTGTACTGCATTATTCCCGGTGATTCGAAGCGCGTCTAGGGATTTTTGAACTAGTGGATTTAAGCCTTTCTTCACTAGGCTTTTAATATCTTCGTTGATATTTTCACCTTGCTCTCCCAGTTGTTTGCACAATTTCTGCAGTGCAAGCCTGAGAAGTGCTGCTGCGGCCCTGGGTGAATCAGCGAGAATATTTGCAGCTTCTTGATAGTCTATTTTTATTTCGTCAGATAGATCGGCATTGGGAGGTGGGGCGATGTTCTTCTTGGGATAAATCAAATTATCGCTGTGCCAAAATGCGAGCTGACTGCATCTCTGGCATTTTGTTACAATCCATCGCTTATCGATAATTTCATTAAACTTTGACTGTTGATCGACAACACTGGTCCAGTTGAAATTAATATTGGTACCCAAGTGAGCATAAAACTGCTTCGCATACACGTTGCAATAAGGGCAATGATACTCGCCTTTTCCAAGGATGGGAGGAAAGTATTCGAATTTATGCATAACTCCCCTTTAGATGATTATCTAAATTGTTTAAAGAAAAATATTTCGTATAAATAGTGGCATGAAAAGGGGTTCGCGTCAATTTGGGACCTTGATTGCGAAGATCTTCGGCGACACCGACAAGTTTTTTAGACACCCCAAAAACACCATGTCTGCTGCCCTACTAACCGTTGTCAGCAGGGCTGCATGCTACTTTAAGTGCGGGCTGTTGATGTGGCCGTTTGGTCCAACGGCAGTCATAGGGCGTTCCCCGCTGCCGCGTCGGGCAGCAGTCGGCCACATGCGGCCGCTCGACAGAAGCTGCTAGATTGCTGACAATCCTGAGACGGCAGGTAGGTGATTCACTCCGAGTAGGCCCAAAAACCTAATGGAAGGCCGAAGGACATTTCAACTCAAACTTACGATTCGGCGTCAATGAGCTCACAACTGTCTTGGGACGATATTTTTGTCGATGCGGCACATCTTGATTTTGGTAATCTCTTGGCGCAGTGGCCAAGCTTGGTCAATGGTCCGGTTAGGCCGATAGGGGCGTCCGTCTTCGGCGATCTATTCTTTGAGCGCCGATCAGGGAAGGTTGAGAAAATTGATGTGTTGGAGGGTGGACTTCATCCTATTGCAGACAGCTTCAGGGATTTCTCAGCGCTGATGAATTCCCGCGATTGGCAGGAGCAGCACCTTCTGACTGAGGGTGTTGCTTTGTTGAAAGACAAGGGAGTAACCCGAGCCGTTGATCAGTTCTTCGGATTTGCCCCGCATCCTTCACTCGCGGGGAGAATAGTTTGGTCAACCGTGATGCCGCTCGACGCCGTCGTTTGGAATTCGATTTGCGCACAAACCTTGTCCAGTCATAGCTAACCCCTTTCTCAGAATGGCTCTTGCAATTGCCGGATGGCGAGCATATGCCTCGACGCCGCAGAGCGTCATTGATTGGTCGCTTACGAAACGGATTGGACGACTGCTTTGGAGCGGGATGACTGTCTGGTTCGGGTCGATGGGAGTCATCGGAGCTTCCGAAAATTCGCAATGACGTGACAAGGGCAGGCAGCCTACGCGCACCGACGGCATATGCCCTATCGCTCTAGAGTACACGCAGTCGCGTCATGACGACGCGTTCCGTGACGCCCCTGCTGAGTACGGTGCGAACTGCACAACCTGTTCACCGACCCATTCGTTGAGCTGTTCAAAGCGCCGTTGCAGGGGCGCGATTTCATTGAGGCCAAACACCTCGGCCGCCTTGTCGGCCGCGCCGAATCCGCCGGTGTTACTCGGCACGATCCCCATGAGCTGCGGCGGGATACGATGCGCCGCGAGCAAGTCGTCGCGCGTCACATTCTTGATGTTGAAAAACTCGTCTTTCGCCGTGACCTCTGACACGGGAATGAGCTGAATGCCGTCCTTCTTTCCGTTCGGCGCGTACATAAACAGGTTTCGGAAATTGCCCGGTCCCTTGCTGCTTTTTAAAGCCTCCCGCAGCTTGTCGACGTCGCTTTGACTCTGCGCCGCGTCCGTCATGTAAAGAATGAACCCGGCATGCGAGCCGTTTTCGTAGTAGCGCCGGCGAAACAGTGTCGACGACTCGTTGAGCCATGCCGCGTGCAGCGCGCCCAGGTACTCGGGCAAGCCGTACACCTCCTGATTAATGTCTGGTTCCATCAAGTGATGCACCGAGCCGGCCGCGAACTCGTGTTCGACCTGAAAGCCGTCGATCTGGAAGAAGCCTTGCAGGTCCGTCGACCGGCGCATGTATTTCGCCGGCGCGCGCTTAATCGCGAGCAACCCGCCGAGCCGGTTGCGCTTTTCCTCGGCGTAGGTGTTCCCGAACACCATGTAATCGAGCGCGAGTTTGCCGAACTCGTCGCGCGATAGCAGTTTGTGAGGGATGAACGTCGACGCGATCACGTTGCGCTTGAAGTAAATCGCCGAGCTGTGATGCACGCCCGCGCGAAACGACTTGGCAAGAGCCGACCATGACACGGGCGGCTCGTACCACTTGCCGGCCGCCCATGACTGCACGTAATCGAGAATCTCGGCGCGATCCATGACGGGCACAGGATCGTCGAACGTGAAGGCCTCGGCCCTTGCCGGCGTCGACAAAGCCGCCGGCGGCGTGCTCGATGCGTGAAACGTGCGCTTGCGCTTGCTCATGAAATCTCCAGAATGCTCGTGTTGTTTGCGGTCACGCCCTCTAGCGGCTCGTTATCGAGCGCATGCAGGCACGCCCAGGCTAGATCGGCGTGGCCTGTTTCCTCGCTGCGGCTCGCCTCGTATGTGACCTTCCGGCCGCTCGCTGTCATGGTCTTTCGAATCGCCATGAAGGATTGAGCAAGATCGGTCCAGCCGGCATCAAATTCGAGCCGGCCCTTGCCGATCACCGACAAGCCCTTGAGCACGAGCCGGCCCTTGATTTCGGGCGAATAGTTGAGCGCGACCGCGCTCGGGTAGAACTGTTTGACGAGCTGGTAAACGCCCTGGCCGATACCTGTCGTATCGATCGACATATATTCGACGTTGTATTGCTGTGTGATCTGGCGAATCGCCTCGGCCTGCCCTTCGAAGTCCATGCCGCGAAACTGGCACTTGTGCAGGACGCGAAACTTGCCCCCCGGCACCGCCGGCGGGGCGACGACGACAAGGCCCGCAGAGTCGCCGGAAAGCGCGGGGTCATAGCCGACCCATACCGGCCGGAAACCGAAAGGGCGGGGCGCGAGCGGCCTGAAATCGTCGGCCCATGCTTCCCACGAGTCGACCATGCAACGTTGCAGCTCGACGAGCGGAAAGATCGACGCGCTATCGTCGATAAACTGACACATCAACAGATTCGCGTAATCCTGCGCGCTGTATTCAAGGCGCAGCTCGTCGATATCGAACAGGTCACAACCGCCGGCAAGCGCATCCTCGACCGTGACGATCTGACGCCACTGCAAATCCTCGCAAAACCGGCCGCGACCGAGCGCGCTGTGCGAGATATCAAGATGAATGTGATCGGCCTTTGCGCGGCCCCTGTTGAAGTGCTCGCCACTCCAGAAGGTATAAGCGGGGTGACTGATGCTCGACGGCGTAGAGAAATACGTCTTACGCCATTTCTTGTGCATCGCCATGCCCGATGCGACCTTTTGCAAGTCGCGAAAGCCGCTCACCCAGAAATATTCATCGAAATAGAAGTTGCCGTGATAGCTCTGCGCCGTCTTTGCGTTCGTGCCGAGGAAGTAAAGAATTGCCTCGGGAATCTCGGGGCTGCGGCTCGGCAAGATGATCGGCTCGCCCGTCAATTCAACGTCTGCGGCCTCGCGCGCGAACTGGCAAATGTACTGCCGGAAAACGTGCGCCTGCGCCTTGCTCGCCGATAGAAAAATCTGGTTCCGGCCGGTCTGCAAGGCGTCGTCCAGCGCCTCGCGCCCGAAATAGAACGTTGCGCCGATCTGCCGCGACTTGAGAATGTTGCGCGTGCGCTTGTCGCCGTTGCGATACCACACCTTTTGGTAGCCGAACTGGCAATCAAGAAACGCCTCGTGCAGTCGCGCAACCTGTTCGTCACTGAACTCGTTACGGCCGGCTCTTTCCTTGCGTGGCGCTTTATTGCGCGCCTCGATGTTCGGGTTTAGATCGCACTCCTTCCCCGTTTCGCCGTATTTGCGCACGCGTGCCAACCGCTCGACCTGCCGGCCGAGCAAGTCGATTTCCTTGTAATCGCTGCCGGTCTTAACCGGCTTGGCAATGAGCGCACAAAAGCGGGTTTCTAGTGACGATTCCATGCGCTCGATCGGCGCGGCCTTGTCCCATTCGTCGCGCTGCTTCCATGCCTCGACCGTCGCGCGCTTCAACTCCATATGCTGCGCGATGGACGTGACGCGCCAACCCTGCCAGTAAAGCGCGCGCGCTATCCGGCGAGGGTCGGCATTCGATTCGAGTGCGGGTTTGATATCGGCTGTTTCGAGCATGGCCGCAAGTTTCCCGCGTCGCGCGCGCGCAAGCACGCCCGCCTGTGAGTGCCGAACGCGCGAACAAACGTCAACCGTTGAGCCATTGCGACGGGAAACGCAAGATATCAACTCACGTTGAACCCTTTTCAAACCCGTTGGAGAACTAACGATGCACTCTCGCAAGCAGTCGCTCATGTCGCTCGCCATTGCGGCGATCGCGTTTGCTTTCACGTTGGATGCACACGCGGCGACGGCCGCCGTGAGCACCGTTTTCAATGCGGACGCGCTCTTTTCCCTGCTGCACGCTCAAAACATCGGCATCGCTGGCGCGGCCGGCCTCGGCGCGATGGCGGTCGGCTCGACGGCCAACGCGACGAAGCTCGCGAACTCCAAGATGTTCCGCATTGCCGTCGAAGGCGCGACGAGCGACGGCCGGAACATTTCGCGCGAATGGCTTACGCAGATGGCGAAGAGCTACAACCCGGAGTTGTACGGCGCGCGCATCAACCTCGAACACTATCGCGGCATCGTGCCCGATGGCCCGTTCAAGGCATACGGCGACGTGCTCGCGCTCGAAACCCGTGACGAAAGCGGCCCGCTCGCCGGCAAACTCGGCCTCTATGCGCGAATCGCACCGACCGCCGAGCTGGTCGCGCTGACGAAGGCGAAGCAAAAGATTTACACCTCGTGCGAGATCGACCCGTCTTTCGCCGACACGAAACAGGCGTATCTGATCGGCCTGGCTGTCACGGATAGCCCCGCGAGCCTCGGAACGGAAATCCTCTCTTTCGCAGCTCAAAACCCGGCCGCATCGCCGTTCGCCGGCCGCAAGGTTTCGCCGTCGAATCTCTTCACGGCCGCCGACGAAACCGTGATCGAGTTTGAACCCGAGGCCTCGCCGGATACGCCGACGCTGCCAAGCCTGTTCGCCCGCGTGAAAGAACTGCTCGGCATGGCGAAAAAGAAAGAAGCGAGCGACGAGACGCGTTTCGCTGACCTGTCACAAGCGATCGAAGCGACCGCAACGCACGGCGCGGCGCAAGCCGAGGCGATGGCAAAGCTCGAAAAGCAAGTCGCCGAACTGAGCGCGGCCCGCGAGGCCGATCGCAAAGCGTTCGACGAGCTGCACACACAGCTCTCGACCACCGGCAACGGCCAACCGCAACGGCCGCACGCGACCGGCGCGGGCGCTGCGCCCATTACGACCGACTGCTAACCGGCGTCACTCCCTTTCATAGCCCGGAGAACACAACACATGCGCAACGAAACCCGACTGGCATATGACGGCTACCTTGCCGCGATCGCCCAGCTTAATGGCATCGCACGAGCGACGGAAAAATTCGCCGTCGCGCCGAGCGTGCAGCAAAAGCTCGAGACCCGCATTCAGGAATCGAGCGGCTTTCTGAAGCAAATCAACGTGATGGGCGTCACCGAGCAACAGGGCGCAAAGCTCGGCCTCGGCGTCGGGGGCCCGATCGCGAGCACGACCGACACCTCGCAGAAGGATCGCGAAACGGTCGACGTGACTGACCTCGACGAGAACGGCTATAACGCCACGCAAACGAACTTCGATTCGCATGTGACCTATGCGCTGCTGGACGCGTGGGCGAAGTTTCCCGACTTCCAGAACCGTATCCGCGACGTGATCGTGCGCAGGCAAGCGCTCGACCGCATCGCGATCGGATTCAACGGCGTCACGCGCGCCAAGACTTCGGACCGCACGAAAAACCCGCTGTTGCAGGACGTCAACAAGGGCTGGCTGCAGCGCATGCGTGAACAGGCACCGCAACGCGTGATGGATCACGGCGCGACCGCCGGAAAGATCGTCATCGGCAAGGGCGGCGACTATGCGAACCTCGATGCGCTCGTGTTCGATCTGGTTGCGAGCATGATCGACCCATGGCACCAGGACGACACGAGCCTCGTCGTGCTCTGCGGTCGCGGCCTGCTGCATGACAAGTATTTCCCGATCGTCAACACCGTTCAGGCACCGACCGAGACGCTTGCCGCTGACGTGATCCAGAGCCAGAAGCGTATCGGCAACATACCGGCCGTGACCGTGCCTTTCTTCCCGGCTCACGCGCTGCTCGTCACGAGTTTCGACAATCTGTCGATCTACTATCAGGACGGCGGCCGCCGTCGCTCGATCGTCGACAACGCGAAGCGCGACCGTATCGAAAACTTCGAATCGTCGAACGATGCGTATGTTGTCGAAGACCTCGGCCGCGCCGCGATGGCCGAAAAGATCGAACTCGTCGCGACGGGGGCGTGATGAATAGCCCCGCCCAACGCCACTATCAGCGCGTATGCGCGCAACTCGCGGCGGCCTCGGCCGGCCAGGGTGAAACGCTCGTCGGTAGCGCTTACGAGCTGATGCTTGCGAAGCTCGCAACCGATCGCCGTCGCCTGAAGTCGATCGCGTCGATCGAACGCAAGATCGACGTCAAGCGCGCCGAGCTACTTCCCGAGTATGTCGATTACGTCGCGGGCGCACTGAGCGGCGGGCGGGGCGCACAGGACGATGTAATGACGACCGTCATGATCTGGCGCGTCGACGTGGGCGACTACGCCGGCGCGCTGGAAATCGCCCGGTATGCGATCGAGCACCGGATGACGCTGCCCGACCAATACGACCGGCCGCTCGCGACCGCGATCGCCGAGGAATTCGCCGAGGCCTCGCTTTCATCGTTCAAGAAAAACGGCTCGCCGGCCGTCGACGGCGCGCAGCTCGCCGAAGTCGCGCAGCTCGTCGCATCACACGACATGCACGACCAGGTGCGCGCGAAGCTGCACAAGGCGATCGGCTACACGGCCGAGCGCGTCGGCGACTTCCCGGTGGCACTCGAACACCTGCGCCGCGCGCTCGAACTCGACGAGCGCGCCGGCGTGAAACAGGACATTGCGCGGCTTGAAAAGGCCCGCAATGCGACCGGCGCGCAGTAAGACCGCCGCCGGCTGCACGTAAAGAGCCCTCCCCGGCCTGGGCGGCGCCGGCTGACGATCGCAACACCTGACGGAAACGCGATCCGACGCCGGCCCACCGCCCACCTTTTCCGAGCTGAAACCATGACGACATTCAACGCGATCGAAGCCCCGACCCTCACGCCCGAAACGGCCCCGCCGGCCGGCGAGCTGATCGTCGCCAACGTCGCATGGTTTCCCTCTATCGACCTTGCGCACATGCGCGAAGCCGTGCGCCTCGTCGGCACCGTGACGACCGCACGCCTGCGCGATGCCGCGATCGCCGCGATCGACGAAGTCAATCGCGAGCTGGCGAGCTGGCGCGCGTCGCACGAAGCGACCGGCGTCGCCTCGCTCGCCGAGCTGCCGGCCGACGAAATCGGCGGCGAAAGCGTGCAGCTCGCCCGTTACCGGCGCGCGGTCTATTTCCTCGCGCGCGCGGACCTCACCGAAAAATATCGCGACTTCGATAGCACGAAATCCGGCGCGGCCGACGCGGCCGAAGTCGAAACGACGATCGACGCCGATCGACGCAACGCACGGCAGGCAATCAACGACATGCGCGGCGTCGCGCGCACAACGATCGAGCTGATCTGATGCGCGTCTATGCACAACAGGGCGATACGGTCGACGCCCTATGTTTCCGCTACCTCGGCCGCACGAAAAGCGTCGTCGAAGCGACGTTAGAACTAAACGCCGGCCTCGCCGATTACGGCCCCGTGCTGCCGCTCGGCCTCGCGGTCGACCTGCCCGACGCGCCGAACGATCAATCAACCGTCCAGCTCGTCAACCTTTTCGACTAATCCGGAGTCGCCCATATGGCCGAACCTAGCACCACCGCTATCGCCGCTGCCTCGGCCGGCATTGGCTTTGCAAGCCTGTTTCCCGGCATCGACGGAAATGCACTGATCGGCGCTTTCACGGGCGCGGCGCTCGTCGTCGTCACGTCGAAAGACCTGTCGATCGGCAAGCGCTTCGCGTATCTCGTGATTTCGCTGATTGCTGGCTACCTCGCCGCGCCTGATGTTGTGAGCCATACGCCGATCACTAGCACCGGCGTCGCCGCTTTCTTCGCTGCAGCGCTGGCGATTACCGTGACCGTGCAACTGATCGAGCGCATTAAATCTTTCGATCTGTTGTCGCTGTTTCGAAAGGGCTGACCCATGCACAACCCCCTCGCACTGATCGCACTGATCGCGTACAGCCTCGCCGCGCTGCGCATCCTTGCCTATCGCCGCGACGGCGCGCGGCACCGTCAACACGTTTCATGGGTCGCCTGGCTGCTTCTCGTCGTTCTCGGCGGCTCGGCGATCGAGCTGGCCGTGCATGCGAACACGGTCGGCTACTTCGAAGCGGCTCGCGCCGTTCTTTTCGCTGTTTTCATTTTTGGCGCGCGTGGCAACGTTGCGCGCCTGCTGCGGAGTGCATGACATGATCCTGAGAAAAGGCGACACCGGCGACGAAGTGGCATTGCTGCAAAGACGCCTCACTCGCGCGGGCTTTCCGACCCCGGAAACGCACGTGTTTGACTATGCGACCGAATCTGCGGTCATGGCATTCCAGAAGGCGTGCGGCCTCGTAATCGACGGCGTTGTCGGCAACAAGACGTTGGCTGCTCAGCTTGCCGGCTTCGCCATGTCGGAACACCTGACCGACGCTGACCTCGCGAAAGCGGCCCACACGCTCGGCGTGCCCATCGCCGCGATCCGCGCCGTCAACGAAGTCGAATCACGCGGCGAAGGTTTTCTGCCCGATGGCCGGCCCGTGATCCTGTTCGAGCGCCATGTGTTTTGCAAACGGCTCAAGGCGCGCGGCTTTGATGTTGACGCGCTCGCCGCGAAGTATCCGAACATCGTTTCGCCCACTGCCGGCGGATACATGGGCAAGGCGGCCGAGTACACGCGCCTTGCGATCGCCGAGCGCATCGACGCCGACGCCGCACACGAGTCGGCGAGCTGGGGCGCGTTTCAAATCATGGGCTACCACTGGCAAGCCCTGGAATATTCGAGCGTCGCCGATTTTGTCGCGCGCATGCAGCGCAGCGAAGGCGATCACCTCGACGCGTTCGTGCGCTTTATCGCGGCCGATACGGCCTTGCTTTCCGCGTTGAAGGGTAGGAAGTGGGCGGCGTTCTCCAAGGGCTACAACGGCCCGGATTACGCGCGCAACCTGTACGACGTGAAGCTCGCCCGCGCGTATGAGCGATATGCGGACATGACCACGCCGGCCGCCCCGACGAAGGCCGCGGCATGAACGCGATCGCCGTGCGCCTCGGCGCGATCGCGCTCGTCGTGCTCGCGCTCGTCGCCGGCTGGTTCTATGTGAAGGCCTTGCGCGCCGAGCTGGTCGACGCGCAAGACGCCGCGCGCACGGCGCAAGAAGCGGTGGACCGGCGCGACGCGACGATCGCCGACCTACAGACCAAGGCGCGCGACAACGCCCGCGACCTCGCCCAGCTCGAAACGAAGCGCCAACGCATCGCGGCCGAGCTGTCGCAGTACGACTCCGACTTTGAGGCCTTGAAGCATGAAAACGACACGCTGCGCGCATGGGCTGACGGCGCTTTGCCTGACGATGTTGTGCGCCTGTACAAGCGCCCCGCGATCACCGGAGCCGACGAATACTATTCTGCAATGCGCGCCCGTCACGCGCTGCACGCTGCCGGCGACGGCCCCGCGCACGAATAACGAGCTGCGGCGAGCGCTCGACGTGACCGAGGCCGCATGGGGCGAATGCGCGGCCCGCGTCGACATGATCGCGGCGTGCCAGGCGCGAGGCCTCCCCCTGCCCGACGAGGCCGGCCATGAATAAGGCGAACAGCCTGCGCCGCGCGCTCACGGCTGCCGTGCCCGCGCTCGCGACCGATCCCGACAAGTTGCTCGTGTTTATCGACGCCGGCAACATCATCGCGACGGGCGCACAATCGACCTCGTTCGACTACGCCTATACGCTCAATGTGATGCTGCTCGACTTCGCCGGCGACGGCGATATCGTGTTCGCTGCGCTGCTGCAATGGGTTCGCGCGAATCAATCCGATCTGCTCACAAACGACGAGCTGCGCCGCGCCGGCATTTCTTTCGAAGCCGATCAACTGACGCAAACGACCGTCGACCTGTCGATCAAGCTCAAGCTCACTGAAAGCGTGCTCGTGTCGACCGACGACGCCGGCGTGCAGAAAATCACACACGTCGACGAACCCGTGCCCGAGTGGGACGTGCAAGGATTGGTCGACCCGTCGCGATGGACGAACTAAGCGCCCTCGAATCGTGGGCCGGCGCGCTGCTCTCGCAGCTCGCGCCTGCCGCTCGTCGCACCGTGACGCGCGAGATTGCGCGCGAGCTGCAACGCAGTCAACGCGCGCGCATCGCGCAGCAACGAAACCCGGACGGCACCGACTACGACAAGCGCAAGCCACGCCCGAAAAAGCACCTGCGCGACAAGGCCGGCCGCATCAAGCGCGCGGCGATGTTCGCGAAGCTGCGGCAAGCCCGCTACATGCGCGCGGATTCTGATGCGGCCGGCCTCGTGATCGGGTTCGCCGGCCGCGTGGCGCGCGTGGCACGCGTCCACCAATACGGCGAAAGCGATCGCGTCGCGAAGGGCGGCCCGATGTACAAATACCCGGCCCGCGTGCTGCTCGGATTCTCCGACGCCGATCGCGACATGATCCGCGACCTCGTGCTCAAGCACCTCACAAAATAATCGTTCGCCCCCCGAAGTTTGTACCCGGCACGCTAACAAACGCCGCGTGATGACTCGCGCGTGCGTGCTCGGCAACATGGAGGCCATGAACGCAAACGAATCCTCACGCCAATTTTTGAACGGTATCCGCAAAGGGACGGTCGCGGCCGTCGACGGCGCGCTATGCCGTGTGGAAAGCGGCGATTTAACTACCGACTGGATTCAATGGTTCAGCCCTTTCGCCGGCGAGTCGATCGAGTGGCTCGCGCCCTCGATCGGCGAAGGGGTCATGCTGCTCTGCCCGAGCGGCGACCCGACGCAAGGAGTAGCACTGCGCGGGTTCTATTCCGACGATTTCCCCCCGCCGAGCACCGACCCGGCGAAGCATGTACGCAAGTACCGCGACGGCGCGCTCGTCGAATACGACATGGCCGCCCACTCTCTCACCGCCAACCTGCCGGCCGGCGCGACCGTGCTGATCGTGGCACCGGGCGCGGTCAACGTGCAGACCAAAACCGCGACCGTCGAAGCCGAGGAAATGACGATCGACGCAAAAAATACGACCGTAACCGGCGCACTGCTGGTTAAAGGCGCGTTCGCGTTCGAATCCGGCATGACCGGCAAGGGCGGGGCCGGCGGCTCGACGATGAAGATCGAAGGCGCGGCCGACTTCACGGGCGAAGTGAAATCGCAAGGCGTAAGCCTGCCGGGACACAAACACCAAGCACAGGGCGAGAACGCCCCGACGAGTGAGCCGATCAAATGAAAGGAATGCACGCAACGACCGGCCGCGCGACGACCGGCCTCGCCCACCTTTGCCAGTCGATCACGAAGATTCTGTCGACGCCCCTCGGGTCGCGCATCAAGCGTCGTGATTTTGGTTCCGAGCTGCCCGAGCTGATCGACGCGCCGAACAATGACACGACGCGAGTGCGCCTGTACGCCGCGACCGCGACGGCGCTCATGCGATGGGAGCCGCGCTTGCGACTGACGCGCGTACAGCTCGCGACCGAGGCGAACGAAGTCGGCCAGGGCGTGCAATACGTCGACCTTGAAGGCTGGACTACGGAAACCGGCGAGCCGGTATCGACGCGCGTGCAGCTCACGAACGGGGGTGCAGCATGAGCGCGACCCCGATCGACCTGTCGCGCCTGCCGTCGCCGGATATCGTCGAAACGATCGACTATGAAAAGCTGCTCTCCGAGCGCAAGGCGAAACTCGTGTCGCTCTACCCGGCCGATCAACAGGCCGATGTAGCGGCGGCGCTCGCGCTCGAATCCGAGCCGATGAACATTCATCTGCAGGAAAACGCCTATCGCGAAGTCGTTTTGCGCCAACGCGTCAACGATGCTGCGCGCGCCGTCATGCTGGCCTATGCGCGCGGCACCGACCTCGAACACCTCGCCGCGTTCTTTGAGATCGAGCGGCAAACGATCGTCGAAGCCGACCCGGCCAACGATATCGACGCCGTATATGAGGACGATACCGACCTGCGCGCGCGCACGCAGCTCGCGCCGCAAGGGTTTTCCGTCGCCGGCCCCGAGGGGGCGTATATCTCACTCGCCCGCAACGCTGACGGCCGCGTGCTCGATGCCTCTGCGGTTAGCCCCGCGCCGTGCGAAGTCGTCGTTACGGTCCTGTCACGCATCGGCGACGGCACGGCCCCGCAAGACCTGCTCGACAAGGTAGACGTCGCATTGTCGGCCGATGACAAGCGCCCGCTCACGGACCTCGTAACGACACGCAGCGCGACGATCAAGCAATACGCGATCCGCGCGACGCTCGTTTTCTTCGCCGGCCCCGATCGCACTGTCGCGCTCGCCGAGGCAAACAAGCGCGTCAAGGCTTACGCCGACGAAATGCACAAGCTCGGAATGGAAATCACGAAAGACGGCATTTATGCCGCTGCGCGCCCTGCCGGCGTGCAAAAGGTGATCCTCGCCGAGCCGGCCGACGACATACCCGTGTCGAAGCTGGAAGCGGCCTATTGCACGGCGATCGAGCTGATCGATGGAGGCATTTACAACAATGAGTGACCTTCTCGCCCCGAACTCGTCGACGGCCGAGCGCAACCTTGCGCGCGTCGGCGCGCGAATCAGTGACATTCCGACGCCGATCGCCGTGCTGATGGACCCTGACGCGATCCCGCTGCCGCTGCTGCCGTGGCTTGCGCGGCACCTCGGCGTCGACGCGTGGAAAGACTACTGGCCCGAGCAAACGAAGCGCGCCCGCGTAAAGGCGGCGATCCCGATCGCGCGCAAGAACGGCACGGCGGCGGCCGTTCGGCAAGTTGTCGCCGCGTTCGGCGCAAACATCGCGCTGCGCGAGTGGTTCGAGCAAACGCCACGCGGCAAGCCTGGGACGTTCGACGTCGTGCTCACGGTTAGCTCGCGCAACGGGCAGGCACCGACTGCCGAATTTGTCGCCGACATCATCGCGGAAATCGACCGCACGAAGCCCGTGCGGGCGCATTACACCTTTACGCAGGGCTTTGCGATGCAAACCGTGCAGCGCGTCGCGGCGGCCGTGCGGCCCGCTTTGTATCGCCGTCTTTCTTTCTCGGATACCTGAATATGGCCGGAACCCTCATCACCGTTACCGACATTGGCCGCGCTGCGCTCGTCGCTCAAGGCAATGACGGCACGACCGCGCACAAGGTTGTCGAAATCGGCCTCGCGACCGCTCCTTTCGCAGCTGACAAGGCAATGAAGGCACTGCCCGGCGAGCGCAAACGCATCAAGACATTCGCCGGCGAGAACGTCGCGGCCGACACGATCCATGTGACGTTAAAAGACGACACGGCCGATCAATTCACGCTGTACGGGTTCGGCCTGTACCTCGAAAACGGCGTGCTCGTCGCGGCCTATGGGCAAGCGACACCGATCATGGAAAAGTCGCCTGACGCGCTGCTGTTGCTGTCGGCCGATATGCAGTTCGCGACGATCGATGCCGCGCAGCTCGTTTTCGGCGACGCGTCTTTCACGAATCCGCCGGCGACGGCGCAACGTCAAGGCGTGATCCAGCTCGCGACGCTAGCCGAAGTCAACGCCGGCGCGGACGCGGCGAAAGCCGTGACGCCCGCGACGCTCAAGCCGCGGCTCGACGCGAAAGCCGACCTCGCCGGCGCGGATTTCACCGGCCGCGTGAGCACGACCGATTCGATCCGCCTCGCGTCGGCTCCCGGTAGCGGCGCAACGCTCGCCCCCGGCAATGGCGACAACGCATCGAGCACGATCAACAATGTCGCCCTGCGCTCGTCGTTCGGTATTGGCCTCGGCCCGAGTGTCGACGGTATGAGCGTGCCGAAATCCGAGTTTTCGCACTGGTTCGACACGCGCACGGGTAACGCCGGGTTTCGCGGCGCGCTCGACGTGGGCGGCCTGATTACCGCGCAGACCCCGCCGGCGGCCGATGCGTCGAAGAAAGTCGCGACAACCGAATGGGTTCTCGCGGCCGTGACTAGCGCGCTCGTAGGCCAAATCGTTTTTGAAGCGCGCACCATCGCACGAGCTGGCTTTCTCAAGCTAAACGGCGCGCTGCTCAACCGCGTCGACTATCCGGCACTGTGGGCGTATGCACAGGCGAGCGGCGCGATCGTCACCGAGGCGCAATGGTCGGCGAACAATTTCGGCTGCTTCTCGACGGGCAACGGCACGACGACATTTCGAATCCCCGAGCTGCGCGGCGAATTCCTGCGCTGTCTGGACGATGGGCGCGGCACTGATGCCAACCGAGCCATTGGCTCGTGGCAGGCCGGACAGAACGCCAGTCACGCCCACGGCGCGAGCGCGAGCGGGGTCGGCGACCACGCGCACAGCGCATGGACGGACGCCCAAGGCTGGCACGGCCACGGCGTCAACGATCCGGGCCACTCACACCCGGCGATCGACATTTCATCAAGCGGCCGTAGTCCGTACCTCGGCAACGGCACCGGCGAATTTTCCGGCGGGGGTAACACCCGCCTCGGCGTGGGCGGCAATGCGTTCGCGACCTACGGCGCCGGAGTCGGCATCTGGCTCAACGGCGACGGCACCCACGGCCACAACATCGGCGTCGGCGGGGCCGGCAACCACTCGCACGCAATCACCGTCAACGCGGACGGCGGCAACGAAGCAAGGCCGCGAAACGTCGCTCTGCTCGCAATGATCCGCGCTTTCTAAAGGCCCGAAACCATGCTTATTCATAACTACGACTCCCAGACCGGCCAATACCTTTCGAGCCACCTGGCCGACTCCGACCCGCTCAACCTCGGCCGCTGGCTCGTGCCCGCATTCAGCACGACCGACGAGCTGCCGGCACGCGGCCCGCTCGAATGGCCGTTCTACCTCAACGGCGCATGGAAGCTGCTGCCCGACTGGCGCGGCCGGATTCTCTACCGGCAGGACAACGGCGAGCCGGCCGAAATCCTCACTGCCGGCACGACGCCGGCGGAGGCCGGATTGACCGACACGCCCCGCCCCTCGGACGAATACGCCTGGATTGATGGCGCATGGGCGCTCAATCCCGAAGTGGTCGCCGCAAACGCGCGATCGGCCGCGATGGCGGAGTTTGAAAAGCGCATGGCGCGCGCCCGCGACATGAACGCCGGCAAATCCGACGCGCTCGCGGCGGGCCTGCTCACGCAAGAGGAGGCCTATTACTTTCGCGCCTGGTCGACGTATCAGCTCGACCTTGTGCGGGCGATCCAGCGCGACGGCTTCCCCGATGTTGTGACGTGGCCGGCTGATCCGATTTCGTTCGAAGTCGCAACGGCTCCCGTGATGGCTGAATTCGAAGCACGCATGGCAAAGGCGAAGTCATACACGGACGGCAAGGCCGAGGCCTATGCGGCCGGCACGCTGCCCCCGCGTGAATCCTACGAATACCGCGTATGGAGTGAATACGCGAGCAAGCTGCCGGCCGTTCTCGAGCGCGACCCGCTGCCTGTCGTCCATTGGCCGATCGACCCGCAACCGTTCCCCGAGCCGGCGACCCCTGTAACGCCCGAGGCCTCGCCGGCCGATCCCGCGTAACGCCGCAAGCGTCGCGAGCTGCACCCCGCCCTTTCACTGCCCCTAACGAGGATTGCACATGGCAACTGACTACCACCACGGCGTACGCGTTCTAGAGATCAACGAAGGCACGCGCCCGATTAAAACCGTATCCACGGCCGTTGTCGGCCTCGTGGCGACCGGCCTCGATGCCGACAAGGATATGTTTCCGCTCGATACGCCCGTGCTCGTGACGAACGTACAAGCGGCACTCGGCAAGGCCGGCGACAAGGGCACGCTCGCGCGCTCGCTCGACGCTATCTCGGCGCAAACGAAGCCCGTCACGATCGTCGTGCGCGTCGCAGAGGGTAGCGACGACGCGGCGACGACGAGCAACGTGATCGGCAAGACCGACACGAGCGGCCGTTTTACCGGCATGCAAGCACTGCTCGCCGCGCAATCGCGCCTCGGCGTCAAACCGCGCATTCTCGGCGCGCCTGGCCTCGACACGCAACCTGTCGCGACGGCATTCGGCACGCTCGCGCAAAAACTGCGCGGGTTCGCCTATGTGTCGGCGAATGGCTGCGAAACGAAGGAAGCGGCGACCACGTACCGCAAGCAATTCAGCCAACGCGAAATGATGGTCCTGTGGCCGGATTTCGTGGGCTGGAACACGAGCACGAACGCATACGACACGGTTGACGCGACGGCGATCGCGCTGGGCCTGCGCGCCAAGATCGACGAGGAAACGGGCTGGCACAAGACGCTCTCGAATGTCGGCGTCAACGGCGTCACGGGTATCAGCCGCGATGTTTTCTGGGACTTGCAAGACCCGGCGACCGATGCGGGCTATCTGAACGAGCAACAGGTGACGACGCTCATCAACTCGAAAGGTTACCGTTTTTGGGGGTCGCGAACCTGTTCGGACGATCCGCTGTTCGCGTTCGAGAACTACACGCGCACCGCGCAAGTGCTCGCCGACACGATGGCCGAGGCGCACATGCTGTATGTCGACAAGGATCTACACCCGTCGCTCGTGCGCGACATGATCGAGAGCATCAATGCGAAATTCCGCGAGCTGATTCGCAACGGCTACCTCATCGGCGGCGAAGCATGGTTCGACGAAAGCGCGAACGACAAGGATTCGCTCAAGGCCGGCAAGCTCGCGATCGATTACGACTATACGCCCGTGCCGCCGATCGAAAACCTGATGCTGCGCCAACGCATCACCGACCGTTACCTCGCCGATTTCGCCTCGCGCATCTCGGCCTAACCAGGAGCAACACAACATGGCACTGCCGAAAAAGCTCAAGGCGTTCAACCTGTTTCACAACGGCGAGAATTTCGTCGGACAGGTTGCCGAAGTCACGCCCCCGAAGCTGACTCGAAAGATGGAAGCGTATCGGGGCGGCGGCATGAATGGTCCGATCGATATCGATCAAGGGCAAGAGGCGATCGCGCTCGAATGGACGTGCGGCGGCCTCATGCGTTCGGTTATCGCGCAATACGGCATCACCACGCATGACGGCGTGCAACTGCGCTTTGCCGGCGCATACCGCGCCGAGGACACGGCAAAGCCCGACGCCGTTGAAATCGTCGTGCGCGGCCGTCACAAGGAACTCGACTTCGGAAGCGCGAAACCCGGCGACGATACCTCGTTCAAGGTTTCGACCTCGTGCAGCTATTACAAGCTGTCCGTCAATGGCGAAACGCTCGTCGAAATCGACCTCATCAACATGATCGAGAAGGTCAACGGCGCGGACCTGCTTTCCGAGCTGCGCAACGCGATCGGCCTGTAACCGGCCGGCGCTGCCCTGCCCCGCGTGCCTGGTCGACGTACCGGGCACGCACACCACCAGAACAGAGAACGAAATGACCGAACAAGCCATGCACTCGCACCACATCACCGACGCCGGCCACTCGCACGGCATCACCAACCCCGGCCATTCACACAGCCACGGCATCACCGACCCCGGCCATTCGCACAGCGTCGCGCCGGCGGTACAACCGAAGGCGAACACGGTCACGCTCGACTACCCGATCGAGCGCAACGGCGGGCAGTCGATCGGCGAAATCACGCTGCGCAAGCCGGCCGCCGGCGAGTTGCGCGGCACGTCGCTTAACGCGCTCGTGAACCTCGATGTTGACGCGCTCGGCAAGGTATTGCCGCGCATCTCGTCGCCGACGCTCACCGAATTCGACGTGCAGCAGCTCGACCCGGCCGACCTCGTTCAATTGGGGGTTGTGTTCGCCGGTTTTTTGCTGCCGAAGCGTGCTCAGTAGAGCACGGCATACCCGATAGGGTCGAAGAAGCGATGGCCGATATCGCGACGGTTTTCACGGGCTGGACACCTCGCGATATGCACGACTTTACCCTCGTGGAATTGGCCGAATGGCGCGAGCGCGCGCGAGCACGAAGCGGAACGGAATAGAACACAATGGCAAACGGTAGCGACCTCAAATTGCGCGTGCTGTTCGACATGATCGACGGCGCGACGAAGCCCCTCAAAAACATCATGGCGGGTAACAAGGGCCTCGCAAAGTCGCTGAAAGAGTCGCGCGACGAACTCACGCGACTCCAGAAGGCGCACAAGGACGTTACCGGGTTCCGCGAAATGGCCGCCGGCCTCAACCGCACCAAGCGCGAATTGACCGACGCAAACGCGCACGTCAAGGCACTAGCCGCCGGCCTGCGCGCGAGCGGCCCGCCGAGCCGTCAAATGATCGCCGACTTTGAGAAGGCGAAAAGCGCGACGGCGAAGCTCGCGACCGCGCACCGTGCGCAAACCTTGGGCCTTAACGAGCTGCGCACGCAGCTCGGCGGCGCTGGCATCAATACGCGCAACCTCGCGCAGCATGAACGCGAGCTGCGCGCGAGCATCGCCGCGACGAGCGGCACGATCGACGGGCAAGTGTCGAAGCTCGAACAGCTCACGCAGCGCGAAAAGGCGATGGCCAGCGCGCGCGCGAAAATGGGCAAGCTGCAAGGAACCGCGGCGAATATGGCCGTCGCCGGCTATGCAGCGAAGGCGGCCGGCTCGCACATCATCGGCGACCTGTCTGAAACGCTCGATCAATCGAAGGCCTTCGAAAGCGAAGCCGTGCGCATCAAGGCGCTCGGCCTGGGCGATCACGCGACGGCCGACGCCGTGAAGTATGCGAAGGCGATGAAGCAAATGGGGACGAGCACGACGGATAACCTCACGCTCATGCGCGACTCGCTGACGATTTTCGCCGACGAGCACCATGCGCAAATGGTGATGCCGACGCTCGCAAAAATGAAATTCACCAACGAAGCATTGTTCGGCGCGGAGGACGGGCACGCGAACGAAGAGAAGTTTATGAACATGCTCAAGGTGATCGAGCTGCGCGGCGGCACCAAGGACGAAGCGACGTTTAAGGACGAAGCGAACATGGTGCAAAAGGTGATTACCGCGACCGGCGGCCGCGTCGGCGGCGATCAATGGATGCAGTTCATTCAAACCGGCGGCGTCGCGGCGAAACAGATGCGCAAGGACGCATTTTTCTATCAGATGGAGCCGCTTATTCAGGAAATGGGCGGCCACGCTGTCGGCACGGGCCTTATGTCGGCCTATAACAACGTCTACCAGGGCAAGACGACCGTCAAGGCCGCGCGCGAGCTGGTCGGCCTCGGCCTCATCTCGAAAGACGGCGTTGAGTACAACAAGATGGGCCAGGTCAACCACTTCAAGACGGGCGCGCTCAAGGGTAGCGACATCCTGAAGGCGTCGCCGCTCGAATGGATGGAAAAGGTACTGCTTCCCCAGCTCGCCGCGAAGGGCGTCACCGATCCGAACAAGATCAAGGACACGATCGCAACGATTTTCACCAATCGCACCGCTGCAAACCTGTTTACGACGATGTACATGCAGCGCGATCAAATCCACAAAAACGAACGGCTCAACGCCGGCGCTGACGGCATCGACGAAGGGGCTGAGAAGGCGAGCCAGATGACGCAAGGCCGCGAACTTGAAGCGCTCGCGCAAATCCGCGACCTCAAGCTCGAAATCGGCCAGAAAGTTTCGCCGATCTATAACGCCGGCCTGTCGCTCACGGCCGGCCTGCTCGATAGCGTCACGGGTTTCATGAAAGAGCACAGCACGGCCGCACAAGTCGTGCTCGTGACGCTTGCCGCGCTCGCCGCGATGCTCGTCGGCGGCGGCATGTTTACGATTGCGCTGGCCGGCGTGCTCGGCCCGCTCGCGCTTGTTAAATTCAGCATGACGGCGCTCGGCATGCAAGGCGGCATCCTTTCGCGCGTGCTCGCCATGCAGGCGGGCGCGTGGCGATTCCTCGGCCGCTCTGCCATGCTCGCCGGCCGCGCGATGCTGATGAACCCGATCGGCCTCGCGATCACGGCGATCGCTGTCGGCGCGTATCTGATCTATCGATACTGGGAGCCGATCAAGGCATTTTTCGCCGGACTGTGGGGCGACATTCAACAGGCGTTCGCCGGCGGCCTTTCGGGTATCGGCGCGCTCATCGTCAACTGGTCCCCGCTCGGCCTGTTTTATCAGGCATTCGCGGGCGTGCTGCGCTGGTTAGGCGTCGACATGCCGGCGAAGTTTTCGGAGTTTGGCTCGAATCTGATTTCAGGCCTCGTCAACGGCATCACGAACGGCCTCGGAACCGTGAAAGAAGCGATCACCAACGTCGCGAGCAATACCGTCACATGGTTCAAGGAAAAGCTCGGCATTCATAGCCCGTCGCGCGTCTTCGGCGAGCTGGGTGGATTCATCTCGCAAGGCGCGGCGATCGGCATGGAAGCCGAGCAAGGGCGTATCGCGAAAGCGGCGATCGGCCTCGCGACGCTCGCGGCGACCTCGTTCGGCGGCACAGGAGCCGCACAGGCCGCCGGCGGCCCCGGCGTAGCCATTGATACCCGACCGGCCCTGCAAGCCCGCCAGGCGGCCGGAATTGCGGCCGGCGTGGCATCGGCGGCCGGCGGCGATCAATACATTTTCCATATCACCGGCTCAGACCCGAAGGAAATAGCGAATCAGGTGCGGCAAGCGATCGAGCAAATCGAGCGCAAGAAGGCCTCGCGCGCAAGCTCGCGCCTGTCGGATTAACTGGAGACTTCGAAATGATGATGGCCCTCGGGCAGTTCGTTTTCAGCCTGTCCACCCTCGCCTATCAAGAGCTGCAACGGCGCACGAGCTGGAAGCATCGCAACACCCCGCGCGTCGGCGGCCGTGATGCGCGGCAATACACCGGCCAGGGCGACGACGCGATCACCATGACGGGATGGTTTGCCCCCGACCAAGGTATCGGCAAGCTGTCGTCGCTGACCGAGCTGCGCAGCATGGGCGATGATGGCGACGCCTTTGCGCTCGTCGACGGCGCCGGCAACGTGTACGGCGCATTCGTGATCGAAGGCCTCGACGAAGGGCAATCGCTGCACCAGAAGGACGGCACGCCGAGGCGCGTCGAATTCACGTTGAGCCTCATGCGCGTCGACGATGGCCTCGTAAAAACAAAAACCGAGCCGGCGAAGGACGAGGCGAAATGAAACAGCCGACCCCGATCTATCAAATCACGCTCGCCGGAAAAGACCTGACGAGCAAGATCGAGCCGCGCCTTGTGAGCCTGTCGATCGTCGAGTCGCGCGGCGAAGAGGCCGACACGCTGACTCTCACGCTCGACGACTCAGACGGCAAGCTCGCGATCCCGAAGCGCGGCGAAGTCGTGCGCGTATCGATCGGATGGGCCGACACGGGCCTCGTCGACAAGGGCTCTTTCACGATCAACGAAGTCGAACACGCCGGCGCACCGGACACGATCACGCTACAGGCGCGATCGGCCTCGATGACGAACGCCATGAGCGAGCGAAAGGAAAAGAGCTGGCACGGCGAGACGATCGGCGCGATCGTACGCAAGATCGCCGGCGCGCACAACCTCAAGGCGGCCGTGGCCGACGCGCTCGCGAAAGTCGTGATCGCGCACATCGATCAAACGCACGAGTCTGATATGTCGTTTCTCACGCGCGTCGCGAGGCGATACGACGCCGTGATGAACGTGAAGGATTCGCACCTGCTTTTCATGCCGATCGGACACGGCACGAGCGCGAGCGGCAAGGCGCTCACGTCTATCGAGCTGACGCGCCGCGAAGGCGACCGGCACCGTTACCACGTATCGGAGCGCGAGAACTATGCCGGCGTGCGTGCGTTCTATCACGCGACCGGACGCGCGAAGCGCAAATCTGTCGTCGTCGGCGGCGAGAACAATCACAGCATCAAGGTTTTGCCCGAGACATACCCGACCGAGGCCGAGGCGCGCGCCGCTGCAACGGCCGAACTCAACCGCACGCAGCGAAGCCAGGCGACCATGAGTTACACGCTCGCGCTCGGCCGGCCCGACCTTTACCCGGAAGTGCCCGTCTATCTCAACGGGTTCAAGCCCGACATAGACAACGAATCATGGCTCGTGAAAAAGGTACGGCACGAGCTGAGTGACGCGGGCTATACGTGCGAACTCGACCTAGAAGTGCGCGACGATCCGACGAGCGACCGGCACCGCTCGAACTTCAGGAAGCCGGGCAAGTGATGAAACTGCGCCGATGCCGTCAATCGAAGGCCTCGGCGCTTGACTGCATCAAGCGGCGATGCCGCCTTGCCAACGCGCCTCGAACGGCGCAATTTTCTGCCTCATGACAACCTGAGTTGCAAAGTCGGCATCATCGGGTATCGGCTCCCAAAAGAATTGGCTCTGAAATAGCGGGATAGCGTTGAATTTTCGCGACTTGAAAAACGGCCCGCGATTGCGCTTGAATTCGCTGTATCGATCACCCTTGAATCTTTTGTCGATAGCCGAGAACGGCAGGACTCTTTCCGCGATGTCGGAAACCGGCGTTTCCGCTGCCTGCGCCTTGAAGCTGGCGAAGGCGTCGAACTGATCGCAACAAATGACCTGTATCGCCGTTTCTGGCATGCCGTAGCGTTGCGCCCAAAGCACATGCCAACCGGATTCGACCTCGCTGACGAAGTCAAACAATCGCTCGCTCAGAATGTAGGCGTCTGATTCGATATGGATGATTTTTTGCACGCCAACGGCACGGGCAATTTCGATGGAGTGGAAAAAGCTTCTCCACCAACCCGGATACTCCGCCACACCTTGACGGCCTAGATTGTTCGGAAATCGAACTAGAACGTTGCTGCCTGCCGAGTACCGAATCGGATCGGTATGAGAGACGGTTTCGATAGTCGCACTAGGGGGCGTGAAGGGCGATCCATCATCAATCATGAATTTCATTGCATCTGCGACGGGCGAACGGTTGTAGTAGTTCAGCCACCGCAAATAACGTTCGTCCCATGCTTTCTCGTCTTTGATGAAGCTCGTACAAAAGATGATGGGTTGCACTGCGCAGCCTCCTTAGTTGGACGGCGCGCATTATCCCACGTTGAAAGTTTTAAGAAAGACAATCGAAAGCATATTTAAAGCAAGATTTGATCGACGCGTGGGAGACGCGGGCCGCGTAGCTCGCTATCTCATCCGATATTTAGTCCCGTCCGCCTGAAGCAAGCGGCTGCCATTCGGCGGGGTGGTCTCCCGTTGCCGCGCAACGCTGCCGGAGACCTTCCTGTCTAACGATGCTGCCTATCGTGTAGCGAGTGCCCGCATATTCGCAATGCGGCGTCGGCGTGACTGCCTGGGGTTGGGACTCATGGCTCGGGCGATGCACCACCCAGGCGACTGCGGCAAACACGCCCATTGATGCAATGACGGCGAGGCAAATCGGAAGCCAAGAGGTTCGCATCGTATGTTTCGGCAAAGGCGTGAATGGGGAGTGCGAGCCGGGCGGCACCGAAGCGGCAAAGCCGGGATGGTGCTGTGCTGGAGCGATCGGCGAAGAGACGGCTGGAAATGACTCGCCGCCTTCGGACAACGCGGGCGGCGGCGCCGTCTGATCGGCTGTTCCATTGCGTAGCCACCCGTCGAGATAGCGCATTACGCGTTCAAACAGGTCTCGTGGCAACTCGTCCATGCTCTGGAACTTGAAACAAGTCATCAGACGCCGATACACAATGAGTTTTTCGACGCCAGTCCTCTCTTCGAGCTCGAAGACCTTCGCCGCAATCGCTCGCCGCTGTCGGTCGCTAATGTATCGCTTCGATTCCTCTCCGCTATGGAGATGGATATTTACGTTGGCTTGTGCGTTACTGGACTTCACATCTCGGCCGGCAACCTGCCCGACCTCCCCGGTGAACTTCTGCACCATCGACTTCTTGTTCTCCTACGGCTGGTCCTGCCGTATTGCGTGGTTCGCTCAGTCGCTTTCGCTGTTTTGCTTCTTACGCGCCTTGCTTGAACCCATGTTGATCGTGAAGGCGCCGGTTACGTCGCCGCTCACTTGCTGGCCAACGTTCGCGCCCCTGAAATCCTGCTGGAATTTGCTCGGCACCGTGCCCGCAGCAAGTGCACCAAGCGCAGCAGCACGAACGGCCTCAGGTGCATCGCGATATCGCTGCACAAGGTCAGACTCATCGGTGGAAAGGTCGGACGTGTTGCGGCGCCCGGTAACGATATAGAGCACGTCGACCCCGGCCGTTTCGATCGAGGCGAGATAAGCGGCATCCGGCAGGCGCTCATCTTTCTCATACCGGAGCTGCGCCTGCTTGCCAATGCCGCCCAGCGTCGCAAGCTCAACTTGGCTCAGCCGGAGCCGTTGCCGCTCTTCCCGCAATCGCGCGCCAATAGATTCCATTTGGACACCAAATTCGTTGACAGGTACCCAAATGGGTACTAGCATTACAGTTGTGCAAGGTTAATGACAGGAAGTATACGACATGCTTCGTAAAAAGCCCCCCATCACTCGCTCCCCGCGAGGCGTGCTGTCGAGCAAGCCGGTTTACATGCGGCTCATGCCCGATGAGCGCCGCACTCTCGAAGAACTCTCCGCGTCGCTTAACAGATCAACCTCTAGCGTTGCGCGCCTGATCTACCTCGAAGGCGTTGAGCAGTACCAAGCCAAAGTTACCGGCTCGGACGCGCAAGCGCACTCAAATACTATTGCAGGGCATTGAACCATGCGGAGCCCTGCCCTCATTGAACCGTCGCTGCGCCAAGCGCTGCACGGCCCGAAGCGTCAAGACGTGCAAGCCGCACTCGGTTGGGACGATTCGCAAGTCAGCCGCTTCCTGAGCGGCGGGCAAGGCGTTGTCATCGACAAGATTGACACGCTCGTTGCTGCCGTCGGCTTCGTTCTCGTTACGCGCAAATACCTCGACGCCGTGGCCACGCTCGGCGAGGTGGGTGTGCACTGTGAATGCGCCCGTCGCGGCTATGGCGAATGCGGTCCAGGGAGGTCGTCATGCGAATCCTGAACCGCTGCCCCCACTGCCGCACACGCGCCACCGCGCGCAGCAGCCGCGAAATGTCACTGACTTTTCGCGAAGTCACGTACCAATGCAACAGCCCCGAGTGCGGTCACACCTACGTGGTGAACATGGAATTCGCCCGCACGCTGTCGCCATCGGCAACACCCAATTTGACGCTGAACTTGCCGCTCTCGCCGCACGTGCGCGAACGCCTCGCGCAACAACTCGAGCTGCCCGTCTAGCGCTCTAACCAGCATCCACTGTTTTCCCTCGCATCGTGCCTTAGCGGCGCGAGGGACTTTTTTTGCCCAAAGAAAGGAGATTCGCATGGCCACACTTGCCGCTACGCCAATCGTTATGCCGTTCGATCCGGCAAGCCTTCCGCTGGAACTGCGTCGCGATTACCTGCAGACGCTTTGGAGTGCCGACGTCGACCCATTCGTTTTTGTCGGCACCGCGCGCCGTCTCGGATACGTGCTCGGCTGCCGATGGGATGCCGACGCTGGTATGCCCGTACTCAACCCGATCGTCCTGCATTGATGGCATGCGCACGCCCCTCACGGAGTTCGAACTGCGCGCGGCATGGCATCGCCTGCGCATGGTCGGCGACTTCGAAATGTCCATGCGCAACCGCGCCGTCCGCGTTGTCGTCGAATCCGCCGCGCGTGCGATGCAGGCCCGCGAGCAGATGCGCATGCGCAATTCGATCGACGCGAAGCGACTCGCAGCTAACGACGACGACTGATGTATCCGCGCTGTCCGGCGGCGCATCGTCTCTGGAGCAATCTCATCATGAAAACCTGCATTTTCAGCATCGGCGTGTTGCTGATGCTCGGCTTCTCTTTCACCGGCATGGCTCTCACCACCGGGGGCATTCTTCGCCAGCTCAAGTTGCGGAATGCGCCGCTGCTGTCGCTGGCGCTCGCGGCCTGTGCGCTCATCGCACTGATTACCACGCTGGCTTGGTCTGTTCCGCCTCGGGGGTGAAGCAATGAACGCCACAAACACACCGGTCATTCGATACGAACTGCTTACGTCTGCAGGCCTGCGCACCGTCACAGGTGAGCACGTCGTCATACCGAACAACGCTGGCGCCACGTTCGGTATCCATGCCGAGCGCCACCTTACGGACGGCCACCCTGAGAAGTGGATCGTCACTCACCTCGCCTCGGGAATGCAGAGCGGCATGGGTGCGACGCGAACCAGCGCGATCACGCAGGCGACGACGAACCTTGAGCGCCATCGCCACCGCCTTCGGCAGATGCTCGACGAGGCGACGATCGCACGTGCCGGTTTTCAGTTCGCTACGTGCCAGTTCGAGCGCAACCGCCTCGAATTACTCGGGGAGAAATACAAATGACACCCGCCGCTCACACCACGCCGGATGACGCGGCATTGCTTGCCGCGATAAAGGCAGCCGCCGAAACGCTTCGGTTCGACAACCGGCCAGGCAGCCTCCAGCGTCAATGCACGCTCGGCCTGTTTGTCGCCGCGCTAAGCGACCAGCTTGCCTTTGCATTCCCCGCATCTGCCGGCGCCCTGCATGCCCTCGTGTTCAGCCCGTCGACAAGCGGTAACCCGGCTGAAACATCCAAGCAGCAACCTCTGTAACACATGTAACGATGGCCACAATTGACGAACTGAAACAGCGAATTGATCTGCACGACCTTGCAGACCGCCTCGGCCTCAAGCGCGGACGTGGCGGCGACCGTGCGCTCTACCATTCGCCGCTGCACGATGACAGGAGCCCGTCACTGTCGATCTACGTGAATCACCCGAAGCACGGAACGGGCTGGCGCGACCACAGCGCCAATGTGGGTGGCTCCTGTATCGACCTCGTGATGCACGTTCGCGGCAGCACTGTCGCCGACGCTGTGCGCTACCTGCACGACGCCTACGGCATTCCGGCCGACCGTCCCGAATCGGGCGAGCGCCGCGAGAAATCGACCATCGAATACATAGCCGACCGGTGTTTCGCCGAACGTGACCGCGTGCGCGAATATCTCGGCAGTCGCGGCATCTCGGCCGAAGCGATCGACGCGGCGATCGCGGCCCGCTCGATCGGCTTCAACATGTGGGCGAGCCCTAAGATCGCCGCGGGCGAGGTCGGCCACGGCGGGCCGGCCGCCGCGTTCATCGTGCGCGCGCCGGGCGAGGCCCGTGTCGTCGCGGTCGACATGCGCTATCTCGACCCCGCGCAGAACGGCGGCGTCAAAACCCAGACGCAGGGCGATAAATCCGGCTACTTCTGGACCGCCGACGCCCGCCGGCTTGGCAAGGCCCGGCGCGTGGTCGTCGTCGAAAGCGCGATCAACGCGCTGTCGATCGACACTTGCGCGATGCCTGGCGTCGCATCGCTCGCGCTGCGCGGCCTCGCCAACGTCGACGCCGTCGACTTTTCGTCGCTGCGTGGCAGACAGGTCGTCGTCTGCCTGGACAACGACGAACCGTTCGCGGACGGCCACCCGCGCGCCGGTCACCGCCCTGGCCCCGAAGCGGCATGGGCGCTCTATGAAAGGCTTACGGCGCTCAACATCAGCGCTGTGCTCGTAGACCAGGCCGAGTGGCTTGCCGATCTCGCAGACGGCGAAAAGACACGTCACCCCATCAACGACGTGAACGACTATTTGCAGCTGCGCGGCGCCGCCGAACTGGCGCGAGCACTCGAACAGATCGAGCCGTGGCTCATCGCCGGTATGCCCGGCGATGCGACACGCCGAGGCCGGCCGCGCATCTTCCTGCCGTCGCACGACTTCGCGCAGTACTGGCGCTTTCGCGTGCGTCCCGACTTCACGAGCTACATCACGAAGATGGACCGGAACGAGGAATCGGGAGTCGAGACGCCGGTAACGACTGACCTGTGCGGCTTCCGCATCGCCGCCATCAGCCGCGTGTCCGTCGCGAGCGCAACGTCGACTATGACGGGCGATGCCGACCAGGCACCTACCGTCTATTTCGCGGTATCGGTGCAGGCCCCGCGACACGGTGCGCAGCTCATCCGCCGCGTGATGCTCGACGACCAGCTCCACAACGTCGACCAGTGGGGCAAGTTCGGCCCGATTTGGGCGCCGGCGCCGTTCAAGCGCATGGTGAACATTCTGGAACGCGGCGCCGACCTCGGCGCGCGGCAGGCCGCGAACTTCGTCGGGCTCGCATGGCGCGACGGCCGCCTGATCGTGAACGAAGGGCCGGACTGCTACTTCACCGAAGCCGACAAGCAGTGCCCGTATCACAACCTGACGTTCCCGAGCGGGCCAATCGGCGACGCGCGCCGCGTCATCACGGCGTACCAAGCGACATTCAAACAGAACGCGGCCACCATCCCGCTCGTGTGGGCACTCGGCGGCCACCTGAAGGCCCTGCTCGGCTTCTGGCCGCACATCACAATCCAGGCGAACAAGGGAGCGGGCAAGTCCACGCTCATCAAGCGCCTCGAGCGCTCGCTGGCGTTCACGATGTTTTCGGGGCAGTCGCTGCAGACGGAATTCCGGCTGCTCACCAGCATCAGCCACACCAGCCACCCGGTCGGATGGGAAGAGCTGTCGGCCCGCCGGCAGGACGTGATCGACAAGGCGGTCGGGCTGCTGCAGGAGAACTATCAGTACACGGTGACGCGCCGCGGTAGCGACATGACGGAATACCTGTTGTGCGCGCCCGTGATGCTGGCCGGCGAGGATGTGCCTGTGCGCAGCCTGCTCGGCAAGCTCGTGCGCACGACGCTCACCGGCAAGCGTGGCCCGCTGTTGCCCGACGAGCTGCCGCGCTTCCCGCTCCGGCAGTGGCTCGAATTCCTCGCTGGCCTCGACAAGCGCGCCGTGCTCGACCAATACGCAGCGCTGCTCGGCAAGGCGCTCGCCAACTGCCGGGCGAGCGGCCAGGACGACGGCGCCAAGCGCATGGCCGGCAACTATGCGGCCGTCGCACTCGCCTGGCGCTACCTGTGCGAGTTCGCCGGCATGGACGCGAGCGAAGGCGATTTCCCGCGCGACCTGCTGACCGAGATGAACGGCCACATCGCCGAGACGAGCGCCGACCGCGAGCCGTGGGTCTGGATCATGGAAACCGTCCTTTCCGAGATCGACGGCGGCAACTACAAGCACCCTTTTACCTTCGACACGGTCGACGGCGAGTTCTGCCTTCTGCTGCGCACGGGCCACGTGATGGATCACATCGCCCACACCAGTGCGCTGCGCGACAAGTGGAACGGTCTGCCGGTGAAGTCCGATCGTGTATTCAAGGCGCAACTCAAGCACGCGGGTGTCGTCGTCGGCGAGAAGGAAGTCGAGCGGCGTATCTACACCCGCCGCGTCCCGTACCTCACGCCGGTTTCACTCGGGCGTCTCGCTGCGTTCGGGCTGCACGTTTCGGTACGCGAGGACCTGGCGACCGACGCCCTACAGGGAGGCCACGCGTGAAGCTCCAATCATCATGGCAACGACCGGGCAACGACCCGGCAGTAGAACAAGGCGAGTTTCGTCGCTGGCAGCGGACAGGCAGCGCAGAAAACCCGTGGATTTCTGGACGGTGCGCGCCTAAGTCCTTGATTCCTGAAGCGAGTGCCGCCACGAGTCACACCGGATTTGCCACGAGTCATGTGGCTTTTGCCATGAGTCTGTTTTCGACGCTGGCCGGCGACGCCCCTTTCTTTCCTCTCTCCAATTCATTGAAAAAGAAGAAGAAAGAATACGAGGAAGGGCAAGAAATCAGCCAACACCTCGTGCCACGAGTCGGGGCTGTTTCGCCATCAGTCGCGCACGCTGCCTATTTTTTGGGCCATGAGTTTTCCGGGGGTGCCATGGGTGAATGATGGCAACTGGTGGCACGACAAATCTTTAAGAATCAGTCAGTTAAGGTTCATATCGCGCAAACCATCAATCCACGAGTTGCGCTGCGTGTACCTCCTTTTCGCGATGAAGATGACCATGCAACAATATTCCGGCTGCGGCGGCATGTATCTCGGCCGCCAAGAACTGCGCGAATTAACCGGCACACCGATTCGTATGCGTCAAATCCTGTGGCTCGTGCAACAGGGATGGCCGCATGTGGTCGACGTCCACGGCCGCGTGTTGGTCGCACGCACTTTTCACGATAAACGGATGGGCATCATCGATTCGAAGCTCGCGCGTACTCCCCGGACCGCAGTAAGCACACCGCTCAACCTTGGCGCAGTGTGATGGGACGCCGGGCACAAATTCCAGGCGCAATCCCGCGCCTCCGCACACGCAAGAACGCCAACGGCGCTCTGCGCTACTACTACGACCATGGTGAAATCGAGGGGCGTCGCTTTCTGGAACCGCTCGGCCCAGATCGCGTCGTGGCGCTCCAACGATGGGCTGAGCTGGAAGGCAGACGTGTGCCGACGTCCGAAGTCACACGGCACACGTTCGCCATGCTCGACCGCGAGTATCGGCTGAGGGAACTGCCGCAAAAATCGACCGCGACGCGCCGCATGTACGACCTGTTCCTTTCCCGGCTGGCAGGCGTCATCGGCGACCGCGAGCTCGACACCCTGAAACCGGCCGACGTGGCGAGTATTTGGCGAGCCACCGCGGAGAAGCGCGGCATCGTCACAGCGAATCGAACCAAAGCAGTCCTCTCGCTCGCCCTGAATTGCGCACGGCTGTGGGGAATGATGACGATCGCGAACCCATGCGCCGGAGTGCGTGGGAAGAAAGAGAGCGGTCGCCAGGACGTGCTGATTGACGATGAGCTGTATGCGTCCGTCCATGCCGTGGCCGACGAGCCCTTGCGCAATGCGATGGACCTGGCCGACCTGTGCGCACAACGGCCGGCGGATATCCTGGGCGTACAGCGCTCGAACATCGTGAAGGGCAACCTCATCTTTCGGACGCGCAAAACGGGCGCCTTCGTCACGATCCAGATCACCGGCGAACTCGCGAACCTGATCGACCGCCTGCTCGCCTGGCGCGGTTCGAAAGTCGACGTCTCCCCATATCTGTTGCGTGACGAAGAAGGCTATCCGCTAACGAAGGGCCAGTTGCGGTCACGGTTCGATAAGGCCCGCGATAAGGCGGGCATCGACAAGACGAAATTTCAGTTCCGCGACCTTCGCGCGCGCGGCGTGACGCACAAGACGATCGACGAGGGACTAGAGGCGGGGCAACGCTTGGCGGGCCACAGCGGACCCGGCATGACGGCACGCTACGTGCGCGGTACGCGCCCCGTAAAACCCTCGCGTTGATGAATTTTGGAAACGCGGAGGGTGTTTTGGAAACGGCAAGGGGCTACGCAAACATCGCGTAACCCCTTGCTGTGTATGGTGCCGGCTGCAGGACTCGAACCCGCCACCTGATGATTACAAATC
>NZ_JBFPKP010000038.1:0-36942 GCF_040948855.1 Paraburkholderia sp. BR10882 | reverse complement strand
GAAACAGCTCCACGCCGATGATAGTGCGGATTGCCCGTGTGAAAGTAGGTAATCGTCAGGCTCCTTATGCTGTAACGTCCAGAACCCCGGTGTCTCCGAAAGAGAGCCGGGGTTCTGGCGTTTGGGCGCCAGAAAGAACGATCATTTTCTGCGACCTGACTTATTCGCAGTCGATAGCGAAAATCTCCAAATCGTCTTAAATAGCATTTCATGCGTGCGTCAATACGCCTCAGAAGTCGCGCAAATAAAGATCTAATTCGCATTAAATCGCAGCTTTCCTAAAGTTTTTCCCTAATCCGGCCGATAGACGCGTGTGTAGTCATTAACTACAAACTAAAGATCACACGCTACACGAATAAAAACCGGGGAGCTTCTGCGCATGCGCTCGCGTGCGGGAAGCGAGAAACATGCACGACCGATGGAATGACTTGCGCGCGCAGCGACGCACTGCGCCCTCTATCTCCGCCGCAACGACGCTTGCGGGGACGCCCTGCGTGCTCCGCGTGCACGCCGCCGCCGTCTGGCTCCGCATCTCGCCGATCTCCCTTGTCCAGCCTCTTTTGCCCTGACAACAAGGAGAATTCATGAAGTCGTCCAAGACGTGGGGTGCGCTTCTCGCCGCCGCCACCATCGCAGCCCTTGGCGGTTGCGCGACCGAATCGTCGCGTTCGCTGCCCGTGCCGCCTGTCACCAGCGCGCAGCGGCCGCCCGTCGGTAAGCCGGTGCAGATCGCAGTCGGCAAGTTCGACAATCGCTCGAGCTACATGCGTGGCATCTTCTCCGACGGCATCGACCGGCTCGGCGGGCAGGCCAAGACCATCCTGATCACGTCGATGCAGCAAAGCGGCCGCTTCAGCGTGCTCGATCGCGACAACCTTGACGAGATCCGCCAGGAAGCGGGCTTCACCAGGAAAGCCCAGGCGATCAAGGGCGCCAACTACGTCATTACCGGCGACGTCACCGAGTTCGGTCGCAAGGAAGTCGGCGATCACCAGCTGTTCGGCATTCTCGGCAGCGGAAAGAACCAGATCGCCTACGCGAAGGTGAGCATCAACGTTGTCGATACCACGACTTCGGAAGTCGTCGCATCGGCGCAGGGTGCGGGCGAGTACAGCCTCTCGAACCGCGAGATCATTGGCTTTGGCGGCACCGCGAGCTACGACTCGACGCTCAATGGCAAGGTGCTCGAGCTCGCGATCCAGGAAGCAGTCAATCATCTGGCCGACCAGGTCGACGCGGGCGCGCTGCGCTCCGCACACTGACCGCCTACGTCGGCCGCGCTTCACGCTGAATCAGAACAACTACTCATACGGGGTTTTCATGAAATACATCGGCACGCTTCGGGGGCTCTGCTTGCCCATCACGGCGGCAACGCTGCTGCTCGCAGGCTGCGCGAACACCACGCCGCCGCTCTACCAGTGGAGCGGCTATCAGCCCGGGGTCTACGACTACCTGAAGGGCGAGAAGGCGCCGCAGCAACAGATCGATGCGCTCGAGAAGTCGCTGCAGGAAATCCGCGCGAAGGGCAACACGCCGCCGCCAGGATTCCACGCGCAACTGGGCATGCTCTACGCGAACGTCGGCAACGACACGCAAGCCATGCAGGAATTCGACGCCGAGAAGCACCTCTTCCCGGAGTCGTCGACCTATATGGACTTCCTCATGAAGAAACCGAAACAACAATAAGCGAGCGTACCGATATGTCCAGATTTTCCACTCTCAAGCTCTGGCTGGCTCTGTCCGCGCTCGCATTGCTGGCCGCTTGTGCACAGCCGGTCAAGCACGCGGATTACACGGCGTTCAAGAATGCGCGCCCGCGCTCGATCCTCGTGCTGCCGCCCGACAACGCGACGACGGATGTGAATGCATCGAACAGCATGCTCTCCCAGATGACGATGCCGCTCGCCGAGGCGGGCTACTACGTGATTCCGGTCGCGGTCATGGAGGAGACGTTCAAGCAGAACGGACTGACGACGGCAGGCGACATCCAGCAGACCCCGCCGGAGAAGCTGCGCGAGATCTTCGGCGCCGATGCGGTGGTGTACTCGAAGATCACGCAATTCGGGACGCAATATCGTGTGATCGACAGCGCGACGGTGGTGACGGCGACGGCGAAACTCGTCGATCTGACAACCGGCAACGTGCTGTGGCAAGGCGCGGCCAGCGCCAGCAGCAACGAAGGCAACAACAGCGGTGGCGGCGGCCTGATTGGCATGCTGGTGGTGGCGGCAATCAAGCAGGTCGCGAATTCGCTGACCGACAAGAGCCACGATATCGCAGGTGTCACGAGCTATCGTCTGTTGCACGCGGGGCCGCCGACGGGCCTGCTCTACGGTCCGCACTCGCCGAAATACGGTACGGACTGACCGACGGCGCTCGCGCCGCATAAAGAAAAAGCCCGTCACCGGAAGGTGACGGGCTTTTTTCAATCCAGCTCAAGGGAGCGCAGCAGTAAAACCGCTTAGCGCTCCAGGAACGGACGCAGCTTGTCCGCGCGGCTCGGGTGCATCAGCTTGCGCATCGCCTTGCTTTCGATCTGGCGGATACGCTCGCGCGTCACGTCGAACTGCTTGCCCACTTCTTCGAGCGTGTGGTCCGACGTCGTGTCGATGCCGTAGCGCATGCGCAGCACCTTCGCTTCGCGCGGCGAGAGCGCCTTGAGCGCCTCGTCGATGGCAGCGCGCATGTTCGCGTGAATCGCAGCATCAGCCGGCGAGGCCGAACCTGCGTCCTCGATCATGTCGCCGAGCGTCGCGTCGCCGTCGTCGCCTACCGGGCTTTCGAGCGAGACCGGTTGCTTGGCGATCTTGAGGATGCCGCGCACCTTCTCTTCGGTCATGCCCATACGCGCGGCGAGGTCCGCCGGATGCGCTTCCATGCCCGTTTGCTGCAGGATCTCGCGCGAAATGCGGTTGAGCTTGTTGATCGTTTCGATCATGTGCACCGGCACGCGGATCGTGCGCGCCTGGTCGGCGAGGGCGCGCGTCACGGCCTGACGCACCCACCACGTCGCGTACGTCGAGAACTTCCAGCCGCGGCGATATTCGAACTTGTCCACCGCCTTCATCAAGCCGATGTTGCCTTCCTGGATCAGGTCGAGGAACTGCATGCCGCGGTTCACGTACTTCTTCGCAATCGAGATCACGAGACGCAGGTTGGCCTTGACCATCTCGCCCTTCGCCTGACGCATCTTCGATTCGGCGACGGTCATGCGGCGATTGATCGCCTTGATCTGCTGCAGCGACAGCGATGCGGCCGCTTCGATCTCGGCGAGCTTGCGCTGCTCCGCCTGGATAGCCGGCAGGCTGCGCTCGATCGACGGACCGTACTTGCTCGACGCGGCTGCGGCGCGCACGCCCCAGTCCAGATCGGTTTCGTGGCCCGGGAACTGCTCGACGAAGGCTTCGCGCGGCATGCCGCAGCGATCGACGACGATGGAGAGCACGTTGCGCTCGATCGCGCGAATCTGCGCGACCTGCTCGTGCAGCAGCGAGCACAGGCGGTCGATCGTGCGGGCCGTGAAGCGGATCGGCGCGAGTTCCGTCTGGATGTCGGCGCAGATCTTCATTTCCAGGGCCGTAGCGCGCGCATTGGCGTCCGTCGTACAGGCCATCTGTTCGAACAGCGCGCGAACGCGCGCGAAGATCGCGAGGCTGTCTGCCTTCAGTTGCGCCAGCAGGGCTTCGTTCGCCTTGCTGTTGTCGGCGTCGCTGTCTTCGTCGTCGCTCGAGTCGTCCGACTCTTCTTCTTCCGATGCCTGGGCTTCGACTTCTTCGCTCGCGTCTGCGTCGGCCGCCGTGGCCGGTTCCTGCGCCGCTTCGTCGCTGCCGATGCCGTCGACGAGTTCATCGATGCGCATCTCTTCAGCCGCGACGCGGTCGGCGTCGGCGAGGATGGTCGCGACGATCGACGGGCATGCCGCGATCGCCTGGATCATTTCCTGGAGGCCGTCTTCGATGCGCTTCGCCACTTCGATTTCGCCGGCGCGCGTGAGCAGCTCGCTCGAGCCCATTTCGCGCATGTACATGCGCACGGGGTCGGTCGTGCGGCCGAATTCGGAGTCGACGGTCGAGAGCGCGACTTCGACTTCTTCGTCGGCTTCGTCGTCGGCCTGCTGGTCGGCGCGGGAATCTTCGTTCAGGAGCAGCGTGTCGGCGTCGGGCGCCTGCTCGTACACCTGCACGCCCATGTCGTTGAACGTGGCGACGATCGTTTCCAGCGCGGCCGTCTGCGCGAAGTTGTCGGGCAGATGGTCGTTGATGTCCGCGTGGGTCAGATAACCGCGTTCGCGGCCGAGCTTGATGAGCGCCCGCATTTGATGCTGGCGTTTTTCGAGTTGCGAGCCTGCGTCCATGGGCGTCGTATCGCCGGTCTTGTCTTTGGACGAGCGGCGTGCGGGGCGGGCAGACGAGGTCAGCGCGTCGTCCCGGTCATGGCTTGTCAATACATTCTCCTCGAAGGGATAGCCCGACAAGGGCAAAAAGGGTCACGCGCCAGCGGCGTGGCGTCCTGGCGATGACGAAATTGCAGGGGAGTGGGCGGGGGCGCATGCCGGTCCCGCCAAGCGAGCGCCAAACGTCTGACGACGTGGCAGCCTGGATTTTCGTGCAATGCAGAAAGACCGCGTATGGTAGTGCGTTACGGCATGCGAGGCAACCTGAATCGTCGTGTTTGCGGCACATTGACCGCCTTCAGGGTCGTATCGTTTGGGTAGCGCTTCACCTTACATATTTCCTACATGAGTTCCTTAGACCATTTTTCAAGTGAGAAGTTCACGTTTTTGTCACTCGCCTGGCCTATGGCACGCTGTTATTCCCCGCTGATTCCCCAGTTGTCCGGTCGCCATGCGTGGGCAGCGCTCACGCGCGAACCGCGACAATGCGTTGAACGGTCGCCATGCGTGGGCAGCGCTCACGCGCGAATCGCGACAATGCGTTGAACGCGTTTGCCGGAGGACCGGTTGACCGCCTCCTCGTCGAGCGCGATGGTCGTGCCCTCGAGCTGGCTGGTGACGAGCGCCGGATCGAACGCACTATATAGACGCCCCGCTGGGTCGCGCGCGCTGTCGCCGTCGGTGACGCGCCAGCTCAGATAGAGCACGCCGCCCGGCTCGAGCAGTTCGACGAGGCGGCGGCAGGCCGGGCCGATCTGCGCGACGGGCAAATGCATGATCACGGTCTCGCACAGGACGTTGTCAAAGCTCGCGGCGGGCACGCCCTCTAGCTCGGGCAACGTGGCCAGACCGAAAGCGCACTGCGGGTGGTCAGCGGTGGCCCGGGCGATCAGACCCTCCGACGCGTCGTAGCCCGTCGCGGGGTAACCATGGGCGTTCAGCCATGCCACGTCGCGGCCCGACCCGCAGCCGATATCCACGGTCCTTCCGTGGGGCCGGAAATACCGCATGAGACGCGCATAGAGGTCGTCGGGCGCAGACTGGTTCGCCCATTCGGCTGCGTAGTTTGCGGCGCCACTCGTGTACGTCTCGATCGTCATGGAGTCCATATGGGGCTCGCGGTTCCTGTGACAAGAGGAAGGGACGCTTCGAGACTAGCCGATCGACGCAACGAGAGGCAGTCGCGCGGCGATACCGGTATGGCCGCTGCTACGCTCGCGCCGCTTGGCGCCGCGCGACGGCCACGCTGCACGCAGCGTCGTCAGGGCGGGAATTCGTCGTATTGGGGCAGCGAGTCGGCGATCTCGAACCACGGCGCTTTCGAGCGCACGAAGATATGGCCGGCGGGGCGAATGGCCGGCGGATCGGTCAGCGTGCCGAGCGTCACGTGCACATACGCTCCTTCACGCACGACTGAATAGAGCAGCGAGCCGCAGCGGCCGCAATGGATGTCGTGGGCGGCCTGCGGATCGCCGTAGACCAGCGTCTGCCCTGCGCCCTCGGTGAGTCGCAGCGCCTCGCTTTCGATGCCCGCAAACGGCTTGAACGCGGAACCCGTGGCGCGGCGGCACTGCGAGCAGTGGCAATTGAATGCGTAGCGGAACGCATTGGCTACCGCATAGCGCACGGCGCCGCAAAGGCACTGGCCGCGCAGCGTAGCGGGAGCATTCGTGTGGGTGGGGGCAGTGTCGGCGGACATGATGGGCGCGGTGCTCTGGTGGCAAGTGTCGAACATTGCGATCGGGCGGCTGCGGTGTGCGCACTCACATCATACGTTTGAGTTGCCCGCGGCGCAGGATAACGCAAAGGTCACCACATATGGGGATTGGCCGGCCAGTCATGGCCTCCGCACGGTTGGTGGCGCCCCTGTAGCCCCGAAATGCACGCCGAATTTCCCATGGATGGTTACCTTTGGCGCCCCCGCGCAAAACGCACCGCCCCAACCCATCCAGGCGAATCTACGCGCCCCGTTCCCTCAAGTCTTTCAATCCCTTGATGACGACAAGCAGCGCGCGGCCGTGCTCTTCCGAACCGTCCCACGCCTCGACGATCGCATTGCGCAGCAATTCGTTGTAGACAGCCGCGTGCCGGCTGGACGGCAGCGCCTTCACACCATAGAAACTGCATAGCTTATTGAATGATGCGCTCCGGCGTACCCGCCGCCCGTTCGACGTGCGAAGACGCGAGACAGTAGGCTGGCTGACCCCGGAAAGCCGCGCAATTTCGCTCGCAGAGCGTGAATCGTCCGATAACCGCCGCAGCAGTTCCTGCACCGGAAAATGAGTATCTGGGGCTTCCATGTCATGCATTATACCTATACAGTAACGGTTATTGAATTGCTCGCCGAAATCGGCGGCCGGCTGCATTCCGAGGAAGTCGATGGCACTAAAACACCTACCGCCCACGTTTTGCTGGTCCCGTATCGGGCCAGAGGCCGGCATGGATCTCCCCACGCTGATCCTGCGCAAGGAGTGGGAGCGTCGGCAGGGCGGAGGGCGCTTCCTGTGGGGCATCGGCCAGTCGCTTGGCAACAGCGCTCAAATCGCCGCGCTGCGCACCGGCTCGCTTCTCGCGCTGTTTTCGCCGGCGGCAAGCCGCCCGCGCGCCATGCAAGACAAGCGCGGCAAGCGTGCCGGGGTGGTGGTCTGGAATGCGTGGGTCGACGCGAGCGGTCAGGTGCGTCAGCTTCCGCAGCATGTGTTCGTTACGAGCAGCGCCACGCTGCCCTCGGGCGCCGCACGCGAGCATCACTACGCGCTCGTGTGCGTCTCGCCAACCGAACTGAGCGTCGGCAGCTCACTGCGGGTGGTTCCGGAGCGGCTGCGCAGCGTGAGCACGGCGAAGGCGCCATGCCGCTCGCAGGGCACCGTGGTGGTGGATTGCGTCGAGCGCGCCGCCCAGGCGGGCGGCAAGAGCCATCCTCTCGTGTTCACGGCGGAGCTGGAGGCGCCATACTTCGTGCGACTCACACAGCCCACGCTCGTCAAGGCGCGCGACCTCGCGGCCATTCACGAGGCATCGCGCATGGGCGACTTCGACACCTACACAGATCTCACCAAACGCGTGCGCAGCGAAGCCTGCGCGCAGCAGGCGCGCGGCGTCACGCGCGATCTCTTCGACGTGCCGCCTGCCGATCACACGGCGTCTTCACGGCTTGGCGGCGCAAGGACGCGCCATGTCTCCCGAGCGGGAGACTGGACCCAGCTCACAATGGAACTCTTCCATGGCGATTCACATCCGTTCACAAGAGGCCGAGGCCGCGCAACGCTTTTTTGAGGCGAGCCGCAACGTCGACCGGGCATTTCGCGCCCTGCGTGCCGAGGCCCACGACCACGTGGCCGCGCCGCTCGCCTATGGCGCCGCGCAATCACGGCTCGATCACGCGCTGGACGAACTGGCGCGTGCCGAGGCGTTGTTCGATTCGGTGACTGACGTACAAACGCGTCAGATGAGGGATCATCAGGATCACTGAGGAAATGGTGCGAAGACCCGCCGCGACGCGGCGCGTACGGGTACGGGTCCCGCTACGCTGGCGACCATCCGGAGCCCGCGGCATTCGCGCGGCGCGACTTCGCGCACATGGGCCGTCCGCTGACCTGCATGCCGCTGGAGCGCTGCGTCCTCGCGCAACGCGTGGAGCGCAGCGCTTTCTGAGCGCGCCGCAGAGGCGAGTTCGCGCGCGAGCTCAGCCCTTTTCCGCCTCCACCGGCAACTGCAGCACGGCCGCCACCAGCGGCCAGCGCTTCGCGGCCGCCTGCCAGGCGTCCTCGGCTTGAACGTCGAGATAGCGGTCGCGGTCCACGCCCTCGACGAGACGCGCGAGCGCGTCGATATCGCTCGGCAGCGCGGGACCACTGCGCGAACGCCGGCCGGACCCCCACAAGCGCATCGCCATCACTTGCCCTCCACCCACACGCCGTCGGGCGTATGGATCACATAGCCGGTTGGCGTCGTCATCGTCACCGTGCCTTCGTTTTCGCCGACCATGCGTGTCTGCGGCAGGTTGTTCGCATACTGCGCGAGCGGCGGCGCGCCGGTGGCGAACGGGCTGTGCGCCACGAGATTGGACAGCAGCTGCGCGAGCGCGAGATAGCTCGTGGGCGTGTCGATCGTCGTCACGCCGCCGGTGTGCTCGCTGCCGGCCGGCAGCCCCACCACCTTCACGCCCACCGGCACGTGGACGATGTTCGGCGTGGGGATCTCGCGCATGCCGGCAATCTGGTTCTCTTCGCCCTGCAGCGCCGCGCCGTGTTCGGGTACGAAGACGATCACCGCCTTGCGGCCCGACTGCGCGACGAGGTCGATCAGCTTGTCGACGTCTCCGAGCAGCCGCTGCAGGCGAATCGGGTAGGACTGCAGGCTCGTGAGCTTGTCGTTCGGCGCGGGCAGCCGGTTGCCGTCGTGCATCGAGACCGTGTTGTAGTAGAGCGCGACTGGCCCGCCGCCAGCGGCAATGCGCTGCTTGTACCAGCGCGAAAGCGCGTCGTAGTCGTCGGCCAGCGCGGAACCGTCGAACTCCTTCATGAACTCCGGGAAGCCTTCGTTCGCGGGGATCGTCACGCCCGGCACGCCGATTTCACTGATCACCGTGCTGCGGAAATTGTCGAAACGGCCGTTGTGGTTGAGCAGCGCGTTCGGCGTGTAGCCGGCCTGCGCGAGCTGCGCGAACAGGTGGCACTCGGCAGGCGCGGGGTCGTAGAGCGCCTTGTGCGGCTCTTGCCCGCAGGTGGCGCGCAGCACGCGGATCGCGGCGGGCCCGCTATAGCTGGCACCCGAGCTGAAGTTCTGGAAGATATAGTCGAAGCGCGAGAAGAGCGGGTTGTTGCGCATCTTCACGACATCCATGTCGTTCCACGAGAGCGAGCAGATGTGCACCATGATGATGTCGAACTGCGCGTTCGCGTCGGTGGTGAGCGGCGTGAAACTCACGTGCCGGCCTTCCTCGTTGGCGCGGAACGCCGCGAGCTGCTGGTCGTAGCTGCCCGACTGCTCGTCGCGCTTCTTGCCGGTGCCGCCGTCCTCGTCGCCGTTGCTGGCGAGTGAAGCGTTGGCGGTCGCATTCGCCACGAACGAGCCCACGCCCTGCCAGACCGGCATGACGACGAGCGCGATCAGCACGAGTGTCGTCACGCGTACCCAGCGGTTGATGAGGAAGTAGAGCAGCACGGCGATCACCGCCGACACGGCCATCGACAGCGAAATCACGCGCCGCGTGAGCTCGAACATGTACGAGGGCGTGAAGGTGAGGAGCACGGGGATCTGCGAGATCGCCCGGCCGATGTCGGGCATGCTCGACTCGTGGTACGCAATGGCGATACCCACGATCACGGCGATCACATCGCGCGCAATACGCAGCCACCGCCTGTGCAGCGGCACGAGCAGCAGGATGACGAAGGCGAAGTTCATCCACCACTCGGGCTTGAGCGTGCCGATCGAGTAGAGGTACAGCTTGGCGAGGAAGTAGAGATTCCAGAGACCCATAGTGTTTCGCGTTCCAGGGTGTAGCGGTGGTTCCGGTTATCAGGGCTGGCGGACCTGGCCGGCCCGGCGTCGCGTGAAGAAGTTTTCCAGCGCGTCGAAGAACGCGTCGATGAGGCGCATGTAGCCTTGCCAGCTCAGCTCGATCAGCTGAATGAGGCCGTGCAGCGGCGCGTCGGAGGGCGGCACGTCCTCCCATTCGAGCCAGGCATCGGCGCGGCCGAACGTGCATTCCACGAGCTTGCGCTCCATCTCCATCGTCATGCCGACGAAGCGCACGCCGAGGCGCCGGTCGGCCAGACGCGCGACCACGGCGGGGAAGTCGTGCTCCAGCACGCCGCGCGCGAGCGTCACGTTGATGCGCTCGCCGGGTTCGAGCTTCGCTACGGCGTCGGCGGGCAGCATGAGACCGAGGCCGCCCATCGAATAGTTCTCGGTCTTGCACGCGAGCGTGCGGCCGTCGGGCAGCGTGAGCATGGCGGGCACGCGCAGCGGAATGCGGTGCGCCACGCGCACCTGCTTCGCCTCTTTGGCCACGCCGAGCGCGAGCCCGAGAATGGTGAGATTCACGCCGGCCCAGAAGAGGTTCATGAACACGGTGGCGGGCTCGTCTGACCGCCAGATCGTGAGGCGGCCGATACCGGCGAGGACAGAGCACACGTTGATCGCGAGTAGCACGAGGTAGGGCTTCGAAATCGTCCAGTCGAGATACTCGTGCTCGATATGGCCGCCCTTCGAGGTCACGTTGAACTTGCCGAGCTTCGGATTGATGAGCGCCATGGTGGTGGGCAGCACGATGTACCACGCGAGCACGGACTCGTAGGCTTCGGCCCAGAACGAGTGCCGGTAGCGTCCCTGGATGCGCGAGTTGGCAATCGCGGCAATCACCAGATACGGCACCACGTAGGCGAGGATCACGGGCGCAGGCGTGTTGATCACGTGCAGTCCGAAATACAGGTACGCGCCGGGCATCACGAGGAAGATGAGCCGCGGGAAGCCGTAGAAGAAGTGCAGCATGGCGTTGCTGTAGCACATGCGCTGGAAGAACGAGAGTCCCTTGCCGATCCACGGATTGTCGACGCGGAAGATCTGCGTCATGCCGCGGGCCCAGCGGATGCGCTGGCCGATGTGGTCGGCGAGGCTGTCGGTGGCGAGGCCCGCCGCCTGCACGGTGCGCAGATAGGCCGACGTATAGCCGTGGCGATGCAGCCGCAGCGAGGTGTGGGCGTCCTCGGTCACGGTCTCGGTCGCGATGCCGCCAATGTGCTCGAGCGCCGAGCGCTTGATGACCGCGCACGAGCCGCAGAAGAACGTGGCGTCCCAGAAGTCGTTGCCGTCCTGGATCAGCCCGTAAAAGAGGCTGCCTTCGTTCGGCACGCGGTGGAACGTGTCGAAGTTGCGCTCGAACGGATCGGGCGAGAAGAAGTGGTGCGGCGTCTGCACCATCGCGCATTTTTTATCGGCGAGAAAGACGCCTATGGTCGTTTGCAGGAAGGAGCGCGTGGGGATGTGGTCGCAATCGAAAATCGCGATGTACTCGCCCTGCGTGAGCGGCATCGCGTGATTGATGTTGCCGGCCTTCGCATGCGTGTGTTCGTCGCGGCGCAGGTAGCCCACGCCCGCCTCGCGCGCGAAGTCGCGGAATTCGTCGCGGTCGCCGTCGTCGAGGATGTAGACGCGCAGCTTGTCGCGCGGCCAGTCGATCGAGCTTGCCGCGAACACGGTTGGCCGCACCACTGAAAGCGGCTCGTTGTAGGTCGGAATGTAGAGGTCGACGGTCGGCCAGTCGGCCGGATCGTCGGGCAGCGGCTGCGGCTTGCGGCGCAGCGGCCACGCGGTTTGCACGTAGCCGAAGATCAGCACGATCCACGTGTAAAGCTCGGCCGCGTAGAGGATGTAGCCGACGATGGCCTCGGCAGGGCTCGAAAGATGCAGCGTTTGCGTGCTGCGCCACCAGACGTAGCGGCCCGTCATGAGGATCGACAGCATCACCATGAGCATGGTGGCGAGGCGCCCCGGCAGGCGGCGCGCGATCATCACCACGACATACACGAGCAGGAACAGCAGCACCTGGCCGGCGAACGGCAGCGGCGTCGTGCACACGGCGACAGCCGCGACGAACGCGAGCCACAGGAGGCCCTGGCGCAGGTAGGGCACGCTGTCGAGCGCCGCCGAAAGCTTTTCGAGGTGCTGCTCGATGCCTTCCCACGGCACGTCGGGCAGCCGCGCGCCGACTGCCGCGCTCGCGCGCGAGGCGCGGCGATAGACGGGTTCGAGGCGCCTGTCGAGCCACGCGCGCAGTGCGAAGCGATGGTGTCCTTGCGGCGCCTTGTGAAGCTTGCGCAGATCGGCGGCGAGACGCTGACGCGGGCGCCGCGGGCGCAGGAAGATGCGCAGGAGCCACGCTCCAGCGGTGCGGTCGCGGCCGATGTTCAGGCGCTGGCGGATGTCCTTGCCGAGCCGCGCGAAGGCGAGCGCGGGCACGTCGCGCTGGCCCGGGCGCGGCGGCCGGAAGAAGGCGCGCAGCAGCCACTGGCCACCCGGCGCGTCGGGCGCGAGATTGAACTCGGGCGCGCTCACGCGGCGCAGCGACAACCAGAACGCCGTCCACAGGGCAGCGATGCGCTCGCGGATCATGACGTGCTCCCGCGCGCGACGTGTTGCGCGAGCAGTTCGTCGGGCGCATCGAGGCTCGCACCCGTGCTCCAGTGCGAGAGCCACGAGGCGATGCCGTGAAGGTCGTGCGCGGCCTGCGAGCTGGGCGCGCTCAGGCAGAAGTTTTCTCCCGCGGCGAGTGCAGCGGGCACACCGGTGTCCGCATGCACGAGATACGGGAGCATGGCGGCGCCCAGGCGCGCGCGCAGCAGTGAAACGACGTCCATGTGCAACTGGCGCGCGGGCACGACCGCATTGGCGACGAACACGCTGCGCTTCTGTGCGCGCACGAGCGCGGCGATCAGGCGCGGCAGCGTCGCGCAGGCGGCGGCGCAGGGTGTGAGGACGCCGAGCACGAGGTCGGCGGCGTCGATCGCCTGACGCGCGTGCGCCGAGGGCCACGTGCCCGCATCGACGAGCGCGATCGTCTGCGCCGGCAGGTCCACGCGGGCAAGCAGTTCGCGCAGCCAGCCGGGGCGCGCGTCGAGCAGGGCGCAGGCGTCGTCGTCGCGCGGGTCATCGGATGCATGGCCGTCAGCGAGGCTGCCCCACGGCAGCACGAGCACGCCGTCGTCGCTTTGCAGCGCGGCGCGCGACCAGGCGTCGTCGGCGCCGGGGCCGCCCGCCAGATGCGTGACGAGACCTTCGCGCGCGCTCTCGCGCAGCCCGAAATGGAGCGCCAGCACGTTGCGCGGGTCGCATTCCGCGGCGAGCGCAACATGTTCGCGCGCCGCCAGCAGACCGGCGAGCGCGGCGGTGAGGGTGGTGCGGCCCGCACCGCCCACGCTGGAGACGATGGCGATGGTCTTCATCGGCGCGGCCCCGTCTGGCTGAAGCGGCGCTGGCCGCGAATCAGCAGGGCGTCGACCTGCGGCGGGAGCTGGAGCGGGCGCGAGCGCGCGGGGCGCAGCCACATGGGCACGAAGCGCGCGAGCCGCAGGCGCCAGCCGATCCAGTAGAGCGGCACGGCCAGTATCAAGCCCCAGACGAAGTAACCGAGGAAGATGTTCATGTCGCTCTCCTATGCTTTGAGCGGCAGCGGCGCGCGCTGCGGCGCGGCTCGCGGTTTCGCGTTGTCGGTGCGCGCGGCGGCGTCGAGCGCGGGCAACAGGTCGCCGTTTATGGGAGCGATGTTGACGGGCACTGCGGGTTCCGGCACTGCGGTTTCTGTCGTGGCTGCCGTCGCTGAGCCCGGTGCGATCGCGGAAGCCGCCGCAGGCGGCACGGTCTGGCCGTTGGCCTGCACCGAGACGGCCGCGGGCGCGGCGGGCTGCCCCTCATTGATCGCGAGCCAGCCCGAATAGTCGGGCGGCGGCGTGGTGTCGATTTCCTCGCCGAGCGTGTCCAGCGCCTCCGTGATCGCGCGGCCGTCGCCGTAGCGCTCCTCGCCCTGGAACAGCTCCGCGAGCGAACGCTGGAACACGCGCCGGCACACGGCGTCGGCGTCGCTCATACGGCAGGCGAAGAAGAACACGTAGAGGCTGTCGCCGCTCGCCGTCACGATGTCGCCCGCGCGGCGCAGATGGCACGCCTTGAGCGCATCCACGTGCGCGACTTCCGGCATCAGCGCGAGGCGAATCAGCACGCTCGGCAGCTGGATCACGCGGCTGCGCTCCACCGCCGCGCGCACGAGTTCGACGAAGTGTGCCGCGCCCACGTAGCCGCTCTCTTCGCCATGCACCACGGCGGCGAGCGCCGCACGATAGTCGGCGGGCATGGGCCGCGAATATACCTGGCCCTGCAGACTGTCGACGATGGCCTCGACCTGCGCGAGCGGCGTCTGCCGCGCGATCACGCGGTTCGCGCCCAGGTTCAGCATGAGCGACTCGTAGCGCATGGCCACGGCGTCCTCGCGCACGATGATCTTGAGCGCTTCGCCGCACTGCAGGCGCAGCGTGTGCACCTGCTCCGCGAGCATTTCGAGGTCGCGGTTCACGCTGAATTCGAGAATCACCGTGGCCGCGACCGAAGTGCGCGCGGCGGCCACGGCGGCCTCGTTGTTATCGACGATCTGCCAGGCCGGCGGCAGTACGCGCTCGTGCAACATCGCGTCGCGCGAAACGATCACGCGGCCTTCGTCGGGTGCGAGCAGGCCCGCCTCGCCGATCTCGGTTTCGAAGGTGCCTCCGGAAACCGTGAGCCGGTGATCGGCGGCGGAAAAGCGCAGCGGCACGCTCCGGCTGCCGTGCACGGCATCGCCCGCGCGCCAGAACGCGACTTCCCAGTGATACTGCCCCTGCACCTGGTGCAATTGTGCGGCGCCCGCGAAGCGCGCCTGGAAGGCGGCGAGTTCGGGATGCTCCTGATCGTCGCCGAGGCCGGGCGGCGCTGCCACCATCAGCACGCCGTAACGATGCTGCGCGCACCAGCCCGCGAGCTGCGCGCCCTGAGCTGCGAGCGCGGCGGGGTCCTGCCAGTTGAAGAACGCCTCCGCGCCTTCGATGAAGAACTGGCTTTCGGGCGCGGCGCACTGCCCGGCGAGCGCGTTGAGCGCTTCGATCAGCACCTGCGCGCCGTCGCGCTCCGGCAGTGTGCGTAGCGCGCAGACGTTTGCCCATGCATGCGTCGAACCGCTCTTGTCGAGATCGACGCCTTGATCGCGCAGCGCCGCCGTGAGGCTCGCGCCGTCGCGCGTGGAAAGGACGGTGGCGGGACCTGTGAGCGCGGCGGCGGCGGTTTGCCAGAACAGCGCGTCGCGCGCGGGCGAGGCGCTCGCGTAGACCACGTGCACCTGGCCCGCGCCGAGCGAAGCGAGCGAGGCCGGCAGGCCGTCGATCGCTAGCGGCTCGCGGCGCGCGAGCCGCGAGAACAGCGAGCGGCGCGTATCGCGGCCGGCGCCGGCGGGCGCAGCGGAAAGGGTGGCGGGATCGTTCATCGTATTGCTCGTCTCGCGGATTTCATCGTCGCGGTTTTCATCGTCGTCATGCGCGCTCGCTCCGTGGCCATGTCAGTAGGCCGAATAAGGGACGACCGGCCGCGGCGGGAACGGCACCGGACCCTTTTGCGGGGAGAAGAAGTAGCGCAGGTAAAGCACGCCTACGTTCGGCGCATAGTCGCGCGAGCGGTCGAGCCGGAAGCGGCCGCCCACCACGAAGTGCTCCGTCACGCGATATTCGGCCGCCGCTTCGACCGCATAGCTGAAGCCGCCGCCCGAGCCGCCGCCAAAGAACGGCGAACCGAGGTCGTTGGCGCTCATGAACGCGAGCGCCTGGGCCTGCAGGCCTGGGCGCGTCGGGTAGAACGGCGACTCGTTCTCGTTCGTGAACGACATGCCCACCGATCCGTCGATCTCCCAGGAAAGCTTCTTGTAGCGTCCGGTCCAGTCGAGCGGAATGCTGACCGAAAAATAGCTCTGCGGACTGTAGTAGCCGCCGTTACCGAACGTGTAGTTGTGTTCGTTCTTCGAGTACTTCCAGTAATTGAGCGTGAGGCCGCTCGACACGATCTGGTCGGGCCGCTTGAACACCGACCAGTCGTAGCCGCTGCGAACCTTGAACTCCTGGTTCGTCTCCACGTTGGTGCCGGTCAGCAGGCCGAAGCCGATGCTCGTGAAGATCGTGCCCGGCCCGAAGTCCTGCGCGCCGCGCACGGTGAAGCCGTTGCGCACGACACCGCCCCACTTCTCGCCCGTGACCGGATCGATGCCGCCCGCATAGGAAACCAGGCTCGCGGTCACAGGGCGGCGCGAGACGTCGAGCGAGAGCGACGAACCGCTCGGGAAGTCGTGGCGGTACTGAATGCCGCCCAGCACGCTCGTGATCGGGAAGCCCACCGGCGTGCTGCCGATGTCGGCGCGCCAGCTATTGTTCGCACCGCTGAACTCGTAGCCCGCCGCGAGCGCGACGCCCGTCGCGGTCTCGTTGACAGAACCGAGCCCGGCGTTGCCGAGCGCGGCGATCTTGCCGTACTTGTACGCGATGTCGAGGTCGTTGCCGGGCAGCGTGCCCGCATTCAGATAGACCGTATCGGCGTGGAAGAAATAGTGGCCCGTATAGCCATCAGGAATGCGAACGTATAGCGGGACTTCGGTGGCGTGCAGCTCGGAAATGCCGGGGTCGCCCGAGAGGTTCGACTGATACCACCCGGTCGCGACCTGCCCCTGCTTGCGGTCTTCCAGGCCCTGCAGCGCGCGGCCTGCCGACGTCGTGCCGTCGGCGTCGGGCCGCGTGCCTTCGGCCACTTCCTGCGTGCGCGAGGTGCGATAGAGGCTCGCGGCTTCGTTGTAGTTGCCGCGCGCCTGCGCAACGCGCCCCGCCTGGATCGTAATGTCCGGGTTGTCCGGATACTGCTCGCGCAACGGATCGACCACGGCGGAAGCCTCGTCGTTCAGCCCGAGCGCGGTGAAGCGCCGCGCCACGGCAAGGCGCGTGTCGATGTCGTTCTCCGCGGTGTCGGCCAGCACTGCGCGCACCATGTCGGCGGCCTCCCGGTCTCGGCCCATGCGCTCCAGCATACGCGCAACGGCGAGGCGTGCATCGGCGTCGTCGGGTTGCGTCACGAGCACCTTCTGCGCGGAGGCCATTGCGCCCTTGTAGTCGCCCTTCGCCTCGCGCAGATCGACGTCTTCGAGCAGCCAGCGCTTGGTCGTCTTGAGGCGGTCCGGCACGGCGTCGAGCGTATGGCGGGCGCCCGTCAGGTCGCCCGCCTCGATCTGACGGCCGGTTTCGCGCGCGACGAGGCGCAGCTCCTGGTCGTCGAGACTGGCCTTCTGTTCGTCGGTGATGCCGGGCTGATCGCGCGTCGCGTCGATCCAGTTCGCCCACGCGTCGTCGCGGTTGGCCGCCGCCAGCAGCTCGCCGTAGCGCACGCGCGCGCCGTTCGCCGCCGGGTCGTCGGGGTGCGCCGCGAGCCAGTCCTGCACGAGCTTCAGGCCCCGGTCCGGCTCGCCGATCGCGATCCACTCGCGCCCGACCGTGGCGAGCATCTGCGGGTCGTTGGCCGCGTTCGCGTTGGCGGCGGCGGAATCGAGCAGCGCGCGCGCCTCGTCTTCCTTGCCCTGAGCGATGAGCTGGCGGGCCTGCGCGATCTTCTTCTGCGCGGCGAGATTGCCCATCAGCTCGCGCATACCTTCGCTGCGCTGTGCTTCGGGCACCGCGTCGAGTTGCGCGGCGGCCGCTTCGACGTCGTCCACGGAATTCAGATAGAGCGCCGTGGCGTAGCGCATGTCGGGCGCCTGCGAGACCTTCAGGCCGTCTTCCATGACCTGGCGGCCCAGTGCGGGCAGGCCCAGATCGCGATATTGGCGCGCGAGCCTGAAACGCGTCCATGCGTCGTCGGGCGTGAGGCGCACGGCTTCTTCGAGTTTCGCGATGGCCGGGCTCTTGCGGTTGTCCGCGAGCAGCTGGTCCGCCTGGATCGAGAGCAGTTCGGCGTGCAGCTGCTTTTGCTCCGCGCTCGAACCGCTCACGCGCGGCGTCGTGGCGGCGATGAGCGGCTCGATCTCGCTTTCGCGGCCCGTTTCGCGCAGTACGGTCACGAGGCCGCGCAGCGCGTCCATGTCGGGCTTGGGCGCGTTCACGAGCGGCCGCAGCACGGCTTCGGCTTCGGGCCACTTCTTCTGCGCGATGAGCGCGTTGCCGAGGATATCGCTGGCGGTCGTGTTGCCCGGATCGAGCTTGAGCGCCTCGCGCGCGAGCGTTTCGGCTTCTTCGGGCTTGCCCTGCGAATTGGCTTCGCGCGCCTTCGCAATGGTGCCCCAGATGGTGGCCGTCTTTTCGAGGCTGCGCCACTTGCCGGCGTTGTCCGGGTCGAGCTTGAGGGCGCGCGCGAACAGCTCGCGCGCTTCGTCGTGGCGGCCTTCGCGCAGCCGCACGAGACCGAGCGCGCCGATGGTTTCGCCGTCGTTGGGGTTCGCGCGCTGCGCGCTTTGCAGCGAGGTTTCGGCATCCTTGAGATCGCCGCGATCGAGTTGCGCCAGACCGCGCGCGCGATCGGCGGCGCCGGGGCCGGGGGGCCGTGCACGCGCCTGGGTTGACGCTCGCGCGTTGCCCGCTGCCGTGGCCGGCGGCGCGCTAATGACGGCCGATGGGTTCTGCGCCAGCGCTTGCGCCTGCGCCTGGCCCTTCGCGCCGAGCTTCTTGCCGAGATCGGCGACGGTCTGCTTCGCGTCGGAGTCGTCGGGTACTTCCTGCAGATAGCGCAGATACCACACGTAATAGGCGGGATCGTCGTGCCCCGCGCTCGCGAGCGCGCGCCGCCACAGTTCGAGCGCGAACGCGCGGTTGCTGTCCTGGCGCTGGTACACGCGATAGATGAGGTTGAGGCCTTCCATGCGCGTGTCGGCGCGGTCGGTGAGCAGGTCGCCAAGGATCAGCGCGAGGCGGGGATCGTTCGGATTCTGCTTCACGCGCGTGCGCAATTCGCTGATCGCCTGCGCGCGGCCCGCGGTCGTGCCGGCCAGGATGCGGTAGTAGTCGCCCGCGAGATCGCCTGCGGGTGCGCCGTTCGGAAAGAGCTTGAGCAGGCGCGCCGAGGCTTCCTCGCTCTTGCCGGCGGCCGAGAGCAGGCGGATCTGGGCCATCTCCATCTTGCCGCTCGTGGCGACGCGGTAGGCGTCGTCGAGTTCTTTCGTTGCGTTCGCATTGGGCGCGATCTTCTTGAGCTGCGCGAGGATTTTCGCGGCTTCGGCCGGGCGGTTCGAGCGCAGCTCGATTTCGCCGAGCAACGCGAGCGCCTCGGGTTGCTGCGGGTCGAACAGCAGCGCTTTTTGCACGAGCCCGCGTGCGATATCCGGACGATTCTTGCCTTCCCACATGCGTGCGGCCGAGAGCAACTGCGCGGCCTGGGCGGAGGGCGTGGCGGCGTTGGCCGCCGGCTGCGGACCCGCCTGCGCGGATGCCAGATACGGCGAGGCCGCGAAGAGCAGCGCGACGATCGGCGCGAGTCTGGGTGCGAATCCTGGTACGCGTTTTGGTACGAGTTTGGGTACGAGGCGCGGTGCGATGTTCGGCAACAAGCGTTGCGGCATGCGTGAAACCGCTTCGCCTCGCAAGGCGTGCGCAGCCGCGCGCCGCGCCTCACGGCGCGCACTGCGCAGATGGGCGGCGCGGCGGGCAGACACGAGAGCGTTCAGCGCGGCGTGGGGCATGCGCTCGTCCATGCTGGGGCAACGCGACCTTGCGCGTCGAAATGGTACAGCCCGTCGAGGTAGCCGAGCCCGAACAACATCAGCACGCTGCTGTAGTAGCCAGGCGGCGACTTTTGCGCGAGCGTGCGGCTGCGGTCGACCTGGGCGTTCGCGAGATCGCTGCGGCCGAGTGCCGACAGATACGGCGCGACCGCGGCGGAAAAGCCGCCGTTGCCCTCGTTGGGCCCCGCTGTGCCCGTGGTCGTGTCGACGCGCTCGGGCGGAAAACCGTGCGCGCCGACGAACTCCGCGAGCGGCCTGAAGGTGGCGAGCGTGCTGGCGCGCAGAGGGTCGTCGCTCGCGAGCATGCCGGCCCACAGATACACGCGGATAGCGTTGTACGCGCTTTCGGCGTGCGTTTGCGCGTCGGGGGCGAAGCCGCCTTTCGCGTGATATTCGACCCAGTCGGGCGAGTAGCCCTTGGGCGCAGTCTCGTTGACGAGTCTCGCCGACGAGGCGAGCAGCGCCTTCCATTCGCCCGCCTCCGGCAGCGCGAGCATGAAACGCCGCATGACCTGGAGCGGCACGTAGCTCGGGTTCAGGCGCCAGCCGTCCTTGCCGATCGTAAAGCCCACGGGTCCCGGCAGCACCGTGCGGCCGAGACCCGGCAGCACGGCGGTTTCCTCGCGCACGATGTTGCGGGCCATCACCGTGCCGAGCGCGGTGTAGCGGCGCTCGTTCCAGAGGCGTCCGGCTTCGAGCAGCGTGTAGGAGATCCAGAGATCGGCGTCGCTGGCGGGGTTGCTGTCGATCACGCCCCACTGCGGCTCGCCGGCATGCGCGGCGCCTGAAGTGCCAGACGCTGCCGACGCCGCAACCGGCTTGCCGTCCTCGCCGATGTCGCGCCGTCCCCAGATCCATGCCGGCAGATGCGTGGCGAGGTCGCCCTGCGCAAGATTGTTTTCGGTCCACGTAAGGACTTTGTCGAAGCTCGCGCGGTCGTTCGCGACCAGCGCAAAAAAGAGCGCGTAGGACTGTCCTTCGGAAACGGTCACCTGGCGCGGCGTGCTCGCGTCGATCACGCGGCCATCGGCGCTCAGCAGCGTGCTGCGAAATGCGTTCCACGCGGGCCAGGCGCAGGCCGCGGGGCTAGCGGATTTTGCCGCGCTGCCGCTGGCGCTGGCGGCCGGCGCGGCCGCGTGCGCTGTCGCAGCCGACATCAGCAGCGCCAATGTTGCGAGCGGTGCGCAGGCAAACGCGCCCGCCGCGAGCCAGCGCATGAGCCGGGGCGCCAGAGCGGGCGCGAGCGTAGCCAAACCCGGACGCATCGTCAGGTCCCGGAGCGGCGGGAGGCCATGCGGCCGAGCGCCCAGAACACGGTGAGCGCAACGATCAGACCGGCCAGAATGCCCGCGAGCGCCATCAGTGCCGGGTAGCGCGAGATAAACACCCAGGCGCGCGCATACCACGGCAGATCGCCGACAAAATAGCGGTTGCCCACGCGCAGGCCCTCCACCTGGCCTTCGCGCACGAGCGTGAGATCGCCGTGCATCTGCGAGATCTTGCCGCCGTCCTGGAGCGCGTCGAGCACGTCGCCGAACTGCGCCGACGAAGTCGCGGCGAGCGCCACCACGCTCCTGCCTGACTTCAGCGGCGACTCGAAGGCGATCAGCGCCGCCATCGGTCCGCCGAGCGTAACGATCGAGCGGCCCGACGGCGTCGGGTCCTCGTCCTCGGTGCCGCCGAGCCAGCCGGGCCAGCCGCTGCGCTGGTCGCGCGTGGTCACCTCGGTCTTGCCGCGCTCGATGAGAAGCGGCAGGTCATTGCCCCACTTCTCGAGCAGTTGCGCGCCCGAGCCCGAACCGATCACGAGCAGGTTGCTGTCGCGCACGCTGTCCACCTGGCTGGCGGGCACGATCGTCAGGCGCAGCGAGGGGAGGCCCGTCCACTGGCCCATGTGGCCGAGCAGCGTGAGCACGGCTTCCTGATCCTTCGTGTCGGGTTGGTCCGGAATCACGAAGGCCGTGTCGGAGAGGTCGGCCATGCGCGTGAACGGATAGCCGCTGTTCGCGAAGTAGGCGAGGTTGGGCAGCGACGTGTAGTGCGCGAAGCCGCTGAAGTCGATGACCGAGTCGGGATCGACGGCCGCGCGCGCAACATCGTTGGCAGTCGAGGTGCACAGCCCCGTCTTCTGCGAATCGATATGGAACTGGAACTGGAACTGGTTGTCGCTGCCCACGCGGAACGCGGGGATTTCCAGATTCGTTGATGAACGGGTGTCCGAGCCCGAAAGCAGCGGCACGTTGATGCGCGCTTCGTCGGAGGCCCGCGTGACGGGACGCAGCCGTTGCGAGCGCACGAGTTGATCGTTGATGCTCACGTTGAGCACCGAGTCGTTCCATGCGGAAGGCGCCGTGTAGCGATAGCGGATGTCGAGCGGCACGTTGCCCCGCGCCCACGCATAGAGGTCGGCGGGCACGCGCAGATTCACGCGGATCGCGGGCGGGTTGTAGCCCGATACCTGGAGCTGCTGCGGGTCCGTCACCAGCTCGCGGAACAGCACGGGGCGGTCGGTGGGCACCCAGTTCGGCGCGTCGTAGGGCTTGCGCGCCGGGCCGAGATCGATCGACTTCACCATCACGCTGTTGCCGGCCATGCCGGCCTGCCCGAGCGCGACCGCGTAGGCGGCGTTCAGCAGTTCCTCGGGCGTGCGGCCCGCGAGCACGAGGAGCTTGCGGCCCGACTCCGGATCGGCGGCGGGGTTCGCCATGACCGAGACCGTGGGGCCCTTGATTTCCGGCAGGTTCAGCCCCTCGGGCACCTGGCCCGGCAGCACGAGCGCAATGGCGTTGGCGTCGGGCGGCACGGTGCGCGAGACCGGAAAGCGCGAGCCGCGATAGCTCGCGAGCGCGCCAAGCCACGACGAGACGACGCCCGCCGCGTGCAGCACGGGCACGCCTGCGTTGGCGGCGAATACGAAGGGCACGCGCACGAGGCGGTTGTCGTGGCGGTCGAAGAACGGCACAGGCAAGAGCCCGAGGTCGTCGGGCAGCACGATGCCCGCCGTGTTGAGCGTGAGCGACGTGTCGGGGCTGATGTCGGCCCAGAGGCTCGAATGATAGGCATCCTCGCAATGATCGAGCGTGTAGTGCGCGATCATCTGCACGGTGATGCGGTTGTAGTCGGTGAAAAGGCGCGGGTCGAGATCGATCTCGCTCGTCACGAGCTGACCGGCCGTCTCCTTCACGAGCGGAATCGTCGCGACGACTTCACCGTTCACAAACACCCTGAGATGCGAAAGCGAAAAGATCAGCGAGGGCGAGTAGGTGTAGACGAGCTTGAGCTTTGCGCTGGTCACGACTTCGTCGGTGCGAACGTCTACATTCATGCCGCCGGTGGGATCGAGGCCGCGCAGGGGGATCGGCCCGTACGCACCCATCTGGCGCAACGTGAACGTGCGCGTGCGCGGCTGCCCGAGCGGCGTCGAAGCGGCAGGCTCGGGAATGACGGAGCCCGGTGCCGTCTGGATGACAACGGGCCCCGTCACAGGGGCGGAAGCAGCGGCCGCAGCGGAGGCCGTAACTGGCGCTGCGGCGGGAGCGGAGGCGGGAACGTCGCTTGCTCCCCCCGCGGCCGCCTTTGTCGTCTGCGTAGCGGCGACAGCCGATTTGTCCACCGCGAAAAGGCTCGCCCCCAGCAGTAATCCGGCGACGAGCGCGCCCAGCCCAACTTGAACGGAGAGTCGCATCGCAACAGCCCTTTGTTTTCTTCGCAGTGGCTGTCTTTATCTTGCAAAGACAGCGGCTATGGTTATTGGCGGCGTGGTGCCGCCAAGCGTTATCTCGAAACGGCGTCAATGTGTGGTGGAGTTTAGCGGAGAGCCAAGGATCGCGCCCTATGAATGCACGTGTTTATGCCCGTTGCGTAAAGCGCGCAGATGACGGGCTGGCGCGGCCTGACGGCCGGTTTGACAGTTGGGCGCACGGATTGGGCTGGCGGGTCGGCGCGCTTGACAATTCCTGCGCGCGCAACGAAAGGCGGTGGCGTTGCGAGCGCGCAACGCGGTCGCCGGAGATGGTGCGCCAAAAGCCGGCCCTCCGGTCCATTCAATTACTAAGGACGTCGAATCGATGGGGCATGCAGCCACCTCGCGCATGTGCAGTGTCGCGAGCGGTGAGGTAATCTTGGCGGCTCAGATCCAGAAGCGGAGCAGGGTAATGAACGAGCAAACGTGGCAAGCAGTGGACGACTGGTTCTGCGAGCGGCTGATCGGTCCCGATGATGCGCTCGACGGCGCGCTCGCCGCAAGCGCCAAAGCGGGCCTTCGCGCGATCAACGTGGCACCGAATCAGGGCAAGTTTCTGCATCTGCTCGCGCGCATCCAGGGCGCGCGGCGCATCCTCGAAATCGGCACGCTGGGCGGCTATAGCGCGATCTGGCTCGCTCGCGCGCTGCCCGATGACGGCGCGATGGTGTCGCTCGAATTCAGCCCGGAAAACGCGGCCGTTGCGCGGGCCAACATCGCGCGGGCGGGGCTCGATGCGAAGGTGACGGTCATGACGGGCCTCGCGCTCGAATCGCTCGATGCGCTCGTCGCGCAAGGCGTGCCGCCGTTCGACTTCGTGTTTATCGACGCGGACAAGAGCAACAACCCGAATTACCTCGAACGCGTGCTGCAGCTTTCGCGCCCGGGTACGGTGATCGTGGCCGATAACGTGGTGCGCGAAGGGCGCGTGGCCGACCCCGCGCATCACGAGGACGATGTGGTCGGCTTGCGTCGCTACTTCGACATGCTTGGAAACGACAGGCGGCTTGCGACCACGGCTGTGCAGACGGTGGGCAGCAAAGGCTGGGACGGGTTTGCGATCACGGTGGTGGGCGGGTAGCAAACGTCGATCGCCCATACACATGCGCCAAAGGCAAAAAGGGCCTGGCAGATGAACTGCCCGGCCCTTCGTCCGTCTAGCGACGCGCTGACGATCGCCGGTCAGAAGTCCGTCGTCATCGAGAACAACACGGTACGCGGCGCGCCCATCGTCAGATAGCCACCGTTGGTCGACGACCAGTACGCCTTGTTGGCGAGGTTATAAACATTGGCGCGGAACGTAGTCGGACGGCCGAACACGTTCGTCGCATAGCGCGCGCCGATGTCCACGGTGTCCCACGCCTTGATCGACATGGTGTTGGCCGCATCGAAATACTGCGGACCCGTATGCGTCCAGCGTGCCGAAAGCGTGAGGCCCTGCACCCCGGGCACGTCGTATTCGGCGCCCAGGTTGAGCAGGAAGCTCGGCACGCCTACCGGGGTCTTGCCGTCGGTCGAACCCGCGTCGGTGTCGAGTTGCACGGCGTTGATCCAGGTTGCGCCCGCGATCAGACGCACGCCCTTGTACACCTCGCCGAACACCGACGCTTCCACGCCGCGATGGCGCTCGTTGCCGTTGGCCACATAGGCGCCCGCGCTGTTGGTGTAGGTCTGCGGCTTTTCGAGCTGGAACAGCGCGAGCTGCGCGCCGTACTTGCCGTTGTCGTACTTCGCGCCCACTTCATACTGCTTCGTGCGCTCCGGCGCGAGCTGGTCGCCGTAGTTCGTCGTGCCCTGGGGCGCAATGCCGCCCGCCGAAAGCGACTCGCTGCGGTTCGCGTAGATCGAGACGTTCTCCCACGGCTTGATGACGAGGCCGAACAGCGGCGTGGTGATCGAGTCGTTGTAGTTCGAGGTCTGCAGCAGCGTCGACGACGAGTAGCCGTTCGACAGGATCTCCTGGTGACGCACGCCCACCGTAAACAGCACGCGGTCGTGGAAGAAGCCGAGCGTGTCCGAGGCCGAGACGCTGCGCATCAGATTCAGTGCCGTGATCGGCGGGTTGCCGTCCATGCCGGCCTGATAGGCCGTCGCCGGATACGGCACCTGCACGCCGCTGTAGAGGCTGGTCGGGAACGAATTGGAAAGCGTCCAGCCCGACTGCGTTTCCACGCGCACGATCGAGGCGCCCGCGGTTACGAAGTGGCTCACCGGACCGGTGTTGAAGTGGCCGCGCACGCCAGTTTCCGCCGAGGTCGCGCCTTCCTTGCGCACGACGCCCAGGCGCGAGCCGGTGGTGGTCGTGGGATCGGTGTAGTAGGGCGAGAAGTATTCGCCGTGCTCGTTCGTGTGGCGCACGCCGCCCGTCACATACGCGGTCCAGCCGGGCAGGAAGTCGTATTCGGCGCGCAGGATGCCGACGGTGTCTTCCGCGTCGCTATACGACCAGGTCTGCGCGTAGTTGTGCGTTGCCGAAGGGACATTGGGAATCTCGTCGCCGAGCACGTAGACGACGGGGCGGCCGTCCGAAACGTGCTGACGCTGATACATGAAGTCGCCTTCGAGACGCAGCTTCTCGCCGCGCCAGTCGAGCGCCACGGCCGTCTGGTTGGCGCGGCGCATTTCGCTGTCGATGCTCGTTTCGCCGTCGCGGTTGTACTGGTTCACGCGAATGCCGAACTGGTCGTTGTCGCCGAAGCGGCGGCCCACGTCGATATGCGTGCCGAACTCGCCCGAGGCGCTGCCTTCGAGCGTCACGCGCGTGAGCGGTTTGTCGTCGGCGCGCTTCAGTTGCAGGTTCACGCTGCCGCCGATCGAGGTGCCGTTGGGCGCCGCGCCGTTCAGGAATGCGCTCGCACCCTTGAAGATGTCCACGCGCTCGAGCGCAGCCGTCTCGACGAGCTGGCGCGGCGTGATGCCGTACAGGCCGTTGAGCGAGATATCGTCGCTGTCGAGCGTGAAGCCGCGAATGACGTATACCTCCTGGAAGTTGCCGTAACCGTAGGCGGTGCGCACGGCCGGATCGTTCGAGAGCACATCGGCAATGGTGCGCGCCTGCTGGTCCTCGATCAGCTTCGCGGTGTACGTCGTCATGCTGAACGGCACGTCGATGTTCTTCTGCGAACCGAGCACGCCGAAATCGCCGCCGCGCGCCACGTGGCCGCCGCCAAAGGTCGGCTGCAGGTCGCCCGGCAGCGTTTCCTGGGACGCCTGCACTTTCACGGTGGGCAGCGTGGCGTTGCTGGCGCTACCGGTTGCGGCGGCGCCGCTCGCTGCGGCGGGCGCGTCGGCGGTTTGCGCGAACGCCGCGGCGGGCAGGCTGAACGCGACGACGATGGCGGCGAGGATCGCAACCCGGGAAGCGGGGAAATGCGAAGGCAAATTGAAAGGCGGGTGCAGACGGGATGCGGACATAAAAAAGGTCGTAGCGAAGGTAGCGCTGGCGCCTCGTGATGCCTTGGCGCTGTGCGCAGGCTCCGGGCGAATGGTTATGCTTTGCCGGCCAGACAGAGCTCGCGGAGCTGGCCCCATGAGCGGCCCGGAAAAGTATGCGGATTGTATTGCAAATGAGAATGCGTGTTATTTAAATATTGCTGTCAGTAGGTGTATTCGGCGTTTACGCAACAATTTCAGTGTCGGGCATTCGATGTGGGCGCAACGAAAGCTTGGGAAATTCGGGGTCACAAGGTTTGCGTGCGCCGCGCGAACGCGCGGCGTCGTCCAGCGTCGTTGCGCGCTCAACCAATGCACAGCGAGACGCTTGACGCCGCATGGGCAAGACGCGGCCTGGCCCGTTTTCGAGGCGCGTTCCATGCGGCGCCGATAAGCAGATTCGATGCCTTTCGGCAGTCCTTTCGTTGGTTCGCACGGCGCGCTCAAACCTACAATGAGGCTTCGTGATGTTCGACGTCTGGTGAACCGGAAATGACTGAAAAATCGATGCTCGTGGTGAGCGCACACAGCGCGGATTTCGTATGGCGCGCGGGCGGTGCGATTGCCCTGCACAAGAAGAACGGCTATCGCGTGAAGGTGGTGTGTCTCTCGTTTGGCGAGCGCGGCGAGTCTGCGAAGCTCTGGCGCAAGGGCCCCGACATGACCATCGAGAAAGTGAAGGCCGCGCGCCGCGAGGAGGCGCTCGCCGCCGCCGAGATTCTGGGCGCGGAGTGCGAGTTCTTCGATCTGGGCGATTACCCGCTGCGCGTTTCCGATGAAGCGCTTCTGCGCCTCGTCGACGTTTATCGCGACATGCAGCCCGCGTTCGTGCTGAGCCATTCGCAGAAAGACCCGTACAACTTCGATCATCCGCTCGCGATGCACGTGGCGCAGGAAGCGCGCATCATCGCCCAGGCCGAAGGCCACAATCCGGGGCAGAAGATCGTCGGCGCGCCGCCGGTCTACGCATTCGAACCGCACCAGACCGAGCAGTGCGAGTGGATTCCGAACACCTTCCTCGACATCACCGAAGTGTGGGACGTGAAACGCCGCGCCATCGAATGCATGGCGGGCCAGGAACACCTTTGGGAGTACTACACGCGTGTCGCGCAACAGCGCGGCGTGCAGGCCAAGCGCAACATCGGCATTACGGCGAAGCGCGACATTCAATACGCGGAAGGCTATATGCGCCTGACGCCCGCAGTGGTGGGAGATCTGTCATGAAACGTGGTGTCGTCGTCACCCAGATTCCGCGCGCCGACGCGCGTCACATCGAAATCCTCAAGGAAGCCGGCACGGCCACCGTGCACGAGGCGCAAAGCCGTCTCGGCCTGCTCGCCACGTATCTGCGGCCCATTTATTCGGGCGCCGCGATCGCGGGCTCGGCCGTGACCGTGCTCATGCCGCCCTCGGACAACTGGATGCTGCACGTGGCCGTGGAGCAGTGTCGCGAAGGCGACGTGGTGGTGGCTGCACCCACTTCGCCTTGCGAAGATGGCTACTTCGGCGAGCTGCTCGCCACCTCGCTCGCGGCGCGCGGCGTGCGCGGCCTGATCATCGACGCGGGTTGCCGCGACGTGCGCGCACTGAAGGCGATGGACTTCCCGGTGTGGTCGAAGGCCGTTTCGGCGCAAGGCACGGTGAAGGAAACGCTCGGTTCGGTGAACGTGCCGGTGGTGTGCGCGCAGCAGATCGTGCACCCGGGCGACGTCATCGTGGCCGACGACGACGGCGTGGTCGTGGTGCCGTTCGCCACCGTTGCGAAGGTCGTGGAAGCGACCCAGGCGCGCCTCGCCAAGGAAGAAAAGACGCGCGCGGTGCTCGCCGGCGGCACGCTCGGCCTCGACTATTACGGCATGCGCGAGCGCCTGGCCGAAAAGGGTCTGCGCTACGTCGACACGCCGGCAGACGCCTGAGTCCGCAGCGTTTGACTTCACACGAGGCGCCAAAACGACAACGAGCGCCGCAAGGGCGCTCGTTTCGCTTCGCGATGACCTGACGAAGCGGGTTAAAGAATGCGGTCCAACGCCTTCGCGAACCTCGCGACCGTGCCTTCGATGTCATGCAGTTTTTCGAGGCCGAATAACCCGATGCGGAAGGTCTTGAAGTCTTCAGGCTCGTCGCATTGGAGGGGAACGCCAGCCGCGATCTGCACGCCGGCATCGGCGAACTTCTTGCCGGATCGTATGCCGTCGTCGTCCGAATAGCTGACCACGACGCCCGGTGCCTCGAAACCTTCGGCCGCGACGCTTCGGAAACCCTTGCTCACGAGCAGCGAGCGAATACGCTTGCCGAGTTCGAGCTGCTCCGCCATTACCTTGTCAAAGCCGTATGCCTCGGTTTCCTTGATCACGTCGCGCAGCGTCGCGAGACTGTCCGTGGGCATGGTTGCGTGGTAAGCGAATCCGCCGCTCTCATAGGCTTCCATGATCTGCAGCCACTTGCGAAGATCGCAGGCGAAGCTGGTGCTGGTCGTTGCGTCGATCCGTTCGCGCGCGAGCGGGCCGAGCATGACGAGCGCGCAACAGGGTGACGCGCTCCAGCCCTTTTGCGGTGCGCTGATCAGGATATCGACGCCGCTTTTCTCCATGTCGACCCAGACCGTACCGGAGGCGATGCAGTCGAGTACGAACATGCCGCCTACGGCATGCACGGCGTCGGCCACCGCGCGCAGATACGCATCGGGCAGCATCATTCCCGATGCGGTTTCGACATGCGGCGCAAAGACCAGATCGGGCTTGTTCTCCTTGATCGCCGCGACGACTTCTTCGACCGGGGGCGGCGCATAGGCGGCCTGCCTTCCCTGTTCGACTGGGCGCGCCTTCAACACGATCGATTCAGAGGGAATGCTGCCCATGTCGAAAATCTGCGACCAGCGGAAACTGAACCAGCCATTGCGAATGACGAGGCACTTCCTGTTCGTCGCGAACTGCCGGGCAACGGCTTCCATGCCGAAAGTCCCGCTGCCTGGGACGATCACGACCGACTTCGCGTTGTAGACTTTTTTCAGGGAGCTGGAGATATCCCGCATGACGCCCTGAAAGAGCTGCGACATGTGATTGATCGAGCGGTCGGTGTAAACCACTGAATATTCGAGGAGTCCCTCGCGGTCGACATTGGGAAGTAAACCTGACACGCTCGCCTCCGATAAAGGATGAACAAGGTGAGCAGCATGTGCGATTCGATGCTGCTGCACCCATGCAGATGGGTTGGTTGTCGCGACGAAAATAGATTCTAACGAATGCCGTCTGCAGGCTGGGGCATATTTTTCTGTGCTATCTGGCGCAAGTACAAAGCGCCTGGTGGCCCGGGGCAATGGTGCGATGCGGCAGAACCGGTGTCTGTCTCACGTGCGCGCGGGCGGCTGCGGATTGTTGGCCGGGTTCGTGTCGAACCGGTTCACGCTTTCGATGCCCAGCTGGTCAGCGAGGGCCGAGAGCCGCGCATACAGCCCGTCGGCGCTTTCCCTGTCGTAGACCGCTTCACCGCCAACGTATATCGCGAACGACTTCAGGTACTTCGCCTTTTTCGCTGGATTGGCGATCGTCTCTTTCGTCCATTGATATAGCGGATAACGTTCCCGCCCGGCGCGTTCCGCCTCTTCGACATAATCGGCGAATGCGTCGAACTGGCACTTCAAGGAAGCGTCGTAATCGCGCAAGACGGCTTCGAGTAAGTCGCGCCCCGAGTAGGAGCGGTTGTCCCGCAGCGCATCGGCCAACTCGGGCACGACGGTGATGCGGACCTGGAATTGCCACGTTTCTGCCATGCATGCCTCCTGCGTTGACGCACAGCATAACCGCTCTGGCGCGGCCGCATGCTGCCGCTCATGGCTATTCTCGTCGGGAATCGGGCTTATGAAGAATCTGCGAATTATCGCTCCGTCATGTGGCCACTACGATCTACCTGTCACTCATCACCCGGCAGAAGATTTTCATGTCCACACCCGCAGGCAAAGGCGCCGCCAATAGCGGCGCCACGACTGGCACCGGTTCGAGCCATCCAATGCTGTTCACGCCGATACAAATCGGCAACCTGAACCTCGCCAACCGGATCGTGATCGCCCCGATGGCCCAGTACTCGGCCGAAGAAGGGCTGATGAACGATTGGCACCTGATTCATCTCGGCCAACTGGCACTTTCCGGTGCGGCGGCGCTCACCATCGAGGGGACGGCGGTCACCCCCGGCGGGCGCACGAGTTACGGCGACGTAGGGCTCTATTCCGACGAGAGCGAATTCGCCATGGCGCGCGTGCTGCAGAGCGTTCGGCGCTGGTCCGACACGCCGATTGGGATCCAGCTCAACCATGCCGGCCGAAAAGGCTCGCGGCAGAAGTTATGGGACGGCGGCGCACAGATTCCTCATGGTCGCGCAAACGGCTGGAACACCTACGGCCCATCCCCGGTTGCTTTCGCGGCCGGTGAGACACCACCCACTGCCCTGGACCGCAGCGGACTGGCCGCGATTCGCGATGCCTTCGCGGCCGCCGCGCAACGCGCCTCACGGCTCGACCTGAACTTCATTCAAATCCTCGGTGGGCACGGGTATCTGCTCCATCAATTCCTTTCGCCGCTCTCGAACCACAGGGACGACGAGTACGGCGGCTCGCTGGAAAACCGCATGCGATTTCCACTCGAGGTCTTCGAAGCCGTGCGAGACGCGTTTTCGCACGATCGCCCCGTGACGATGCGGATCTCCGCGACGGACTGGGTAGACGGCGGGTGGTCCGTGCACGACGCGATCGCTTTTGTCCACGCACTGGAGGCCAGGGGCTGCGCCGCGATCAATGTCTCGAGTGGCGGCTCGAACCCCGCCGCGCAAATTCCCGTCGGGCCCGGCTATCAGGTTCCCTTCGCGCGGGCCGTGAAGCAGGCGACGACGCTCCCTGTCATCGCCGTCGGCATGATCACCGAGTTCGAACAAGCCGAATCCATCCTCAGCACGCGAGACGCCGATCTGATCGCGCTGGCCCGAGCGGTGCTTTTCGACCCGCGCTGGCCATGGCACGCTGCCGCTCACTTCGGAGCCCAGGTCAGGGCGCCGAAGCAGTATCTTCGCGCTCAACCCAGTCGGCTGCAAAAGGTGTTTGTTTGAAGCGGCGATGTCGATGTCCGCGGGCCAGGCCGCCTCAGCGCGCTTGGCCCAACTGCTCGTCGATCGTCCTCGTCAACGGCGATTCCACGCGCCCGGTATGCAATGTCTGCACGGGCTCGATCAGCACGACCCAGCATTCGTCCTCTGCGACGGGATTGTGCAGCGTGCCGCGCGGCACGACGTGCATCGAGCCCGCGGGCAGATCGACGACACGCCCGCCCTCATACTCGATTTTCAGGTGCCCGCGCACGACGAAGAACAGTTCGTCCTCGTGCTCGTGGTCGTGCCACACGAGCTGCCCGCGCACTTTGGCGACCTTCACGTACTGATCGTTGACCTGGGCGACGACTTTCGGCGACCAGTAATCGGACACGCCGGCGAATGCGGCTTCGAGGTCGAACGATTCGGCAAACGGATGACCAGACATCGTTATCTCCATGCTGGAATGACGGATGCGGCGAGCAGTACGCCCATCGCAAGGTTAAGGATGCGCCAATGGCGCGGCGTGCGAAAGAGGCGGGCGAGCAGCACGCCGAGCGCACACCACAGCGCGAGCGAGACGCATGCGGCCACGCCGAACGCAGCGCTGAGCAGCAGCGCGAGTCGGTTCGGACTGCTTGCGAGCAGCGCGAACGACGCCGCGGCGCCGATCGTCATCGCCCAGCTTTTCGGGTTGAGCCATAGCAGCAGGAATCCGTTGACGAGCGTGATGGGGTGCGCGGGGCCGTTACCTGCGTTCGGCGGCCCGCTGCGCGCGATGCGCCACGCGAGCCACAGCAGATACGCGGAGCCGACTGCCTTGACCGCCGTTTGCAGCGACGGCAGCGCGAGCAGCAGACCGCCCAGGCCGAGCCCGGCGACGGCGGCGAGCACAGCCAGGCCGATCGCGATGCCGAGCATCAGCGGAATCGAACGCGCGAAACCGAAGCGCGCACCCGAAGCGGTGGCGAGCGTGGTGGCGCCGCCGGGCGTCACGGTCGCAATGACGACAAACAGGAGAAGCGGCAGGATCGAGGTCATCGGTGCAGATCCGGAAGAATGAAACTTGCACTGTACGGATCGCCGACACATCATCAAAGGCAATAATCCTGATGCGATTCATTACGCGGCATAATGCATCCATGAGCCGAAACCTCGACCTCGATCTGATCCGCACCTTTGTTGCCGTCGCCGACAGCGGCAGCATGACGGTCGCCGCGAATCTGCTGCATATGACGCAAGGCGCCGTGAGCCAGCAGGTGAAGCGTCTCGAAGACGTGCTGGATTGCCTGCTGTTCGTGCGCAAGACGCGCAAGCTGGAGCTATCGCGCCATGGCGAGTCATTTCTCGTGAAGGCGCGCCAGCTGCTGCAGTTGAACGACGAAATCTGGGCCGATATGGCGGGCCGATCACTGCGCGGCAGCCTGCGCGTGGGCGTGCCATACGATCTCGTGACACCGCTCGCCCCGGCGATGAAGGCGTTCGCCGATGCGCATCCGCAAGTGGAGATTTCGCTCGTGTGTGCGGCGTCGCCGGAATTGAGCGAAGCGGTGCATAGCGGCCGCGTGGATATATCGCTGGTCGAATATGTCGAGAGCGAAGCCGAAGGCGAAGTCGTCCGCATCGAGCCGTTGGTGTGGGTCAAGGGGCGCGGCAGCGATGCCTGGCAGAAGCGGCCGTTGCCGCTGTCGATGGTGGACGAGCGATGTGCCTTCCGGCCGGTCGTGCTCGGCGCGCTCGCGGAGGAGGGCATTGCGTGGCGCACGGTATTCGAGAGCGGCAACATCGAGGCGACCGCTGCGACGGTGCGTGCGGGCCTCGCGATCACGACCTGGCTCGCCTCCACGGTGCCGGCCGACCTCGAGACGCTCGCGCCTCAAGCAACCGGCTTGCCCGCGCTGCCACCGTTCGCGATCTGCCTGCGATTGCCCGCGACGGTTCAGCCCGCGGCGCAGGAATTCGCGCGCCACGTGCGCGAATCGATGTCGAACGACGCAGGCACTCGACGCCCGCAGCTCGCGAGCGTTGCCTGATCTCTTGCGTTCGAGGCCGTCGCGCTTCTACAAGCGCTGCGGTAGGGCATCCGCAAAAAAGTCGGTGATCCGGCGCACGCGCGCAGGCACGAAGCGACGGCTCGGCCAGACGATGCTGACATCACGGGCGTCCCCAATGAAGTCGTCCAGCACGGTGACGATGTCGGGATGCTCGAGTTCGGCGGAGAGCGAGAGCTTCGCGAAGAGGCCGATTCCCACACCCGCGAGCACGGCCGATCGTATCGTCTCGACGCTATTGGACGACAGGTTGCCTTGGACCGGCACGTTGAAGCGCCCTTGCGGCCCATGAAACGGCCAGTTCGCCGATTCCATCAGGCCGCCATAGACGAGGCAATTGTGCCTCGCGAGTTCCGCAGGATCCTTCGGTATGCCGTGTTGCTCGAAATAGCGGCGCGATCCCACGCAGACCAGCGGGGTGCTCGCGATTTTCCGCACGACCGAATCTGGATCGTTGATGGTGCCCACGCGAATCGCGAGATCGATTCGATCCTCCACCATATCGCGAACGAAATCCGACAACACGAGATCGACCCGAAGACCAGGATGGCGCGACAGCAGTTCGGGAATGAGCGGGAGAACGTGCAGGCGGCCGAACGTCGAGGCGGCGGCGATGCGGGCCAGGCCCGAGACATCGAGCGTACTGCTGCTCAGTTCGTTGTCGGCTACCTCGATTTCGTCGAGCAACGGCTTGGTGCGCTCGTAGTATTTCTGCCCTTGATCAGTGAGAGTCACGCTGCGTGTGCTGCGGTTCAATAGCTGCACGCCGAGGCGTTTTTCCAGCGCACCGATCGCCTTGCTGATGGCGGACTGTGAATCGCCGGTTCTACGCGCCGCTGCGGAAAAGCCGCCCGCTTCGACAACGGCGATGAAGGCGTTCAATTCGTGAAATCGATCCATTGCACGTCTCTCGTGAGACCCATTCCCTCGAAGAATAGATCTCATGATAACTCCGCTGATTATCATTCGTTGGGGCGGCAATTACGATGTCGATTCCGTTCACCAACAAGCAGGAATTTCAATGTCGACTCTCACAGGCAAGGTCGCCGTCATTAGCGGCGCAACGACAGGTATCGGCTTGGCGATTGCCCAGCGGTTCGTCGCCGAAGGCGCGCACGTCTTTATCTTTGGCCGTAGGCAAGGTCCGCTCGAAGAGGCTGCCAAACTGATCGGACGCAACGTGACTGCGATCCAGGCCGACGCCGCGAACCTCGATGACCTCGACCGCGTCGCCGCGGCGGTCAGGGAAGAAAAGGGTGTCGTGGACATCATCGTGTCGAACGCGGGCTTTACCGAGCAGGCTTCGATCGACACCATCACCCCGGAGCATTTCGACAAGGCATTCAACCTCATGGCGCGCGGCCCCGTCTTTCTGGTGCAGAAGCTGCTGCCGATGATGACAGGGGGCGGATCGATCATCCTGGTTTCTTCGGCCATGCACGTCATGGGCATTCCCGGGCACACGGCCTACGCGGCGACCAAGGCCGCGTTGCGTTCCTATGCGCGCACCTGGGCCGCCGAATTCAAGGATCGCGGCATTCGCGTCAACATGCTCAGTCCTGGCGTCACCGACACGCCGATACTCGACGCCCAGTCGGCGACGCGCGAGGATCTGGTGAGCATGTACAAAAGCATGGTCCCGCTCGGTCGACTCGCCCGCGCCGAGGAGATGGCCAGCGCGGCACTCTTTCTCGCCTCCGAACAGAGTTCGTATATGACGGGCGCGGATCTGATGAATGACGGCGGCATCGGCCAGGTCTGACAACCGATGCACACAATCGGCCAAAGTGATTTTCTGTTATTCAGGAATACGAATGGATGGTGCAATGAGCTATGCAATCATCGGGCTCGGCAAGATCGGCACGGCCATCGCGCAGGCATTTGCCGATCAGGGCATCGAGGTAGCCATGGCAGGCAGACGCCCGGTCGATTCGCTCGCAGCGCAGATTGGGCCGTCGCTGGATTGACCGGCCGCGCGCTAACTCGCTTGCCGCGAGAGCGCTTTCATAACGGGCATGGCGTTGCTTGTGGACGGACGCTGCCCGTTCGCCATGCGGGAGCATGGCTCACTGTACCCGCTCCGGCTGGGCCCGAAGCTTGTCCTTGATTGCGGTCAGGCAGTTCGTGAACTGGGTGCGAAGTCCCACGGAGTTGCCGCTCGGTGCGGCAAGGCTGTCGGTTGTCACAGTCCATCCGTCGGGCGTACGCGAGACATCGAGTTCGAAGTACTCGGCCGATTCGCTGTCGAGGACCACCGACTCGCGAAAGCTGCCCTTCGCCGAACGAACGACCGCCTCGCAGCCCTGCTGGAGCCTGGCCGGCGCATGAGCAGACAAACCGGGTGAGCCGTCGCGAAAGGGGACCGCGCCGTACATGCGGAACGCCTCGAATTGCGCCGGCATGGCGGCCGTGACGAACTGGATGTCCGAATCCGAAACGGCATTTCCGCATCCCGCGAGGGCGGTGACGAAGGCTGCGAGCGCGATGCGGGCGCAATGACTCCGGTTAGTGGGTTCTTGGTTCCTGCCTGCTCGTAGTCTCTGCGCAAACGTTAGCGTTCTCATCTCCACTATTACGGCGTGCGTTATGCATATATTTATCGAGGTTAACCCTGGCATCGCATTTGTTTGACTCGACGAGCGGGGCAATGCATGCGCGGTTGACGGATTCGATATCTCTGACTAGAGTCAGAGATATGAGCGCGTCCTCGATTCCTCAGATTCGTCGGTTTAACCGCATCGTCGCGGAAAGCATCGGCGCTATCGACGATCATTTCCTCGGACGAGGCCGCCCGATGGGTGAATCGCGCCTGCTATGGGAGATCGGTGTCGAAGGGGCGGATATCCGTACGCTGCGCGCGCGTGTCAAAGCCATTTTCAGATGTCCGCTTCCCGGCCAAGTTCAAGTGTCCGCTTTTGCGGGGTTCAGGTTTTGTCTTTCACGGGTTGCAGCTCACGCAGTGTCGAAGATCGGATCATGAACGGGCAGG
>NZ_JBFPKP010000037.1:0-40840 GCF_040948855.1 Paraburkholderia sp. BR10882 | reverse complement strand
ATCTCCCGATCAAAATGGCGTCCGCCGAACAACTTCTCCGGACTCTTCAGCTTGCTCATCGTGGCTCCTCGGTTCGTCTTCTTCCGACAACTCTAACCCATTCGCCGGCCCTATTTGCACCAGAGCCCGCCGGCGTGGAATGCGTACGGTCAGGTCCGCAAGCGTTCGGATGCCGTGGGCGTACAGTGCGCTCACGGTGCGCGGGGCGAGCCACAGCGCGACATCGTCTGTCACTTGCGGCTGAGGTGGCGGTAGCGATTGCAGCGTCCTGATCGCACGTTCGACGGTGCTCGCGCGGTCGTGCCGTTCCGTCGTCGTGTGCTCGAAGACGGAATGACGTGAACGGCACAGCGGCCTGGCAAGAAACCTGGTTTTTGAAATGGCTCTCGAAGCCGCGGACATTTTAGGGTTTGTCAGGGCGCGATTCTCATCGTGGCGCGGAGAGCAATCTCCATAGCGACGCCAGATAGATTTAGGCAAGCCAACCACGAAGTCAAAGCCCAGGGTTGCAAAAACGGAGGCGGCCATAGATTCAAAAGCCGTAACACGAGAACCATCGGGGAAATCTTTTTATGTCAATTTTTTCCACAGACATGCTAAATTATTTTGCGAATAGTAAAAATGCATGTATAGCGACGGAAACTGTCGGGTCTGCAATGGGAAGACGCGCCATGCCGTCGGCATCGAGAAGGAGTTGCTGAAGCGGTTTGCCGCGCATCCCTCAGAATTTCGGAGAAGCACATGACAGTTACTTTCGAAGATGCATTTGCGAAGGCGCAGCAAACAAAACTAAATCGTCGACTGCTGGTAGCACTTATCGATCATACCGAGACCCGCTGGTGGGGTGGTCATGTCGATAAATGGAGGCCGAACGAAGCGTTGTTTTCCTGCGGCGCGTCACTGAGGCAATACCGAGGACTCGTAACACGTTTCAAGAGAGGTAAATCAGCTAAGGCACATGTTCTATTTTTGCACAATAACGGCACGTTCGGTACCGCCATGTTTGGCGTGGAGTCAGCAGAGGAAGCGCAAGGTCTTCTACATGCCACATTGGTTGAAATACGTCGCAGAACGTGGAATTGATAGACAGCGGCGCGCAGATGGATATGCGAATATGGGAGCCGCGAGGCGCTAGCCAACGGGCTTCAACGCTGCCGGCATACAGCGTGCCACAACCGTCAACCTCGCCGACCGGTGACGTTCGCCGACATCGGCAGTTGAGCTCGGCATCCTGAAACACAGGCCAAATTCCCTGGATCAGGGTTAGCGGAGTTAGCGATGACATACCGTCGATTCGGGTGACCGCTCACCAGTTGTCGACGACCGGATCGAGCGACGGTGACGCACTCGGATCGTCGGGATCTGGAAAGAGTGCTTCTTGCAAGATCGCGTCCTTCAATTGTTGGACCCCGAATGTCTCGAGCGCTTGTCGCACGTTGGCCTCGTTGTAGTCGAGGCCCACCGTGGCGGGCAAGTCGGTCGACGCCAAGTCAGCCTCCATCTTGTTTTTCTGCTGCAAGAGTTGAAGGTCTATCGCGGACGTGATGTTCTGGATCATCGAATTTGTCCTCGTGTGTACCGCTATGTGCCATATCGTCGGCGCCATTGGAACTGAGCCGACCCAAAGCGTTGCTCAGCACTTTGCGTGCGAGTGCAGTGTGGTTCATCGCATCGGCCGCTGACACGCATGACGCTAGCGCGGCCGCGCTCAGCCGCTGCGCCACCTCGAAGGAGTTGAACCGCATGATCTCCTCGCCCCACTCGATGGTAAAGGCATCAATATCGCGGCACGACACCTCCACGTTCGGATGGCTACGGGCAAGGCGCTCGCGCACGCTTGATGCGATTCGCTTCGCGTGGTTGGGCACGAAGACGCGTACAGGCATATCGACGCAGCCGCGCTTGCCGTTCGCGAATGCCTCGGCAAGCCTCTGGAGGAACTCCGGCTCGCCGATAAATTGCTGCAGTGACGCGCGCACTTCGCGTATGACTTGTTCTCGCAACGCCACTTGCAGGTGCGTGGAGCGTGCGACGTAGTCGGCGAGTTGCTCGCTCATCATCAAGAATCCGGCGGTGTGGCCATCGCGGGCTGCTTGCTGGCGGCAAGCCTCGGCCTCATCAAGGGCCGAGTGCACGAGTTCCTGCGCGCGGTGCTTCGCCTCCCGCATCAAGGCTTCGGCGCGGGCCGCCTGCGTGAGTGGCTTGCGCTTGATCAGCACACCGGCCTCGGCGGCGATGGTGTCAGGATAGCGATGTAGGCTAGAGAAGGGCATAGCGCACCGCAAAAATGAACAGTGAAGGGTTCCAAATGCTGGCCGACTCTACGTTGCGTTCGATCTGCTTCCCAAGCTCGAGCTCGAATGCCTGCGGAAAGAGCAGCGCCAGGCGAGGTAGAAGTGGCTTCGGCAAGCATCGCAGCGCACTAGACATCGTGGCCATTCCGGCGGCGAGGACATTGCTGTCGTCCGGTCCAAGATCCTCCGATATAGCCGCTTCGACGGCTACCGGCACAGACGCAAAACGTTGCGCTATCGGATCGAGGTGCAGATATCGTCGTTGTTCGACAAGCGTCGCTCGCAGACGCCGAACTCCCATGAGAAAGCAGATGCGCGGCAGACGGGACCAATGCGTTATGCAGAGATGCAAATATGGATCGTCTGGGAGCGTGAAATCGATGCGCGTGTCCAGCGCGTTGCGTTCGATCAGAAACTGGTTCGCGATGCTGCGCGGCAGTTGACCTAGTGCGCCCCCAGTTGCACGACGACGATCGGGGTCTATATAGTCGTACGGACCATACATGATACCCATCAGCGCGGAGCGATTCACGGCCATGACCTCGCGACCTTCCACATTGCTTGACGGCGCCGCTGCCGGCGGCTTCGCGGTGCCCGCTGTCATAAAGGAGCCGACGCCTTGTTTGCCGGCGTCGACTCCATATCACTGACTTGCGGTGCTGGGACGTCCGAGTCGGGCTCTGACGCATGCGAAGCTTGACGGCGCCTACGCAGAAGCAGGATCAGCCCACCGCTCACTGCCCCAATGACGGCAGGGATCCCCGGTAGCGCATAGAGCCATGAGTCGTCGCGGCCCGTTGCGGGCTGGGAGATCATCATGCCGGATATGGACGGTGCCTCGCAGAGAATGACGGAGATGCTGTCGTATTCGATATTAAGGAAGCTGTTCTTGATGAAGCGTTTCACTTCGCTCACGAGCAAGTCCCGGTTTACCGCGTTGCGATAGGTGAGCAGCACGGCGACGTGCATGGGACGTTCACCCTTGCCGTCCTCGTCGCTTGATTTTAGCGGATAGCTAATCTGAACGCGCGCGCGCGCGACGTTGTTCATGGCAGTGAGGTTCTGCTCGAGCCGCTGTTCGACAGCCGACAGCAGCCGGGATTGCTCTGCCATGGGAGATCCGACGAACGTGTCGGCCGGAAACGCATGAGCCACTTCGACCCGCGGCGGCGTAGGCAGGTCGAATTTTTGCAGCAGCTCGACGGCTACTGGAAAATCCGCCTGCCTGACGGCGACGGCGAACTTCGTTTTACCCTGATCTTGCTTATCTGCAGATAGGTTATGCGCTTGAAGAACAGCGACTATTTCGTTCGCTTGCTGCTCGGACAGTCCTGCAAGCAGCTTCGGTTGATAGCAGCCCGACAGAATAAGCAATATCGGCAACACCTTTACAGCTACCGGGTAGCTCATGACGTTTGCGCCTTTATGAGTGTTTCTACGGCAGATATCGCCTTGCGTGTGAGGGTACTGACCAAGGATACGTATATGTTGTAGTTGGAAAGGTCGGTTTGCAGCGCGAATAGCTGCTTTGGATCGCTGAAGGTTCGAAAATCGGCGATACGGTCGTCGATCCGGGCGCTATCAGTACCCGCCTTACGGTTTGCATCGACGAGTGCATTTGCCACGAGTTCGCCGAGAGGCTGGGGTTCCCCCACAGCTTCAATTTCACTGAGAGTTCGCATCCTGGATGCTGCTTGCACGTGGGTGATGTTCATGGGTTGGGCGATTTAAGGCAATGCTGATTAAGTCCACCGCTTGTGCGCGTCACGCGTTATAGAGCGCGCAACCAACGAGAAAGGCAAAAGACAATGAAGCAGCAGGCGCTCGCGATGGCAGCGGATCAAGGTGCGGGGTCCGAGACCCGATGCAAACGCACGCGGCGCGACGAGTTTCTTGACACGATGAACACGATCGTTCCGTGGACCGAACTGTGCGCGGTAGCCGAACCGTATTACCCGAAACGCGGCAACGTTCGCCCGCCGATTGGTTTGGAACGCATGCTGCGGATTCACTTCGTGCAGCACTGGTTCAATCTGGCCGACTTCGCTAGCGAAGGGGCCCTGTATGACAGCACCAGCCTGCGTCGCTTTGTGGGCATTGATTTGGGCTGCGAAGCCGTACCGGATTCGACAACGCTGCTCAAATTCCGGCACCTGCTTGAGAAGCACCAGCTGGGTGAACGACTGTTCACCGAGGTGGGGCGGGTGTTGCAAGCCAGCGGCATAAGGCTTGCCAGCGGCACCATCGTGGACGCGACGCTGATCGCCGCCCCCAGTTCGACCAAGAACAAATAGCAGGCGCGCGACCCCGAAATGCATCAGGCGCGCAAAGGCAAGCAGTGGCATTTCGGCATGAAGTTGCACATCGGGGTCGACAGTCAAAGCGGCCTGGCACATAGCGCGGTGGTCACGCCGGCGAACGTCCATGACAAGCATCCGCTGCCAAAATTCCTGCATGGGCAGGAGCAACGCGTCTATGGAGATAGCGCCTATGCGAGCCAGAAAGCGCTGATCCGCGGCAAGGTCCCCAAGGCAAGCGACTTCACCAATCAACGTACGCGCCGCGCGGGCGAAGTTGACGAGGTAGCGCGCGGCAAGAATCGCAACAAGTCGAAGATCCGGGCTCGGGTTGAGCACGTGTTTGCGGTCGTCAAGCGCCTGTGGGGCTTCACGAAGGCGCGCTATCGCGGTCTGGCGAAGAACGCCAATCGCGCCTTCGTCGCGCTGGCATTGACCAACGTTTATCTCTCGCGCAGGCGATTGATGGCACAGGTACGCCCGTAATGGGCGAACAGCGGGCCGCAGGCCCGTGCGCAACGCCTTGGTGGGCAGGAAATGCAGGCGGAAAGCTTCACTCACGATGACTCTGCCTCTGTTTGCGCCCGAACCGATGAATACAACGGCTTGTTCAGCGTTGCCTTAACCGCTTGGCTGTACATGTCAGCGGTAGTTGGCGATGATGGCTGAGTCAATATCCTTGATGGCCTTCACCGCGCTGCTCTGCGCACTACGGTACAGGTTATATTCAGACAGTACGGCCTGGTACTGCGTTAGGTATGACGGATCGGACGGGTGCTGCTGTAAATTCGTCATGGCGGTCTTCAACTGATCGCCGAGGTCGGCAATGCCGGTGTCGAAGCCGGCGCTGACGTCTTCGATATGGCCAGAATAGTTTGTGCCGGGGATATAGCCGGTCATTGTCGGTCTCCAGTCAGATGTTGAGGAAAGGTCAGGAAACGTGATTGACTAGGATCGATGCCTTGCGCTTCATATCCGAAGACGATATGCCTGATCATCAGGTTCGATTTCGCCCATCTATATGGACCCCCAGTGATTTTGTCGATCCATTCAAAGCTGCCGCACTGTATTTCGACAGCGTGGGGATTAGCCTAAGTTCAGTGTAGCAGCTGTCCACGCGATTTTATGTCATGAAAAATAAAATTTAGATTTTATTTAGTTCTGGCATAGGTGTATGTCGTTTGTGACTGTTTCATCATTTCCTTCTTAAGGATATTTGATTTTTTTACTTTATTCATTGACCAAGGCGCGCCGAAGAATATGATGAACTGGCGTGGACATTGGTCTTGTCTAACTACGTCGTTTCACATATCTAGGGTTGCACGGTGGCTAGTGGATTTGCGACGCCTGAGTCTTCCATAGCTTCACCTGGCGAATGCAAGTTGCTGTCGGGCTCGTCTATCTGGTTGCTGAAGCCAATGAGCGAGCGTACGTCGGTGGAGGTGGTAATGGACGAAACGCGCAACCATTTGACCATCGCTACGGGGAAAACGATTTTGCTTGCCACCAACGAGGGCGTAAAGGCCGTATCGGCAGAGAACCCATGGAGTTTTCACAAGATTTCCCTTTGCGATGCAGCGAAACTTCTTGTCTTTCTGGAGCGGAACCGTGAAAACGTTCCGTCTGGGCGACAACGCCGGAAGCAGGCGGTGATTATTGAGACCCCCGGTAACCTGACCGTATGGAACTTCGAAGCGTGGCTGATCAGGCAGGCCGTCAGGTGGGATGCGCGAGCCGTACCGTTGTTCGATTTTCTCCGCGCGCAGGAAACATACGGGCTGGTCCGTTTTTTACTCGATGAGAGTGTCGGCATTACGTCAATTGCCGCGTTGAGCCAGCGATACGGCGTCTCCGAGTCACATTTCAGGCGGCTCTGCCGACAGGCATTGGGAAATGGTCTCAAACTTGAATTGAGGAGATGGCGCGCGGCGATGGCCGTGCTAGATGTAGTGGGGGGCAGCGAGAGTTTGACGGACCTCGCGACGAGGCACGGTTTTTCGTCGTCGTCCCATTTTTCGAGAGAAATCAGGAACCTGTTTGGTTTTTCACCCCGCCAGGTCAGGCGTAGTCCATGAGGAATGTCACGATGAATGACCTTGCGGCAAAGTGGTCGGCTATCCTGGTGGCGTCGGTGCTCTCGATGCGAGCTGCACACGCGATGCCAGAGGCGCTTGTCAGATACGGAGAAGAAGCGGTTTCTGCGGGCGCAGCAGTGCCACGGTCATCGCCTCCTGGCGAGGGTGCCATGGGGCACTCCACGGCTGACGGCATCGCGGCGACACAGTCCACTGTGGCTGATGCTGCCGGGTTGCGGCCACTGCTCCGGGAAGAATCGACCTCCCGCGCGCGGACGCCGCCCGTTGCAATGGACAACTTGCAACCTGCACCCCTCGAAACACGTAGCGCGCAGAGCGGCGATTCTCCCGGCGCTGATAGAAGCGACCACGAGTCGAAGTTCATAGCCAACGACGTCAGCAGCGGCACATTGCTAAACGCGCTGTCTGGTCAGATGAACCGGCCGATCGTCGCGAGCGAGAAAGTGCGCAAAAAGCGCGTCACGGGAGAGTTCGACTTGGCGCACCCGCGCGCGCTACTACGGCAACTGAGCGACCGCATGGCACTTCTTTGGTACGACGACGGCTCCGCGATCTACCTCTATGACAGTTCTGAGATAAAAAATGCCATGGTGTCGATGGAGCGCGCGACGGTACAGAGCCTTCGTGCCTTCGCGCGTGCGACGGATCTCTATGATCCGCGCTTTCCGATCCGGGGGGCCGATCTGGGCGGCACATTTTATGTAACCGGCGCACCGATCTACGTCAACCTGGTGACGGCGGCGGCCAAGTACCTCGATCAGCCGCACTTGAACAACGGGACGGAGAAACAAGTCGTCAAGGTCGTCCGCTTACAGAACGGCTTTGTCGAAGACCGCACTTACGATCTGAGGGACCGCCACGTGGATATTCCCGGGATTGCTACTGTCCTGACGCAGATTTACGGGGACGGCGGCAATTCCCGCCTTGCGTCAAGTGCCGCCGAGCTGCCGACTGCAACGACGACGCGAAGTGCTGCATTAGCAAATGCGAACACCAACGTCAATCCAAAGGGGGATGTGCCGTTTTCGATGAGTGCTGCGTTGCCTGCTCCCGATTTGAGTTCTCCACAACCCTCGGTTCCGCCGCTTGCTGCGCTGAGCCCTCCGCCCAGCATGGCGGTCAGCGCGACGGACGGCGTGCGGGCCGTGGCGTATCCGGGCACCAACAGCATCGTGTTGGCTGGACCGATGGACAAGGTAGTCGACATGGAGATGCTCATCGATTCGCTGGATATGCCAAAGCGCCAGATTGAACTATCCCTATGGATCATCGACATCAAGAAGAGCTGCCTGAACGAGCTCGGCTTGAATTGGCAGGGCAAGGTCCAAGGAGGCAATTTTTCCATCGACCTGAACGAATCAAGAAACTTTACCACGCTCGACGGCGCACACTTTCTCGCCTCTGTGGCGGGTCTGAGCCAAAAGGGTGATGCGACGGTCGTTTCCCGGCCGGTATTGCTTACGCAGGAGAACGTGAAGGCGACATTCGACAGTAACCAGACGTTTTACGCGAAACTGATCGGCGAGCGCACGGCCCAGCTCAGTCACGTGACCTTCGGTACGATGATCGACGTGCTACCCCGCCTGACGAAAGACGGCTCGCAGGTCGAGCTGGATATCAATGTAGAGGACGGAAACGCGGATTCGCAGTCGAGCGACTCAAATACCACGCTGCCGCTCGTGAGTAGAACGAGGATCAACACGGTGGCCCGCGTGCCGGGTGAGATGAGCTTGCTCATCGGAGGGAACACACGCGAGAACGTCGATCGTGAAGATTATCGCATTCCAGGCCTCGCTTCCATTCCACTGATCGGCGCGCTCTTCCGCGGCCATACCGAGCGGCACGAGCAAGTTGTGCGTGTATTCCTGATTCAGCCAAAGCCGCTTGCCCATGGTGTGGGATGGAACGACGGTCAAAGCTGGGAGCCGGGCGATGTGTCCGGGAATCAACCGCTGCGCGACACCGTGCACCTTCTGCAACCCTACTTGGAGAAGCAGTGATGGTCACGCTCATTGGTGGGTCATCGTCCTCACGCGCACCTCGCCCGTCGCGGGAATTGCACTCGCGGTTCGGCGCGGAACGCCCAAGCAATGGTGGCCCGGAGCGCATCGCGATGACGGCGACACCGGACATCAACTCCGTGGTCTCCGAAGTCACGGACAACGCCGGCGAGATGATGGCTAAGTTCGGGCGCCAGCGTGTATACGAGCGCAAGGCTCGCCGTAGCGAAGACTTTATGCGTATTTTGGACTCGGACGTCGATGAAAAACTGGATGAGCTCGCGCAGATGGTCAGGCACGGTAGGGTGAGCGTAACCACGCTGATTCGCGAAGCGCGGGGGCGTTTTCGTGACGACAGCGATCTTCTGCTCGCGTTACGTGAGCTTCGTCACGGCAAAACGCTTAGCCGCGACAATGTTCATATTATCGAGAAGGCCGTCGGCGAAATAGTGCGTGGTGGCGATCACAAGGAAATTAGGGCGGGCATCAACGTAGCAATGAAGGCGAAGGTGTTCGGCAACCGTATAGAGCTCGATCCTGCGCAACTGCGAAGCCTCTATCGCCAGTTCCTTGACTTCCAGGGCAGCTACCTGGTCGTCTACGAGGATTGGATCGAACAGTTTGGAGCGGGTAAGCGGAAGTGGATTATCGAATATGTGAGTGCGGCGCTGGCCTACGATATGCAGTCGCTTGATCCAAGCTATGGTTGTCCCGCCGAGTTCGGTCCGCTGATCGCGACGGTGCGCAACGTGCGCATGCTTTCGTCCGCAGACAAGCTTTTCGTCGATAAGGTCATTGACGACGCCCATTCTCGCGACCGGCTTGTAACGGAGGAATGTGCGCTGCAACTGCTGCTCGAGGGCTTGAAGCACCCGCTTGAAATTGAGTGCGTCTTGCTCAATGCTCTTGGCCCGGTCATTGTGCGGCTCGATCCAACATCGCGCTCGCGACTAATGCAGGTTATCTTGCGCGGTTTCGCCAGTATCCCGATCGGCCTTTACTCGGCGGTCGGTGCTCGCCATGCTTTGATCGCGAACATGCGGACTATGAACGACAAATTGTACAGATCGGAGCGCAGGCGAGCGCTTCGCGACAGGACCAACCGCCATCATTGAACATCCTCTGGATGAAGTTCTGCCAACAGCTTCAAGTTTATGGATTACTTTTCAAGCCGCACCTAAACGGAGCGGGCGGCTACGGCGGGCTGGTGGCTAAGCGCGCTGCTCGCTTCTCCATAAGCAGCGGTCCCGACCGGCAGGAAATTTGTTCGGCTACATATCGCGGCGTGGAGCCAAAATCTTCGCCGGCCACCACCGACAGCTTGCGCTCGCAAACGACAGTGCGGGGATGGGTGTCGGAGCGGATGCACACTTTTCGAGCGATGCTCGATTAGGGCTTCTACGCTGTTAGATACCGGAGCGGTAACAATGCACAGTAACCTGTTGGATCTGTTCGAGCGGCGTGCCCATCTACGCAGCATGAAGGGTCACATTATCGAGGCTCCCCTGCCAGGTGTGTCGATTGGTGAGCTTTGCCTGATCCACTCCTCAAGCGAGTGCGACGACTTAGTTGGCCGCGCACAAGTAGTGGGCTTCAATCGTGACGCGGCGATTCTAAGCACGCTTGGCAGGACCACAGGGCTGTCGCGTCGGGCGGTGATCGTGCCGACCGGCGGGCGTCTTTCTATTGACCTATCGCCACGGATGCTTGGTACCGTCATAGATTCGGCCGGGCAGTGCACCGACGTTTTCCGTTCGGATGAGGTCAACATGACGCTCGGGTCAATGCGCAGGATGGATGTCGACATGCCGCCGCCCAACTACCTGGACCGCAGGCCGATTGCGCGACCGCTGGAAACCGGCATTCGTGTGATTGACGGGCTACTCACTTGTGGCGTTGGGCAGCGGGTCGGCATTTTCGCATCCGCAGGCTGCGGCAAAACTTCGTTGATGAAAATGCTGATCGATCATTCGGCAGCCGAGATTTATGTAATCGCGTTGATCGGCGAGCGTGGTCGGGAGGTCTCCGAATTCGTAGAGGTAATCAAAGCCTCCCGACGAGCCAACAAGACGATCATAGTCTACGCGACGTCAGATTGCTCGTCCGTGGACCGGTGTAACGCGGCTCTACTTGCAACAACGATCGCCGAGTACTTCCGTGATATTGGCAAGGAAGTAATGCTGTTTCTGGATTCAGTGACACGCTACGCGCGCGCGATGCGTGACATGGCCCTGGCCACCGGAGAGGCACCGGTGCGGCGCGGTTACCCGGTCTCGGTTTTCGAGGGGATGCCGCGCTTGCTGGAGCGGCCGGGGCAGACCGCGACGGGCAGCATCACCGCGTTTTACACCATATTGCTCGAGAATGAGGAGGAGCCTGATCCGATCGGCGATGAGATCCGCTCCCTCATCGACGGTCATATTTATCTGAGCAGGAAGCTGTCCGAAAGGGGGCATTTTCCGGCTGTCGACGTGCTCAAAAGTGCGAGCCGGCTGTTCGACGAAGTCGCGGATACAGCCCATCGTCAGTTGGCCACGCAGTTTCGTCGGCATCTCGCCCGCCTCGATGAGATACAGATCTTTCTGGACCTAGGCGAGTACCGCCGAGGCGAAAACAAGGAAATCGATGATGCCATCGACAAGCGTCCGGCGCTCGACGCTTTTCTTCAGCAGCCTCTCGGAGAACCATCCGCTTTCCAAAAAACGCTGGAGCAACTAGATGAAACACTCGGTTGAAGCAAAAAAGATTGTCGGCTTGCTGCAGAGCCGACGGTGCCGCCTGAACATCGCGATGCAACGACAGCGCGACGCGCTCGCAGACATCGACAGCAAGCTGGTTAATGTACGTGACCAGATCAGCCGGCTTCGACAGGATATTTCAAAGCACGCGGGCAGCGTGCGATATGACCGCGGCGGACTTATGCGCGCACGAGGCAAGCAAGCGGTCATCAAGTTCGAAATTGCTTGCAGTATGTTGCAGGAAGCCTCTCTCATCGAACACCGCGAGCGGATTGATCAGCATTTGCGGGCGAGTATGCAAGCGGTGGTGATGCTTGAGCAGCGTAAATGCAAACATAGTGAATGGATCCAGCGAAAGCGCCTACAGGAAGACCTGCGTCTTCAGTCGGCCGTCGACGCAGAACTCCAGGAAGGAAGACATCGTGCCAATCAATTCTATAAATGACAGCTGCACCGTCGCCGAACCTTCTCGATCTGAGTGCCCGTCGCAGCCAGTGAGTGACGCATACGCCGCGGCATATCAAAAAATTCACGACAATACGATCCATGACGGCTGCGCCATCGCTACCCCGTGGGGCGCCGAACTCACTTTGCAGGCCGCACGTGGAGTAAGTGGCGCCTCGACGTACCAGAAGACTCATCGCAATATGCGACTCGACGATGACTTCGCGGATTTGTGGGAAATCGGTGCATCGAGAAAAAAAAAGAAGACCCCCGATCCACGACATGGCAATCTATTTATTCCACCCACGCAGCAATGGAGTGAACGAAGCGCGGTGGCTAGCTCAAAGTCCGCCGCAGGTAGCGCTGCGGGTGAACTAGCGCCGGTTCTCACGGCCAATAGTCCCCCATTGCCTGTTTACGTCAAAGAGCCGTCGTGTGAAACCGATCGTGGGGCGTCGCGGACGGCTCGCGCTAACGCCGTCGGTATGGTATTTGCCACTGACTGTATCCACCCGACAGGGGGTTTTTCGTTGCACTATAGGTTCAAGAGCTGGCATGGACAGCCGGCCGTCGATCTTCGGTTTGAGCGGAAGGGCGCTGAATTTGTCGTGGCGGCTGCCACGAAGCACGCCCGCGTGACGGACACGATGCAGCATCATGCCGATGCCCTTCCGTCTGAGTGGACGCTGCGGTTTGAGCGCAAACAGCTTGACAGTCAGGACAAACGCCCGCTATGGCCAGTCCAGCAGCAAGAGGCGGACGAGCAATGAGTCAGCCTCTGAACCTCCGAATATTGTGCAAGGACGACCTGCAGCTCTACCTGAGCATGCGAGCGTTGCAGTCCTCCGGCCGAGCTGCCGCTTTGCGCAAGGAGGCGCCACCGCTTGGCTACGCGTCGCTGCGAGCCACCTATAACGGCCACCAGTACGACGGATGGGTTGACCTCCTCACGCTCGCGCGGAGGCACTATCCGGGACTCGATCAACTCGCGTGGTGTGCGGTTGACGAGCGCTATCTGCTTGAGCTGTTCGGCAGCACAGAGCTGACTGAGGTGCTTTTCGGGCCTGAGGGCGACTGGTCCGAGGTGCGCCTAACGGGCGTGGTCCGGGACGCGCTGCCGGTACAGACGTTACTGTGCCTTGAGGACGGGGGGCGTGCCAAAGCGCTCTTTCGAAACTTTCCATACCCCCCGCCCGAGCTCGCGTCGCATTCGGCTGCACACGTCAATGCGTTACCGCTCAGTGTGCGTTTTTGCATCGGCGCGACATACGTTCCGTTGAACCTTCTGCACAGAATCAATGTGGGGGACGTTCTGATTGTCCAATGTGAAAGCAACCGGTTCTTTGCAGGAGGCGAGCTGCTCGCTGGTTTCAACTATGAAGGAGTGGACATCGTGTTGAAGGAAAGTCTTGAACCGTTAGAGGTTACGGATATCGAATCGGTTAACATTGCCGTTGGCGGAACCGATGCAAAGCCATTTTCGGTCGATGCATTGCGGGTTCGCGTCGATTTCACGCTGGACGAGCGCACAATGGCGGTTGCGGATATCGCGCGGCTCCATCCAGGCGCCGTGATCCCGTTGAGATCAAGCGCCGTCACGCAAATTGCGATGCGCGCAAACAACCACCTTTTTGCTACCGGCGAGCTGGTGCGGGTAGGTGAGCAGTTGGCTGTCGAGATCAGGACGCTGCTCTGCGCTTCGCCGGAGCCATCCCGTGGCGAATAACGAGCTATCTCTCATTGTTATACTGACCGTAGCGGCGATGCTACCATTTATCCTCGCTTCGGGTTCGTGCTACCTCAAGTTTTCTATCGTGCTCGTGCTCGTTCGCAATGCACTGGGTATTCAGCAGGTACCTTCAAACCTCGTTCTAAACAGTATCGCGCTGATCATGTCGCTGTTCGTAATGACGCCTGTGGCCGAGAAAGCCTATTTTTTTCTGCAGGACCACAGGGTCGACGTGATGGATCGCCAGTCGCTCGATGATTTCCTCGAAAATGGTCTGGGTGACTACAAGCAGTACCTACAGCGCTATTCTGATCCAGAGCTTGTCAAATTCTTCGAGAGTGCTCAAACGGGCCGCCTGCGAAGCAAGAAAGACGGGGATGGTCGCGATACAGCGTACGCCGCTGATGACCTGTCCGAGAACTCGTTCTTTGCGCTGATGCCTGCGTACGCACTTACTGAAATCAAGAGCGCGTTTCGCGTCGGATTCTATCTCTATCTGCCATTCGTGGTCGTCGATATGGTGGTCTCGAGCGTGCTTCTCGCGCTTGGCATGATGATGATGAGCCCCGTGTCGATTTCTGTGCCCATAAAGCTCATCCTGTTTGTTGCGATTGACGGGTGGACACACGTCTGCAAGGACCTGGTGATGCAGTACCTGCAATTGATGAATTAACGCGATCAGTGTTGGCGGAGCCGCAAAAAGGGAGCGCTATGGGTGAACTCGGATACGCCGGTGATAAGGCCATTCTTCTCGTCATTTTGATAAGCGTGGCGCCAATCGCAGTAGCCACGGCCGTGGGCCTCGTGGTCGGTCTCTTCCAGACGGTCACACAGCTACAGGAACAAACACTGCCATTCGGCTTGAAGATGCTCGCGGTGTTCGGCTGCCTTCTGCTCATGTCTCAATGGATTGGAGGAAAATTGACGGCGTTCAGCGTCGAGATGATCTCGATTGCTCTTAAATGACGGTGTTCGTGATACAAGTTTGAGGGTAAGTGACGGTGCTCACTCAGCAACTGCTCTACCGGGAAATCGGGGCGCTGGCGATCGGGTATGCGCGCGTAGCACCGGTCTTCTATCTCCTGCCGTTTCTCAACGACAGGGTGATCGTCAGCACTGTTCTCAAGAACACGATCATCTTCTTCGTGGTCGGTGGACTCTGGCATGCGGTCGGTCATCCGCTGTGGGAAAGCAGTACGGCTATGCTTTGGCTGGCAGTGCATGAGGTGACGGCGGGGCTCGTGCTTGGCGTCACGCTTTCGTTGCCATTCTGGGTCGCCATTACCGTCGGTGAGCTGGTCGACAATCAGCGCGGCGCCACGATCAGCGACTCGATCGATCCGGCTACGGGGGTAGCGTCATCAATACTTGCTCCCTTTCTCAGCCTGTTTTATGCAGCTCTCTTTCTACAACAAGGTGGGATGCTATTTATCGTCAAGGCAATTTTCGAAAGCTACCTATATCTCCCTGCAGGCGCGACGCCACACGTGAATATCTGGCATTTTGGCTCGCTGTTGTCAAACCTCGTGGGAAAGGGCGCCGCACTCGCGACGCCTGCGCTACTTTCCGTGTTCCTCTCCGACGTGATCCTCGGCTTGTTCTCACGATTCTGCCCACATGTCAACGCATTTTCATTGTCGCTTGGCGTCAAGAGTATTGTGGCGTTCCTCGTGTTCCATCTGCATTTCCTGCAGGTGGGCCTGTTCGTTTCGACGGTGCCTTTCCATCTGGACCGTTTTTCAAGTTTGGTGTATTGAACTATGACCGAGAAAACGGAAAAACCTACCTTTAAAAAGATGCGCGATGAGGCAAAGAAGGGACGGACGCTCAAATCAAAGGACATCGTGGTGGCGATCATGCTCGTAGTCGGCGCCACGAGCCTAACTTCAGCGATCGACTTCAGTCTCGTACGGGTTGCGCTCGCCAGCGTGACCACGAGCGGTTCGATGCCGGATCCGCAAACATACATGCGAGGATGGACCCTGGTATTTCTGCGCGTGGTTGCTCCGTTCGTTATGGTTTGTGCAACGGCGAGTGTCCTGACGAGTCTCGTGCAAAGCCGTTTTACTCTTGCTTTGGAAGCGGTTAAGTTCGATCTTTCTGCGATTTCACCGGTGAAGGGCTTCGAGATGCTGTTCAACTTGCGTACGGTGAAAGAGGTCGTGAAGGCGTTGCTATACGTTGCGGTATGCGTTGTCACGGTGTGCATTTTTATACACGACAGTCGTCGAGAGTTGCTTCTGGCGTCTGCTGCCGACGCTTTCGCCATCGCACATATCTGGATCACGCTGACGCAGCGGCTCATTCTATTTTTTCTGCTTTTCTCAATCCCAGTGCTGCTGCTCAATCTGCGTATGGACTATTTTCTCTACCTGAAGGAGCTGAAAATGGAGGTCCACGAAGTCAAGCGGGAGTATAGGGAAGATCAAGGCAATCCTGAGGTCAAGTCGAAACGCCGTTGGCTTCATATGGAATTGCTGTCAGAGGCCGTCAAGGCGGCAATTGAGCAGTCCAGCCTGTTGCTCGCAAATCCAACTCATGTCGCGATCGGGATCTACATGGATCCGAACATTGTGATGCTCCCGTTTGTGTCGGTTCGTGAGGCGAACGCACGTGCGCTCGCGGCAATCCGGTACGCGGAAAGCCTCGGCGTGCCCGTCGTGCGTGATGTAGCGCTAGCGCGCTCGGTTTACCAGAATTCGCGGATACATGGCTTCGTGAGTGGAAAAGATTTCGAAGCTGTCATGCGAGTGCTTAGCTGGTTGAAGGACGTGGAAGCGGCGAACCGCGCGATCGAGTTTTCCACCGATGCTACGGATGGAGAGGATTTGATCATGAACGAGGAGGGCGAAGCGATCGACGAATCCGTCCGTCCAGTTTACAGTAAATCTGATTGACAAGCAGCTATAGACGATTTTTGAAATACATCCGAGAGATAATGGCGTATCTTCATATCCGTCCTCCGGGTGCAATCGAGATGGCGCTGAACCTACGTTTTATTACTCAGGGAAGTCCACAGCATGATCCAAACCGCTATGGATGCGAGCACGAATTCCGCAGCGCTCGGCGATGCCGAAATCGAGCGCATTGATGCAGCGGTGATTGCGGCAGTGCAAAGTGGCGCCTCACTAAAGGATTTGCAGGGTGTTTCGAAAGATTTGATGGATGGAATTTACGCATTTGCCTATCAGTTCTATCAGCAGGGAAGGCTCGACGATGCTGAAACATTCTTTCGTTTCCTTTGCATCTATGATTTTTATAATGCCGAATACGCACTTGGGCTGGCGGCGGTATTCCAGCTCAAAAAGAACTACGCGAAAGCGGTCGATCTTTATGCGCTCGCGTTCTCACTTTCCAAAGAGGATTACCGGCCGATCTTCCATACGGGTGAATGTCACCTGATGGCGGGGAAAGCCGGATTGGCGCGTCGCTGCTTTAGCGCCGTAGTCGAGCGATCGAGCGATGCGCGTTTAAAGGAGCGCGCCGCCTCATATCTGAGTGGCTTGGACGAAGTCCGCGTTGGCGCGCAGAAGGAGGTGTCGACCACCATCACCCTTGATTGCAATAAAGGCGAAACGTCATGATCGCAGTCAAGAGTAAAGCCACTGCCGATGGTTGTCAGGAGCATCCGTTTCGAGAGGCTATCAGCGGTCTCGGAACGATGGCATCTGAGAGGTATGTAGATGTTGTCGCGAAGGCGCAGGAGCAGTTTCTCGCAAGGCTCTCGCAGATAGCTTCCGAGCGAAACAATAGCGAGTTATCTGGTCGCTTTGACCGACGTGACGACATGCCGCAGCTTGCCGCACCGGCTGCGCTGAGGATGGAGTCGTCTAACGGAGTCAATAGTTACGGCAGTGGGGGGCAACGCGGCAATGATGTCCAGCGATTCGATGATGCTGTCCGTTTAACGCAGATCGTTTCCGACCTCATGAAATTGATTGAGCGTGGCAGTCCGGAAATGCTGAAAAGCAACGCGGAGTCGTGGCAGGCGCGCAGCGATGCGGCGAAGGAACAGCTTGAAAACGCAAGTCATGCATACGAGCGCGCGGTTCAGGACGCGGCCGACGCCGTGACTGCGGCCACGGACGCCGCCGACATTGCTGAAAGGTGCAGAAGTGAGGCCGATGAAGCGGACAAGGACGCCGAGGGGACCAAAGAGCGGTTCGATCAAGCCGGGAATAATCATGTTCCGCGAGAGGAGTTGGACAGGTTGAAGGTTGAGTGGAAGAAGGCCTGCGATGTAGCGAAGCAAGCGGACAACGCCGCGCTCGCCGCAGCGAGAAAGGCAGAAGCGGTGAAGCAGCAGGCCGTGGACGCGTCGAATAGCGCGGCCGACGCAGAGAGTACCGTCGATTCGGCGATAACCAATGCTCAGACTGTATTTGAATCAAGCTCATTCTCCCATATCGCCCCCGCCGCGCCGCCATTGCGCGGGGCGGCCGCGCTCACCGCGATTTTTGCCGAGCTGGTAGGGCTTATTGCGAAGGGTAACCTTGCAGAGCTCACCGCAAATGAAAGATTCTTCCAGGAAATGCAGGCGCGTCGTTTGGAGCAGTTACAAAAGAAGTCAGTGGAATACGCGAAGCAGGTCAAAAAGGCAGAGATAATGCAAAAAGTGATGGGCCGCGTAGGCGAAATCCTCGGTTGGGTGGCCATCGTGGTTTCCGTTGTCGCGGTGCCGTTCACGTCCGGTGGGAGTCTCGCTCTGGCGGCAGTGGGTCTTTCGCTCGCGGTGGCGGACGAGGTCAAAGTGGCCACGACGGGCTCGTCGTTCACCGGCGAGCTTGTGAATCCGGTCATGGAAAGAGTCCTCAAGCCGATCATAAGCTCTATCGAGGAAGCAATCACGCGCGCACTGGAATCGTGTGGCGTCGAAAGCGATAAGGCGCAGACGGCCGGCGCGATCGTCGGGGCGGTACTGGCCAGCATCGCGGTCCTTGCAGCGGTGGTCGCCTCCTGCTTGCTTGCCAGGGGGGCGGTCTCGAGCGTGACCCGATTGCTCTCCAGTCAGCTTGCGAGGTTAATGGACTCCAGGCTCGGCCGCATGGTGACAAGGACTGTCGACAACGCTCTGGAGAAGCTGGGTGGGATTCGACTCCATCGCAGCGTGGTCGGTCTGTACATGGGATGCGAATTGGTACAGGCAGCAGGCAACATCGTGGTAGGGCTCGATGAGCGACGCGCCAAGACTACGTTGGCCGCCGTGAAGGAGGCCCTTTCCGATCTTAAGATCATCGACGATGCGTTGAATCGGGCAGTGGAAGCATTCGCGCAGCACAACCGAACCTTGAGCGAGATTTTCCACAATATCTCTGACACGGTCGAAGCGGAAATGCTGAATGGCGTGGTCATTCTGCGGAACGCCCGCGCAGTCTAGCAGGCTGTTGAAATACCTCCCGCATACGTCATCCGGGCGGGAGGGGTAAACGTTGAAACAAAGATTCGGACAACACTGAGACTGAAGCGATGCGCGGAGCGGACGGCTATACCGAGTCGATGTTCACGATGTCCAAGCTGGATGACTTCGTTCCAGTCAATCACCCGTTGCGGCCGATTCGGCTGTGGTTGAACGATGCGCTTGCACGCATGGATACGGTCTTTTCGCGTATGTACGAGAGCGACGCGAAAGGCGGTCGCCCGAGCATCGCGCCGGAGAAGCTGATTCGGGCGCTGCTGCTGCAAGTGCTGTATTCGATTCGCAGCGAACGCATGCTGATGGAGCAAATCTCCTACAACATGCTCTTTCGCTGGTTTGTTGGTCTGGCGATGGACGATGCGGTGTGGGATCACTCCACCTTCAGCAAGAACCGCGACCGACTGCTGGTTCACGACGTCATTGTTAGCCTGTTCAACGACACGGTCGAGACGGCACGCGTGCGTGACTACCTCTCGGGCGAGCATTTCAGTGTCGATGGCACGCTCATTCAGGCCTGGGCAGGACACAAGAGCTTTGTGCCCAAGGCAAAGTCGGACGACGATACGCCGCCTGACGGAGGTGCTGGCCCCCACGAGAACTGGCATGGCGAGAAGCGCAGCAACGACACGCATGAGTCCAGCACGGACAGTCAGGCGCGGCTGTTTCGCAAGAGTCGTGGCACGGGCGCGATGCTTTGCTATATGGGGCACGTGCTGACCGATAACCGGCATGGCCTCGTTGTGAACGCGCAGGTAACGCAGGCCAACGGCACAGCCGAGCGAGACACAGCGGCCGAGATGCTTGTGGACGCTGCGCAGTTTGCCGATGCATCGATTACGGTCGGCGCTGACAAAAACTACGACACGGCTGGCTTTGTGGCAACGTGCCGCGCAAATGGCGTGACGCCGCATGTGGCGCAAAACGATGGCCGTGCGGGCGGCTCGGCCATTGACGGACGTACAACGCGCTGGCCCGGCTACGCCATCAGTCAGCGCAAGCGCAAATGCATCGAGCAGGTCTTTGGCTGGAGCAAGACGGTCGGCAGGATTCGGCAGGTGATGTATCGAGGGCTGCAGCGGGTTGACCAACTCTTCCTGTTGACTCAGGCGGCCTACAACTTGACTCGCATGCGCACGCTCGCCACTAAAGCAGCGTAGGAGCGAAATTCGGTGAGAAGATGACATTGGTTCCACCTGAGTTAAGGACATCCGGCATCAAATCGACATGGACCAACCTCGCGCGGCGGCTCGTTGGAACGATGGGCCGCGTATCAGCGAAGTGTATTTCAACAGCCTGCTAGTATCCTGTCCCATAAATAACTTTACGTAAATTCAGATTGTTCTATGATCGAATTCACGGCGTGTTGGAGGCGATCATGGGACGTAAAGGAATCGAGGTTGTCGTGTCGGAACTGGAGCGAGAACAATTGCTGTCAATGAGCCGCTCGCGTTCGCTGCCTCATTCTCTGGTCCGCCGTGCAAAGATTGTTTTGATGGCCGCTGACGGTCATACGAGTCAAGAAATTGCAACGCAGTGCGAGGTGACACCGCCGGCAATTACGCACTGGAAGAAGCGGTTTGTTGCCCATGGACTTGCCGGTCTGCATGATGAAGCCCGTCCAGGCCGGCCTCGCACGCATGACGATGAAGCGGTAGCGGAACTCCTGGCGAGGATACTGCATGAGAAGCCGGATGGGGCAACGCATTGGAGCGTGCGGTCCGCTTCTGCGCAGACAGGGATTTCGAAGAGTTCGGTGGCCCGATATCTGTCGTTGTTCGGTGTACAGCCTCATCGGTCAAAAAGCTTCAAACTGTCTAATGATCCCTACTTCGTGGAGAAGGTGCGCGACATTGTCGGGCTGTACCTGAGCCCGCCGACCAATGCCCTGGTGCTGTGCGTCGACGAGAAGAGCCAGTGCCAGGCGCTGGAGCGTACGCAGCCGATGTTGCCGATGGGGCTGGGCTATCTCGAGGGGGTAACGCATGATTACGTCCGGCATGGCACTACCACTCTGTTCGCCGCGCTCAATACGGCAACGGGTGAAGTTATTGCGCAATGTAAGCCGCGCCACAGACATCAGGAATTCCTGGCGTTTCTCAGGCATGTGGACCAGGCAGTGCCTGCCGATCTCGATGTGCATCTGATCGTCGACAACTATGCAACACACAAGCATCCGAAGGTCAGGGCGTGGCTGGCCAGGCATACGCGCTACCACATGCACTTCACGCCGACTTACTCAAGCTGGCTGAATCAGGTTGAACGCTGGTTTGGCCTGATTACACAGCAGGCGATCCGTCGAGGGTCGTTCAAGAACGTGCGTCAACTCATCACCAGCATCGAGCGATATATCGAGCAGTACAACCAACACGGCCGGCCGTTCGTATGGACCGCGACCGCCGATTCAATTCTCCAGAAAGTGGCTCGGCTATGCAAAGTTATTTCTGGGACAGAACACTAGACTAAATACTTATTTCGATAGAGCGAAACACATGGGAACCACGAGTTTGCAGTATGAACCCAACGGAATCTACGATCGGGACCGCGCAGCACTGTTGCAGAAGGACCCGGGCGCCGTAGTGATGCTCGAGAGCCAGCATAGTGCGGCGCGATTCCGCACAGCAGCCGATGGAGGTTTGATGCAGCCCGCTGCATTGTGGAACACAGAAAGTCTTCCATCCGACTCGTCTGGCGATGCAGTAAAACTTTCGAAACCGAGCGTACAGGTCGATGCGCCGCAGTTCCAGACGCGTATCGTAGAACGCCTCAAACGGGAAATGGGAGATTGCCACAAACTGAGCAACATCCCGTGTATGACTGGCGTCATGGCAAAGATTATGCAGTTGACATCACTCCCGTTGGACGGCGCAGTAAAGCACGAATCGCGAGAAACGGGCACGACGGGCTCGCTCTGCGGCGTTGGCTCGCTCTTTGGCGAGAGTGCCGTTGAGACGGCGTTCCTGACCATGATTGATGTCGCGAATGCGCTGCAGATGTCGAAGAGGGCCGAGACAGAACTGGAGGGCAAGATGGCGGTTAAGATGCGCGCGGCCGCAGAGGCTAGTGCGCAGGCCACGAAAGCGCAAGGCATGGAGATGCTGCGCGGAGCCATCGCCGGCAGCGTACTGCAATGCGGGCTGGTTGGAATGGGTGCTCAACGGCAGTTTTCCGGTCTGAAAATCAAGGCCGATTCGATCGAGAATGAGCTCAAGCCGCAGGCCGAGCTGCGGCGATTTGATCGTGAGCAGTCGTCGATACTCCGCGGCGAGGGGGGCACGAAACTTCACGATGAATACGCAAGTGTCCTTTCTCAAGAGCGCGCGGAGCGAGAATGCCGTATCGACATGCACGGGATTAACCACCAGACGAACGAACTGATGGGGGATCGTTTGCGTGTGCAGGGAACGGTGTTGGATGCGACGGCCGGAGTTTTAAAAACCATGGTCGATGGAGTGACCGGTACGATGGTGCACAATCAGCTTGCGCTGCAAAAATTCGCCGACAATGACGAGACGGTCGCGAAATCGGTCTCTGATGCCCATCGCCAGAACGCTCAAACTATGCAAGACATGACGCAGAAGATCCTCGAGATCGCGATGAATACGGCGAATGATAACGCCACAGTCGCAAGCCAGGTAGCGTCAGCCATAAAGGTCTGAGGGAGCCGGACTTGCAGCCGCGACGTAGCCAGCCCGCCAGCATACGTAAAAAGGGGATTTACGGCCCATGCAAGCAGCGAAGGAAGGCAGCAAGCTTTCTTTTGACCGTGTGCATGGAAGGTGCACACATTTCGGATTGAGATGGCGATCGCGAGCTGCAGAATCACCGCCGTGCGCGCTGCAATTCAAGTTTGCCAATCGACGGTATGAGCACGAGCGGTGGGCGCTGCCGCGCTTGAAGATGTGATGCACAGCAGCATGCGCCGGAAAGAGCGGGGACTAAAGCCGAAACGCGAGAGCGATTTGTAAGAGGCAATGGATAACCGGTGGTGCAGCGCTCGAAGCCGATATTTGGATCGATTGCATGTGAAGATGTGCGATGCGCAATCGTTTTGACAACGACGTCAAATGACTGATAAGGTTATGTAATGAATGTGGCAAATTTCAATCCAGGATCGCTGCGTGGTGTGCATAGGTTGGAAGTCACGCAGCCCAGTGAGATTCCGTCGTTGAATGGTCACGACGATGCACCAGATGATGGCACGAAGAAGGTCTTGAAAAAAGGCGTGGCGCCAGATTTGCCTGCATCACCGGAACCGCAAGGAATGCCGAGCAATCATCGTTTCGATGCGCTGGTGGAAGCCATCAAGAACGGGGAGGGTGCCCTTACTGACTTTTCTTCAATTGTCGCATTCGTGACGAAATTTTTCGATGAGATCACGACCAATATTTTTGGACAATTGGGAGGGTGGACACATACATCGACGGACAAAAACAATAATATCTCCGTATATATAGATATCGATAAGATATATACTGCCTTTGACGATATATTCTCGAAGTACCCAGGCTATACCAAAAGCACTCCGCCTAGCAAAAACGATCCGCCTAGCAACGAAGATCGCGCCTTCTGGTTCCTCGCTACGGGCGGTGGTTCTGAGGGCTTTGATATCGACGGCACTGCGCCTGATACCGAAGGCACTCCGCCTCATTTCGAGGGGCCAATCGATACTGGCTTATCGGTCAAAATCCCCCCGACTCTTGACGAATGGAAGACACAGCTCTCCCCATTGTTCATCGTGGATGACTCGGGAAAGGTGTCTATCGAAACAGGCACGCTAAATAAGCTGATTGATTCCGTCCGAGACTTCGGCGGCAACGGCGGCGGCACGCCGCCCGGCGTCAATGCCGCAGCATACCAGGCATGGTCGACAGGCTTTACAGCGATAAAAGATCAGCTGCTTAACTCGCTTCAGGTGCTGACTGAAAAATATTCTCACCAGAATTCGAATTTTGACAGCATGTCGAAAATTCTCAGTTCGTCGATTGCGGCGACGTTGGAAACAGCAAGATCGTATTTCAATATCTGACTCTCTCCGACCGTGTGCGCTTCGCGATGTCGTCGTTCGTTGTTGCGAGGATGCGAACGGTTTTACCTGGAAAGCGGGAAGGAGAACCACAATGCTTAAAGCGGTGGCATACGGCTACGCAAGCGCTGGCACCTCGGCACAGACTGCAGAAGCTGTAGACCATGCGGAGTCGAGGAAGAGCGGCCCGGAAGAGGGGGCGAAACTTGGCGCGGTTCAGCACGAAATAACGAGCGCTGCGGATGAGCGTAATTTCGCAACCAGGAATCTTGACGATGCTCTCGGGCATCTGGAAGGGCTCGCGGCCGGCAAGGGCATTGATTTTCACCGGCTGTTAGCCACCAGCGTAGACGCGGATCGCTTCATCGTAAATGATATCGCGCGCGTCATCCATGCGCTCGATCAGTCAACCTTGGGCTCCGCAACGTCGGAGCAGATTCGGAACTTCGAAGGGGTGAAACAAGCGTTCGTGAAGTTCGTCGCCACTGCAGTTAAGGATCGAAAGAGCGCTCGGCCGTTCTGCAGTGAGGGCAGCTTGAAATTCAATGAATTTCGCCAGAAGCTTGCGTCGCTGACAATGAGCATCGGACCTGAAAGAATCGTGAGGAATTTCCGCGAAAACGTTGTATATCCGGCCACCGATCTCGCCCTAGGTGAACAAGGCTTAGCTACTTCGCGAGAGATCATGGATCGGGACGCGGCGTATGCGCAGCAGCGGATGTCGGCGCATGCCGCACGTACATCCCGAAATGCGACACATTCTGGAGTCGCCATTCAAACGCTGGCACAAGCGCTCTGTCATGAGACAAAGTTGGATCAACTGCTCAGAAATCCTCGTCGAGCCGAGCCGCGACATCACGTTCCTGTTGGGCGCGGGACGTCAGCTGTGGCGGGGTTTGGAGAAGCATCGACTAGCACCGAAGAGCCCCCAGTCCGCCATCCCGGGGTTCAAGAAGCGGATGATACCTTTGAGATCGCGGCCGGCAATCGGGTTCCCCGCCCGGCACTAGCGGAAATAGAGGAGTTGCGCGCGTCGGCAGTGGGTTCGTGCGAGAACGGGAGAGCACAGTCGCTAGTTTGCGCCGGAACCGATCGGTGGATAAAAGGCGCTTGCGGGAAAGAAATTCGCGTTGGCCCTAACCCGATAGTCTCGACAACCAAGGAGGCATTCGGTCGTTTTAGCTGGTTATCGGGGCTGCGTCAAACAGCCTACGATCTCCTTCGCCCTTCGCGCCGTGACGCGTCATTGCTCGACGCCTTGCTTTCCGATTCGAGGTGGCTGTTGCACACGTCCGCAATACCCGATAGGCAGGAGCCCCCCCCGGGTCACATTACCTGGCGCCAGGCGCGCTGAGGAACAACTAAAGCGCAGGGGTGTTCTTCGGGATCCCGATGAGGTGGAAAGGACTGCAGCGCATTGCCAAAGCATTGCGGACAGTGGCTTACGCCGACAGCCCTGGGACGATAGACGGGTTGCGGACACAGCAACCGCAAACATGCCAGATTCGATCACAGCGGAGTAGTACGGCATGCAACTCGATAACACTCCTGAGGACCAGGTAGCAATTGAGCATGCCCGGAAGCTGATTGCTCTTGCTTTGCATTCCGGAGGCGAGGCTCGGTGTGGATCTACGCCTGCGTGACGAGTTGGCAATGGATTCACTGGAGATAATCGAACTATCGATAAAGCTCGAAGAGCGCTGGGGCATCACCCTCGACGAGGCGATCCTGCCTCGTTTGGAGACTGTTCGCGACGTGGCGGTACTTATGGGGCAGTATATGTGAGGGCCGTGTTTTGTTTTGCTTTGCGTGAGACGCTATGCGTGTGAAGGAGCGCCGCGCTGCTGAATGTTCATCCGACGGAACAATAATGCGGAATTTAATACGGCAACGGAAAATATTTTCTACAATCGGTGTAGGAGTGGCTCACATCCTTTGTGCAATACTGGCAGGTTTCGGGCTTGCGGCGGGCACTTCCCGGGCGGATGTTATCGACAACGCGGCGCATCAGTATCGACTCAACGCGGATGTGCTGCGGGCCATTGCCTACTACGAATCGCACCTCAACCCGCACGCCTATCACCGCAACGTCAACCGCACGGTCGATATCGGCCTGATGCAGATCAATTCGATTCATATTGCCGGACTGCGCGCGAGGATGATCGATGTGAAAATGCTCACCGAACCTCAGCTAAATGCCAATGTAGGTGCATCTCTGCTTCGCGAGAGTATCGACAAGTTTGGGACCAATTGGCGTGCTGTAGGCGCCTATCATTCGCATAGGGAGGCGTTGAGCGCGCAATATGCGCGTGCTGTTTACGACATCTACCTTGCGCAGCCTTGGACCTATGCAAGACAGCGTGACAGCCGTCCGAGAAACCAGGTCGGAGTCATCGTACGGAATATCGACGTGTTCTAGTATTCCGTCCCAGAAAAAACTCTACGTAAATTCAGATTGTTCTATGATCGAATCACGGTGTGCAGGAGGCGATCATGCGACGCAAAGGAATCGAGGTTGTCGTGTCGGAACTGGAGCGAGAACAATTGCTATCAATGAGCCGCTCGCGTTCGCTGCCTCATTCTCTGGTCCGCCGTGCAAAGATTATCTTGATGGCCGCTGACGGTCATACGAGTCAAGAAATTCCAACGCAATGCGAAGTGACACCGCCAGCAATTACGCACTGGAAGAAGCGGTTTGTTGCCGATGGACTTGCCGGTCTGCATGATGAAGCCCGACCAGGCCGGCCTCGCACGCATGATGATGAAGCAGTCACGGAATTGCTGGCGAGGATACTGCATGAGAAGCCGGACGGGGCAACGCACTGGAGCGTGCGCTCCGCTGCTGCACAGACAGGGATTTCGAAGAGTTCGGTGGCCCGATATCTGTCGTTGTTCGGTGTACAGCCTCATCGGTCAAAAAGCTTCAAGCTGTCTAATGATCCCTACTTCGTAGAGAAGGTACGCGATATTGTCCGGCTGTACCTGAACCCACCGACCAATGCCCTGGTGCTGTGCGTCGACGAGAAGAGCCAGTGCCAGGCGCTGGAGCGTACGCAGCCGATGTTGCCAATGGGGCTGGGCTATCTCGAGGGAGTGACGCATGATTACGTCCGGAACGCCATTTCCACTCTGTTCGCCGCGCTCAATACGGCAATGGGTGAAGTCATTGCGCAATGTAAGCCGCGCCACCGACATCAGGAATTCCTGGCGTTTCTCAGGCATGTGGATCAGGCGGTGCCTGCCGATCTCGATGTGCATCTGATCGACGACAACTATGCGACACACCCGCATCCCAAGGTCAGGGCGTGGGTGACCAGGCATACGCGCTACCACATGCACTGCACGCCGACCTACTCAAGCTGGCTGAATAAGGTTGAACGCTGGTTTGGACACGGCCGGCCGTTCGTATGGACCGCGACCGTCGATTCAATTCTCCAGAAAGTGGCTCGGCTGCGCAAAATTCTTTCCGGGACAGAATACTAGAGGACGATTGATGATGCGCGTGTTGACGCGGTCATCGTGAAGACACTCGAGTCCTTGCGGCTTTTCACGCAATATTTCACTGCCTCGGATCAAGATGATCAATAAGCAACGAACTGCTAACTCATGGCACTAGCGTCTAACAAGGGAGAAAACGGGAATGGACCTCTCGAGCATTGGTAAGGGCCGCAGATTTTATTCTGAATCTGAATTGGATTGCTCATTCGAAAAGAAACCTGGACCGGACACCACCGAGGAGTTAGGAAACAGGCCATCGACATCAGAGGCTTGCGAGTTCATGACTTGCTCCCCTCACTCAGGGTTACCGCCCCGGCGTGATGCTAGAATAAGAGTCGAATCTGATGTCTCGCTGTACACGGGAGAAAACAGAGTATTTGTCGAGCAGAAAGACGCACTTTATGTACAAGGTAGGAACGGCCACTTTTACCGCGTTCCTCATAAGTATGCTTCTCTCTTCCAACGCTCACGAGGCACCTCATTTTCCTTTACTCAGGAGGGACTAGACAGTCTCCGTAAAAAATACAATATGGTACACGGCGTGCCGCCCTTCCTCTACGACTTGCTTAGCCTTAACACTGCCAATCCTCATCTAAAGCAAATATCAACGACACCACATCTTTACCCATATTTTAAAGATGAACGTTTCCTAATTGTACATAACGCAACTTATGACCCGACCTTTCAGGCGCTTAAAAGTCCACGCGCACAAAAATTGATGAATGAATCTGTTATGCTGGGCGGTTGGTTCATTCACCCCCATTTAAACTGCCTACGAGGTGAATCCCTTCAGTTGCTGGAAGAATTGTCTGATAATCGCGTTGACAATCCTATGTTGAGGAAGCTGCAAACTATCTACGCCAAAGGTGGGCAAGATGCAGATTTCTTGGAAAATCCGTCGTTGAATAGCGAACCTAGAAGCATAGGCGAATTGAGGAAGGACGGAGAGTATCTGGCCAGTATGTTAGACCTTGATAAAAGTCACGTCCCCTTACTCGAAAGTCTCAGACGGAAGGTGCGCCATCATTTGCAAGCACAATACGGCGTTAACGAGAATGATGATGTTGATTTATATTTCCATTTCCCCTATCCAGACTGCACGACCACCCTCCATTTGCATATTCGCGTCAATCAGGGTTTGCATCCTCTGGAGAAGGCGAAATCGTTTACACTTGACGAATTAATAGAAGGGTTTTTGTCGAAAAAAAAGATCGATGACATTATTTTGGAACGCCAGGCCACGTACGATGGTAAAATATTCAGGTATCCAGGTAAGAGCAACGAGGAATTTCAGAATCTCAAAGGCGTTAGCGTTTCGGATGATTCAGAGAATATTCATCGTTTGAAACGCTCATCAGATCAACCATTATTGATGCATTCGCGAGATGATCTTTTTTTAGAGCGCTAACAAATCCTAGAGAATGAAAGATCCTATGAAGCATGGCTGTCTCGACCGACCTGGTCGACGCCTAAAATCGGTGCGTCGACTCAGGCTCATAGGAGAGAATCATGCACGCAGAACCAGCATACACGACGGCGTTGTTGCATATATCCGGTGACTGCGTAGCGTCTGACGTTTACGCGCAACAGCCCGGATGGAGGCTTTGTCAAGTTGGCGAACGTAGACTGCACGCGTACCGCTAACGGTAGTTATCCTTATTAAATAGCCTTACCGATTGAGGCAGTTCCAGTCCAACCTACCATGTGGCGAAGCGTTCCTGGAGTGCGGCACGGTGACTTGCCGCTTTCATTCGATGTCTGGGTAAAGCAAAGTGCTGCCGGATCGGGCCGAACCGTGAGAGAAACGCCTGAGCGCGACGCGCATCGCGAAGGCCGAGCATCTGGCGTTCGCGTCTGCGGGTCGGCTGGTGGCTATTCTCGGCGCGGTTATTCACGCGTGCAGCCGCCTTGACGAAAACGTGCTTCACGTGAGCGAGCTCTGGAATCTCGGACTTCGCTGCCGGATAGCTGCGTAGCTGGTCAGTGACGATCCTGCGCGGCACCGGGTTTGATCGCAGCACCCGCCGGAAAAAGCGCTTGGCTGCGGCCTTGTCGCGTCGTTTTTGCACCAGAACGTCGAGTTCAGTGCCATGCTCATCGACCGCGCGCCACAGCAGATACGGCTCCCCGCGCAGCGTCACGAACATCTCATCCAGATGCCATGTGTTGCCCCGCTTGCGCCGCGCCGTCTTTGCGCGCTGGGCGAAACTTGTCGCACCAGCAACGGACTGTTTCGTACTTGACGACGACACCACGATCGAGCAACAACTCCTCCGTATCGCGCAGGCTCAGGCTAGAACCGGAAATACCAGCGAACCGCGCAGCTGATGACGATGGCAGGGATGCGGTGACCGTGATAAAGCGACTTTCTTTTCTTCATCGCTTCATTCTACCCCCGCTCGTGCGTCAACCTGACAGAGCCCTCGATTCCCTTGCGCCCCATGATCGCCTCCACTCAACATCACTTGCTCATTGAGCAACGCAATTCAATGCAAAGAATGAAAGATCCTATGAAGCATGGCTGCCTCGACGACCTAGTCGGCGCCTAAAATCTGTGCGTCGACCCAGGCTCATAGGAGAGAATCATGCACGCAGAACCAGCATACACAATGGTTACAGACCCAATCGTGCTTGCGGTGTCGCTCGAGCTTGCCGCGGCCAAATGGAAGGTGGCGCTAAACGACGGGCAGCGTAGCCGACCAGCTGTGCATACTGCGACGGACCGTGACGCTGCGGGGCGGCTGCAGGCCGTGCTGGACCTCATCGAGCGGCATAAAGCCAAGTGGATTCTGGCGCCGGATGCGCGCGTCGTCGTCAGCTATGAAGCCCGCCCGGATGCGTTCTGGATCTATCGCACGCTGCGGGCTCGCGGGATCGAATGTTATGTGGTCGATCCCGCGAGCATCCCTGTTGAGCGCCATAAGAGGCGCGCGAAGACCGACCGGCTCGATGCAATCAAGCTGGTGATCAACTTGCGCGCATGGCTGCGCGGCGAGCGCGACCGCATGCGCGTAGTTCGAGTACCGTCGCCCCAAGACGAAGCGTCCCGTCATCTGATGCGTGACAGGGCCCAGTTGCAAAAAGAGGTGCTACAACACCGCGATCGCATGCGCAAACTGCTGGCCACACTCGGCTGCTGGGAGAACGTCGAGCACAAGGGCTTCGTCAGCCGGCTCGCTGGAAATGAGGTGCGGTGCCACGACGGCACACCTCTGCCGCCAGAACTGAGCCAACGGCTATTGCGTGAGTGCGAGCGCCTAGCATTCGTCGAGCGGCAATTTGCAGCCCTTGAGACCGCGTTACATGGCAGTTTGCCTGCGGCAGCATCCAGCCGCGTAGAACATCTCACCAACCTCAAGGGCATTGGCCGGGTCGGTGCCCAACGACTCGCGCTCGAACTGTTCTGGAGATCCTTCGATAATCGTCGCCAAGTCGGCGCCTGCGTGGGCCTTGTGCCACAACCGTACGATAGTGGCGACAGTCAGGTAGATCAGGGAATCAGCAAACAGGGTAATCGACGGGTGCGCGCGTTACTGATCGAGATAGCGTGGTCGTGGTTGCGATATCAACCCGACAGTGCGCTCACCAATTGGTTTTATCAGCGAACGCAGGCTATGTCCTCGAGTCGCCGAATTCGGCGGGTTGCGATCGTAGCAGTCGCGCGCCGACTCGCGATTGCCCTGTGGCGTTATCTGAAGGACGGCGTCCTGCCAGAAGGTGCCCAGCTCAAGTCGGCATAGCTCGCACACATTAGACGAAACGCAGTAACTGGTTAGCCGGCTACGCCAGCATAAAGGATCTGAAGTGTACGCGTCCGTGGAAGTCCCTGGTTATCTGTGGGTAACCGATTGAAAGATGGGACGCGTGCCCCGGAGAGATCTGGGCGAAGCGCGCATGCAGGATGAGGCTGGTCACACAGCGGGCCAGCGGATAGAAGGTGAGTGCAGACTAAGGTCTCACGAGCGCGATTGATCAGCCTCAGATTCGTCATGCACGGTTAGCTTGCTCTACCATCGATAACTCGTTACCCACATGATATGCAATTCCAAACATTGGAGGCCGGACCGTTTGTCAATCTGCTCAGCAGCTTGACAAACGGATGCTCATAGAAGGGACTTCCCCGTCCCGAGGCTGCGGCGGAAGCCGCGAATCGGCATCAACGTGCCATGATGAAGTTTCGAGCGTTCATCATCACCGACCGGAGGGGAAGTCATGTCTATTGTTACTCTCGGAATCGATCTCGCCAAGAATATCTTCGCCCTTCACGGTGTGGATGGGGCTGGCAAGATGGTGTTGATCAAGCCCCGGGTCTCGCGCAATCAGTTGGTGACGTTGATCGCACAATTGCCGCCGTGCCTGATTGGCATGGAAGCGTGCTCCGGGGCGCATCACTGGGGTCGTGTCTTCCAGCGGCACGGACATACCGTCAAGCTGATGGCGCCCAAGCTTGTTGCGCCCTATCGTATGTCCGGGAAGCGCGGCAAGAACGATGCTGCAGACGCGGCGGCCATCTGCGAGGCGGTGACGCGTCCAAGCATGCGTTTCGTGCCGCTTAAGGATGAACATCAGCAGGCAACGCTTTGCCTTCACCGCACCCGGCAAGGATTCGTCGAGGAACGGACGGCGGCCTATAACCGGATCCGTGGCCTGCTTGCCGAATTCGGCGTCGTCCTTCCGCAGAGTCCGGAGCGTTTGAGAAGAGAGGTTGCGCCTAACATGGATGCATTGCCGGGATGGGCGCGACGCTGCATCAGCGATCTGCTCGCGCATGCCGACAGCATCGAGAATAGGCTCGTCGAATACGACCGGGCAATCAGCGAAATTGCGCGGCATGATGAGCGCAGCCGGCGGATGATGCGATTGCGTGGAATCGGGCCGACCTCAGCCAGCGCATTACTTGCGAGCCTTGGTGCCGGACATGACTTCAGGAACGGTCGGCAAGTAGCAGCGTGGCTCGGACTGACGCCCGGCCAGTACAGCAGCGGTGGCAAGTCGCGGCTTGGTAGTATTACGAAGGCAGGCGATGCTTACCTGCGTGGCCTGCTGGTAAATGGCGCGCGCTCCGTCATCGCCAGCCTTGGAGAGAAGCAGGATCGATTCAGCCGCTGGGTTCGAAGTCTCATGGAACGTCGCGGCTACTGGCGTACGGCTGTCGCGATCGCGGCCAAGAATGCGAGGATGGCTTGGGCAATCCTGAAGTTCGGCGACGATTTCAAGCATGAACCGCTCACCGCGTGAAGCTACCGCGCCGACAAATTGCCATCTCAAATTGATCATGGTCACGATCGGATAGAAGATCACTTTGCACTGCCAGCGGTGATGTGAAGCGGGTTGGACCCGCGCGGGACGTACCTGAAGAAATGACTGGAATATCCATTTCCGGGCAAAGAATGAGGCTCCCGCGCGCGTCTTTCATCAGGGTCCGGACCAAGGCGTCCGACATGAGCGGTTGTAGTACCGCAGTCCTTCACCTTCTCACACGACGCCGGCAAGGCTGATAGGAACAGAAAGCCACGTAGGGTGCTTGCGCTCAATGGGGAAGCCCTTGTAGTTATTTCTGGGACGAAACACTAGGACTAGGGCGCAGCTAAAATGATGGGGCGTAATCGTGAGCAAAGACGTGAAACGCGGGGCTAGGGTTTGTAAATAGTTTTGTAGGGGTTTGTATACTCGTGAAAGCGTTGCTAGGAATGGGTTTGCGGCGCATTCGTCTGACTTTTCCCCACGGAAAAATGACGTTTGCCCACTTAGTCGGGCGAATTCCCACTGTTGTCCACAGGCATCTATTCTGACGTTTTCCCACTAGCAGAGGATAGTTCTGACGGGTTCCCGCCATCCCCGTTTCTGACGAAATTTAATGGTGACAGAATGTGGGCTTTCTGTCATCGTCGAATCCGGCTAGGTCAAGTTAGGAAGCGTCAGAATGAAAGTACGGGAAATGCACGATAGCGCGCTCTCCGAGCGGTACGTTAACATGAGCAATGCCCTCACGCGTGCCGCCCAAGGCCTCAAACTGATCGAGAAGCGGCTGATATCGGCCGCGATCGCTCAAAGCGATTCGGTCGAACTGCGCAAGCTGGCGGCTGCCTTGGGACCAAACGAGGGGTGGCGGGTAAAACTGTCCGCGCAGGAATACGCAGCGGCCTTTGCCGTCGACCAGCCGACGGCTTACGTGCAGCTTCGGGAGGCCGCAGAGTCGATCTTTAACAAGTACATTCGTACCGTAGAACAGACACGCTGCGGCGAAAAAAAAAGAGCGCAAATACCGGTGGGTCTCCGGAAATACGTATCACGAAGGCGAGGGCTGGGTCGACGTCAATTTTTCGCCTGAGGTCGCGCCATTCCTGTTGGGCCTGCGCACGGAATTCACAACCTACAAGCTCAAGCATACCGCCGCGCTGCGGTCCGTCTACTCGTGGCGCCTGATGGAGATGTTCGCCCAATATCGGGACACTGGCCTGGTCCGTATTAGCTTCGACGACTTTTGTCATGCGATGGATGCGCCCCCGAGTTGTGTCAAAGACTTTGGCCAGGTGCGACGACGCATAATCGACGTCGCCGTCGACGAGCTGACCGGCAAGGATGGCCTGCTTATCGAGTGGAAGCCAACCAAGCAGGGCGGCCGAAAGGTCACTGGCCTGGAGTTCCGGTTTAAGCCGAATCCGCACCTGTTCCTTTTCTGACACCAACTCATGACGCACGACTAGATGCTGATATGACTTTCGCAGTCAAGTACGCAAGCCTCCGTTGTGAGTGTCCTTTTGCTTTTCGGTGAATCTGCTGGGGGCGGCGCAGCCTGTAACGTCGACGGTGGATCCGGCTGATATCCGTGGGCTGGCTACCACATTACAGGGTGCCGTCGTGTGAACCTGCCGCGCTCTATGTCCGAGAGTCTGGCCTGGAGGCTGTCTCGTAGTATCTTGGCGGATTGTTCACGGACCGTGCTGCGCCGTCCTCAGCAGACTGTTGTTCCTCCGTTGAATGTGCGATGGGTGCCATTATCAATGCGTGCTCGATTGAGGCTCGGTCGGGAGTGAGGTCATGCGCGCAATATCCCACACGAATGCGGCTAGCTCCCGGGCGACCGCGGTCACCGCGACGTTGGAATGCTTGCCACGTACGACCAGCCTGCGATACCGCTTGCACAGCCGCAGCAGTGCATCCCACGCGCGATCGATGATGGCCTTGGGCAGTCCTTCATGGCGTCGCTGGATGACGGGGCTTACCTTGGCCGGGTGACGGTACGACCATGCCGCTTCAACCAGCAGGTGACGCGCATGGCCGTTGCCCGCCTTTGTGATGCTGCCCAGCCTGCGTCTCTGGCCCGAGGAATGTTCGGATGGCGTCAGACCAAGCCATGCAGTGAGCTGCGCGGCAAGCCTGGGCGCACACGGCATCTGGACGAAGTCTTCGTTACGTTGCGCGGTGAGCCTTATCTGCTCTGGCGGGCAGTCGAACCAGCACGGCGCCGAACTCGACATCCTGCTGCAGAACATCGCGATAAGGCCGCAGCAAAGCGCTTCTTCAACCGCCTGCTGGCCGCCTGTGCCGACGCGCCACGAAGGATTGTCACCGATCAATTGCGCAGCTATCCGGCCGAAGGCCGAAATTCCCGAACTGGCAAACATCAAACACGTCTTCGTCAAAGCCAGTGCCCGGGTGAACAACCGTGCCGAAAACAGCCATCAACCTACGCGTGAGCGCGAACGCCGGATGCGTGGTTTCCGCGATCCTGGTCGCACACAAGCATTCTTATCGAGCTTCGGACCGATTCGCCAGCACTTCGCGCTCAAGCGACATTTACTGCGTGCCTCACTCTATCGCAAACAGCTCGCCGCACGCTTTGCCGGGTGGCATCGCTTCACTGGGCTCACCCCAGGGTCCGTCCAATTTCTGAGCAAACCTACCTCCTGTGCGCTTTTGCGTCTCGTATACCTTAACGTGACAGCGCCATCCGCGCGCCTACATGGACAAACGGCCCAGCTGAGCCGCTTACTTTGCACCGGAACCCCAGACCCGTACGCTGTAGGGTCGCGAGCGGGTGCCCTGTACCTCGCTGACAGTCGCGCGACAATGGGCAGGCTGTCTCGGATTCACAGTGGCAGGCTGACGATATCCTTGGCTGGACGCCTACACGCATGCGGTGATCTGTTGCATTTGTCGCAAATGCGACGTTGAGAACATTAAAGCTGCCGCTTCGGAAGACTCGTTGGAATACCGAACTGACGCGGGATTTGCCGCCTCATGCATACTTGGCACAAAAAATGCGGGCCAAGAGAGAAATTAGTGGGTGCGGCAGCAGGCAGCGATGTGCAAGGCGTTGCACATCGCCACGGCCAACTCGTTCAACGTAGCGATCGTTAGGGCTACACAATGATAGCGTTATCGAAAGGAGAGGCGGGCGAAGGCCATGCTGCCCACGGAGAGCTATCCTCCCCGGCATGAAGGCCGGGGTTCCCCGCGCATTCTAATGAAAAGATTTTTTCTATCAATCGCCTCGTTTGTGTTGCTACTGTCGATGACGGTGACCTCAGCCGCTGCAGCCATGGCTGCCCCCGCGCCGTTGCCGGAGTGGAGCGTGTTGATTTTCATGAACGGGAAGAATAATCTCGAACCGTTTGCTCTGCAAACCTGGAGGCAGATCGCGAACGCGGGAAGTACAGACGAGGTGGCCATTGCCGTCGAGTTCGGACGAATCGGCGATCTCGATGAACCCGGTAGCTGGGGCGACGTGAAGCGCTTTTTTTCGAGAAAGGCATGACTCCGGATGCGGCGAACGCAGTACAGGACCCAGCACAGCTAGTGCGGAATGCGGACATGGGCGACTTCGATGCATTTCGTGAATTCCTCGCATGGGGAAAGCAATACCATCCTGCGAAGCACTATATGGTGGTTGTTTGGAATCACGGAGCGGGGTGGCGCGCGAACCGAAAGTCGTCGGCTCCGATGCGATCCGTGTCGCTCGATGAAGAAACTCAACATACACTTTATAACGTCGACGTGCCCAATGCGATGCAGCAGGTATTTGGAGAAGAAAAGATCGACGTCGTTGGCTTTGATGCTTTTCTAATGGCGAATCTAGAAAATGCATACGAGTTGCGCTCGCGAGCGAGTCATTTGGTTGGAAGCGAGGAACTGGAGCCGGGCGCGGGATGGGACTACGGGTTCCTCGGCGAACTCGTCAAAAATCCGGCGACGAGCGGGAGCGATTTGTCCATATCGATTGTCGCACCCTACGCAAATTACTATACCGCTAACCCGTCGGGCCACGTGACACTTTCCGCAATCGATCTTGGTAAAGTCGTCCAGATTGTCGAGGGGCTAGATCGAAGTGCCGCGTCGATCGAGGCCAACGCGCCGGTCGCATTCGTGCCACATCGAGCGCGGTGTCGTTGTCAGTTACGAGACGATCCGCCGCTGGTGCGACAAATTCGGCGTGGGCTTCGCACATCGCGTCAAAGCTGCCCGCCGCAAGCCTGGGCGCAAATCGATCAACCGCTGTTGTCGATGAATACGGAAATCGACGGCTTGATTCAACGGACGGAAAATGTTCCCGGATTGCCGGCGGAACACAAAGCTGCAACCGCTCTGCAAGGGCGGGTTACGGAACGGCGTGGGCAATTTTCGCACAGGAGGGCCCGATAATTTCAGACCTCGTTTCGACCGAATCGCGGCTCAAACCTAGAGGCATCACAATGCCGAGAACCAGCGGACTCTGAATCCGACCGTGGCCCGCGTGCTCAACGCCTGCATTACCCGCTTGATGTGATCCTGATGGCGTGCGCTGGTATGTGGCCTAGTCTAGGCATCAGCAAGCGCGGGGACAAGAATCTCAGGCGCTTGTTGGTGCAGTGTGCCCGAGCCTACATGCAGCGGCTGGACCGGCAGACCGGACGGCTGGCAGAGTGCACTCAACGCTCATGCGTCGACATTCCAACGTGGTGGCCTGTGCGCTGGCCAACAAGCTGGCGCGCACCGCCTGGGCACTGGCGATGCATCAAAGGACGTTCAAGGCAGGATGAGGCGAAATGCGCCCCCGAACGTTTGGTCTACTGCTGTACCGACGTATCCATCTGGTTTTGCGATGACTGAGAATTGATGACGTGAACGGCATAACGGCCTGACAGACAACCTGTGATGTAAATCGGCCTTCGAGGCCGAGTCAGTTTCAAGGACTGTCAGGCGCGACTCTCATCGTGGCGCGAGGAGCACTTTCTTCAAACGACGCCGGATACATTTAGGCAGGCCAATCACGCCGTCAAGAATCAGCGTTGCAAAAAGGGAGGGGACCATAGATTTACATTGGCGCCAACAGCGTCATTCTACCCCAGCTACTGCGTCAACCTGACAGAGCCGTGCTAGGCCTTGCTGAAGCAGTGTTGAGTTGGCGAGTCAGCCGCAACAAGCTCCTTGAAGCGGTCGTTTGCTTGCCCTGTTGCCGCATTGTGATGGAAGCTTGTGGTGGAGCACGTTACTGAGCTCGCCGGTTACGGCGATGGGACATCGAGTGCAGACCATCGCGCCACGATTCGTGTCCGTCGCAGGTGAGCCTGAACGCCAACGTTCGTCGGTGTGAACTTTTCGTTAAATGGATGACCGTTTCAATGAAAATGAAACATAACGCCAGCTTGACCATCGCCGCGATCTTTCTGAGCGCGGGTTCCGCCGGTGCGCAATCGCTGGCGACCGGCGATAGCCGGTCGGTCAGCGAACCGACCTATCCCGGCGTCTGCAAGACGCTGTACGCGAATTTCTCCAGCTCGCAACGGTCGTCGCCGCCGCCTACCGACGACACGAGCCGCATTCAGGATGCACTGAATCAATGCGCGGGAACCGGCCAAAGCGTGATGCTTGCGCCATCGGGTTCCAGCGATGCGTTCTATACGGGCAGCCTGACGATCAATGGCGCGGGCCTCGCGATTAGCGCGGGCGTGACGCTGCTCGGCAACAACTACGCGAGCAATGCCAACCTGTTGCAATTTTCGGGCACCAATGCATCGCTGCTGGGGCCAGGAACGGTCGACGGGCGCGGCGACATCATCTCCGGGACGCCGAGGCTGGTGCAGGCAAGCAGGATTTCAAACTTCATCGTCTGCAACGTCACGCTGGCGCAGGCCGCGCATCCGAATCTGTACGTGGAAGGCGGCAACGGTTTCACCGCGTGGGGCGTGTCCATCCGTACGCCCGCGACGCGCAAGAACGCCGACGGCATCGATATCGATAGCCTCACCAACGCATCGGTGATCAACTCCGACATCGAGGCCGGCGACGACGGCATCGCGATCAAGGCCAACTCCAGCAACATCTCGAACGTCACCGTTGCCAATACTCGGCTGCATGGCACGCACGGCCTTTCGGTAGGCGGCATCGACAAGAATACTGTGTCGAACATCCTCTTTCAGAACAACTACGTGTACGGGATCTGAACGGCACGCCGTCGACCGACGCCAACGGCATCAACGTGAAGACCGGCCCGTGCGCGCTGACGGTGAGCCAGGTGAGCTACGTCAACACCTGCATGATCAACGTGAAGCATCTGATCGTCATGGACACCAACTACAACACCTGCACTGCAGGCGGCAGCCCGTCGCTCTCGAACATCGTCGTGAACGGCGCGTATGCGACCGAATCGCTGTCAGGCGCCTACACGAAGATAGACGGGCGCAATTCGGACTACCCGGTCAATGCCTGGCTGGCCAACGTCAGCCTGGATGCGGCCGCGCAAAGTGGCGACCAGTATGCGAATGTCGGCTTGTATAGCTCGAACGTCACGCCCTCCGGAACTGGCGTGACCACGTCGAGCTTCACGACGATGGGAAGGGTGCCGAGCTGCTCGTTCTGATACCGCCAAGCCGCTGAGCCCCCATGCGACGGAACCGTTCAGCGGTCCGCGCACATGGAAAAACAGGATATCCATGCAGCTTCATAGCCATATCGAACAAGAACGCCGTTACATGCGGCACTTTTGCATCATGGCCGTCGCGGTCGTCTGTCTGATAGCCGGCGTGCTCCGGATTCTGCAGTCCAATCCGGAGCACGCCGTTGCTAGTCCGGTGAGCGAGACGCGCCCGGCCGCCGCCGCGTTCGGGCCGGCTGACTCGTTCGGCTCCGCACCGAGCGTCGGACGTGACGATTCGGGGCTCGCCGTCGCGGAAAAACCACGAACTGATCGTGAATGCCGCGCTGCTAGACCGGATCAATGTCTTTCTGCTGGAGAAGACTGACGCCGATCGTGCCGATCAGTTACGTGCGTGGCTGAAAAGCGAACTGCTGTCGCCGGCGTACGGCGAAGCGGTGCAGATCGTCGAACGTTATCAGACTTACATGAAAGTGCACGACGAGTTGCTCTCCGTTCAACATCTTGCCGGCGCGACGGATGCATCGGCAGTCGATATCGAACGCGTTGCGGTCTGGTGGTCAGCAGCGCGAACGCTTGCGGCGAAGCATACTGGGCGATGCCGTCGTGCAGGCGTGGTACCAGAACGATGGCGCGCAACTCGATCAGGCTCTTCAAGAGTGGCGGCAGCGCGCCGAGGATGATTGGACGCCGGCATTGTCCGCGCAGCCGCCGCGATATCCGGTTCCTCACTGGCGCAACGAGAGCGACGAAGAGCGCGATCGCCAGTACCTGCTGCGTGTATTCACGCAACGACGAGCTTCGAGACGTTGACTCGCGACTCGAGGCTTCGACGCCTGGCGCTGGTACGCGAGTGACGCTTCCCGGGCGCGGCACTTGCGATCGTCGATCGGCGCGCCTTTCCTCTGCATGGGCTTGCCTGCTTCCTCGCTCGTTTGCGGATCGCATGCGTGGATCGTGCCGGCCAACAGTCGTGCTGATGACCGTAAATTCTCCGACGCTGCCCGTCTACGAGGCGCGGTAGCTTGTGATGGAGCAGAAACTGGCGGGCACCAAAGTCACCGGGTCGGTCGCGGTTGACGACATGGACAACTTCTTTCCCCGCCTGCCGGGCGGCATGGGGTATGCAACCCGGGGGGTGCCCCTATGTCATTCGTCAAGCGTTAGTGTTCTGTCCCAGAAATAAGTTTGCATAGCCGAGCCACTTTCTGGAGAATTGAATCGGCGGTCGCGGTCCATACGAACGGCCGGCCGTGTCGGTTGTACTGCTCGATATATCGCTCGATGCTGGTGATGAGTTGACGCACGTTCTTGAGCGACCTGACGTTGCCCGCGAATTTCGTATCCGCTAACCGAGCGTTTATTATGCCGCTTGCTTTCGCTGGGCGGCGTGCCAGTTTTGTTCAAATTGCATCGGACTGACGTAGTTCAACGTCGAGTGCAGACGC